>CAMBMO010000004.1 GCA_945868805.1 Singulisphaera sp. GP187
TCACCGTCGGAATATCCCCGTCGGTAGTACCGAATCGGTTGCCCGTAATAGTCGAGGAGAACCTTCGGAGCATCGGAGCGCCAATTGTTGTCACCCGCGCGCGCGACGATTGGAAGACCTGATGAATCGCTCCCGACAATCGCACCCAGAAGCGATCCATCCTTGAGCTCGAGATATGGTCCAAGCGATCTGCCTGAGACATTGGGACTCGGTGAGGTATTTGCGGCGTTTCCCTGCGGGAGATTCCGCCGCGAAAAATTGCCGAGTGCGCCAGTGCTCCCTGTTCGCGGATTCGAGTAGGCGCCCCACACACCGTCCTTCAGCGGACTCCGGATTCCGACTGGTGGCATCTCCTTCATCCCAGCGGTTCCACCCAACGGAATTCCAACCGCCCCAAAACCATCTTGATCTCGGCCGCCGGGTCCGAGCAGATACTCGATCATCGAAGTCATCGAGTAATAGTTCTGTAACACGGCGACTTGCTGTGACGATGGTGAGGCACTGGACGATGGTGGCAGTACGAGATCACGCAAGTAACCAACCGTTCCCTCGGAGGATGGCCCCGAACTCGGGTAGCCCAGCACGGGGGGTAGATAGCCAAGGTCGGTTCGAAACTGCGTGAGACCGCGCGAGACGGTTGCCATCAAACTCCGAGTACTCGCCTCCTGTGAAGCTTTGGCCGATCGCGAAACTGCGACGATCAGCAACCCGACCAGCGTCACGATGATGCCGACGACGACAAGAAGTTCGATGATGGTGAATGCGCGTCGTGCCTGCATGTGCGTCGCCTATTTCCCCCCACCACCCGAGACACTCTCGATCATGGCGACAAGCGGAAGGAAAAGAGCAAGAACGATCGTCCCGACGATTCCTCCCAAGATCACCACCATGAACGGTTCGAGCAACGAGAGAAGACTCGCAACCGCGACATCGACTTCTTCCTCGTAGTTGTCAGCGATCTTCATGAGCATTGCGTCAAGATCTCCGGTCTCCTCACCGACATCGATCATGTTCACAACGATTGCGTCGCAAACCCGACTCTCACGGAGCGGTTTGGCAAACGTCTCGCCCTCGCGAATCGAATCGTGCACCTTTGTGAGCGCCTTCTCGAAGACATAATTTCCAGACGTGTCGCGCGTGATGAGCACGGCCTCCAGGATCGGCACACCCGCGGCGATCAGCGTTCCGAGCGTGCGCGTAAATCGGGCGATCGCCGTCTTTTTGATCAACCCTCCGATCACTGGAATTTTCAAACGAATCACATCGGTGACTGCTCTTCCGAACTTGGTCATTCGCACCAACTTGAAGAAGAAGAAGATCAGGAACGGCGACGCGATGATCCAGAGCGCGCCCGGCACCTTTTGGTCGGGTTGCTGTCCCGCCACCCAGCGACTCGCACCGATCAGCCAGATCGTCAGCGCAGGCAAGGCGACATCGAAGTCGGCAAAGATTTCCTGGAACTTCGGAATGACGAAGTACATGATGCCTGTCACGATCGCGGCGGCGATAAAGATGACGACCGCTGGATAGATCATCGCTCCGATGATTCGGCGCTTCAGTCGCTGCGCCTTCTCCATGAACTCCGAAAGCCGTTGCATCACGACATCGAGCACTCCACCGACTTCGCCTGCCGCCACCATCTTCACATAGAGGCGCGAGAAGACCCGAGGATGATGGGCGAATGCCTCGGAGAGCGAAGATCCACCACTGATCGATTCGCACACATCGCCGAGAACATTCTTGAGCTTCCCGGGCTTTTGCTGATCTTCCAAAATCTGGAGCGACCTCAACAAGGGGAGACCTGCATCTTGCAGTGTCGACATCTGACGAGTGAACAGTGTCAAAGCCTTGGTGCTGACTCCGCCGATCGTGATGGTCATCCCCTTCTTTTTCTTCTTGCCCTTCTGCTTTGCTGCAGCCTGCTTCTTGGCGGCTTCTTTTTGCTCGCGAACCGCCGTAGGGAAGAGACCTTGAGTTCGGATTTTTCGGACTGCTTCCTCGCTCGAAGCAGCCTCGACGGTTCCCTTCTGTGTCTTTCCGGCCGTATTGGCCGCCTCGTACGAATAGGTCGCCATAAATTACTCCGCGGCCGAAATCGTTTCGCGAACGATTTCGTCGATTGTCGTCTGACCCTCATACAGCGCCAGCAGTCCGGACTCGCGCAACGTGCGCATCCCGCGCTTTCGGGACTCAGTCTGCAGAATCGCTGTGGAAGCCTGTTGCATGACGAGCTCGCGGAGCTCGTCGTCCATAATCATAATTTCGAAGATGGCCATTCGTCCCTTGTAGCCAGACTTCGTACACCCGTCACAGCCACGTCCTCGGAAGAGCCGTCTCCCTTGGACATCGCTTGTGCGAAGGCTGAGCTCCATCAAGTGCTCCTCGGAAGGGACGAACTCCTCCTTGCATTTCGTGCAGATCCGCCGCACGAGGCGTTGCGCGACGATCGCCTCAATGGTTGCGGTGAGTAAGAACGACTCAACCCCAAGGTCGAGGAGTCGAAGGATCGAGCTCGGCGCATCATTCGTGTGAAGCGTGGCAAAAACCAAGTGTCCGGTGAGACTCGCCTGAATAGAGATCTGCGCCGTCTCGAGGTCTCGAATCTCACCTACCAGAATGATGTCCGGATCCTGCCGAAGAAATGACCTCAGCAGTCGCGCGAAGGTCAATTCCTGATCGGTGTTCACTTGGCACTGGATCAAACCGTGGATGTCGTATTCAACCGGGTCCTCTGCCGTCAGGATCTTGGTGTCAATCTGATTCAGCTCGCGAAGTGCCGCATACAAAGTCGTCGTCTTCCCCGAGCCAGTGGGACCAGTCACCAGAATGATCCCGTTGGGCTTATTGATGACAAGCTTCATCGTCGCCAACTCGTCCTCGCGTAATCCAATTCGATCGAGCTCAAGCTGAACTGCGGACTTGTCCAAGACTCTCAGCACCACCGATTCGCCGTACATCGTCGGGAGCACCGCGACTCGAAGGTCGATCGGGTCTCGATCCGCCGACAACTGGTAGCTGATTCGACCGTCCTGCGGAAGACGACGCTCCGCGATATCCAACTTCGCGAGAATCTTGACCCGACTCACAATCGCCATCGCGATTTCCTTCGGTTGAGTCTTCATCTCGTAGAGCACGCCGTCGATTCGATATCGCATCTTGAATTCATCGTCGAAGGGTTCAAGATGAATGTCCGAAGCGCCGTTGGCGATCGCCTGCGCGAGCATATTTGTCACGAGTCGAACGACCGCGTTGTCACTTCCGGCATCTTCGAGCGAGGCGACATCGATCGAATCTCCGCGCCCTTGAAGATTTTTGACAGCCTCTGATCGGTTGACTTCGGAAAAAAGTTCGCCCGCATCAGTCTTGCGCGAATACTCTCGTCGAATGACTTCATCGATATCGGCGACTGGCGAAACCACCACCGTGATTTCGTAGCCCGCGAACATATTCATCCGGAGATTGTCGACCGCCTGAAAATTGGCGGCGGACCCGATCGCGATCATGATCGTCTTCGCTTTCGGATCGATTTCGAGAGGCACCACCCGCATGACATTTGCCGCCTCGGAGGTGATCGCACGGAGAGTCTCCTGCGGGATCACGAGCCCACCCAGTCGCTTGTAACGAAACCCCCTCTGCCCCGCGAGTGCAACCGCAACATCGTCTGCCGAAATCATTCCGAGTTCGATCATGAACTCGCCGAGTTTCATCTTCGACTTCGCTGGGTCGGACGCCCGCGCCTCGAGCGCGGAGTGCACTTGCTCGCGCGAGACTCGACCCAATTTGGTGAGAATCCTTCCGATCTTGCGGTTCTTGAGTTCGGACGGGTCGAGTTCGGTCATCATCTCAGGCATAGGGTCACGATGGATAATACGGCATCCACATCGTTTTAGAAGCAATAATGCAGTTCATTGTTATGACTTCTAGTTATCGAAGTCGATTTCCACAATCCGCGATGCCCAACCGACGGACCTCTACCCTACGGTGTCGTCTCGTTCGTCCCATTCGGCTCGCCCAACCTTGCCGCCCGCACCGTGGACCTTATCGCGAAGCGCTCCGGGGTTCTTTCCCTTGTCGATCATCTCTTCCGCGGTGATTTGACCACGCGAGTACATCGCCCAAAGATGGTCGTCAAGCAACTGCATACTGAATCGCTTCCCGGTCTGAATCGCCGAGTCGATTCGGAAGGTCTTGTTCTCGCGAATCAAGTTGGAAATTGCGGGGGTCACCATCAAGAACTCGTACCCCGCCAGTCGCCCAGGTCTGTCAGCACGGACGAGGAGTACTTGGCTCAGCACCGCGATCAAACTGACCGACAATTGAACTCGGATTTGCTCTTGCTGATTCGTCGGGAAGGCGTCAATGATTCGATTGATCGTTCCGGATGCGCCAGTGGTGTGGAGAGTTCCGAAGACCAAGTGGCCGGTCTCTGCGGCTCGAATCGCCGCCTCGATCGTTTCAAGGTCTCGCATTTCACCGACGAGCACGACATCGGGGTCCATACGGAGAACGCGTTTGAGTGCTTCCGTGAAGCTCGGGACATCTGCGCCAACTTCGCGCTGATTCACGACCGACTTCTTGTGGTAGTGATAAAACTCGATCGGATCCTCCACGGTCACGATGTGCCGTTCGAGCGTGTCATTGATGATGTCGATCATCGTCGCCAGCGATGTTGACTTTCCGCTCCCGGTCGGACCCGTCACGAGGAAGAGTCCTCGTGGGCGGCGAATCAGTTCGAGACAAATATCCGGAAGACCGATCTCCGCAAAGGTCATCAGTCGATTTGGAATCTGTCGCATCACCATCGAAACCGCTCCACGTTGCTTGAAAATCGAACAACGAAAGCGAGCGGCTGTTCCAAAGGCGATACCAAAGTCCGATCCACCGTTTTCCTGAAGTTCCTGCTGATTTCGCTCTGGCGTGATCTGCTTCATCAAGGACATCGTGTCCTCGGGACCAAGCACTTTCGTAGCAAGCGATCGCAATCTTCCATGAAGGCGAAGCGTGGGCGGGCGTCCAATGGTGATATGAAGGTCGGAAGCCCCCTGCCGCACAACCGTGTCGAGAAGTCGATCGATCTGCATCGTGCTTTCGATGTCTTTTGGGGCACTGGTTGTTGGACTCGCTTCACCGGATGACATTGGGCACGCTCCTTGGATCCAGAACTGAATCAGTCAAAGTATCACAATCGACGGCGAACTGTAAGTGGCACTCGCGCATCATGAGGAGAGGTCCGATTGTGCAAATTTCGCCACTTCGTCGGCTGTTGTCATCCCGTTCAACACCTTGATTTTGCCGTCGCCCAAAAGCGTTCGCATGCCCGCGCGCACCGCGGCGCCACGGATCTTCGCGACGGTCGCTCGTTGGAATGCGAGATCACGAATCTCCGAATTCATCACCATCATCTCGTAGACCCCGCGGCGACCGTGGTAGCCGGTATGCGAGCATTTTTCGCATCCGACCGGCTTCATGAGGGTGGCGCGCGATGCCTCTTCGGCCGTGATCCCTGCCATACGAAGCCAGCTTACATCGGGATTCTCGTCCCTCACCTTGCACTCCGAACAGAGGATGCGCGCGAGCCGCTGCGCGAGGACGGCTTGAATCGAGCTCGCGACCAAAAATGGTTTCACACCCATGTCGACGAGTCGCGTGATTGCGCTCGGCGCGTCGTTTGTATGGAGCGTCGAAAAAACCAAGTGCCCCGTTAACGCTGCCTGAATGGCAATGTCAGCGACCTCGCGATCTCTAATTTCACCGACGAGAATCACATTCGGCGCCTGCCGGAGCATCGACCTCAGGATGATTGGAAATGTCAGACCGATCTGCTCACGAACCTGAACTTGATTGATCCCCTTGAACGAGAATTCAACTGGATCTTCAGCAGTAATGATCTTCTTGTCTGGTCGGTTGAGATCGTTGAGCGCCGAATAAAGCGTCGTCGTCTTTCCTGAACCCGTCGGTCCGGTGACGAGAAAAATTCCATTGGGCCGGCGGATCACCTTATTAAAAAGATCAAGCGTGTCCTGCTGAAGCCCCAGGTTCAGCAAACCAATTCGCGCTGATTCTGGACGCAGAATTCTCATCACGATGCTCTCGCCCCAAATCGCCGGGCACGAGCTGACTCGGAAGTCGATCGCTGATCCTTCCACCGAAAATTTGATGCGTCCGTCCTGGGGGATTCGTCGCTCCGAAATGTTAATTCCTGCCATCAACTTGACGCGCGCAATCACCGAGCTCTGCAATTTCTTGGGAATCGGCGGCGTGATGTCGATGCACGAACCGTCGATCCGAAATCGCAGGCGCACATCCTGCTTCATGGGCTCGATGTGGATATCGCTGGCTCGATTGGTCACGGCTTTAATAATCATGCGATCGACGATCTTGAGCGCGCCCTCATCGATCTTCTGCAACTGCTCCCGGTCGATCGATGCATCTTGAGACTTGTCCTGGCTCGACCGATCCTGACTGCTGTCCTTCGTCCGGTCGTGGGTTCGAGTGACCGACGCGGTGACGATGTCGTTCTTGTTCAAGAGGCTCTTCGTCGATTTTCCCCCTTCAACATAGTCGCGCAACTGCGTTCGACTCGTGATGAACTTCTCGAATTGACAACTCAGTCTGAATTGCAACGCCGTGAGCGCGTCAAGATCCATTGGGTCGTGGATTAGGATCTTCATCGTGTTCCCGACCTTCTCATCGAGTGGAAGGATCAGGTACTTCTTGATCACATCGTCGGCGAGGAGCTTCTTGTTGACACGGTTCGCGCCGTCTGGTCGATCCAGATTGACGAATTCCAAGCCGAATTGCCTCCCCAAAGCCCGTGCGACATCCTCGTCCGTGCACACATCCATCTCGACTAACACCTCGCCGGTGCGCTTGCGGGAACTCTTCGCCGTCGCGACTGCTTCTTCGACCTTCGCATGCGTCGCGACGCCGGCCTCGATCAGTATTTCACCGATCTTCTTTCGTTCCTTTCGTGCCAATCACTGCTCCATTGGGTCTCTAGGTCATCCGAGGTCGAGGCGATTCACTACGAACATGCAAGCATAGCAGGGCATGTTCCGCGACTTTACGAAGCAGTCGGTACTATTCCACACTTTCCAACTCGACCACCACTCACAGGAGCGAATCAAATGCAGCTAGGAATGATTGGACTCGGACGTATGGGCGCAAACATGACACTGCGTCTCTTGAAGGCAGGACACCAAGTTGTGGTCTATGACCGGAGCACTGATGCGATCGCGGAGCTCGTGAAGGCGGGCGCGGTTGGAGCGACTGGACTGCCGGATCTCGTCAAGAAGCTCAATGGTCCTCGACATGTCTGGCTCATGATTCCGGCCGCGTATGTCGACCAGTCGATCGCCGAACTCTTGCCCCTGCTTTCGGCCGATGACGCGATCATCGACGGCGGGAATTCTTACTACAAGGACGACATCCGACGATCGAAAGTCCTTGCCGCAAAAAAGATGCATTACGTCGACTGCGGAACCTCCGGCGGAGTCTGGGGTCTGGAGCGTGGCTATTCCCAAATGATCGGCGGCGACAAGCAGGTCGTCGGTCGCCTCGATCCGATTTTCTCCGCGCTCGCGCCAGGGAAAGCAAGCGCCCCACCAACTCCGGGAAGGAATTCGTCCGGCACCGCAGATCAGGGATATCTCCACTGTGGTCCTTCTGGCGCAGGGCACTTTGTCAAAATGGTTCATAACGGAATCGAATACGGAATCATGGCGGCATACGCAGAAGGATTGAACATCCTTCGTCATGCGGATGCGGGAATGCATGCGCGCGAAATCGACGCCGAAACAACTCCACTTCGGGATCCATCCGATTTCATGTACCAATTCGACCTGCCTGAAGTCACCGAAGTTTGGCGCCGGGGAAGCGTGATTGCTTCCTGGCTCTTAGATCTCACGGCAGAAGCTTTTGCGAGCGACAAGGACCTTTCGACTTACCACGGAAGAGTCTCGGATTCGGGGGAGGGTCGTTGGACCATCCTCGCTGCGGTCGAGGAGGGAGTTCCAGTCCATGTGCTCAGTGCAGCATTGATGGATCGATTTGAGAGCCGTGGACAAGCAGACTTCGCAAACAAAGTGTGCTCCGCCATGCGCATGGGATTCGGTGGCCATCTTGAGAAGCCCAAAGACCAGAAGGGTGGATGAACGATGGCCAATCACTTACCGGCCGATGCGATGGTTTTCTTTGGAGCGACCGGAGACCTCGCACATAAGAAGACATTTGCAGCGCTTCAGGCTCTCGTTCGACGTGGTGTGCTGAATGTTCCTATCGTCGGCGTCGCAAAGAGCGGAATGACGCTCGAGCAAGTTAAGGCTCGCGCACGCGACGGCATCGAGAAGTTTGGTGGCGGCGTCGATGAACCTTCGTTTGCAAAGATGTGCGAGCTCCTGCGCTATGTCGACGGCGATTATGCAGATCCTGCCACATTCACGGCTGTTCGCAAACAACTCGGCGATGCGCAACACCCGCTTCACTACCTTGCGATTCCCCCGTCGTTGTTCGGGCCCGTCTCTTCGCATCTCGGAACTTCGGGATGCGCAAAGGGCGCTCGCGTCGTCGTCGAAAAGCCCTTCGGCCACAACCGAGCGACCGCGACTGCACTCAACGCGCTCCTGCACGCAGTCTTCGACGAATCGTCGATTTTCCGAATTGACCACTACCTCGGGAAGGAAGCTGTTCAGAACATTCTGTACTTTCGATTCGCGAATGCGTTTCTCGAGCCAGTCTGGAATCGGCACTATGTTCGCCAGATTCAAATCACGATGGCCGAGTCATTCGGGGTGGAAGGTCGGGGAAGCTTCTACGACGCGACGGGTGCTCTTCGCGATGTGATTCAGAATCATCTGATGCAGGTCGTCGGGTTCCTCTGCATGGAAGCTCCGAATTGGGAAGACACGGAACGAACGCGAGACGAACAAGTCAAACTGTTCCGAGCCATTCGAGCACTCAAGCCGACCGACATCGTTCGGGGACAGTTCCACGGATTTCTTCAAGAGCCCGGGGTCAAGCCAAAGTCGACGACCGAAACATACGCGGCGATTCGATTGCAGATCGACAATTGGCGCTGGTCTGGCGTGCCGATCTACTTGCGTGCGGGCAAAAACATGCCATCCTCAGCGACGGAAGTACGTGTCGAGTTCCACCGTCCGCCGCAAGTGGTTTTCAATGAACCACTCCCTCCAAGTCGAAATTTTCTGCGCTTTCAGCTGAATCCACGTATCGAAATCGGGCTGAATGCCGAGATCAAGGTCGACGGAGAACGCATGGTTGGAGAGCGGATGGAATTGCTTGCAATCGACCAGCAGTCCGACGAAATGACGCCCTATGAACGACTGCTCGGCGACGCGCTCCGCGGCGATGGGACTCTCTTTGCCCGCGAAGACAGCGTCGACGAATGCTGGCGCATCGTCGATCCTGTTTTGGACGATGTTGTCCCAGCGAGCGATTACGCCGTCGCAACCTGGGGTCCTGAGATCGGCAATGACTGGCTCCTGCCTCCCGGCGGCTGGCATGCGCCGCAGATTTCAGCCCAAGTCGCAGCCAAGTGATTTGGGCGACTGTTCGCGGTGACCCTCGCTGTCAATGACGGCGAGCGATGACCGTCTTGGAGAGAGTCTCGGGAAGTCCCTGCTGGAGTGGATGCACGAATGCGAGGAACCCGAGCGCGGGAGCGAAGAGGACGACGATCTTCAAGAGCGCTCGCACGAATGTTCGGCGCCATCCCGCGCGCAGATCACTTCCACCTTCAGGAGCGCGGATCACTCTGCCACCAACCAGAAACTTTCCTGGGGTCGCTCGTATCGAGACCTCGAATGCAAGCGACCAGAGCCCGGTGAATCCAAGCATGATCGATGCGGGGGCAGCCGTTTCGAGATCGGGGGTCCAAGATGGCATCGCGAGCAATTCGTCAACATGCGCTCCGGTAATCCAGAGCGCGAAAATCGCGCCAGGGATCATGTCAATGGCGAGCGCGCTCGCACGGCGGACCATTGCGAGCACTTCCCAACCGCCGGGCATCGGTGTCGGTGGCTGAATCGGTGGTCGAACAATGAATCCTGCCAACAACATTCCGATGGTCACGACGCCCAGGAGTGGAAGGTGAATCCAGTCACCAGTCGTTGTCGGCTGGGCGCCGAGGAGTCTTGCAGGTGCACTCTCGCCAGTCAATCCATCGACTGATGAGAGATAAACCTGGCCGACATCGTCGCTCCACACGATTTCGAATCCTTCTCCCAATCCGACGATCGACCACGTCGCGTTCGGAATGTGAATCGTCGAAAGTTGTCTGACCCCATTTGAAGTCGGGTATGCAATTCCGAAAGCACCTCCACCATCGCGCGTCAGTATTGCTGGTCGCTGAGTACCGCCGATCGCCATCTCAAAGTTTGCTCCAGCTCCGATCCAGCGCTCCAATGCCCAATCGCCAGCCGACCACACGGTGCCCTGCGAGAGCGTCGCACTGATTCCCGCATTCATAAGATCCTCGCCATCAACCCAGACGATCGACCACAACGCCAGACTGGTTTGACTTGACCACGGTGCAAGGACTGCATCAACGCCCATCGGCATCGGAGGTGCGAGATCGACCCATCCCAATTGTTCCGCTTTCACAAGCTTTGGTCGATCGCCACCATCAAGAGCAATGGGACCGTTCGATCCCAGCACCACTTGCTCAATCCGATCCGAGGACGGAATGCTCGCAAGGACATCGAGTCGCCCGAGCGGCTCGTAGAAATAGATGCCGGTTGCGGGATTGCGGTGAGCTGAAAGCATGAATACCGCGCTGCTCTTCGACTGAGGGTCCGGCGACATGACGATCGCCAATTGGTTCTCCCTCGCCGCGAGGTCGGATGGGATGGCGGGAAGCGTTGTGGCAACTCGGCAGAATGAGCCGTCCATGTCGGGCGCATGGTGAATGATCTGGCAACCCGTCCCCGATCGGACCGCGACCCAGAGATGAGTGCCAGAGCTCGCACACAGGAGCTTTGGACCTTGTTCAGAATCGCTTTCGGGCAAACTTTCGGGCAAACTTTCGGGCAAACTTTCGGTTAAACATGGTGTCCCCTGCACGAGCGCTGTCGCACTGAGCACCAGAATGATCGATACAGAGGCAAAGCGAGATCCAAATTTCATTCCTGAGACTCCTCGATCACTTCGGGCCGGAGCGCCGCCTTGACATCGTCCCAGTTGAAGAGTTGAGGGCGGATTCTGTCACCTCCAAAGGATGGTTCCTGTGCGGAGAGTTTGATCTCGCCACCAGGCTCCTCATCCAACTCGCGACGACCCTGTGACCAGAGCGCGAATCGAATTCGTGTCGGGACGAGCGCTTGCACTGAGCTCGGCGGCGAACCAATCGGCCACGTTCCTCGAATCCACTCGAAATTGTCGAGCGTGCAACTTCCAACGACTCTCATTTCTAAATTCAGCCACTCGCATCCGATAGGAAGCAGAGTTTCGCCACGCGCGTACGCACGGCGATTCAGCAGCGTGAAGCACCACGCTCCACGAATCTCGTCCCAGCCAATCGCCGATATGTCTCCCTCCGTGACATTTGCAAGTCCCAATGCTTCGATGAGCCGCCGTGGCTCGATCACACCGTCGAGACCTGTGACTCCGATTCCCATCGACATCTCATGCGATGATTCCGACTCGTTCCAATCTCGAATAACCGCACGGGAGGGCGACTCTCGTGGGAGCACGATCCACGAATGACCACCTCCCGCACCAACCCAAAGAAATTTCTCGCCAAGCTTTCCAACCCTCAAGCTCAGATCCGATGGGGGTCTCACCACGAGATCGAAGTCGCCATCATCGAAGTGTCGCCCCTTCTCGTCTCGCCACTGCAACTCGGCATGACCCCGCAACGAAAGCGAAGGGACCGCCTGCACCCTCCGTTGCTGCGCGACGACAAAGTCCATCGCCGTTGGAATTGACCCGACTGGTTGCGGAATTCGAGTGACCTTCGGAGGGCAACCAACCGAACAAAGGATCGCGACTGCGACCCCGAACTGAATCGAGATCGATCGCGCGTCGGTCATGCGTCTGCGCGAATGATGTCGCCGAGTTGATCGGCGAGTTCACGCAACTCTTCCTCGCGAATCCGCGGATTCTGGATCCGAAAGGGTTCCGACGACGGATCGGCACCCCGCGGGCGAAAGGCCCAGAACTCATTCTCGCCCTCGTGAATGATCCCGTCGACAAGTTTCAGTGCTTTCCTTCGCAGAAGGACGAGGGCGAGGATCCACCGAAATGCCCTTCGTCGAACATCGCTCTCTTCGCTCGTGCGTTGAACCATCTCGAGCAATGTCTCATCATCGACAAACATCTGTCGCTTTTCACCAGGTTCAGGCGCGACCGACTTCCAGAACGAGACAAGTCCATCGGGACGAACACCGCTCTGCCAGATGTCACTTGCGAAATCGAGACGGCGTAGCACAGGATGCCCCTCGTCGTCCAACCCATCCACCAACGCCGCTATGAATTCTTGCCGAGGAAAGATCGGCGTGCGCGAGCTTGCGCATTCACCGGAGAATCGACCAAGTTCGTATGTGCCGGCGGTCCCTGCCATTTTCGCAATGGTACCGCAAATCACATCGTGAACTCTGCGACTGCCCAGTTCCGCTTGCCTCGGCGGATGAACGCGAAGCTTCCATGAAGGAGCGATGATCCAGTAACCCGGCTTTCGATCGCCATCCGCTCGCCGTTCACCTGAACGGCGCCGGATTCGAGAAACTCTCTCGCTTCGCGCTTGCTCGCGGCGAGCCCGGCGTCGATGAGGAACTCGAGTACAAGCTTGCCCTCTCCTTCAAGTGCAGCTTTGTTCATGCGCGGTCCAGGAAGGTCGGCCGCGACTTCGATCGCTGAACGCTCGTCCAGTTCGCGAATGTCGCCGCCGAAGAGCGCGTTCGCACAGACCGAGGCGCGCCTTGCTTCGCTCGCCCCGTGCACCATTGTTGTGATCTCGTCCGCGAGCGATTTTTGCGCCAATCGGGCTCCTGGATCGGAAGTATGGCCGTGCGAGATCTCTTCGATGCGGGCGCGGGTCAGAAAGGTGAACCAACCGAGAAACTTCAACGCATCCGCATCCGATGCATTCAGCCAGTACTGATGGAATCGATATGGACTTGTTCGGTCGGCGTTGAGGTAGATCGCTCCACGTTCCGATTTGCCAATCTTTGTGCCATCGGACTTCGTGACCAACTGATTCGTGATTCCGTACGCCTGTTCCTCAGCAATCCGTCGGATCAAGTCGATTCCCGAACAGATGTTTCCCCATTGATCCGCTCCACCAAGCTGCACCGTGCAGCCGGTGGTTCGGTAAAGATGGAGAAAATCGTACGCCTGCAGAATCATGTAGCTGAATTCGGTGTACGAGATTCCCTGCTCGCGCTCTGTCAACCTGCTTGCGACAGAATCGCGCGCGACCATCTGATTCACGGAGAAGTGCTTGCCGATATCACGAAGAACTTCGACAAATCCCAATTTTAAGAGCCAGTCTGCATTGTCGACAATCGTTGCGGCATGGGCTCCTGAAAAATCGAGCACGCGCGCGAAGATCGGACGTTGGCAGTCAATATTGTGTCGCACCTGTTCGGTCCCAATGAGCTGTCGCTCGCTGCTCTTTCCACTTGGATCCCCGATCAGTCCAGTCGCGCCACCCATCAGGACCAGCGGTCGATGACCGGCGTGCTGCCACCGTGCAAGGACTGTGATGGGGAGGAGATTCCCAACGGTCAAACTGTCGCTTGTTGGATCAAATCCGCAATATGCAAGACGACCTGGGTTCGTGAGGTGCCCGTGGAGCAATTCCGAAGTCGTCTGGTGCAATAAACCGCGCCAGGTCATCTCGGCAAGGAAGTCATTTGACATCCTGGATCCTCACTTTGGAATTTCCATCTCGCAATCCTATAGATAGAGTCACGGTCGGGTGGATCGCACCACCCCCTCTCAGTCCATGTCGCTGGGGGTTGCAGAACCGAAGAATCATTGCTATCCTTCTGCGCTCTTCACGATCAACCGCACGAACTACTTGAATCCGCCCGATCTTGCCTCACCAGTGGCTTGAATCGGCACCGCCCCTCGTCGGGGCAGTTCAGGTAGGAGGTTCAAGAACATGGCAAAGAAAATAACCAAACAATTCAAGATTCTTGCCCCCGGTGGCAAGGCGACGCCCGCACCTCCACTCGGCCCGGTGCTCGGCGCCAATGGTGTCAACCCTGGCCAGTTCATTTCGAAATTCAATGACGCCACGCGCGAGTTCAATGGTCGCGTCGTCGGGTGCATCGTCACTGTGTACGCAGATCGAACATTTGATCTTGAAATCAAGAGTTCACCCTCTTCCGTGCTGATCGCGACGGCGTTGAAAATCGAGAAGGGTTCTGGAAAGCCCAACACCGAGAAGGTCGGCAAGCTCTCACAGTCACAGTTGAAGAAGATCGCGGAGGAGAAAATGAAGGATCTCAACGCAGGAAGTCTTGAAGCAGCAATGCGAGTCATCGCAGGAACCGCCCGTTCGATGGGTGTGACGGTGGAGGCATAATTCCCATGGCAATCAAAGAACCAAAGATCATCGGTCACAGCAAACGGGTTCGTGCAAATCAGGGTGCGCTTGTCACAACCGCACAATCACCTGCCGATGCGATCAAAACTCTCCGCACCTACAAGGCGACGAAGTTCGACCAAACCATCAATGTCGTAGTGCACTTGGGCATCGACCCCAAGGTCGCAGATCAAGCACTTCGAGGAGCAATTTCTTTCCCCAAGGGCGTGGGAAAGACAGCGCGAGTCATCTGCTTCTGCAACAGCGACAAGGCAGCTGCGGCGAAGGCTGCCGGAGCGACGGAAGTCGGAGCCGAGGATCTCGTCGCAAAAATTGAAGGTGGGTGGATGGACTTTGAAGTTGCGGTCGCAAGTCCCGACATGATGCGCATCGTCAGCCGTCTCGGAAAGGTGCTCGGTCCAAAGGGATTGATGCCATCTCCGAAAGCGGGAACGGTCACGCCTGATGTCGCGACCGCCGTTCGCGAATATGTCGCTGGCAAAGTCGAGTATCGAAACGACGATGGTGGAAATGTCCACTGCATCATCGGAAAGATGTCGTTCAAGGACGAGGATCTCGTTGCGAACCTTGATCATTTCATCGCGTTGATCCAGAAGGCAAAGCCAGCGTCGTCAAAGGGCACTTACATTCGCAAGTGCGTCGTGAGTGCGACCATGAGTCCTGGGGTTCAGATCGCGGTCTAAGTCCGCAAGATTCGAGAGGCACATACCCAATGAGCAAACCAATCAAGAACATGATCGTCGCCGAGTACAAGAAACGATTCCTCGATGTCGAGGGAGCGGTCCTGATAGAGATTCGTGGCATGCCGGCGAAGACGAATACGTTGCTCCGCGCGCAGATGCGCACGAGCGAAGTGCGCGTGACAGTTGTGAAGAACACACTTGCGAAGCGCGCGTTCGTCGGCACTCCACTCGAAGCCCTCGCGCCTGGACTGAAAGGTCCGCGAGCCCTGGTCTATGGAAAGACCAGCGTCGTGACGATTGCCCGTGAACTCGTCAAAACCGCCAAGACCAACGACAAGCTCGCACTCATGGGAGCGTGCCTCGATGGATCCTGGTTTGATGGAGCGGAAGGAGTCGAACGACTCAGCAAGTTCCCGACCCGAGAAGAGGCTCAATCGCAACTCATTACATTGGTGCTCTCCCCTGCCCGAAAGCTCGTTGGCACGGTGGTCGCGCCCGGATCGCGCCTGCTCGGCGTTGTCAAGGAAATTCAAACCCGACTCGAGAAAGGTGAATCCATCTCGGCTCGGTCCAACTGATTCTTTAGAACCGCACTCCACTGGTCCCCTCGGGGATGAAATGACGCCTCGTGGCGTCGCCTATGGAGAGCCATATTGTGAAGGAGTTTCGAAATGTCAGACGCAAAAACCTTTGAAGCGAAAATCTCGTCGATGGGTGATTCCATCGCATCGCTCACCCTCAAGGAAGCGGTCGATTTGGCCGAATACATGAAGGACAAGTACGGAATTGAACCAGCTGCAGGCGGAGCCGTCATGATGGCCGCAGGCGACGCAGGTGGAGGAGCTCCAGCCGTCGTCGAGCAGTCCGAATTCACGGTGATCCTCGAGAATTCTGGTGCAACCAAGATCAATGTCATCAAGGTCGTTCGCGAAGCGACCGGACTTGGACTGAAGGAAGCCAAAGATCTCGTCGATGCCGCACCAAAGGCGATCAAGGAGAACATCTCCAAGGAAGACGCAGACAAGCTGAAGGCTGCTCTCGAGGCAGCAGGCGGCAAAGTCACTCTGAAGTGATCGTCCGCGATCCCGTCTGTGGGCTTAACGCCCCGATCGGATCAAACGCTTCAACTACTGCGTTCCTCCACGGAGGAACCAATGACAGTCAACGGCCCCGCCACTCGGCGGGGCTGTTTTTGCGTCCGCAGTGCCAATTGTGAAGTCGAGAGAACAAATTCCAAAAATTTAATGAAAATCACCACGGCCCCCTTGCGCCTTTCGGCAGTGGGTTGCTACCCTTCGGGACTTGGCGCGCGCCCCAGATTCTGTTTGGAAACTCACGAAACAACGACTCAAGCGAATCACATCGCGAAGAGTCGTGTCTCGAATCGTATCGGTCGTTCGTGAGGGCGCAATGGGTTGGAACGAGAACTTTCAGAGGTGACTATGACCACGAGAAACGTCCGTGACTATTCGAAGCGCGGCGACGCGATCCCCGTTCCAAATCTGACTCGGGTCCAACAGGACGCATACGACCGGTATCTGCAGAAAGATGTCGCGCATGAGTCCCGCAAGGAACACATGGGACTTCAGTCCCTCCTGCGCGAAGTCTTTCCTATCGAGAGCTACGACGGGCTGATGAAATTAGAATACGTCTCGTATTCGTTCGGCGAACCGCAGCACACAGAGATGGAGTGTCGCGAACTTCGATTGACCTACGGATATCCATGGCGGGTAAAGATGCGTCTGAAGCGCGAGGGATCAACGGATGTTCTTGAAGAGGACATCTATCTCGGCGACATTCCCATTCTGCTTGGTGGAGGCGAATTTGTCGTCAATGGTTCCGAGCGAGTCATCGTGAGTCAGCTCCACCGCTCCCCAGGCGTTGACTTTTCGATCGCGTCAAGCTTGGGAGATCGCCCCCTGCACAGTGCGCGCATCATCCCTGAGCGTGGTTCTTGGATCGAACTGGAAGTCACGAAAAAAGATGTTCTGGCGATGCGAATCGACCAGTCCACCAAATTGGCTGCGACGACATTCCTGAGAGCGATGGACGAAAAGTTCTCGAGCACCGAAAAGATTCTTGAGCTCTTCTACGACGTCGAAGAAATCCGCGTCGAGAAACTCCGACCAGAGCACTACTCGGCGGAACTCATCATCGATCAGGACACCGGCGAAGAACTCTGCAGAATTGGCGTGCCGTTCGGTGACAAGGTCGCAATGATCCAGGCGAGTCCGCTGAAGTCCGTCCGCGCCATTTGCAACCCTGGCGATCCACTGATTCTCAACACGCTTGCTGAGGAGAAATTAGACTTCCTCGCCGAGGCGACCGAATACGAAGCGTCGCTTCTCAAGTTGTACGCACGACTCCGTCCTGGCAATCCGCCGCAGACCGAGAAGGCGCGAGATCTGTTCAGCGAGAAGTTCCTCGATACGAACCGATACCGCCTCGGGCGCGTCGGACGTTTCCGCGTCAATCGAAAGTTTGCGGATGATCCTCAGTACAAGCAAGTCGGCGAGTCCGCTCAGCACTTGCGCGCGGAAGACTTCCTCGCCGTGATCCGCTACATGATCGAACTTCGCAGACCAGCGGATCCAAATCGCAGGTCACGCGCCCACATCGACGATATCGATCACTTGGGAAATCGACGTTTGCGAACACTCGACGAGCTCGCAACGGAAGAAATGCGCAAGGGCTTCCTCAAATTGAAGAGGACAGTTCAGGAGCGTATGAGCGTCAAGGATCCGGCAGACACTTCGTACAAGATCGCTGACCTCGTCAATTCGAAGTCCATCTCCAGTGCGATCGAGTTCTTCTTCGGACGCAGCGAATTGTCGCAGGTGGTTGATCAGACAAATCCGCTCTCGATGCTTGTTCACGAACGGCGACTTTCGGCTCTCGGGCCAGGCGGTCTCAATCGCAAGCGCGCTGGCTTTGAAGTTCGAGACGTGCACATCTCCCATTACGGCCGTATCTGCCCGATCGAAACACCCGAAGGCGCAAACATCGGTCTGATTGCGAGCTTGGGGATCTATTCGGAAGTCGACGATTATGGGTTTCTCCTGACGCCGTATCGCGAGATCTCTGGTCGAAAGGCGACCGGCAAGACCATTCGCCTTCGCGCAGACGAGGAAATCAAGAGCGTTCTCGCGCCTAGCGAAACTCTCAACGACGCAGGCAAGGTCATCGAAGACCTCGTCATTGTGCGCAGAGGCGGCGAGTTGGTCACCGCGGACGCGGTCGAAGTGCAGTTTGTCGACATCAGTCCGAAACAAACGGTTGGCGTTTCTGCTGCGCTCATTCCGTTCCTTGAACATGACGATGCAAATCGTGCGCTCATGGGATCCAACATGCAGCGCCAAGCGGTGCCACTGGTCAAGGTCGATCCCCCACTCGTCTCGACAGGTATGGAGAAAGTTGTCGGGAAATCAAGTGGAATGATTGTTCGTGCGGAACGAGCAGGAACCGTCACATTCGTGGATGCGGAGCGCATAATCGTCGACAATGCCGACGAATACATCCTGCGAAAATTCGTCGGGTTGAACGAAAAGACCTGCCAGAACCAGAAGCCGATCGTTCAAGTCAAACAACGAGTGAAGGCCGGTGAAATCCTCGCAGACGGCGCGAGCACCAAGCAGGGTGAACTCGCGATTGGAAAGAATGTTCTCGTCGCATTCAACACCTTCGACGGATACAACTTTGAAGACGCAATCGTGATCAGCGAGCGACTTGTTAAGGACGACACATTTACTTCCATCCACATCGAGTCGTTTGACGTCGAAGTGCGCGAGACGAAACTCGGCCGTCAGGAGTTCACCGCGGATATCCCGAATGTCTCGGAGAGCATGCTTCGGAACTTGGACGAGCACGGCGTGATTCGCGTTGGAGCTCGCGTTGGCCCCGGCGACATCCTCGTCGGAAAGGTCAGCCCGAAGTCGAAGAGCGAACTCTCGCCCGAAGAGAAGTTGCTTCATGCGATCTTCGGAAGAGCCGGCGAAGATGTGAAGAACGACTCGCTCGATGTCCCCGCTGGTACCGAAGGCGTGGTCATCGGAACGAAGAGTTTCAGTCGTCGGCAGCACCAGACGGACGATCAGAAGCGCCAATTGAAGAAGCAAATCTCGACGTTCGAGCAATCGATGGACGCAAAGGCGATTCAGCTTTTCCGTCAGATGGCGAGCGAGATCAATCGGGTCACCGGAACCGAAATGGTCGATCCTTCGACCCGTCAGAAGATCGGCGCCAGCGACATTCCCGATGTCATCCTCGAACAGATCGAAGGATTCAGCGAGAAGTGGATCAAGGGCTCGAAGGAGTCCCGCGAGCAGGCTCTCGTAACCCAGAGCCAGTTCTGGCCTCGAATCCAGAAACTGCTTCGTGAAAAAGATCGTCGTGTCACCCACATGCGACGTGGCGACGAGTTGCCTTCGGGTGTCCTTGAGATGGTCAAGGTCTACCTCGCGACGAAGCGCCAACTCTCGGTCGGCGACAAGATGGCCGGACGGCACGGCAACAAGGGCGTTATCGCCCGAATCGTGCCCGAAGCGGACATGCCATTCATGGAAGACGGTACGCCAGTAGAAGTCCTGTTGAATCCGCTCGGCGTGCCAAGTCGAATGAATGTCGGTCAGATTCTTGAAACCCATCTTGGGTGGGCGGCGCGCGTGCTTGGATTCCAAGCCATCACCCCGGTCTTCGACGGCGCGAAGGAGTCTGAAATCTTCGACGCCATTCGCGAAGCAAACACCCATGTCAACGAACGCGTGGCTTCATTCGAGAAGAGTGGAGTCAATCCAGGTCGTCCCGATGAGTTGCTTGCGTTGATGCCGGAAGACGGAAAGGTCCAACTCTACGATGGTCGCACGGGCGAGGCGTTCAATCAGCGCACATCGGTTGGGTATATGTACCTCCTCAAGCTTCATCACTTGGTCGACGACAAGATTCACGCTCGGTCGACCGGCCCGTACAGCCTCATTACCCAGCAACCACTCGGCGGAAAAGCGCGCACAGGCGGTCAGCGATTCGGCGAGATGGAAGTGTGGGCACTCGAAGCTTACGGCGCTGCGTATGTGCTACAGGAACTTCTCACAGTCAAGAGCGACGACACGGAAGGTCGCCAGAAGATCTACGAATCGATGGTGAAGGGCGACAACACACTCCAAGCCGGAATGCCGGTGGTGTTCGATGTGTTGTGCCAAGAAATCAAGGGTTTGTGTCTGAACATCCAACTGGAAAAGGTCGGCGGAGAAGCAGCCGCACCAGTTCTCTGAGCTCGGTGAACGATCGGGATGGTGATCGGTTTTGTTGTCAGGTTTGTGACTTGCTCGATGGGCCTCGAATGACGATTCCTTTTTGAAAGATCCACTATGAACAGCATGGCAGAAAGCGTTTTCGATCGGGTCAATGACTACGGAGCGGTTCGCATTCAACTTGCGAGCCCCAACGACATCCGAAGCTGGAGCTTTGGCGAAGTCAAGAAACCAGAGACGATCAACTATCGCACCTATCGCCCCGAGCGCGACGGTTTGTTTTGCGAGCGGATCTTCGGACCAGAACGCGATTACGAATGCGCGTGCGGCAAGTACAAAGGAACGAAGTACAAGGGAATCATCTGCGATCGATGCGGTGTCAAGGTCACCCACTCGCGCGTGCGTCGCAAGCGCATGGGGCACATCAACCTCGCAGCCCCTGCCGTTCACATCTGGTTCTTCAAGGCACTCCCGAGTCGGCTCGGGACCCTCCTCGGAATGCGAACCGGCGACATCGAAAAGGTTGTCTACTTTCAGGATTACGTCGTCACCGATCCAGGATCCACCGATCTTGATTTCAAGCAAGTTTTGACCGACGACGAGTATCGAGAGATGGTTGGCAAGCACGGCGGCAAGTTCACCGCGATGATGGGTGCGGAAGCGATCCGAGAACTGCTCTCCCCCGACATGCTCGATCTTCACCAGATCTCCATCGAGATTCGCCAGGAACTCAGCGATACCAAGAGCAAGCAGAAAGCAAAAGACCTCTCCAAGCGCCTCAAGTTGGTCGAACAGATTCGCGGTTCCGCAAATGAGCCCCAGTGGATGGTGTTGGACGTCATTCCGGTAATCCCACCACAACTGCGACCACTCGTCCTTCTCCAAAGCGGCAACTTCGCGACGAGCGATCTCAACGATCTCTATCGACGCATCATCAATCGAAACAATCGATTGAAGAAGCTCATGGATCTCAATGCACCCGAAGTCATCATCCGCAACGAGAAGCGCATGTTGCAACAGGCTGTCGACGCGTTGTTCGACAACGGTCGTTGCCGTCGACCCGTCCTCGGATCAAGCAATCGCCCGCTGAAGTCCATCACGGACATGATCAAGGGCAAGCAAGGACGATTCCGCGAGAACTTGCTCGGCAAGCGAGTCGATTATTCCGCTCGATCCGTCATCGTCGTAGGTCCCGAACTCAAGCTTTGGCAGTGCGGACTTCCGAAGAAGATCGCACTCGAATTGTTCCAACCATTCATCATCCGAAAGCTCAAGGAACACGGACTCGCAGACACTATCAAGAGCGCCAAGCGCATGTTGGAACGTCGGGCTCCAGAGGTCTGGGACATCCTTGAACAGGTGACCAAGAACCACCCCGTTCTACTCAACCGCGCTCCGACACTCCATCGAATGGGTATTCAGGCGTTTGAGCCCGTGCTCGTCGAAGGAAATGCGATCAAAGTGCATCCACTCGTTTGCGCGGCGTACAACGCCGACTTTGACGGCGATCAGATGGCGGTGCACTTGCCGCTGTCGCTCGAAGCGCAAGTCGAAGCGCAGGTGCTCATGATGAGCACTCACAACATTTTCAGCCCCGCGAACGGTAACCCAATCGTGAGTCCATCACAGGACATCGTCATGGGTGTCTACTTCCTTACCGCAGCTCCGATCGATCCTCCGGTGGCGACACCAGGGAAGCGCTCCAAGACCCCGATTTTCGGAAGTGTGACCGAAGTCGTGTTGGCGTATCAACTCGGCAAGATCGGCGTGCATGAGTGGGCCGATGTTCGACTCGACCGCTTCACTGAGGTCGTCAACGGCGTGAGCGATTCTCCGGTTGCGACACCAGCTCATCGGCGCATTCGCACAACGGTCGGTCGGGTTGTCTTCTCCGAGATTCTCGCGACTGGATTGCCCTTCTACAACTGCGCGCTCAGCAAAAAGGGCGCGGCACGGGTGATCGACGACACATTTGCGCGGTGCGGCAAGGCCACGACAATCGAGTTGCTGGACGCGTTGAAGGAAACCGGCTTCAAGGCCAGTACGACCAGCGGACTTTCGTTCGGCATCACTGACCTGCACATCCCTGAGCACAAGGAACGGCTCATTTCTGATACCCAGCGCAAAGTCGATCAGGCACGGAAAGACTACGACGACGGAAACACCACCGACGATGAAAGACGCAATCGCGTCATGGATGCCTGGTCGAAGTGTCGCGACGGCCTCTCGGCCATGGTGCTCGAAGCGCTCAAGACTGATCGGAAGAGCCAAGTCGCCGGAACGAAGGCGGTCGCTGGAAACGTCCCAGGTCTCCCATCGGCTGCGAGTCCAACAGCGCGGTATCTCAATCCCGTTTATCTCTTCATGGATTCGGGTGCACGAGGCAACAAGACCCAGATGCAGCAGCTCGCTGGTATGCGAGGGCAGATGGCGAAGCCGAGCGGCGAAATCATGGAAACGCCGATCAAATCGAACTTCCGAGAAGGTCTCTCGGTCCTCGAATACTTCTCTTCGACCCACGGCGCGCGTAAGGGACTTTCCGACACCGCTCTCAAGACCGCCGATTCGGGTTACCTCACTCGAAAGCTCTGCGATGTCGCCCAATCGGTGGTCGTCATTGAACACGACTGTCGACAGACTCGAGGAATTGCGAAGGCAGCTGTCTACAAGGGCGAAGAAGTTGATGTCCCGCTGCGAGATGTCATCAAGGGGCGAACGAGTTGCGACAACCTTGTCGATCCGCGAACAGATCGGACAATCGTCAAGAAAGACGAGATCATCACTGTCGAGAAAGCTCGTCAGATCGAAGAGTTCGGCGTGAAGACTGTGTACGTACGCAGCCCTCTCACCTGCCAAACCGCGCGCGGAGTGTGCGCGACTTGCTACGGCATGGATATGTCCACCGGAAAACTGGTCGAAGAAGGATTGGCGGTGGGAATCATCGCCGCTCAGTCCATTGGAGAACCAGGAACTCAGTTGACCATGCGCACATTCCACACGGGTGGAATCGCTGTGAGTGCGACGACTGAAAATCAGTGGAAGGTCACGCAGCCAGGAACAATCGAGTACGTCGACTGTGGCGAAGTCACCGTCACCGCAACGGCTGTCCCCTACCGAATCGCTCTTCGAAAAACAGGAGAGGTTCGAGTGATCGACGCGAAGGGTCGCGAACTCGAAAAATATAAGGTCCCCTACGGCGCGCTTCTATTGGCTGCGCCAGGCGAGCAAGTGAAGAAGGGTCATCCGGTTCTCGAATGGGACGTCCACGTCGCCCCGACACTCGCTGAACGAAGCGGAAAGATCCGATTCCGCGACATTCTTGAAGGCGAAACCGTGCGCATCGAGCGAAAGCTCAATAAAGACGAGATGGTCGTCATCGAGCACAAGGGCGAGAAGCATCCTCGGCTGACCGTCGAAGACGACGCTGGCGATGTGCTTGACGTCCACCATCTTTCGGCGAAGGTGCACATCGAAGTGAAGGATGGACAGGTCATTGAGGCTGGCCAGCGAATCGCGTTCAACCCCAAGGGAACTGCGCGATCCGCCGACATCGTGGGAGGACTCCCGCGCGTCACCGAAATCTTCGAGGCTCGAATTCCTCGCGATCCTGCGGTGCTCGCACGCATCTCTGGTCGCGTCGAACTCCTTCCCAACGAACGCCGTGGAAAGATGACGATCCGAATTCATGCGGAAGGCGCCAAAGAAGAACTCGCTGAAGACCACTACGTCTTGCAGGGCAAGAGACTCCTCGTTCACTCGGGCGACAATGTCGAGGCGGGCGATGCGCTCACAGAAGGCGCGCTCACTCCATCCGAAATCCTCGGCATCAAGGGCGAGGACGAGTTGTATCAGTACATGTTGACCGAGGTGCAGAATGTCTATCGCGCTCAAGGCGTGCCGATTTCTGACAAGCACATCGAAGTGGTCTTGCGCCAAATGCTCAGCAAGGTGAAGGTCGTTGATATCGGCGACACCTCGTTGCTTCCAAACGATGTTGTGGAACGCTATGTCTTCCGCGGACTCAACGAAACGCTGGCGACTATGTACAAGATCGAAGATGCGGGCGCAACGACTCTCGTCAAAGGGACGCTCGTCCCGAAGGACGAAGTCAAACAAGCGAACGCTGAAGCGGAACTTGCGGGCAAGGCGATCGCCAAGACACGAAAGCCAAAGGCGGCGCGTGCTCGAACACTGCTCCTCGGCATCACGAAGGCATCGTTGCAATCCGAGAGTTTCCTCTCGGGAGCAAGCTTCCAAGAAACGACCAAGGTGTTGACCGAGGCCGCGCTGAAGGGTGCGGTCGATACGCTCGTTGGATTGAAGGAGAATGTGTTGCTCGGCCATCTGATCCCCGCAGGAACAGGTTTCGAGCCATACACCAATCTCGTCATCAAACAACTCATCGAGCACGACGCCGAGGAATTCGGCGAGGCGGCCGAGTTGGCAGCAGCAGCGTTCGCCGCCGAAGCGCTGGGAGCGGACAGACTTGGTTCGGCGCCGACACTGAAGGATCTTTCGGCTCATGCGCAGAAGGAACAGGTTGCCTCGGGAACGACCGAGACGCTTGATTCCCCTGCCGATGGATCGGTTGGATCAGCTCTCGGCGAGGAGTGAGTTTCTTTCTTCGGACGATGTCACACGAATTCGGTCGCCTTGAATGAACAACGCGAACGACCAATCCTCGCCCCAACCGTGGTACAAGGACGGACTTCGTTTTGCATGTTCGCAGTGTGGCAATTGCTGCACGGGCGGCCCTGGCGCGGTCTGGTACACCCCCGACGAGGGGCATGCGATGGCAGTTGCGCTCGGGTTGAGCGATGAGGAATTCGCCACGCGCTACACACGGGTGATCGCGGATCGTCGCTCGCTGAATGAACGGGAGACCCAGCACGGCTTCGATTGTGTTTTTCTTGATCGCACGACCCAACCAGGCAAGGCGTTATGTGGCGTGTACATGGCGCGACCGACTCAGTGCCGAACATGGCCATTTTGGCCGGAGAACCTGGCTTCCCCTCGGGCGTGGCTTGAGGCGAAGTCACGGACTCCTTGCCCTGGAATGGACAAGGGCACATTGATTCCAGTCGATCAGATTCGCATTCTTCGGGATCGCGATCATGCCGACAATCATGCGGCTCCGTACTAGCCATTCCTGTGTCAAGTTTCCGCTCGACATTGCGACGAGCGGGTCAATCGTTGGAGACCGTCGATCCAAGTGAACCCCTTTGTTCCGAGCGAGCCCCCTGACGACGAGTCGATTCGGCTCTGGTGGGAGTCCGCCGCCAAGCCATCCATCCATGGCGCGCTGAGCGCGCTTCACCACCATGCGCTGGAAGTTGTCGATGTGAATCGACCAGTCTGCCTCGCCTCAGGTCGGTGCTGTCAATTCAAGACCCACGGTCATCTTCTGGCAGTGACTGGACTCGAAGCTGCGTGGGTTTGGCGAAGCACGCAACGGAATCTCTCTACGGCGCAGACCAACAGAGCGCGCGAATGCGGCGCATGCGCGTATCTCGACGGCACGCTTTGTTCTATCCATGAACACCGCCCAACTGGATGCAGGTCGTACTTCTGCGATCGAGGCGATGGAGTCTGGCAATCCAACCTCGCAGAGTCTTTGCATCGCTCGATACGGGTGCTTCACGATGAGAATCGCATCCCGTACCTCTGCGCAGAGTGGACATGGCTCGTTCACGCCATTTCTTGCGCCCACGAACGAGGGGTTTTTTTGGAGGGGTCGCTCCCCTAGTATTCGTCGCATGCGTGAATATGAACTACGACATGACCTGAAGCGATCCGAAGTGGAGGGCTACCAGTTTCCTCTCGGAATCGAACCGATCTCGCTTCCAGCGCCGAAGCAGGGATACACGCTCGAATACACGCCCGGTGAAGATGGCGACCCTGACACATACGCATTTCACATCGTCATCTCTCATGATCGCCTCAGTGCGGTCATACGCGAGGCATTCGAGTTTTTGCCCGAAGAAGTGATTCCAATCGTCGAGATCGGCTCTCGCGATGCCTACCGCGCGCTCGACACCTATCTGGGGTCTGAGATGATCCCAACGGACGACTTCCTCAAGATCTGGAAGCGCTTTGAGCCACTCCTTCTGGAAGATGGATCGATCGGTGCTGGCGCAAATGCCGAACAACCGTTCGTCGAGATTTTTCTCGATACATGGAAGGGACTCCTGATCAATGTCCCAATCAGTATGCGACGTGAAGTTGAACGGATGCTCTCTCGACACGGACTCCGCGAAGTCCTCGAAACGTGGCCTCACGATCTCGACCACTCGCCAGAACCGCCCTCCCAATTGCGCGAGGTGCTTCGAACCGAGGATGATCAGAGTCCCGACCTCGACGAAATTCTCCTGCAACTTCGCGAAGCGTGGGGACTCGAATTGGATGTCGATCCAGAAGTGAATGTCGACGAAAGCGGACGACGATTGGGGATGGTCTTGTGGCACGCCATCGTCCTTGCAGTGCGGCAAGATCGACGGGGCAAGGGGGCGTACATCACGATCTGGGCGACAGCCGGAAGCCTTTCAGAAATGGAACGACTCGTGAATGACCATGTCGAAGCGAAGATGCCCCAGTGGAGTTTCGAGGGCTTTTTCTCGGTTGATCGGGTGGCCTTCGACGAGAGACCAGATGAACTTTCAGATCTCGACATACGACGCAACCAGCCGGAAGTTCATCTCACCGCAACTGACGAGTGGTAAGGAGCTATTGCGGATTTCTCGCTTTCGTTACCCCGGCATCTACCACGGCAACGGCTCACGAGCTCGTCGCGACCGCATCGACCGACACTTAATCGCCGAGGTACGCGCTCCGAATCCGGGGATCGTTGAGAAGATCAGCTGATGGTCCCTCGAATCCGACCGAACCAGTTTCAAGGACATAACCACGCTTGGAGAGTCCGAGAGCCGCACGCGCGTTTTGCTCGACGAGCAGGACCGTCAACCCATCACTGTTGAGCTGGCGAATCGCGGCGAAGATCCGACTCACGAGTATCGGCGCGATACCCATCGATGGTTCGTCCATCATCAGGAGCCGTGGACGACTCATAAGCGCGCGCCCGATCGCGAGCATTTGCTGTTCGCCGCCCGAAAGTGTTCCAGCCGACTGGCTCCCGCGCTCACCGAGCAATGGGAAGAGGTCATACACCCGCTTGAGGTCCCGAGTGACATCGGCAGGATTGGTTCGCAGGTACGCCCCCATGCTCAAATTCTCAAGAACGGTCATCCGCGCGAAAACACGACGCCCTTCGGGAACTTGCACGAGACCGCGTTGGATCACTTGGTCTGGTCGTAATCCAAGGAGCGATTCACCAGCGAACCGAACTTCGCCTCGTCGTGGCACGAGAACCTGACTGATGGACATCAGCGTTGTGCTCTTGCCCGCTCCGTTGGATCCGATGACCGAGACCACTTCGCCCTCGACGACGTGCAACGAGACCCCACGCAAGACTTCGATCGATCCGTAGCTCGCGTGGAGATTGGAGACTTCGAGGAGCGACTCGCTCATCCGTGGTCCTCCGATCCCAGGTACGCCTCGACGCATTTTGGATTCGATCGAATCTCGGCTGGAGTGCCTTCCGCAATCTGCTTCCCGTATTGCAGCACCAAAATTCGATCGGAAACTCCCATCACGAGTCGCATGTGGTGCTCAATCAGCACCACGGTCGTCCCGGCGTCTCGCACCCTGCGAATGAGCGCCATGAGATCGACGACCTCTGAAGGGTTCATTCCCGCCGCAGGTTCATCGAGCAGGATCATCGTCGGTTTCCCCGCAAGCGCGCGCGCAATCTCCAATCTCCGTCGCAGACCATAGGGGAGGCTCCCAGCTGCGTTGTCCGCCCTCGACCCGAGCCCAACAAATTCGAGCAATTGGCCTGCCTCGGCATGAAACTTCCGCCGCTCGGAGAAAAATCTTGGAAGTCGAAAGAGAGCGCTCAGAAATCCAGCTCTCATTCGGTGATCCATTCCAACGAGCACATTCTGGACGAGGCTTAGTTCGTTGAAAAGTCGGATGTTTTGAAATGTCCGCGCGACCCCCGACCGAGCGATGTGATCCGGCGCGCGCCGTCCGCGCCACCAGCTCACAAAGGCCGCGGCGCATCCAACCGCACCGCCGAGGACGAGTGGTATCAAGCTGTCCGTTCTCGGCATGTTCCACAGCGTCGACCAGAACTCACCGATCGCGAGAGCCCATGGGAAGGGTTGAGCGAAGGTGTAGTGGTCCACGATCGTCGCCGTCCAGAGAGTCTCGATGTTGACTGCGATCGCTGTGCCGATCCCGATCGAAACGAACGCGACCACGAACCGAAGCACCATCAACTTCGTCAGCGGATCGACCTGCTCACGTCCATTGAGTTCGACCACCCCTTCGCTTGGCGCGTAGATCCCGGTGACCGCATTGAAGAGGGTTGTCTTTCCCGCGCCGTTTGGACCGATGACGGCGTAAATCTGCCGTGGCTCGACCGCGAAGTGGACATTTTCCACCGCGACCAACCCACCGAAGCGAACGGTCACGCCACGCGTGCGGAGGACTGTCACTGGGGAGCCCTTTCAATCCGCGGAGGAACAAGCCCGCTCGGCTTCAGGCGAACTGCCAACACTAAGGCAAGTCCAAAGATCAGAAACTTCCAGTTGTTCGGGGAAAGAAGGACGTTGCCCTGAGATCCGATTCCGTGCGCTGCCATCCACGCAGTCGCCTTCACGAGCACGATCGAATTGAGACCGACCATCACGAGCGCTCCGACGAGCACCCCCGCGATGCTCCCGATTCCTCCAACGATCACGATGCAGAGCGCGAGGATCGAAATCTGGAAGTCGTAGTTGCTCGGCTCCCCTGTCGAACTCAGAATGCTCGCCGACAACCCGCCGGCCATCGCCGCAATCGCCGCCGCAGTAGCGAACGCGATCATCTTGATGCGTTCGACTCGAATTCCCATTGACCGCGACGCGATTTCGTCTTCGCGAATGCTGAACCACGCTCGCCCGAGACGCGATCGTTCAAGATTCCTGATCGCGATGACCGTGACCACGAGCAACGCCAAGAGCAGGTAGTACCACTTGTATTCGTCATCTGCCGTCCACTCATGCCCGCCAAACGTGGGAGCGGGGAGCGGATTGATTCCCTGAGTCCCCTTCGTGACCACATCCAAGTTCTTCAGGACATCTTGCACGATTTCGCCAAATCCGAGCGTGACGATCGCCAAATAGTCACCACGCAATCCAAGTGTCGGCGCTCCTAGGATGAATCCTGCAAGTGCCCCAATGGGAATCGTCAGTCCGAGCGCGGACCAGAATCCCAGCTGAAATGGATAGATTTCGCATGTCAGGATTCCGAATGTGTACGCACCGATTGCCATAAATGCGGCGATGCCAAGATTCAATAATCCGGCGTATCCCGTCACGACATTCAGTCCGAGCGCAAGAATCGCATACAAGAAGACTCCGCGAACGGCTTCGCTGAGTTGCAACTCGACGGGCAAGATTTGGTCGAGAAGTGGGATGCATGTCGCCAGAGCGAGAATGATGAAGATGGGACCGGGTCGCCAACGCATGTCAGACCTTTTCCCTTCTCGTCGCGCCAAGCAGTCCGTTTGGCCGGAAGATCAAGATCAGCACGAGAATGCAGAAGACGATGGTGTTCGTCCAGCGAAGTTCGAGATATTGATCACTCATCGCACGGACACAGCCAATCGTCAGTCCTCCGAGCACCGCGCCTGGAAGGCTTCCGATTCCTCCGAGCACCGCTGCAGTGAAGGCGTCCATGCCGGCGCGCGTTCCCATCTGAAATCCAATGGTGTTGTTGTAAAGCGAATAGACAACGCTGGCGAATCCACCGAGAGCGCCACCGATAAAGAATGTCGCGCCAATCACACGATCGACGGGAATCCCCATCAGCGACGCCGCGACCGGATCTTGCGCAACTGCCCGCATCGCTCGGCCAAGCCGTGTGCGCTTGACCATGATCGTCAAACCAATCATGAGCGGAATCGTCACCGCCCAGACCAAGAGGTCCGCTGGAGTGATTCGCAGAAAGCCATCGCCAAGCAAGTTCACTTGGGGAATCAGCGCGGGAAAATCCTTTGGCGCCGCAGCAGCGTTTCCGCCAGCAAAGACTTCCATCGGAACACCGCCCCAAAACAGGCCAAGATTCATGCAGATGAATGAACATCCGATTGCCGAGACCAGAAGCGACAACTTGGACGACTTTCGAAGTGAGCGATAGGCGCATCGATCGAGTGACCAATTGAGGCTGCCGCAGAAGAGCGCACTCCCAACGAGAAGGACCGCCACCCCCGCAACCTGCCCACTTGGTCCCCACGCTTCTATCCCCAGTGCACCAACGAGTGTGAGTGCGAGAAATGCGCCAAGCATGAAAACATCGCCATGGGCGAAGTTAATCAGCTCAATGATCCCGTACACCATCGTGTAGCCGATGGCGATCAACGCGATGATCATGCCATTCGAGAGGCCTGTGATCAGTTGCTGGAGAAAGACGTCAAGATCAAGCATGGAATGTCCGAAACCGTCATCGACGGCTGACTGCGACCGCCGGTTCTATTTTCCAAGCACCTTGACAAATTCGAACTCGCCACCGCGAACGATTTGACCGCTCATCACTTGACTCGAAGTGTCACCGTCCGCATCGAAGCTCCACTTCCCAAGGACGCCGTCGAAGTCTGTCGTCGCGGCGACCGCAGCGAGTATTCCTGCGCGGTCCTTGGTCTTTGCATTGGCGATGCCTGCGAGGATGACTCGCGCCGCTTCGTATCCATAGACCGCGTACGCCTCAGGATCAGCGCCAAACTTTGATCGATACGAACTGCAGAATTCCGCTCCCTTCCCGGTCAATTTTTCCGGAGGAAGTCCTCCAAATGTGACATACGTCCTGCCATTGAGGTTCTCCGCACCACCTGCTTCGATAAACGCACGTTCGAAGCAACCGTCTGGGACCATGTACATACCTTCGAAGCCACCCGAGCGAAGATCCTTCCCGATCTGTCCACCATTGGTCTGAGTCGTCCCCGCAAAATAAACCAAGTCAGGATTTTTCGCCTTCACTTTCGTCACGAGCGATCGATAGTTCGCGGCCTTTGAGTCAATTTCTTCAAATCCGACGATTTCGATTCCCAGTTTTTCCGCCTGCTTTCGAAAGACTCCCGAAATCCCTTTCCCGTAAAGCTCGCGATCGTTCAAGATGAAAACTTTGGTGACCCCGAGTTCCTTCGCCCAATTTGCCGCATACACCCCCTGCAGATCGTCCGTAGGAACGATACGGAAATAGTTCACCTTTCCAGTTGGTCGATAGACCGCAGGTTCGTTGGCTTCGCCCTGTCCTGGTTTCGTCAGACCTGGATAGGTATTGGCCGGACTCACCATGACGAGGCCAGCCCGATTGAGAATTGGCATCGCAACCTTGGCGGCTCCCGAATTAAAAGTGCCGATGTACGCCACACAAGACTTATCCTTCGCTGCAGAGTTGGCATTCTGAGCCTCGACCGTTGGATCCCAATTTCCGCGCTGGGGACTTGCATCATCCATGTCCTGGTATTCAATCTTCCAACCGTCGATCTGACCGCCACATTCGTCGATGGCCAACCTGATTCCATTCACGATCGTGTTCGTTTGCGCATTGGCGCTCCCTGTTCGAGGAAGGCTTGAAACGATTTTCAGTGTTCCGACTGGTGCTTGAGCGACTTGCCCTGCCGTCATGAGGGATCCGCAAACGACCGCGACGGGAATTGCTAGGTATCCGATTTTCATTTTCGTTTCTCCAGTAAGCAAATCATTCGAACGAGAAGTTTCAGGAGAACTTCTGCGCGAATCGTATCGGGTTTCAGGTTCCGTTGGAGGGTGGAATCACCGAACGTCGCGCCACTTGCAGAATCACTCGGGCAGCTTCAATGCCTGGTTCGTGTCCTGCGAATGAATCGACAACTCGCTTGAGTCCATCGGAGATCTCGGCTCTCCAACGCTGATCTCCTGCCATTCGAAGTGCCACTTCGATGATCGGGGCTGACGACCCGCACCATGGAACAAACTCGGGAACAAGATGCCGCCTCGCAAGAATGTTCGGAAGCAGGCGGTGAGGTGACTTCAGCATGAAGTTTGCACCAAGACACGCCAGTTTCCCCGCTCGGTAGACGCCGATCATCGGCTTCCCCGCACGAGTGAGATCCAGAGTGACAGTCCCCGAAACTGCGATCGCAAAATCGCACCACTTCGCCGCATCGTCGATGACGCCAGTCATCATCGTCACACCCGGTGGAAGCTCGCCGACGACTGCACGAAATCGCTTCGCAACGATTGGATTCGCCGCCACCACCACCGCAGTCGCTTTGGGAAAGTCTCGCTGAATCGCCTGAATGACTTCCAAGAGGAGCCCGCTGTTTCGATCGACCTCGAGTGTGCGAGATCCCGGCAACAAGAGAACCCGGGGCGAACCACTGACAGGAACCGTCCAGGGGCTCGCGTCGCGATCTCGGTCGTGGGAACCGTTGATCACGGGGTGTCCAACAAATGTCGCGTCGACTCCACGATCACGAAACCAAGACTCTTCGAATGGCAGGAGACACATCACGTGATCGGTCAGCCGCCTCAACTTTCGGATTCTCCACTCCCCCCAAGCCCACATTTGCGGAGCGACGAGGTGAACAACTCGCGCCTGCTTTCGCTTCATGCGCTTGCAGATCGGGAAATTCGCGGCAGGCGAATCAACTGGAACATGGACGGTCACGATGTTTTTTGAAGCCCATCGATCGATCTCCCCAGCGATGCGACGCACCGCGAGAATCTTGCCGAGGCCGGGAATCCCCATCGTTCCATCGTCGGCGGTCCGCCCCATCATTTCGGCGCCCTCTCGCTCCATTCGAGCGCCACCCCAGGCGACAATTCGTACGGTCGGATCCAAACTTCGAATCGCACGAATCACTGGCGCGGCGTGCGCGTCGCCCGATGGCTCGAATGCAGTGAAGAGAATTGTCGGCCGCGATTCCGCCACGAGGAGAGGCTAACACCGCAACGGATCTCGGTATCGCTACCATCCCGAGCCCAAATCGATTGGACCAAACTCATGCTCAAGCGAACACAAATGTGCGGCGAACTTCGACCATCCCATGCAGGGCAGATTGTGACACTCTGCGGATGGGTCAATACATATCGCGAACAGGGAAAGGGACTTTTCTTCATCGACCTTCGCGACAAGGAGGGACTCGCTCAAGTTGTCTTCGGCACCGAGTCGAGCATGGCTCAACTCATCGAGGGCGCTCGAACATTGCGCCGTGAAGATGTCATTGGCGTCCGTGGGCTGGTACGCATCCGAACGGGTGGAGCGAATCCGAAGCTCGCGTCGGGCGAAGTCGAACTCGTTGCCGAAGAACTCGAAATCTTTAACAAAGCTGAAGCGCCTCCGATTCTTCCGGACGAGCACGATGCGGACAAGATCAACGAAGAAACCCGCCTCAAGTATCGATACATCGATTTGCGTCGGCCACGCATGCAAAGCATCCTCAAGACGCGGTCGAGGATCACCAAGTACACGCGGGACTACTTCGCCAAGCACGGCTTTCTTGAAATCGAGACTCCGCTCCTGATCAAGAGCACGCCGGAAGGTGCGCGCGACTTCGTCGTCCCGAGCCGTTTGCACCCAGGACAGTGGTATGCCTTGCCACAGAGTCCGCAGCTCTTCAAGCAGATCTTGATGGTCGCTGGATGCGATCGATATCTGCAGATCTGCCGATGCCTTCGTGACGAAGACCCGCGCGCCGATCGCCAGGCGGAATTCAGCCAGATCGATCTTGAGATGAGCTTCGTCGAGCGTTCCGACATCATGGACATGATGAGCGGTTTCGTCGCGGGTCTCTGGAACGAAATTTTTTCCTACGACGTCGGCGTACTTCCACGCATCACCTGGATCGACGCGATGGAAAAATACGGAATCGATCGCCCAGACACAAGATTCGACCTTTTCATCCAAGATGTCTCAGACATCGCGGCGAAGTGCGACTTCCAGGTCTTCCAGCAAGCACTCGCAAAGCGCGGTGCGACAGGTCGTGCAGGCGTCGTGAAGTGCCTCAAGATCCCAGGGGGGGCGGACAAACTCACGCGCAAGATGACCGACTCATATAGCGAATGGGTCAAGACCTTTCGTGCCGGTGGCGTCCCCGTCGTCAAATACACAGCGGCAGGCTTTGAGTCTGGAATCGCGAAATTCATCGGCCCGATCGCGGATGAGTTGAAGGCTCGACTCGATTTGCAGGTTGGGGATGCGGTGCTCTTTGCCGCCGATTCGTGGGATGTTGCGACCAAGACGATGGGCGAATTGCGTCTGCGCGTCGCAAATGAATTGAAACTCATTCCCGAAGGCAAGTGGAATTTCCTCTGGGTCATCGACTTTCCAATGTTCGACTGGGACGATGAAGGAAAGCGCTGGGTTGCGCTTCACCATCCGTTCACGAGCCCAAATCCAGATCAATTTGGCATCTTGGAGAGCGATCCGGGCGCATGCCTTTCGGCTGGATACGACCTCGTGCTCAATGGCAGCGAAATTGCGGGAGGATCGATCCGCATGCATCGGATGGATGTTCAACAACGAGTATTCAATCTCATCGGACTTACAAACGAAGAAGCAGAGTCGAAGTTCGGGTTCCTGCTCTCGGCGCTTCGACATGGCGCTCCTCCACATGGCGGAATCGCCTTCGGTCTCGATCGACTCGTCATGCACGTCGTCGGGACGGACAACATCCGCGATGTGATTGCGTTCCCGAAGACTCAGTCGGGTGGCGACTTGATGATCCAAGCACCGAGCCCTATCAGCGACGATCAACTGCGCGAGCTCAGCGTTCGAAGCACGGTGACGCAGCCTGTTTCGTCATGAACCATCTCGTAATCAACGGCCAGGAATTAGTGCGAGGCTGGAGCGTCTGATCGAATCGCACACGCCGACGTCCTGCTAATGCACGCCCTGTGCCGCAAGCCATCGTTCGCATTCAAGCGCGGCTTGGCACCCCATGCCAGCGGCGGTGACCGCCTGTCGGTACTGCGCGTCGGCGACATCTCCCGCTGCGAAAATGCCTTCGATATTCGTCGCGCATGACCGTGTCGCGAGTGCCACATATCCCTGCGCATCCAAGACAATTCCGGACGATCGAAGAAATCCCGTCGCGGGCGAATGACCGATGGCAACGAAGAGCCCGCTCACCAGCAGTGTCGACTTGGCTCCGGTCACTGTGTCTTCCAGTTCGACGCCCTCGATTCGATCCTGACCAAGCACCTGGACAAGTTTCTTGTTCCAGAGTGCCACTGCATTTGGCTGCGAGAACAATCGATCTTGCATGACTTTCGACGCACGAAATGAGTCACGCCGGTGAATGACATGCACCTTCGACGCAAACTTCGTCAGATAGGTCGCTTCTTCCATCGCCGTATCTCCGCCACCGATCACCGCCAGCTCCTTGCCACGGTAGACCGGTAGCGCACCATCGCATACCGCGCAGGCACTCACCCCACCACCCATTTGCGCGAGCCTGAGTTCGTTTGGTGCGCCCACCCAGTTTGCGACAGCACCCGTCGCGAGAATGACACTGTGCGCTCGAATTTTTGTGCCACTGGCGAGTGTGACCTCGAATGGACGCGAATTGAAATTGCATTCCACAACATCGTCATCGCAGATGCGCGTACCGAATCGCTCGGCCTGCTTCTGGAAGTGGTGCATCAATTCAGGACCGGTGACTCCGTCTGGAAATCCCGGGTAATTCTCTACCTCGGTCGTCAACATCAATTGTCCGCCTGGCAGGACCGGCGCGGGATCTGACCGCGGAAGACCGACGACACAAAGCGGCGATAGGTTTGCACGCGCGGCGTAGATCGCAGCTGTCCAACCCGCAGGTCCGGATCCAATGATCAAGACTCGTTCGACCCCACCCGTTACCGTCATTTCACCAGTCCCTCTTCACGAGCGAGCGCTCGAACGGGTGGCCAGAGCACGAGATCCCCGACTGTTCCATCGACCGAATGGGTGGCGCCGCCATCGTCTTCATGATTCGCGCCGACCGCCCAGATCATGCACCCAGTCGCCCAGACACGGCCGAGGGGCGTATCGATCGCCTGCTTGGTTGAGAGCGCCCGGTACTTCATGTGGGCCGTCTTCTTGCTAAATGGATCGAAGTCGAATCGCTTTTGAAAATAGACCGCATGCGCACGTTCGGGATCCTTTGGCCAGCTCTTCTTGAAGTCGAGGAAGTACCCGCACAATCCAGCCGCCATAATCGTTCCGTTGAGTTCAGTGATCACCGCATTTCGCCACTCAAATGCACGTGCGAGATCCCGGACCATCGAGACCACGACCGCATACTTGATGGGATTTGTTCGCGACAGCTCAGTCGCCATCTGCTGAATCTGAGAAGATGGCCGAAGCTTCCAACGGCGCCACCAATCGTCGTAAACGCTCTCCAACTTTTCGTTGCTCGCTTCGAGCGAACCATGCACGAGCGCGACCCTTCTCCACATCTCTTGCGTGTGAAACGCCTGCAACGGACCCGCGAGTGACTCTTGCGCGCCGATCACCGTCGCAAACTGCTCTGCATCAACAGATCCACCGTCGGCGACAGCGAGCGCGCGTTTCAGGATCGCCGCAACGATGATTCGATCGCCCTCTGGCATCTGCAATCGCCGAAGCTTTTCGTTGTCCGATGGTTTGAGAAACGAGTACTCCTTCAGTGCCACCCGTTGCATCACAGGAACTGGGAGTCGGTCGAGATATGTCCACATGAAATCGCGGTGAATCGAGAGTGCCTCCGCGAGTGCCTCAAGACCAAAGAGCTTTTCCTCCAACATCCCTTGCTCACACACTTGCCTCAGCAGCCGGGCATACGCGATGCCGATGGTGAACGCGGATTCGAACTCCCCTGCTTCACCTCGGCGATACATCTCGGCGGTTGCGTACGCACCGATTGTTCGAATCGGTTTGAAATAATTGCATGCCATCCGTCCATCGACATCACCATCTCCAAATGAAATCGAGAGCCCCGCCTTGACCCATGCGGGGTCGAGACCATTTGTTCCATAGGGAAGACCAAGCACGACCGCGAACTGCGATGTCACGAGCGCTTCGCCCATTGCGGGATTGTCCTGCGCCCATTTCGAAACCTCCGCCCATCGGTCCATCTTGGGCCAAATCGTGGCTTGATTGAATTCGTCACCAACCTCCAGCGGAGGTGAAGACAGTTTGAGGTAGGCCGGAAAGAGCACCGGGGCACTCCGGTCCTTCATCGAAACCTCCTTCAGTGGCAGATTCAGCGCGCTCATGACTGTCGCATCTTCGGCTCGAACCGAAGGCGCAACCACGAGTGTCAGAAATGTGGCCACGAGAGGTGTGCACAAGCGACTGGAGCGAAGCATCTTCATGGGGCGTGGAGGGTAGCAGACGGCGCCGACCAATTGCCTCGTTACACTTGTCGATTCGTCCCGACGAAGGCGTTCGGTTGTTTCTTGATAGTCATTTCCTCGGAGTCCCGTCTCATGATCGTTGGAGTTCCCACAGAAGTCAAAGCAGATGAGTTTCGCATCGGTATGCGACCCATCGGCGCGGAGATGTTGGTACGTGAAGGGCACACGGTCGTCGTGCAGTCGGGTGCAGGTCTCGGCAGCGGCTTCGCGGACGAGCTTTATTCCGAAGCTGGCGCGCGAATCGTCGCAAGCGCATCCGAAGTCTGGGGCCAGTCGCAGATGATCGTCAAGGTCAAAGAACCACAGGCTTCCGAAATCCCGATGATCAGGTCGGAGCAGATTCTCTTCACCTACTTTCATTTCGCCGCCGACAAGCAACTCACGCTCGACTGCCTCGACTCGAAGTGCATTGCTTGCGCATACGAGACTCTGACGGACGACGAAGGACGCCTTCCCCTCCTGACTCCGATGAGCGAAGTTGCGGGAAAACTCTCAATTCAAGAGGGAGCGAAATATCTCGAACGACCGTGGGGCGGATCGGGTGTCTTGCTCGGTGGCGTCCCGGGAGTCGCGCCTGGAACTGTTCTCATCATCGGTGGCGGCGTCGTCGGAACATGCGCAGCGCGCATGGCATCTGGGCTGGGCGCGGATGTCGTCATCGTTGACATCAACCTTGATCGCTTGCGATTTCTGGCTGAAGTCATGCCATCAAATGTGCGAATGATCTACAGCGATCCGCAGGCGATTCGCGAGCGACTCGCGTGGGCGGACCTCATTGTCGGCGCTGTCTTGGTCCCGGGGGCACGTGCTCCGAAACTCATTCGTCGCGAGGATCTTCGATACATCCGCCCCGGATCCGTCATCGTCGATGTCGCGATTGACCAGGGCGGATGCGTCGAAACTGCCAAAGTCACGACCCATCGGAATCCGGTTTACACCGTCGATGGTGTCGTTCACTACTGCGTTGGAAACATGCCGGGAGCAGTCGCGCGGACTTCCACTCAAGCGCTCACGAATTCGACATTGCCCTGGACTTTGAAGTTGGCACGATTTGGCGCCGATCAGCTGGCGAAGATGGATTCTCACTTCGCGAATTCGATCAATATGACAAGAGGAACACTCGTGAACAAGGCGGTCGCAGAAGCGCACGATCTCGAGTACGAAGTCCTTGCCAACTGAACCCCGAGAACCCGATCACCGAGAAAACCTGATGTCATTCCTGCCACTACCTGAAAAAGTCAATGTCCTTCTCGTCGGATCAGGAGGGCGCGAGCACGCGCTTGCTTGGAGGATTCGCCAATCGCCGCATCTCGGAAAGCTGTGGGTCGACAACAATGCCAACGCTGGACTTCTCGCGCTCGGCACCGCATGCCCCGAAGAGTTCACGCTCAAGCGCAAGTACTACCTCGAGCGATGGATGGCTCAGGAAAAGATCGGATTCATCGTCATTGGTCCCGAGGGTCCGCTCGCGGATGGGATGGTTGACGCGCTCGCGACACCGGACCGTCCCGTCTTTGGGCCGACTCGGGCGGCGGCGAGATTGGAGTGGGACAAGGCATACGCAAAGACGATTATGCGACAGACATCAATCCCCACTGCTGAAGGTCGGGTTCTCACGACACTCAGCGCCGCGCTCGCCTATGTCACCGAGCGCGACGAGCCTTGTGTCGTCAAAGCCACGGGTCTTTGTGCTGGAAAGGGTGTGACTGTCTGCAAGGACAAGGATGAAGCCGCCATTGCAGTGAGAAAGTGCATGGAATCCAAGGAATTCGGCGATGCGGGATCGAGCGTTGTGATCGAAGAACGCCTCGAAGGGCAGGAAGTATCCGTGTTGGCTCTGGTCGATGGTCGCACGATCACCCTGCTCGATACTTGCCAAGATCACAAGCAAGTCGGCGAGGGCGACACTGGTCCCAATACTGGTGGAATGGGAGCATTTTGCCCAACTCCGCTGATGAGCGATGCGGACCTTCAACTCATCGCGCGCGATGTGTTCGTCCCCGCAGTTGATGGACTGCGTCGCCAAGGCATCGAATTTCGTGGAGTGTTGTTCGTCGGCCTCATGCTGACACACGCTGGGCCAAAAGTGCTCGAGTTCAACTGTCGATTTGGAGATCCGGAAACACAGGTTTTGATGGCGAGGTTTCAGGGCGACCTCCTGAAGACTCTCTGGCTGACGGCGACCGGTCGACTCGAAGAAGCCGAGTTCGATTTCGATCCGCGGGTCGCATGCTCTGTCATCGTTTGCAGCGATGGCTATCCCGGCCCGATCGAAAAGGGACGGGTCATTACGGGACTGCTACCTCTTGACTCTGGCGGTGCCGAGTCAGACCAGTGGATGTTTCAGGCATCGACCAAACTCGAAAAACGGAAGAAAATAGTGACGACAGGTGGTCGGGTGGTGGGCGCGACCTGCCTCGGCAAGACTCTCGCGCAAGCAAGCGCCCTCGCCACGAATCTGGCGGGGTCGGTCAAGTTCGAGGGCGCGTTCTTTCGCTCTGACATCGGTCATCGAATACTCCGGCGGCGGCAAATCAAAGCCTGATTCCGCGAAAGCGGAACCGCGACTCGCGCCTCATACGCACTCGGCCGGTGCTACACTCTGCACGGATTGTCTCCTTCGTGGAGACCGTTTCGAAGTGAGAAATTCCACTCGCCTCGATCGAGCAAAGTCGGTCGCTAGATTGTCGGTTCAACCAGAAAAGTCATTCAACAAGATTGGGAATTTTCATGCGAGCATTTCTCATTGTGGTCTTGTCCATTTCGATCTGCGCATTTGACGCGACGGTCGCTGCAATCGATCGATCGATGGCGACGGTGTCTGCTTCTCAATCTCCGACAAAGGCGAACCGAACTGGTCGTCCCATCACAAAGGATCCAGCATCCCTCCAGATGCCGGTGAACTCTGACCGCGGCACTGCCGAACACACGGGCAGACTCATCGTCATGTACGACATGATGGTCGGCATGCGTGCATCACGCGTTGCTGGGGATCAGTTGTTCAGTCTGATTGGTCGGGATGCCAGTTCCAGCACGGGTGTCATTTCGAAGTACGGTGCGACAATCCGTCAAGCCATCAATAAAGAATCATCGAAGCTTGATTCGCTCCGCACTCGTGGCGAGCAACGCAGTGGCAAGAGAATGCCAGATCTCGCGTCGATGATGTATGTCGAAGGAATTGCGGCGAATCAACTGGTTCAGGCTGGAAGGGAATTCCTCGCGCTTGAGGAAGTCGCATGGGTCGAAATCGAAACCAAGACCGAACTCGCGAGTCCACAAGGCGACTGCCCTTCCTGCGAAGCACCTGCTGGAGCGGGAACCGCATGCGGAAATTGCGGACCATGCCCCGACGCCCCGTCGTACGGTTGCAACTTTCCGCACGGTGGAACTGTCGACCCTGACAGTGGCTTGCCGGTGGGGTACTGTTCCGACATCCCGACGTGCACGACAGTCGTCGCAATTCGACCGTCCTGCGAAATCTGCTGGGATCAGGTGTGCGCCACGCTAGCCAATTTGGTCGGACCATCTGCATTCGGAGGTGACGGATCGAGCGATACCTGCCTGCAGACAATTCTGCCTCCAACTTTGCCTGGTCCGGCGCCCTTTGACTGTCCATGGAGCCCGCTCGAAGAGTCGATCTTGATTCAGACTTCGCCATTCCTGGAGCATGGCCTAGCAGGGTCATCAAATCCGGATTGTTGCAGAGCTGTCTGTTTCCAAGATGTGACATGTTGCACGATCTCTTGGGATGACGACTGCGCCGCGGTCGCACTTGGTTTTTATGACGATTGCTACTCAACCCCCGGATTGATTCTCGATGGTGGTTCACCGATCAATCCAAGCTTGCAAGTCCCTTCACCGCTCTTCGATGCGACATTGCTCGAGATTCCGCCGCCAGTCGATACGCCCGGAAGCGCCGCACTCGCGCTCTACACGACTACCGAGCGTTACCCCGATCCGTACAACGGTCCGAATCCGCCACCACCGCAACCACCTGGAGTGTTTGAGTCGTTCATCGATGTCACGGGCTTTCGAGGTGGAGGGCTGGATTTGGCGTCGATGGCGAGCTTGCTTCAGCAATTCCCTGGTTCGAACGGCCCTCAACTTCCAACAATCTCCGTCGCCGTCATCGAGCCATCCGCGCTCGTGAATCATGAAGACCTTATCGACGAAGTCACCGGCGTCACGAAGGTGACCGTTGAATCTGGACAGACCCCGCTCGTGATCAATGATCAGAGCAACCCACCACCCACTTTCTCTGGATCGTTCTATACGGCTCCCGCCCATGGAACAGCAACATTGGGTGTGCTTTTCGCGAACGACAACACAATTGGCGTCACTGGAATCGTGCCGAATGTAAAGGCTTTCTTCTTCCCATCTGAATCGTTTGAACAGCAGGGACGCTTGCTGACTGCGATGACGAATGCCATCGATCAGCTTTCATCGATCACTGAGTCCGACCCGAATCCGGGGAATGTCATTGTCCTCCCAATATCCGAGAACGGACAACCACTCAATACGAGTCTCTCGCGCGCTGCCGTGATCACGGCGGGGCTCGGCGCGGGAGTCACCTTCGTCATCTCAGCCGGAAACGCTTCGGCTGAAGTCGAGGAGCCCATTGAGGGGAGTGAAGAGGCAATCGTTGTCGGTGCGGTGTGGCCTGGATTCCAGTTCATCACAGCGCCTGGATCGGCGCGTGTCTACCCCGGGCTGAATTATTGCAGAGCAAACCTGAGTAACTATTCGGGCGACGGCACCGCTGAGGTCAATGTCTCGGCGTGGGGCAAGGGCGTTTGCACATTGGGATACGGAGATCTTTTCTCTGGGGAGAACGGATCGGTTTCGACGAATCCCGATGTTGCTGCGTACGAGGTCAATCGCCTCCGAAGCTACACAGCGGTCTGGGGCGGAACGAGTGCGTCGGCAGCTCAGGTTGGTGGCGTTGCAGCACTCGCGCAAGCGCTTGCGAAACAGGTCTACGACGGACAGCCCTTCAGCCCAGCAAATGTTGAGGCAATCTTCAGCGATCCAAACAACATATTCGCGCAGTGCGGGCTCTCTACGGGAGATCAGCCTGAATTCGTCGACGCTTTGATCGGCAATACTGTCGGAGCAGGTGATGGAGATCCTTCGGATGTCGCAGGTTTTCCAAATCTCCGCCGACTTGGCGCGAGCGTCATCACCGGCGACTTCTACGACAACAACCAGTGCACATTCCAAATTGTCTGCGGATCCCTCCTCTCTGGATCGCAGTTCAGCATCCGAGAGATCGACAACAAGTTCGTGAAGGCACGCACTGCTCGCCCACGTTCGAATCAGTCCTCCTCCGGGCTTGGCCCCGCGCTCTTCTATCCGACCGGCAACCGAATTCTCGACGTCCAAGTGATCCGCACAACTGAGCTTCAATCTGCGGGCGATCTCACTGGCATCTCGGTGCGAGTCACTGGGCAAACTGTCTCGGTATCAAGTGCGCTTGTCATCGCGTTCGTCTACAACAATGCAACGAATCGCTGGAATTTCATGCCACCGTTTCTTGGCCAGATCACAGGCGCCAATGTAACGATGCCACAATTCGTGCTTCCTGCGTGTGTCTTCCCGAGCGACATCGGCATACCAACTCCAACAGGTGTTCAATTGGCTTGCCGGGTTGTTTTCATTCCCTTCGGCGGGCTGGGTCAATCTCAGATATGGCTCGACCAGATTGAGATCATGTACAACGATCCGCTCATCGACGCTGGAGCCCCATGCGGACCTTGATGAGGCGGACCATGTCCGTTTTTTCGCCAATATCGACCAAAATTGGCGAGGCTTTCTTGACAACTTCCGATCCCAACTCATACTCACCATGTTCTCTGCGGGGCGTCGCAGGATCATGTCGGTATGAGAATCTACAGATCTCTCGACCGAGCTCGTCATTGAGCAATTGATCCCACTCTCGCACGAAATGAATCTCACATGAAACTGAAGAACTTCCAATACTCAGCTATTGCATTTGCCTGCACCACCTTGTCCGCGTTGGCGATTACCAACGGCGGGACCGACAAGCATGTCGTGTCGATCAATACTGCATCTGGAGCGGCAAAGTCGAATGAATCAAGCACGGGTTCAACACGACCCTCCACTCCAAACGCGGTGCCAGTCGCACGGGTCCTTCCAGCGCCGGGCGTTGGAAGACCCGACCTCGCTGGGCTTGGTCTCTCTGGGCTTGGTCTCTCTGGGCTTGGTCTGTCTGGAATGGGTTCGCCAAATCTCACCGCCAACTCGATCCGCGAGCTCAAGATCGGCGATGAGTTTTTGGTTCCGACACCCGATGGCGGCGCGCTCGACTTCGTCGTCGATCGAAAAGGATGGACAGGCGTTGACGAGAAGCAAATCTATCTCCGGGGTGGAGATACCGGTCAGTCGCTGTATGGGATCATAAGTCAGATTGGATCCAATCTGACTGGATACTTCCTCCGTCGCGATGGATCTGCGTATGCGCTCACTCCTGCCGAATTAGGTCAAAACACACTAGGTCGGTACAAACTCACGCTTCGTCCGGACTATGGCAAGTTTGAGTGCGGTGTCGGACGTGTGCTTCCGGGTCTGCCTGGCGTGGCTGGCATGTCGGACATGACAAACCTGAACGGATCCCGTCAGCAACAGAACGAGGGCGGAATCGCGGGAGCCCCGATTACTCCGTGCGCTCCCGAGGTCGGTCCGTTTGGATTGCCACCAGGACTTGTCAAGGAAAGTGGGCTCATCATCGATGTCCTGATCGTCTTTTCAGTCGATGCGAACGAGCTCCTTCTTGCCGCCGGAACAACGCCGTACGACCAGGCTGTCTTGACCGTAGCGCAGGCGAATCTCTCGATGCTGAATTCGACGAATCAACCTGCAACTGACTTCGACGGTCAGGACGTGAACAATAATTTGAACACCATCTGCGGATACGGGGCTTACCCAGAACCAGGCACTGTCACGAACCCGGTGACTGTCCCTCCTCCCGCCCCTCAACCTCCATTCAGCTGTGCCGATGGGCAATCACCGGCCGCGCACGAGGCGCTCCCTGGCGTCACGCCGGCGGAGACCGAAGTTTGCATGCCACGCCTTCGACTCGTAGGCGCGCTTGTGGCGGATGGCTTTTTCGGCGAAGAGGAACCATTCGTCAGCACTGGATTCGCGGTTGATCTCGGACGGCTCTCGACTCCAGGCGATGGATACCTCGACTATGTCCTCGATTGGCGCGATGCGCTCGGCGCCGATGAGGTCGCCCTCGTCGGAACTGGATATGGTTCAGACAGCGGCTTTGTCGGCTTGGCAAGCGTGATGCAAGATGCGAACAGCAATGCGCAGGCGCTCGCTGGACTCACCCTTCCGGCAAACCCTCATCCGATCGTCGACGCGCTCATTGTGCCGGCGGTCGGCGGGATCCTCGGTCCCTCGACCGTCTCGACACTTCAAGCATTTTCCGAATCTCCATTTTGCCTCCTCGACATCACAGTGCTCGGAGACACGGTGTACGCGCACGAACTTGGGCACAACCTTGGATGCCACCACGACCACGACAACGCGGGACCACCAGGCGGAGTCCTTTTCCCTGATTCCTTCGGATTCGGTGATGCAGATTTCCGAACAGTGATGGCGTACCCGAACGGGACAAATGTGAGACTTCCCGGCTTCTCCAATCCGGAGAAGTTGTGGCGGGATTACGGAGCGCCACAAGATGCCGACGAAGAGGCGGGCGATGAATTCGACTTCGAGTGCACGCAAGTTGATCAAACGGATGGTTCGGACGCCGAATACATTGATGAAACTGGAGTGCAGGACCCCGCCTCCGCCGCACCTGCCGCTGTCGTTCCATGCGCGATTGCGAGTGACGACTTCCCGAATGACTCGGCGGCGATGGTGGTCGTGTCGGACTCCCAGATCGAAGACCAAGCGGACGAAAAGGCGAACAATGCTCGATCCATCTCGCAGGTGAAGTTCGACTTCGCCAAGTTTCGTTGCAGCATCTATCCCGTTGTTGACTGCAATGACAACGAGATCGACGATTTTATCGAAGCTGTCGACGGGATCGCCGAAGACTGCGATGCCGACGGAATTCCCGATGACTGCCAGGTCGCGATCGAGGATCCTGGGATTCCGAGTCCCATCGACTGCAACCAGAACCAAATTCCAGATAGGTGCGATATTGCAAATGGGGATAGCCCGGATGTAAATGTCAATGGAATCCCGGACGAATGCGAAGACCAGACACTTCTGTTCCGCGAAAACTTTGAAAACATTCCATTTGGTACCTGCGATGGAGCGCTCCCAATCGCACGCATTTCGCCACTCGCGCTTGCTGAACTGCGCAGGCTTGACCCGACCTTCCCCGAGTACTTCGCGACAATCGAAAGTAGTGATCAAAACGGCGACACTTTGGATGGCGGATTCATATATACGGATCACATTCCATCGCTCTTCCAATACGGACTCGGACGAAATGGCAGCTACGCCGAGTGGGGTGGAATTCTTGGCCAAGGATTTGCAATGGCGTTCGGCACACGCGGATACGCGCAGCGTCTCGTCTTCAATTCGTTGACTGGCGATTTCCCGTCAGCGAACTCAGTGACTGGCGAAAGTGGTGTCACGACGATCTTGCTCGCCCGAAACTCGAAGGAGTCCCGTTTCTATATCAATGCGTGTGATTTCGATGAGTATTTTGACACCGAAGAGCTTTATCCTGGGACCTTTCCAGCGCTCATCAATTTCCCGTTTCTTCAAGCAAATGTGGTGACCGTTCAGGCGTTCTTTGTCGATCCTGGGACTGGCGCCGAAACTCTCAAGTTCGTTCAGTCGTACGACCTTCGCCCATTCCAGACACCGACCTACCCGACGGGATTCCCGACCTCCGTGATCGATGGCGGACCAGTCAGAATCGCCCAACCATTCGGCCAAGATCCGGATCCAGACTTTGCGTTCAACAAGATCGTGATTTCGGGTGCCTTCGTCGCGATTGACAACTTATCGTTCGACCTCGGGTTGACGATCGCCGAATGCCTCGCCGACGTGGCTGGTGGCGTTCCAGAAGGCGGACTCCCCACAGCGGACGGACGAGTTGGTGCGGAAGACCTCGTCCTCATCCTCGGCCTCTTCGGTGCTGATTCGAGCGACCCTCTGGGTGCCATCGCTGACGTGAATGACGATGACTCGGTCGATGCACTCGACCTCTTGGAAGTCCTCTCGAATTGGGGAGCCTGCCCCGGCGGAGCAGGGGGCTGATCGAAGCTGACAATCTTTTCGTAACACCCAACGCAAAACCTAACTACTCAGACCCGAAGCAAAGACAAGAACCACAACCATGATGACCCCAATTCTTTTTGCAGTCGAACTCATGCTCGTCCAGCAATTTGGTGACGAAAACCCAGTGATGAGTGCCAGACAGGATGCGGTCCTTGTCGTGCATGAGAAAACGGCTCGTGGCGCGACCGAACAGGTCTCGGTCTCGATCCCGTCATCGGAAATCGGATTTCCTCCGGTGAGTTTGACAGAGCTCCGATCGATGGTGCAATCGGTATCGGATGTTGTGCAGTCACCTGTGATGAGTTTTGAGATCGATCGGACGATCGGGGGACACCCCAAGGGCAAGGGCGACAATGAAGGTGGCGACGAGGGCGGGATCGCTGGAGTCGGAGTGCCATTCGACCTGCAGTTCGTTGTGACGACGGGCTCGATCGTCCCACCGGCACAGATGGTGCAATTCACAAATGCAGTCGAGGACGTCGAGGCGTACATCGAGTCACATGTACTGACGAAGGATGTCGTCCTGCGAATCATGCTGGCCTATGTTGCGCTTCCTTCCGGCCGATTGGGAGTGACGACCGCGAGGTACTCCGTTGAGAAGTTCGGAGACGTCGCCGCGGGTTTTGAAGTCATCAATGTGACTGGCGATGCGTTCGTGTTGCCTGAGAACGAGATCAACCCAGTTCCATTGCGTGCAAGCATCCCGGTTCGCTATAGCGGTGTTTCGACATCTGCGACTCCCGAGAACAGAATCTATGTGGTTCGTCCACTGAAATTGGCGCTCGGCTTGCCCGATCCCGCGGGCGTCGGAATTCCGCTCGACGATGGGCTTATCACCCTGAGCTCGGCAATCCAGTGGGACTTCGACCCATCGAACGGCCTGCAATTCGGTCAGAGCTTGCTCTACTCCTTTCAAGACCACTTGATCCGCGAGCTTTGTCAGGCGATGGGATTCGTGGCAGGAGCGGATTTTCTCGTGCGCGATTGCACAGTCATGGACCTTTTTCGCTTTCAGCAAGATGTCATCTTGGAGGACTATCTCGTCAACAACCCAGCGAATGTCTTTGGAGGGGATCCCGCAGTCACCTGCGCGCAGTTCTCGACCTATTACGAAGGCGTGATTTTCGCCGGTCAGAACTTCAGCGGTGCGCTCCCGGGTTGGGCTCTTGATTACAACCCAGGATTGAACAAGACGCTTGTTTCAGACGCTGCGGCATTTGGAATAACGACCGGTCAGATGTTGACTGCCGCCGGCGCTGACACGCCGAACGCGACTTCGTTTCTCGCGAGCCAATTTCACGGCATCCTCAGTGGCGGAAACAAAAACGCATTTGATGATTCTGAACTCGTTGCTCCGCTTGTGATCCCTATGGCTCAGCGGACTTTCGCGTATCCCGATGGTGCGGCGCAGACAATCGTGACCGCCGGCGCAGGTGCTGGCAAGTGCGTCGTCGTGGACTTCCGCGGGAGGATCCCCGCTGCCGGCGCGAATCCACAGATCAACAATGACTTCCTCGGGGCAATGCCGAGAACGGTTGCGCGAAACAGTGTCGCCAACAAGTCGATCTTGAACTTCGTGAGTAACACCTTCGGAGTCGACTTCGACTTCGAAATGGAAATGTACGACGGCTCGCCCGTTCGAGGCGCCTTCGTGAAGCAAGATGAACTTGCTGACCTTGGAACCCGCTGCCTCATGGGGAAGTCCATTGGCAAGGGGAACACTTTTTACACGAGAGAGATTTGCTCTTACACGCTCTCTCCAAACAATCGGGTGCCACTTGGCACACTTGCCGATTTCTTGACGCGGCGCGAGTGGCTCGCTCTCGACGCAATGGGTTGGAATGTCGACATGTCGATTCTCGACGACACCGACGAGGGTGATACCGAAGTCGACCTCGACTGCCCATAACTGAATTATTTGCATTCGATTGGTACCCGTCGAGGCCAAACAGGGTCTCGAAACTCGGCCTCGAATCCCTGAACTGGGGTTTGCGACCGAGTTTTTTTCTTGGCGCGGTCTGAAACTCCCCGCCCCGATTGCCATTCCTGCGATAGGTTTGCAAGTTGATGCATCGCGTGGAGCATTTCCCAACTCAGGAATCACGGTGGTTTTCACCACTCCTTCAACGACACGCAATTCCGCACTGGTTTTCTCGAAACAATCCCCCGCCACCTGAATTGATCGCAATTCGCCTTGCCGAAGAACCTGCGCGCCCAGCGCGGGCTCGACAGGTGCATGGATCCCGCTGGGTGCATGGCCGTGATTGCCTCGGTGGTGTTTTGCCAGATGCAGATTCCATCATCACCGACGATCCGCTCCTCGTCCCCATTGTCTCGACTGCGGACTGCGCGCCGATTCTCATCGCATGTACGGCGACAAATACTTGTGCCGCGATTCACGCCGGTTGGCGCGGAATTGCCCTGGACATTCTCGGCGAGACGGTTCGTGCACTGGTCGAAGAATTCGGCGCGGATCCGATATCGATGATTGCGGCGATAGGTCCTTGTGCGAGTGCCTCCCGGTACGAAGTCGGAAGAGACGTCATCGAGGCTTTTCGCGAACGCGGGCTCGAGCAAGCACTCCACTTCTCGCCGCTCCCAGGAAAGGCGTATGCCGATTGCGCTGGCGCCGCACGAATTTTGCTTCAACGGTGTGGGATTGGCCCCGAATCGATCGAATGCGACCCACCCTGCACGATCACTGACACGAGTTTCAGTAGCCATCGGCGTGAACCACTCAACAAGGCACGGATGTTCTCGGCAATTGCGATCCCGAAGTAACCAGCAAGGGCGACCACGGATCTCGAACCCAAACAGACCCTTGGAACGATGAAATCTTGCGACGATCGATTGCTACACTCCGAGTCCTTGGACAGATGGCCGAGCGGTTGAAGGCGTCGGTTTGCTAAACCGATGTAGGGGCTTATACCCCTACCGCGGGTTCGAATCCCGCTCTGTCCGTTTTGCGTTTCCGGGAGTGATTTGGGTCGCTTCCATGGATGGCATGATTGAACAGCTTCCTCGGATCTTCACTGAACTCGATGGATTTCTTGCCGACATCGTGCAAGGAGCGGGCGGATGGACGTATGTCGTTCTTTTCCTGATCATCTTCTGCGAGACGGGACTTGTCGTCTTTCCGTTTCTCCCAGGTGACAGCTTGCTCTTCGCTCTCGGCGCACTCTGCGCTCGACGGATTGGACTCGACCCGTGGTTGTGTGGATCGGTGATCATGGTCGCAGCCATCACGGGGGACACCGTGAATTACCACATCGGAAAATGGATCGGTCCGCGTGCATTCACCGGAAAGATTCCACTGCTTCGGGTGTCACACCTTGAGAGAACCAAGTTGTTTTTTGAAGCTCACGGACCAAAGGCAGTTGTGCTCGCCCGATTCGTACCGATCGTCCGGACATTTGCCCCGTTCTTCGCTGGTGTCGGCGTGATGAGATTCCGCACGTTCATGTTCTATTGCGTGACTGGCGGACTCCTGTGGGTCGTGTCGCTCCTCGGAGCGGGGTTCCTCTTCGGTGAAGTCCCGTTTGTGAAGCGCAACTTCGAGTTTGTCGTCCTTGGTGTCGTCGTCGTGTCGATCGCTCCTGTGGCATGGGAATGGTGGCGAATTCGCCGAAAGCACCGCAGAGTCGATAAGATCGCGAACCCATGAAAATTCACGAATTTCAGGCCCGCCAATTGCTCGCGACAGCCGGTATTGCAGTCCCACCCGGCACGATGGTCACGAGCGTGGAAGAGGCGCACACCGCTGCACGATCGCTCTTCTCTCTCGGTTCAACCCAAGTGGTGGTCAAGGCGCAGGTGCACGCAGGCGGTCGTGGCAAGGCGGGATTCGTGCGTGTCGTGAATTCGATTGACGAGGCGGTCGCGGCCTCAAACTTCATGCTTGGGAATCGCATGATCACCCCCCAAACTCCACCGGAAGGTCTTGTTGTGGGGCGACTGCTCGTTGCGGATGCAGTCGCGATCGCACATGAGTACTACATCGCAGTCTTGGTCGACCGCGCCCAAAGGACCAATACGCTCATCGCCAGCACCGAAGGCGGTGTGGAGATCGAAGCCGTGGCAGAGTCGCGCCCCGATGCGATTATTCGAGTTCCCCTCGATCCGATTCTTGGACTGCAACCGTTTCAGGCCCGATCCGTTGCACTCGCGCTTGGTTTCAAAGGCAAGGCGATCGCACAGGCGGTCAGCATGGTCACGAAGCTCTGCGCGTTGCAGCGCTCGAGCGACGCGAGTCTTGTCGAAGTGAATCCTCTCGTTCTCACGCCGCCAACCGCGACACACCCAGATGGTCAGGTGATGGCGATCGACGCCAAATTCGCCTTCGACGACAACGCGCTCTTTCGGCACGCGGACATTGAGGCAATGCATGATCCCGCAGAAGAAAACCCGGCGGAATTGCGCGCTCAAGCGTTTGGGCTTTCCTATGTCGCACTCGACGGCAACATTGGATGCCTCGTGAACGGTGCGGGATTGGCCATGAGCACCATGGACATCATCAAACTGCACGGAGGGGAGCCCGCTAACTTCCTCGATGTCGGCGGAAGTGCCACTGAAGAGGCTGTCACAGAGGCGTTTCGAATCATTCTGAGCGATGGCCGAGTGCAAGGGGTTCTCGTGAACATCTTTGGCGGAATCATGCAGTGTGATCGGATCGCTCGCGCGATCGTCGGCGCGGCGCAGACCATCGGATTCCGCGTGCCACTCGTCGTGCGCCTCGAAGGGACAAATGTCGAGGAAGCGCGCCGGATTCTCGATGCGGCGCGCGTCAACATTCCGACGATGCAGAGCGCGACGGATCTTGACGATGCCGCGGCGAAAATCGTCTCGAGCGTGTGTGCGAATGCCTGAGAGGGCGATGGCATGCTGATTCTCTTCGACATCGATGGGACACTCCTGCGCACAGAGGGCGCGGGCATGACGGCGATGCTTTCGGCGGCTCGCGATCTTTATCCCGAGCATTCATTCTCGTTCGATGGAATCTCGATCTCAGGCAGGCTTGATCGATTGATCTGGCGCGACTTGATGTCGAATGCCGGCGTGGAGCCAACGACTCACCGCCACGACGCATTTCGGCACGCATATGGAGAGCATTTGCGTCGCGGATTCGACGACACTTCACGGTCAATGGCACTCGGAGGCGCCATCGATTTGGTCCAGGCACTTTCGGACAATGACGACTACTCGATTGGCCTCTTGACCGGCAACTACGAACACCCGGGTCGATTGAAGGTCGCCCACGCCGGGTTTGATCTTGCCCATTTCAAGTGCAACGCATGGGCAGACGACGGGGAGCACCGACGCGATCTGCCAATGGTGGCCATGGAACGCCACCGACTGGCACATGGAAAATCGATCGACCCATCCCAGGTCGTCATCGTCGGTGACACGCCCCTCGACATCGACTGCGCCCATTTCAATGGATGCAATGTGATTGCGGTGGCAACGGGGCACCACCCGCTTGGCGAATTGGCCGGGCACGAACCGGATCTTCTGCTTCCGGGGCTCGAAGACTGGAAGGCAATCGTTTCGTGGATGAGCGGTCGGTAACTTTCCGACCAACCGTTCGGGGATTACGCTTGGGGCATGTCCGCCTTCGGTTCCCTCTGCAGTGACTTCTGCGTCAATCAGAAGATCGCCCTCAAACTGGACCTGCCAGAGTCGAGAGAGCCAACACTTGAACTCTTCGATCGATTGCGCCTGCAGTTACCTCGTCTCACCAAGGTGCGCAGGACCGAGCACGAGGTCGCACTCGAGTCAATCGAAGGCGAAAGGGAATTCCTCTGGGTCGCGCTCCGCCAGACATCGATTCGAAGCGGTCATGTCAATGCGATTTCGACGAGTGACGCGTACAAGATTCACCGAGCGGTTCTTGGGACCGCCCCGTGGTTTCTGTCGATCAGCCCGCTCGACATTGACCACATCGAGTTGATCTTCGGATTCGACATCGACACTGCGTCCCACCGCGATGGCATTGTCTACGAAGCTCTGCTTGCGAATAGTCCACTCGGATTGCTCCTCGACTGCGATCAGGATGAACCGATCGATGTGCAACCATTCGTCGGTATCGCGCTGACGCGGGGTCGCGAACTACAGGCCTCGTTTGAAGTGAAGACCCGACCGCAGATCGGGCGTACAAGTGGATCGCTCGGGGTAGACCCAATCAGCGTGTACTTGACGGTCCGTCGAACCGGTCCCCTCGCCTCGCTTGACGAACTTCCGACTATTTTTGCGACTCTCTGCGGACATGCAGAGCGACTCGCCGAGCAACGGGTGATTCCATACCTCGTCATGCCGATTCGGCAAGCCATCGGCGCAGAGTGAACCGGCGTGAATTGGCTCCCAAGCGATTAAGCGATTGAAACGAAACGCGCAATCGCCAAGACGTCCGGAATGATCTTCGGAGTCACTTTCAGTTGGAATTTCGCGCCGAGTTCCGCACCGACACAGCGCGTCGCTGCGATGCGAGCGGCCCACATACGTCCGCCACGCTGGTTCCAAGGAGTTGTACGCGTGCGCTCGCGGGCAACTCGAGTCAGGGTCCGTTGAACCGCAGGCTGAAGGCGCATCAACCGCTCAATCGTCTTGCGATGGCGGGCTTCCTTCGGAACCTTGATGACGGAAATAGTGACGGTCGTGCCAGCGGTAAGAGTTGCGGTTGCGGTCATAGTTGATCTCCTGCAGAGGGTTAGAAATGATACTGCCGCTGTGAATTCCACGCAACATGTGAAGCGAGGAGAAGGAACCCGTGGCCGACTGCTCTTGCCTCCTAGAGGCTTGGAGCGCCCTTTGCAGCCTCGTAGACTTGGTAGAGCGCATGAGTCCCATGCCGGCCCAGATCGGCCTCCTGCGCCATCTGATAAAGCTTCTGAGCGACAATCAGCCCGGGTGGTTCTATCCCGATTGCGCGACACTCGTCGATGGCGATGCCCAGATCTTTGACGAAGTGATCGATGAAAAACCCTGGATCGAAGTTTCCTTTGAGGATTCGCGGAGCAAGGTTCGAAAGCGCCCAACTGCCCGCGGCCCCTGCCGAAACGGATTCGAGAACGCGGGTAGGGTCGAGACCACTCGCGCGTGCGTAAAGCATCGCCTCGCAAACTCCGAGCATCGTCGATGCGATGAGAATTTGGTTTGCAAGCTTGGCTTGCTGACCATAACCAGCGTCGCCTTGCCGCACCACCGTTTTTCCCATGAGGTGCAGAAGCGGTAATGCGGTTTGAAATGCCTCCTCGCTTCCCCCGACCATGATCGACAGCGTTGCGTTTCGAGCGCCGACGTCGCCACCCGTGACCGGCGCGTCGAGGGACGGAATTCCACGTGCACCAGCAATCGTCGCGATCTTGCGCGCAAGCGATGGACTGCTACTGGTCATGTCGACGACCAGACGTGGCGCGACAGGCGCTGAGAGCGTTCCCGAGGCCCCCAAGTGGACGCTCTCGACATCTGATGGCAGTGCGACCATCGAGAAGACCACATCCGTGCCAGACGCCGCCTGGGCTGGATTCTCTGCCCAGACGGCTCCGCGCTCGATCAACACGTCCGCACGAGCCCGCGTACGCGAATGCACCAGGAGGGAGTGTCCCCCCGCTATCAAATGACCAGCCATCGCATTTCCCATAACTCCAGTGCCGATCCAACCAATTCGAAGTGGAGATTGCATAAGAAGGAGTTTACGCATCGCTTATCCTCTCCAGTCGCCCGAACCCGTTTTCTGGTTCTGTCGTAGCACGAGGATCAATCAAACCATGAGTACATCGCAACGAGACATCGTCGAATTGGAGCGCCAAGTTGAGGCGGCCAGTCGTCCCTTCCGCCACTTGGTCGACCAGATTCACCGCGTGATCGTCGGTCAGGATTCGCTCATTGATGGGCTCCTCTGCAGCCTTTTGATGAATGGCCATGTGCTGATCGAAGGTGTTCCCGGACTCGCGAAGACCATGGCGGTGAGCTGTCTCGCCAAGGGAATCAATACGGGGTTTCGGCGAATCCAGTTCACACCGGACCTGCTCCCGGCGGATTTGATCGGCACGATGATCTACCGACCCAACACAGGTGAATTCTCGGTCAAGCAGGGCCCGATTTTTTCGAACATCATTCTTGCAGACGAAATCAATCGAGCGCCGGCCAAGGTTCAGTCCGCGCTCCTGGAAGCGATGCAAGAGAGACAGGTCACCATCGGCGAGACGACTTTCCCGCTTCCCGATCCCTTCCTCGTCCTCGCGACGCAGAATCCCATTGAGCAAGAGGGAACATATCCCTTGCCGGAAGCGCAGGTGGATCGTTTCGCAATGAAGCTGATCGTGAAGTATCCATCGGCGAAAGAGGAGCGACTCATCCTCGATCGTATGGCGACCACGCAACACAAACTCACCGTGGACGCGGTCATGGGCCCGGACGAAATCAAGAGTGCACGACTGCTTGTCGACCAGATTTTCATGGACGACCGAATGAAGGACTACATCGTCGATCTCGTACTCAGCACTCGCAATCCAAGTAAGCACAAGATCCCTATCGAAGGACTCGTGCAGTACGGATGTTCGCCTCGTGCGACGATTGCGCTGACACTGGCCGCGAAATCAAAGGCGTTCCTCGATGGCCGGGGCTATGTGGTTCCGCAGGATGTCAAGGATGTCGCCGCGGATGTCTTGCGCCATCGACTTGGACTTTCGTATGAGGCCGAAGCGGAAGAAAAAAGCGCGGACGACATCGTGCAAACGCTGCTCGATCATGTTCCGGTCCCGTGACGAATCGGCCGATGCTCAGATGGCGCTCTTGTTCTGTCATGAAATCTCGATTGATTCATCATTGGCGTAGGGGAAGTTGCTCATGCTGACCAGCGAGACCATCAAAAAAATCCGGCGGATTGAAATTCGCACCTCGCGAATTGTTCAGGAAGCGATCGCAGGGCGCTACGTTTCGGCATTCAAAGGTCGTGGGATGGAATTTGAGGAGGTCCGTCCGTACACCGATGGCGATGACGTGCGAACGATCGACTGGAATGTTTCGGCGCGCATTGGAACTCCCCATGTCAAACTCTTTCGGGAAGAACGAGAACTGACGGTCCTTCTCGCGATCGATCTTTCTGGATCGCTCGCGTTCGGATCGCACTCGCAAACGAAGCGGGAACTGGTTGCGGAGGTCGCTGCGACGCTCGCCTTCAGCGCGACTCGTAACAACGACAAGGTGGGACTTCTCCTCTTCTCAGACCGAATTGAACGATATGTGCCTCCTCGCAAGGGTCGGCGACATGTCTTGCGCATCGTCAGAGATTTGCTCGCACACAAACCGATCGGGAGCGGGACGAATATCGCGTCTGCGATCGACGAGCTCAATCGCATCCAGAAACGCCGTGCAGTGGTCTTCGTCGTGAGCGACTTCCTCGATCAAGGGTGGGAACAGCCGATGGCGATCGCCCGTCGCCGTCATGATGTCATTCCAGTCTCGATCTTTGACCGTCGCGAACGCGAATTGCCGGCGGCCGGATTCATTGAATGGACAGACGAAGAGAGTGGCGAACGGGTCTGGATCGATTCGTCGAGTCGCGCGGTGCGAGACGTCTTTCGCCGAGAGGGACAACTGCGAACAATGCAGTTCGAACTCGCGTTGCGACGGCTCAAGATCGAACCACTCATGATCGAAACTGGGGTCGATTATGTCGAACCGATCACGGCGTACTTTCGAAAACGAGAGGCACGTCGAAGCAGATGAAATGGAATTGCGTCACTCTTTTGGCTGCCCTGCTGTTCGTGCAAATCGCGGTGGCGCAGAGCAACCAGCTTCCTGGACCGGCAGCCAATCCTTCGCCCACTCCTCCACCTTCCAAAGTCGCATCACGACCGGCAAAGCCAGTGCTGATTCGGGTCGAGGTGGGAGCAGTCACTGCCATACTGGCCACTCCGTCGGATGTCGTCCAAGTTGGTGCGCTCATGCCTTTCACTCTCACAGTTGAATCGCGAGAGGGCGCGTCGATCTCGATGCCTGATCTGGGTTCGACACTCGGACCGTTCGAGATCCGCGATGTTCGACGCGACATCTCGCCGGCAGGACTCGATCGGAAGTCGATCCTTTCGTTCGTGGCGACGACCTATGAAAGTGGCCTGCTCGAACTGCCACTCATCGAGATCGATTGGACGGACGCCGCAGGAGTTCGAAGCACCATCTCGCTCGGTCCAACTGCGATCGAAGTCGTCAGTCTCATCGGAGCGGAATTCGATCCAAACATCTTTCGAGATATCAAAGGCGAAGTGGGCATCGATACGGGGATCAATCCAGCGTTGATCATCGCTGCAGTCGCATTCGTCCTCCTCGGGGCGTTCGCATGGATTTTCATCGCACGTAAGCGTTCGATCACCGGACGAGGCCTGACGCCAGCGGAGTGGGCCCTTCAGGAACTCGACCGACTCGAGCGCGAAGGGCTTGTCGATCGAGGCGATTTTCACGGATTCTGGGTTCGCCTCTCTGGAACAGTGCGCGAATATGTTGAACGACGATTCGAGATCGCCGCGCCAGAGCAGACAACCAAGGAGTTCCTCGCGCAGGCGAAGGATCATCCGATGATTGGCGCGGAGCACCGCCATATCCTCGCGGACTTTCTGCGCGCGGCAGACATGGTGAAGTTCGCCGCGCACCGACCTGCCGAGCGCGAATGCGCCAGTGGACTGGGTGCGGCGCGCGACTTCATTCGGGACACCGAGCCAACGACCGATGCGAAACCAGGGGAACTGGCGGTGCGCTCGTGACGACGTACCAGACCCTTGCACCGTGGTTCTTGCCGTTGATGCTGCTCGCACCGATCGCCTTGTGGCGGTTTCTTTCGCCAAGCCGTCGCGTTCGCATCGGGTACTCGTCCGCGATGCTCTTGCGATCAACTCGGCCATCGCTGGCGCTCCGCATTCGATGGATCGTGCCAGCACTGCGGGCAGTCGCGATCGCGCTGCTGGCGCTCTGCCTTGCGCGGCCTGTGATTGCGAATCAGCAGACGAAAGTGTTTGTCGAAGGCGCAGCTCTTCAATTCGTCGTCGATCGATCGGGTTCGATGCGCGCGCTCGACTTCGAAGTCGACGGCGCGCGAGCCGATAGGATTGCAGCGGTCAAGATGGTCGGCAAGGAGTTCATTTTGGGAGACGCAGTGCGTGGAGGATTGAAGGGACGACCCGACGATCTCATCGGACTGATCACCTTTGCCCGTTACGCGGACAGTCTCTCGCCCCTCACACTCGATCATGGGTATGTCATCGACGCCCTCAACGAGATGCGTCCTGCTGACGATCAATCCGAGAGTGGAACCGCCATCGGAGATGCTGTTGCCCTTGGTGTCGATCGGCTTCGTGACGCGATGAAGAACGCCCCGACGGTTGGGGGAAGTCAACCAATCAGAAGTGCGGCGATCATCTTGATGACAGATGGCGAAAACAACGCCGGAGATCTCGACCCCAAGACAGCGGCGGATCTCGCGGCAAGCTATGGGATCAAGATTTATGCCATTGGAGTCGGCACCCACGGAACGGCTCCCTTTCCGGTCGGAGTCGACCCATTTGGGCGTCAGCAAATCCGCCAGGTCCCCGTAACAATCGATGAAAAACTCTTGACCGAAATGGCGAGTCGAACTGGCGGAGCGTACTTTCGTGCAACGGATACTGAGAGTCTGCGCGCGATCTACGACCAGATCGACAAGATGGAGAAGACGAAAACCGAACAGCGGCAAGCGATGCACTACACCGACCTCGCCGTCCAGTCCTTCCGGCTTGGAGGATTCACCATCCCCGCGCTCCTTGGAGGAGTATTGATCGTGCTCGCCGCGGAACTTCTCCTTTCCAGTACCCGATTCCGAACTCTGAACTGAGCCGCAATGGAAATCGAATTCAACAATCTCTCTGCGCTGAACTGGCTCTGGGTCGTTTTCGTCTTGGCAGTCATTGCAAGCATGTCGATCGCCTGGCGCCGCCGTGCAATGAGGTCGATGATCGACTCGAAATTGATCGATCGAGTCGCACCTGGATTCTCTCTTTGGCGACCAGTATTCCGTTTGCTGCTGGTCATTTGCGCAATGCTCGCGGTCGTCGCCGCAGTCATCGACCCAAGACTGGGGAGTGAAACGCAGGAGATCAAGCGCCGTGGAGCAGATGTGATGTTCGTCGTCGACGTGAGTCGATCGATGCTCGCGGAGGACGCGACCCCGAATCGACTCGGTCGCGCGAAGTCATTCATCGACGATGCAGTTCGGGAGATGGGTGGCGACCGCATCGGATTGGTGGACTTCGCTGGAGTCGCGGCGATTCGAACACCGCTGACGCTGAACTATGGCGCCTTTATGGCGAATGTGGACGATCTCGAGCCCAAGGACGCACTCCGTGGTGGATCGATGCTCGCAGACGCGCTTCGCGTCGCAGCCGAGAGCTTTTCGAGCGACGCAACCGCCGGCCGAGCGATCGTGGTTCTCACCGATGGCGAGGACATGGGGAGCGACCCCATCGCAGCGGCGAAGGAGATTTACGAGAAGCAAGGAATTCGAATCATCACAATCGGACTGGGAGATTCCCGCGATGGAGGTCGGATTCCAGTCGATACTGGTCGCGAAGGCGACGAGCAAAGGACATGGCTCGTGCACGATGGGCAAGAAGTCTGGTCCAAGATGGATCCCAATACCCTGCGTGAAGTTGCTCAGAGTGCAGGTGGAATCTTTGTGAATGCAGGAACGGCCCATGTCGACCTTGGCGACATTCTTCAGCGATCGATGTCAGACCTCGAGCGTGGCGAATTCGAGACCTCGACGATTCGGAAAACGATTCCCCGATTCCAATGGCCAGCTGGTTTGGCACTTCTTCTCCTCATCGCCGAGTGTCTGATTCCCGATCGCAAGTCAGTTCAGCGTCAATCACGGTCTTCCAATGCCGCAATGATCAAGTTGCAAGGAGGAGTGGCATGAAGCAACGAGTTCCTCAATCCATCCAGCTTGCATCAATCGTCGCGCTCTCTCAATTCTTCGGCGCGAATGTTTATGGACAGACGCCTCCGAAGCAAGTCGACCAGGCAGCATTCCGCACGGCGGTTCGAGAGGCTCGCGAAGCAATGGACGCCGGCGATTTCGCTGCGGCAACACTTGCTTACACACGGGCGGTTGAGGCAGATCCGTCGAATTCACGCGCCCTCTACAACCGAGGGGTTGCCCAATACAAGGATGGAAGTCTGAAGGAGGCCGCTGAGTCGTTTGCAGAGGCCGCGCAGAGTGCTGAGGTCGATTTGGCTGCTCAGTCAATGTTCAATCAGGGCAACGCGATCTACGCGCAAGCGATCAAGGGACTGGAAACGGATCATTCGGATACTCCGGGCGACCCGACAGAAACTCGCGCAGGGAGTCCTGACCTGAAAGGCGCCATCGAAGCGGTTACGAATGCGCTCACCCACTTCAAAGACGCAGCAACCGCAGATTCGTCGGATGTCGACGCAAGGGTCAATGCTGAAACCGCGACTCGGCTCCTGAAGCTTCTTGAAGAAGAGAAGGAAAAGCAAGACCAGAAGCAAGACCAGAAGCAAGACCAACAGCAACAGGATGAACAGGGGCAAGAAAAACAAGAGCAACAGAAGGATCAGCAAGGAGAGCCCAAGGACGATCAATCGAAGCAGGACCAGTCAGCGGGCGAACAATCTGGGCAACAACCTCCCGAGCAACCGAAGGAATCAAAGCCCGAAGCGGACAAGAACGAACAGCCAAAAGATGGCGAGACCAAAGACAAAGCACAGGACGAACCGCAAGGTCAGCAAGGAGAGCAAGGACAACAATCTGAAGGCGAGCCGTCGCAGAACAAGCAAACCGAGGCAGGAGACCCTGTAAAGAATGCGCCCCTGACCAAGCAAGAGGCCGAGCAACTGCTCCAAGCTGTGCGCGACCGCGACAAGGCGCGACGAGAAGCGAAGGACCAAGCCACGCAATCGAAGAGAACTCCCACCAGCAAGGACTGGTAAAAGAGAACGCAGCATTATGGAGAATCCAACAGTCCATTCGAACAGATTCAGCCAGCTGGCGCTATCGATCGCCACGTGCGTACTTCTTTTCGCGATGAGCGCCATCGCCGCGGATGTCGAGTTCACGCTCTCACCCCGCGAAACCTGGATCGGAAGTCCAGCAATCATGAAAATCGTCGTGCGTGGTGGCAGCTCGATCGCAGTGCCAATCCTCCCTCGCGTCGAAGGGGTCGATTTCGAGGTTCAAGCAGGTCGCCAGACGACGAGCTCGATGCAAATCAGCAACGGAACTGTCACGCGAGACAGTACGACGGTCATCAATGTGATGATTACGCCGTCCAGAGCGGGTGTCATCACGATTCCACCGATCACCATAGATGTCGACGGAACGAAGTTCTCGAGCAAGCCGACATCAATCTCGACCGCGGTCGCAACGACTGGCGACCTGCTCCAGGCAGAAGTCTTCGGAGAAGGCGTCGATACCTGGGTCGGCCAGCCCCTCACAGTGACACTTCGGATAGTCGTCAAGCCCTTCCAAAGCGCAGAGCACCGCGTGACGCTCGGCGAGGCAGACATGTGGCAGTTCATGAATCAGGATCGGTGCGAGTTCGGACCATTCACCAAGTCGCTCAACGAGATGGCTCAGCGGCGTCAGCGACCCGCTGGTCGCGAGGAGTTGATCGATGGACAAAGCTTTCTGATTTACGAGATCCCAGCGACAATCACTCCAACGGCGAGCGGCGTGCCAGACTTTAGCGATGTTTTGATCGCGTGGAACTACCCCACTGCACTCACGGTTCAACGGGGTTTCTTCAGCCGAAACAACCTTTCAGTTTCTGCGACCAAGCCCATCCGCACCAGCGCTTCCGCATCAGGAATTGAGGTGCGCGCGCTTCCTGAAATTGGTCAACCTGAATCGTTTCGCGGTGCGGTTGGTTCGTTCACACTCTCGGCGACTGCCAAGCCCATTCGTGTGGCGGTTGGCGACCCGATTACGTTGACAGTAATCATCACCGACCTCTCGGGAACTCAACCACTCGACACGATGCAGCCGCCTCCGCTAGCGATCCCATCTCTCGAAGCCAGTTTCCGCATGCCGACCGCGCCACTCGCGGGGTCCATCGAGGGGAACAAGAAGACGTTCACGCAAACTCTTCGACCAACGAAACTCGACATTCGTCAGATCCCGCCGATCGAGTTCTCTTGGTTCGATACGACAACCGGCGGATATCGAACAGCGATGACGAAACCGATCGATATCACTGTCGTTGCTTCGGAACACATCGCGACAGATGCGATCCTGGGCGCCCCAACTGGCACTCAATCGCCCATGCGACAGCTCACCGCCTCCGAGGGCGGATTGACCGCGAATGTTGCACCCACTCTCGCGATGGTTCGAGACGACTCTTCTTCGCTCGGCGCATTCACAAGTGGTGCGTTGCTGTTGGCACCACCGATTGCATGTGCGGCACTCTGGTTGGCGCGACGACGGAGCGATCGCCTTCGGAGCGACGTTTCCTTCGCCCGCGAACAAGGCGCTTGGAGTCGCGCGAGCAAGCGACTCGGATCAGGCGATGGATTCGCGGCAATCGTCGGATACATCGCCGATCGGATGAACTGCCCCAGCGGAACGCTCACGAGATCCGAAGCCAGGGAGTGCCTGTCGAATGCAAATGCCCCCAACGAACTGCTCGATCGCGTCGACCAGTTGCTCCAACAGGTGGAACGCGCGCGATTCTCCGCGAATGGGAAAGGCGAAATCTCGACTGAAATCGTCGCGCAAGCGAGGTCGTGCATTCAATCGCTCGACAAACTCGACTGGCGACTCGCACGGGTCGTATCTGGAGGATCGCGATCATGATGTTTGCTTCGCAGAAAGACCTTCGCGCACCGTTCGTCAGAGTCCGCGCTTTCGGAGCAATCCTGGCGCTCGCCTGTTCCGTGTCGACGATGGCGGCCCCCCAAGTCCTGACAGCCGCCCCAAGATCTGACGAGTCCAGATACGCCATCGCAATTGAAGCGCAGAATAAGTATGACGAGGCGGCAGGATTGGTTGTCGCGGATCCGGCAAGAGCACGCGAGCTCTTCAGCGACTCCGCGGCAAAGTTTCAGAAGATCGTCGACGATGGGGTATCGAATGGAGAACTCTTTTTCAATTTCGGAAATGCGCTTGTTCAATCTGGATCAACTGCGAGAGGGATCGGTGCATATCTCAACGCGGATCGAATTCTCCCTGGTGACTCTCGCATCGCGACGAATCTGGCTCATGCACGGTCGCTCCTTCCCGCCCAGAGGCGAATGACGACAACGATTTCTCCCGTCGATCACATTGCCACATACTGGAAGTCGTTTGGCCAACCCGTCCGAGTTTCGAGCGCTCTGGCCGCATGGTTTGGGTTGTGGGCGATCATCGCGATCGCGGTCATGGTCGGCTGGCAATCCACCACGCGTCTTCGCCTTTGGCGCGGATCGATGGCGGTCGCCTCTGTTGTATGCCTCGGTCTCACCGCCACGATTGTGGTCGACGCCATTCGATATCGCATCGACCCACCGGGCATTCTTGTGAGTGATCAAGTGATCGTGCGCAAAGGCAACGGAGACGGATTCGCCGCGTCGTTTACTGAACCGCTCCCCATCGGCGAGGAATTCACGATGATCGAGTCGCGCCCGGGTTGGTACAGAATTCAGCTTGCCGACGGCCAATCGGGCTGGGTGAAGCACGCCGACGCAATTGTCGTAGGAAGGGTCGTAGGAAGGGTCGTAGGAAGCCTCATCGAAGGCGCGACGCCCCCAACGAGCACCGACAGCTAAAACGGAGAGGGTGAGATTCGAACTCACGGTGAGCACGAGGCCCACACCAGTTTTCGAGACTGGCTCCTTCAACCGCTCGGACACCTCTCCAGGTCTGTTGCAGTATACGAACCGAATCGTAACTCGACTCGTGAACTGCTCTGTCAGCCGGTCCAGTCGCTCAGCAGCGCGGCGAGATCGCCTCCGTTGACGATTTCGTCGTGATTGATATCGGCGATGCCGCCGAGAGATCCCCATGCCGAAAGAAGGGTTGCGAGATCCAGACCATTGACAAGCTGATCGCCGTTCAGGTCGCCAGGATGAATCTGGCATGCATCAGCAGTTCCGTTGCCATCAGAGTCCGCGCAGGTCGTGCCCACGCCGCGCCAGTTGGCACCCGCCGCCACCGCATCTGCCTGGGACATGATCAAGCAGAATCCGCTCGGAAAGCACGCCGCGCCCTGAGGCATTGGGCAAGTGGCAGTCGTGCAGGTCGATCCGTTGCCCTGGTAGGTGCCGCCCTGCGCAGCACACGCGGTCGGACTCATCGAACCGCCACAAGTTCCATCTGGTTTGCAGCATGCACCGGTCGGGAAACAGACATACGTGGCGCAGAGGCTCCCTTCGGGACCAGGCGCTCCGCCCGCCGCAAGGCAGTTCTGATAGGACAAACTAATACAGCCACCAGTCGTTGAAAAGCAGCAAGCATTATTCCCCTGCGGAAAACAGATTGAACTGTTGCAGATCGATCCATCGCCACGATAGGCACCTCCGGCCGACGCGCAGTCAGCCGCAGTTGCAATTGCACAACCAGTTCCGATGCAACATGCACCTTGCTGTGCCGCGCAGTTGACCGGGGTGTAGGTCGCGCGAATCACCCAGTCACCGCTCGGTCGACACGCCGTAGGCAACTGCGCGAAGGTCTTCCAGCCAACACCGCAACCGAGTGCGCCACAATTCACCATATACAGCCAATTCTGACTGGGCTGTTGGAGTCCACCCGTGTCCGTTGTCGGGAAGGCGTTGCTCGAACTCGGAGGAGAAAAGAAGCAAGGGTTCTGCGTCTGATTGTTGTGATCGTCAATTCGGTATCCGACTGAAAAAGTGTGCGACCCGTTGTCGTTGATGTAAATCTGTTCGGGGTCTCCTGGATCGACCATGAACTGGACATTGACACCGGTTGTCCCAGGCGGGAGGACGATGTGAGGAATAACTTTCGCATCGGACGAATATGAGAACACGAGCGTTCCTGTCGCCGGAGTTCCCTCCCAAATCATGATCGACCACTTGGTGGTTGTTTGAACGGTCGCCGCGCTCGTTGCAAAGATCATCTCAGTCAGATCGAGTCTGATCGGAAAAGACGCGGCCGAAACCACATACGAAGCTGCCGCGACCTCGGTCTCGGCAAATCCGGCTTGGACGATGAAAGACCCACCGCCGAAGTTCGCATCCGAGTGCGTGACGATTTGCGGTGGACACGATCCAGCGAGCGCACCACCAGGCTCGCCCGTTGCGCGAAAAATCGCTCGCATCGTCGAGATGTCTCTGTACGCAGACCAGATCGGCCAACTGCGACCACTCAGGATTTCACTCACATCGGAAGTCACACGTTGGTTTGATCCATCTGCGGGTTCAGCTGCGCCAGCCACGGCGGCGAACTGTCCGGCGAGTGAAACACATAGGAGAGAAACAACACCTCGGAACATCATCCGGCAATTCATGGCGTGAACTCCGCACTTTGGGGACTGGGTTGATTTGCAAGGTTGATATGCAAGGTTGATAGGCAAAAGATACCCCCGCTTGGACAGAATGCAAAAAATGCCAGACCACTATCCCTCGTATGTCTCAGCAAACAGCCAGCTCCCCGCGAATCACGACTTCATCGAGTGCGATTTCACGATGCCAGACTTCTCCCAATCGATCGTGATTTTGTCAGTTGCGATCTCTTCGATGACGACCTCGAAATCGCTTCGTCCGTCTCGATCGACGAGCGGCCTCGCACCATTGATCAGTTGCGCAATTCGGCGCTGGATCAGCGCTGTGAACTTGAATCGACCGCCAACCTTTGAAACAATATCGTCGCTTTTCAGTGCTTCATTCATCGTCGGGGCTCCAGGTGGGTAGCCCATTAGTATAGCGCGCCCGAAGCCACAAAGCAACCGTTCTGCCCTCTCTCACTGCCGATCGATGAAAACGAATCTCTCAACCACTTTGCACCTCCTCGCGCGTCGAAATCCAAGCGCACAAGGAGAATCACAGTGAACCCGCGACCCAATCGCGCGGGGCGATCGTTTCGGATCGGATCTGCCGCGGAATTCCAGAGGGTTTTCGCACGCAAAACCCGCCGTGATTTGGGGTGGATCATCGTTCACGCAGCCCCAAACGAGCTCGGCAGAACTCGGCTCGGACTTTCGATCGGAGTGCGAGTCGGGAACGCGGCCAGAAGGGTGCGGGTCAAGCGGTTGATTCGCGAGTCATTCCGTCTTGTTCGTGCGGGAATACCACGAGGAATAGACATCATCGTCTCTTCGCGAAACCACGCGGATCGTCCAATCGCTGACTACATGCGAGCGATCACGGATGAATCAAAGCGCCTCGCAACGGCGTTGGGGATTTCTACGACCGATGGCGAGTGAGCTGCGCGCGGGGCGGAATGCGTCGCATCAAATCATCATGGCACCGGATCGAAACCGTTCCCTCCCCATGGATGGCATCGCGCAAGTCTCCGGACGGTCAGCCATATTCCGCGCGTTGCACCATGACGCTGAAACGCCTCGACCGCGTAGACCGAGCACGAAGGATGAAACCGGCAACGGCCCCCGAGAATCGGCGAGAGCACAACCTGATAGACGCGAATAAGCGCGAGAAACAAACGGGCGATTGCTGAGGGCCGACGACGACCTTTCGCCTGGTCGTTCACGGCAATTGGATCACTGGGTTGGTCAGTGTTGCAACACCCTCGATCGAAATCTCAACGACATCGCCGCTCTGGAGATATCGAGGCGGATTGCGCGCGTGCCCAACGCCAGGTGGCGATCCCGTCAAGATCACGGTTCCCTTGAGAAGCGTCATCCCGCGAGAAAGATCGCTGATGAGCCGAACCACCGAGAAGATCATGCTCGCGGTCGAGGAGTCCTGCATGAGTTCTCCAGAAACCCGCGTTTGAATGCGCAGACTCTGCGGATCGGCGATCTCGCGAGCCGAGACGATGGCGCTCAATGGGCAGAATGAGTCGAAGCTCTTGCCACGACTGAACTGACCTCCTGCTCCCTGATTCTGCCACCACCGAGCGCTGACATCGTTCGCGACGGCGTACCCCTCAACCATCGAGAGCGCATCTGACTCTGCGACATCTCGACAGTCCTTGCCGAGAACGACCGCGAGTTCACCTTCAAAGTCGACTTGGGGTCCGCCCTCTTGACAGATCGGTGGAATCTGAATCGGATCGCCGTTGCCGACAACTGATGCAGGATTCTTGAAGAAGACGATTGGTCGAACGGGTGGCGCGGATCCCATCTCCTTCGCATGTTCGGCGTAGTTTCGTCCGATTGCAAGAATCGCTGGAGGGAATCGCGACGGCACTACTTGGTCTCCGCGGTCGATCGCTTCGATGCTTCCACCTCGGATGCTCGGGTTGCCGCTTCTGTAGCTCGAGTTTGTCGAAACGCATCCATCTCGGGCGGCTCGGGAAAGACTTGCGCGAAGGATACGAGTTGCGAAAGTGGATCGGCCGTGAATTCCGCTTCGAGCGGTCCCTTCACGATGTCATAGATCATGCGACGCTCGGGTTCACCAGCTCGGTTGTATATGGTCAATCGATCGACCAACGGCTGTGACGGGTCGACCAAGACACTCGCAAGCACGTCCTGGACACTCGTGCGCAAGTTTCCAATGAGGTCTGCCATGCGTCGTTCACCGAACTTGTTGACGAAGTCCGAGTATTGGGTGCTCTGAAAATACGTCGTCAGCCCATGCGCGAACTTGAGCGCATCTTTCAACACTTCCGGTCTGTCCATCAGCAAGCCCTCACGAAATCCGCGCGTCAGCGCCGCATAGACATCGCTGCGCGCAACATCGGGCGAACCTTCGTACTCGGCATAGGTCGTAATTTGGACAAACGTCTCCAGTGGTGCCTCGAATTTGTTGTTGGGAATGAGCCCGCCTCGCCCGAACAAGTTGTCCAATTTCGTGAGGATGCTTTGCGCCCCTTCGTAGTCGCCGTAGCGAAAGAGCTCACGGACCGCCTGAGACATGAAGTTCTGATAGAAATCGCAAAACGAATCGCCTCCCCCACCACGAGTTCCGAAGTGCTTCCGATAGAGCTCGCCAAAGTAGGCATCGATCGACTTGATCCAGCGCGGATCGTTGAGTCTTCCTGGATTGTCGTTGCTGTACGGGTCGTAATGCATCAATCCAGTTCGAGAGAGCGCTTGCATCGCCTGAATATTAATGCGATCGTTGTTCAACACCTTGTAGATGTCTTCGACATTAGTCGTCCGTTTGGCTGCGGTCGTCGCACCCTTGCGCGCCCAATAGAATGCATGTGATTGCGCGTGACGCCAATCGAACGGTCCGAAGTCGCGCGTGTACTCCCACATCAAAGCTGGATCCATGTTGTACGCGTCTCGCAATACCTTCTTGCGGAGGAACGGCAGAAACTTCTCAAGCATTCCCATCGCTTCGGGAGTCGAGAAGACGGAGTCGAACGTGGAATAGACCGGATCGTTTTTCTGAAAAGTCGGTTCGAGTCCAAGCAGTTTGGCGTAGTGACTCGTCTGAACCGCGTTCCAACGCCCGAGATTGACGAGAAAATTTCGGTCGAGGCGAAACTGAAATTTGCTGTCGAATCCAGAGAGCCCAGACTTCAATTGCTCGACGAGCGCCTGGATTCCAGGTTGTTTGATCTCTAATTCCTCGAGAGAGTCGGGGGCGTCCTTGATAGCGGCAATCCACGCGATTCGGTCCCGGTGCGATGGTGGCGGAACACCGAGGAGAAACTGCCACTCGCGGGCGAACTCTCGCTTGTAGTACAGGTGCGCATCGTCCGAGACTCCGTCGACTTTGTGCGCAAGCCAGAATGCGAGTTCCTTGTGAAGGATCAAATCGTTCGGGTTATATCGAAGGCCTTCATCTCGGACGAGGTCGAGCCCCGCACGGACCCACTCCCATCGCTCGCTGGGAGTGTCGGTCATGACCGAAATGTTGTAGGCCATATTGTGGCCCTGGAACCCCCAGACATCCCCGAAGCGTGGTTGAAGCTTTGTGATAAGCGACGCATCCGCCATCGCCTCGTAGAAGAGGCCCTTCTCTTTCTGCAAATTTGTCTTAATCCAGAGGTAGTCCACAATGATCCCGCGGAGCGCGCCAATCGCCGTCCCAAGCGCCACGATTGGCGGAGCTCCTTCGATCGACACGTCGGTGTACCTCAGGGCGTGCTCGTCGCTCACGCGGAGTATCTCGGGAAGCAATCGACCACCCCCGATGATGCAAATCGTCGCCACGACGATGCACGCAAGTTGTATGAGACGGTTGCGCACGGGTTAGCCGTCACCCCCGCTGTAGATCGCAATTTCCTTCTTGCGGAATAAGATCAGCCCCACGGCGAAGACCAGCATGCTCCAGCCGATGCCGATCTGTCCGACGGTCACGGCGACGGCGCTCCATGGAATCGCACGCCCATCAACAAGCTCGGCCGAACCTCCGGAAGCTCCGAATGGCGCAAGTCCCCAGCGAATGACACCGACGACTGACCGAATCATGTACTGGAAAACTTGGACGGCGCCGTTCGAATCTGGACTGATCGTGTAGTTCTCGAGAGAGAGTGCAAGAAAGGGGGACATTGACCCTGCCAGAAAAATCGAAAACGCGAGCAGAACGGCGACCGGGAACGAGAGGACGCTCGCGGATGCGACGCCGAGGGCCGCGATGAAGACGAGCTTGCCCCAGTCAATGAGAATCGCGCGAAAATAGTTGGCTTCGAATCCACCAATACGATGCAGTACTTCGAGACCGTCCGCATCGAAGTTCATCGCCCACTGCGCTGGATAAAACTGACCGTCGCGACCAATTCCTCCATTGAGAATCGTGACGACAAGAGTGCCATCCTTGCTGATTGCTTCAGCCGGAATCTGCAAAACATTACGCTGGACGGGAACATAGTTCACCTGCTGGGGTGGAAGTTCTCCGAAAGAGATGAGCACTGGAAATGTGTCGTGCGAACTGTCGTTGCCGATGTGGAACAAGTACCGCAGGACTGGCTGGGATCCCGAGTGCGATGCATCTTGAAGCCCGGAGAACTCGAAGGCACGACTTGTTCCCGCCTCAATCGTCCTTTGACTGCTCATGAACTCAGAGGTCGTTCGAGTGCGGATCTCCCGGGCGACATCTGCTTCCGCCCGAATGCCATCGGCGATCTCCTGACGAAGAAGTGAGTCACGCTCGATTTGGTCGTTCACGATTGTCCGTAACTCGTCTGCGCCCATCACTCGGTACTGCGGGCGGGCGACTTCGCGGGCTACGAGAACTTGATTCGGCACTGCGATGGCGTCCTGAATGTCAACCGCTGCTCTCGTACTGATCATCTGGACGTTCAGGAAGACCGCAAAACTACCGACGATCAGAACGATTCCGTTCAAAACTGAGATCCCGAAGAGTTTTCCAGCGAGATACTGCCAGCGCGAGACTGGCTTGGTGAGCACGCTCCAGATCTGCCGATCCCGAATCTCGAACGCGACAGTTGAGCACGAGAGAAAGAGTGTGAGAAAGGCTGCGACAACGAAGACCAATCCGCTTCCGCGCGAGATAAAAGTTTGAACCTGATAGCGGAGTGGCTCTCGCCGTTCGATCCAGAGCGGAATCAGAGGCAGGACGACGAGGAGGATTCCGATGAAACCAATCGAGATGCGTTGGCGAAGCGACTCGAGCAGAACGGTGTGTGCAATCCCGAAAACCGGATTGGATGAGCTCATGAGCGCGAGGGTGACTCTCATGAGTAACTGAAAGAGGAGAATGAGAAAACCGATGCCAGCGACCGCGACGACCCAGTCCAGCTGCGAGCTCCGCCAAAATATCGCCATCAAGAGCGAAGTCGCCAGCGTGATCACGATTGACTGAATCGCCATGCCGACCCACACCGCGAGCACCGCGAGCGCGATCAACGATGCCGCGATTCCAGAGACCAACCACGGTCGCTCGACGACATTGATCGGCGCCCAATTTGGGGCGACAGCGGAAGCGACAAAGGAGGAGACATAGCCGACCTCCCCAATTCGTCCATCGCGTGCGAACATTTGGTCGGAGGCCGCCTGAATCCGGACACTTCCGATTTCGACGCCGTCGACAGTCACGGTCCCTCGCTCGATCAATTGCATCGCGATGGGATTGCGTTGCGCGATGTTCGCCTCCGAAAGAACCACTGCGATTCGGTCCCGAAGTGCCGAGTACTCGAACGAAGACCAACAGAGCGGCCCCAATGTTGCCACCCCGACGACCACGAATACGACCGTCAGAATCATCCGCCCCCGCGTCGTGTCTTGCCAGGAGGAGAGGCGCTCTCGCCATTGGCCGATCCGAATCACTCTCGCTTCTCCCGACCGCCGTCGATGAGGTCGTCGATCACTCCACGATCGACCGATGGAGTCGGCGCCGCGGGAGTCGGGGGGATCGATTCCTTCGCCTGCGTCGCGGACGGGGTCATCAGTTCCTTCAGGAGTGCGTCGTTCTGTGTCTTCTGCGCCACGACTGAAGGCGCGCCGACATGCGAAGGATGCAAAGGATGCGAAGGGCGTGGTTGATCGATTTTCGCGGAACTTTCGAGGCTCGCGATCACGCCTGCCCCGGAAGCTTCACCACTTTCACCCAGCAAGAATGCTGCGGTTCGACCACCTTGACTCGCTCCACTCGTCGCAGCCTGCTCGACGCGCGCGCTCTCGACGATACTCATGAACAGGTCTTCGAGTTTTTGCCTCGGAGAATCGACCCGCTCGATCGCTACGCCTTCTTCACGACGAATGAGTTCGTCGATTTTCTCAATCGTCTTCGCCTTCAATCTCTGAACGCTGATCGTGGTTCGCTTCGTGTCGCACAACAGCTCATCCACCGTCCCTGCGGCACGAATCTTCCCACCGTACAGAACGACCATGCGATCGCATACATCTTCGACATCTGCCAAGAGATGGGATGAAAGCAAGACCGTCTTCCCTCTGCGACGAAGATCAAGCAACAGATCCTTCACTTGTCGCGTTCCAATGGGGTCTAGTCCCGAGGTCGGCTCGTCGAGGATGAGAAACTCTGGATCATTTATCAGCGCCTGCGCGATCCCAAGACGACGAGACATTCCCTTCGAAAACTCTCCGACTGCACGATGAGCTGCGCCGTCAAGCCCGACCATCTCGAGCAGTTCCTCGCTTCGACGAAGACGAATTCGGCGCGGAATCCCGAAGAGCTTGCCGAAGTAATCGAGCGTTTCCTTCGGATTGAGGAACCGGTACATGTACGACTCTTCGGGCAAGTACCCGATGCGCGATTTGATCGAAACGTCCGAAGGATCTCGATCAAAGACGGTGAGCCGTCCCTTGCTCTTGCGAAGCAGACCGAGGATCATCTTGATGGTCGTGCTTTTTCCTGATCCATTGGGCCCGAGCAATCCAAAGATCTCATGCGGGCGAATTTCAAAGTCGATGCCGTCGACGGCTCGCGCCTTGTCACGGAGCCAGAAGTCGCCAAAGACTTTGACGAGTCCTTGTGCGTCGACGATCGGGCGTGACTTGATTGGTGTGTCGGGTGAACTCATTCGGCTGAACTTTTCGGGCAAGTCGCTCCTTCGCGATCACTCTTTTCCGAAACCCTTGTCGCCAGTTGCCTCGAGACGGCGACCAGGGCGATCGATCATGATCTGCCTGCTTCCAAGTTGAAAGGATGGCAGATTCGCACCGATCATCGAGGCCGCCAACTTCTTTCGGGCAAGTTCCGCATCGCGCCTCGTCTGCATCATCGTTGGCGAACTCTTCACTCGAATCGCATACCGCCCCAGTTCATTCGGAACCGAGAAAACTTCGACCTCGTTCTGCGTGATCGCCTGTCGTACTGCGTCGAGCCAGAGTTGCTGAATCAACTGAAGCGGATTTTCCTTGTAGCTCGGTGCGAGGCTCTCCAACCTTCGCGACTCCTTTGCCAAGGTCGATTCGAGCACTGACTGATAGGCCTTGGCTCCCGTGATGATGCGCGCGGCATCCCCACTGATGTCTGCCTCTTCGAATCGGAGCCCAATCTTTCCCAGGAGCGCATCCGAACCTGCCTGGTCGCCTGAAGTGAGCAGCAACTCGTACTGATGAATCATCGCGAGAATCTCGCCGTACTTCGGTCCCGCCGCTCCAACGAGTTTCGAGTTCGCATCCTGCCGCGCGCGCTCGAGGTTCGTCTTCATGTCTTCGCGCGCCGTCTGGACTCGACGAAGTGACCCGCGGACAGCGAGTGGCGCGGTGCGCTCCAAAATTGTGACCGATCCGATCTGGATTCCGCTCTGCAACGCATTAAGCGACTCTTGCATTCGCTGCCGAATTTCGAGGGCTGGCGTATCGCGTTGTTCCAGCAGATCGCTGAGCGTGTACTGCGCGGCAGTTTGAACGACCGCTCGACGAAGCGTGCTTCGAACCAAGGCGTCTGTCTTGTCCGCGCTGATCTGCCGCAACATCGCGACTGGATCCGCGATGGAATACTCGACCGAAAGTTGAAGATGCGCCAAGTCACCGTCTGCGGTGATGACCGAACCATCTCGTCCTGGTCGAATCGGGGTATTGACATCCGCAGAGTCCGTCGCAGCCTCGACCGTGACATCCTTCGTGGTCCGCTCCGGCCAGAACGCATCGACAACATCGAGGCTCTGCCGTTGTTGCATTGTCGTGAATTCGCCGACGGGATATGGCCAAAATGGTTGGAGTCCAGGCTCCACTGTTTCTTCGCCAGGTTCGCCAGCAACCTTTCCAAACACGGTTCGGATGCCGGTGACGCCCTCGGGAATTTGCTGAAATCCCGAGACCAGAAATGTCACAACCAGCCCAGCGATCGCCAATTGAAGGATGCGATACGACAGTCGGAGCGCTTCACCCAAGCTCTGGTTGGCTGGATCCATCGCTTCGCGCATCGAAGCGCGATCGCTTCCCGTCGAGCCCACGCTCAAGCGTGCACTTTTGCCAAGTCGCTCCGCATGCGGAGCATCTGTGTCATGCTCACCGCCGGAATCAGGAACTGGATCAGGGCTCTTGGGCGACATCGTCAGGGTGTTCCGCTTCCGATTGGAGTACCCGAGGATCCCTGCTTCGCGCCCTCGACCGCATAGGGCTTCTTCGGCTGGGGAATTCCTCCTGGGCCGGCGGGAGCTGACAGATCAAGCAGATGGAATGGAGCGCGATTGAGATCCGTCACGAATGTCGTGCTCCCCGAGAGTGAGCCTTTGAGAGTGTCGAGCCATGTCAAGAAAATCGCAAGCTCGGCTTCCTTCTTCATGAGTTGGTAGTACCGAGTCGCCTCTTCGTTGCCCATCGCTTCGATCTCCGCGGCCCACTGCTCTGCGAAGCTCTGAATCGTTCCAGCTGAACTCTGCGCCTGACTCCTGATCGCCTCCGCTTCGGAGTTTCCCTTCGACTCTTCCAAATTTGCCAACGTCTCTTGGACGGCTGCCATTCGGCGCAGGACCGCGACCGTCGTCTTTGGTGGAAGGACGATTTGTGAAATCCCTACGCTTACTGGGTCGATTCCGACAAGCTTAGTTGCGCGTAGGTCGCTGAGGATCGCGGTTTCCGCTTCGGCAATCTTGCTTCCTTGCCCGATCAGATCCCCGAATGCATATCCACCCAAGGAACGAACCGCTCCTTGCAGTCGAGTCTCGAGTTCCTTGCCGGCCGCCTCGATCGATCCGTACGAGACGAAAAACTGGAGTGGAGCGTCGCCCGCTTCCTCGACGCGCCAAAGCAAATACGCCTGCACGAGGACTTGCTGTCCATCCTTGGTCAACACCATCTCAAGCGGACTCTCGATGAATTGCAGTCTCGAGTCAAGTTTGGTGACCTGGTCAATGAAGAGCGGCGCCTTCAGGTGTAACCCCGAATCTCGTTGAACGCCGGCAGGCTTCCCAAAGCGCGTCAAGACTGCGATTTCGTGGAAGTTGACCGTATACGTTGTGTTGAACAGAACGAGCACAACAACGATGAGTGATGCGATGACAATGGGAATTTTGCGAATCATTTCTGATCCTTCTTCTCGAGGTAGTCGCCAAGGTTGAGCCCTGGTTCTGGTTGTTCCATCTGAACGTCAAAGTCGACGCGAGATGGATCGATTGCAAGCACATACTTGATTCGTGCGGAAGCCAAGGCGCGAGAGAGCACCAACATGATCGCTCGCTCTCGGTAGATTTCGGGCGCAGCTCGATAGGACGCGGCCTGACCGAGCACTTCGCTAGTGGTCCCGCGCGCACTCATGAGCATCTCCCAACGACGCGCGCGCGCAGCGCCGATGACGCTGGCAGCCTGTGCACGAGCATCGACGAGCATCTTCTCGATTGCGGCACGTTGCGATCGCGCCTGCGGAGAATCCTTCCCAGAGGCCTTCTCCGTCGCCCTGAGTGCGATGATGTCGCTGACGACCCGTTGGGCCACCTCAGGACTTCCCACGAGCGTCGACATAGTCGTGTTCACCAAACGACGCGCCTCATCGATGACCTTGCGCGAGTTCTGAATGTCGATCGAGAGTTCTTCGAACATCCCCGTCGATTGACTCGCGGGCGGACGCAGGATCGGAATGAGCACTCCGACGACTTCGACGCCACTTCGGGATCGGTCGAAAGAAGCCTGGATCCGTTCCTTGAGCTGTTGGACGAGCGAATCCCCTGATGGCGAGAGCACCTGGTCGATCGAGCGCGTCGAAAGCAGTTGACTGACTTCTCTCATCGCCAGAGCCTTCAAGACACGCTCCCGAGTGTCAAGAACCGTCCGTCGCGACCTTGAATCGCTCGAGAAATTGAGATAGTTGAGCAGGCCGTCCGACTTCACTCGATACTCGAGGACGATGTCCGCATCGACGAGTGCAAACTGCGTTGCAACCCTCGTTGGATCCAGACCATCTGTGGAATCCGAGCCATCGGATCCCGCAACGAATGAAGTGACGGGGCCGCCGATCGCCGATGGATCAACCGCAGCACTCGCCGAACTCGCGAGCACGATGAACGGAAGTCGATCTGGATCTGGCTCTCCCTCGACCGTCCAAAGATTGACTTTCGAAGTCGGCAGCAATTTCGATCCGAGGACGAGCGACCGAATCTGACCGACATCGAATCGTTCGATCGACTCGAATGGCCACGGCCACTTCATCACCAGCGATCCCTGCGCGACATCACCGATCACCTTCCCGCCACGCAACCGAACCGCTTGCTCACCTGGCTGAACAACGACGACCATCGACATCAGCACCAGAATGGCGACGCCGAGCACGACGAGACGGAGCGTGCTTCGCAGGAGCAGTTGATATCCCCAAGAGCTCGTGATATCGAAACCGAACTGGTAGTTGACCGCCTCGTTGATGCTGCGCACGATCGAGTCGGGAGCCGCGGCGAGTCCAAGCAATTTCGAGTCGAAGGCCGGTCGCGACGATTCCGACCTGCGCCTCGGTCGATAGATGTTCAGAATCAGATTGAGACCGATTTCGCAAGCGATGACCGCGACAAATATCGCAATCCCATAGGCGACTCCCTCGAGGACTTGGGGTTTTCGAAAAACCTGAAAGAGAATTCCAACCGCTACCGCGAGAAGAACGAGGGCGTTTCCCACCATGACACCAGCGCCACCCCGCAAGTTTTGCCAAGCGGGTTGCTGAGCCATTCCCGCCACAAATCTTGAAAAGATGAATGTTGCGAGCGCGAGAGTCGCGCAGATTGCCAATTGCCAACCCAGGTTTGGCGCGACATCAAACACCGTTGCGGTCCCGGTCGTGCTATCAAGCCGCCCGAGCCATACAAGCGTGAAAAACGAGATCGCCCCCAAGATCAGCGCAACCGCCAAGCTGACGATGGGCATCAGCCACTGATCCATCACGCGCAATCTGCGAGTGGCAGATTGGCTTTCCTCGCGCTCCCCATCGAAAACACTCTTTGCCCCACCGCGGAGTCGGGCGATCTCTTCGTTCTCGAGCGCCTCGATTCGTTCGAGGCGGTGCTGATGGAAGAGCACCATTAATGCCACCCAGACGATGGTGCCTGTGAGTACATAAACCGAGGCGAGAATGAAGGCCGAATCCCCCGCCGCTCTCCCAAAGACGAGGAGGAAAAGCCCGAGGAGCGATTGCGTGGCGAGTCCGAGAGCGGAGACGCGCGTCGCCTGTTGGTACACAAATTGATCTCGGGTCATGTCTGCGAGTACTTTACGGTCAATCCAAGGTTCTGGTTCGAGAGCCTGGGTCGCAATCTCAGATGCAAACAGTCCGACAGAAATCGGCGTAGAGTGAAGTGGTTCTTGCCCACGCTTACCAGCTTCTGGTTCGTGGGCTTTGTCTGGCGATCCGCTCGATCCAACACGACTTCCACCTCGTTGCACAATGGCCTTCTTTGAACAACTTCTCGCCATCCTGCGAAACACGTTTTCCGAATGCGTCCGGCAGCCGATTTCGCTCGTCATCCTCGTGATCTCGACGCTCCTCGTCCTGCTGAGTAATCCGCTCTCGGCCTTTACGATGTCGGACGATCAGCGCATGTATGTCGACATCGGGCTCTCGACTGTATTCATGTGTGGCGCGATCTTGGCATCCTTCCTGGCAACTGCTGTCGTCGACCGAGAAATCACAAATCGCACAGTCCTGATGGTGGTTTCAAAGCCAGTTCCGAGAGCGACATTCGTCTTGGGGAAGTACCTCGGAGTGACACTTGCACTCTTCGCAATCACCGCAGTCCCCGCAACGAGCTTTCTGCTGGTGGAGGTTCACGGCGTCATGCAGACTGCCGCAACTCCCATTCGCTGGCCAGTCGTCGTCTTCGGGCTCCTCGCTGTCGCGACGACGATTGGGACGGCGACTTGGTGCAACATTTTCTATGGGAAATCCTTCGCGGCACTCACTTCCCTGATCGGCGGTCCTCTCCTCATCGTCGCCTACATCCTTTGTCTCTTCTTCGACTGGGATTGGTCGACGATCAGTGCGACGAAAGAGTTTCGTGGCGATCTGGTTGTATCGATACTTCTAATGTTTCTATCGCTTACGGTGATCGCAGCGATCGCCGTCGCGTTGAGCACCAGACTGGGACAAGTGATGACCATCGGGATTTCGTTGGGAATCCTCGTACTTGGACTGCTTTCAGATTGGATCTTCGCGCGCAGGATTCTTGCACTCGAACAGGTCATCGCAGTTCGCGATGCCGTCGAAGGTCGTGCGTTTGGAATCGACGATCTTGCTCTCTATGGATACAAATTTGGCTACGCAGCACTTCCGAATTTTCAGGTCTTTTGGGTTGTCGACGCGGTCAATCAAGAACAGGCGATTCCGTTGGAATACCTCGAATTGGTCGTTCCATACGGTGTTCTGATGACGATCGCCGCTCTCGCGATCGCGGTGGCGCTCTTCCAACGCCGGGAAGTCGGCTAGTTCAGTTTCGAGAACCCAAGCTCTGCGACACCAGAATATCGCAGTCAGTTTCTTGCGCCAGCGGCTGCGTTCTGCATCTCTTTGATTTGCTTTCGCATCTGCACGATTTCAGCTTCGAACTGCTCGATCGCCTCTTCGGGGATGTTCAGCTCGTAGACCATCGCGGCCTTGCACTTCTTGAACCAGTCGATGATTTTCTGAGTGTTTCTGATCCGAGCCTGAAGGAATGCAATCCCGCCCTGGCTCGTACCTTCGATCCCGCGCTTCTGCAGAAGGAGCGGAACCTCATCCTTCGCACCCTTGATGAGTTTCTGCCACTTCGTGGAGATGACCTTGCCGGCGTTGTTCACCTCGAACTTCGTAGGGTCATCGAGACCGAGTTCTCGGAAGAGGTCCGCTTCCGTTGCAGCGGTCCCATCAGAAAATCCACAGTGCTCAGCGGATTGCGCACTGAAATCGAGGTTCTCCTCGCGGTTGCTCAGCGGGTACTTCCCCTTCATGTTGGGATAGAAAGTCACCTTGTCCCCAACCTTGTCGTACGAAAGTTCGACTTCGGAGTGAACCATTGCGGGTCCGATGAGTGGATCTCGATCGCCCGTTTGGCATGCCTGGGCAACGCGTTCCTTCCAGTCCTCGCGGACAGCCGTCACTTCTGTCCGGCCGGAAAGCATCGTGATCGACCCAAGCGCCGCTTCGGGCATGAAGTACATCTCGTTTGCGTAGAGGGCGGTAAACGCGCCACCCGAAATCGCCTTTTCAATCCATGCGACAAGTCGATGCTTGTTCTTGATCCGGGTGAGAGACTCTGCGATCTTGTCGCCTTCGATGACGAGTCCGCCGTTCGAATTGATACGGATGATGAAAATCTGTCCCGGACCGTATTTGTCGGCGATCTTCTCGAGTTGCTCCATTTCGTCGTGCCGAAGTCCGACACCCACCATGCCGTCGAGTGGAAGAATGAAGACCTGTTGTTTCTTTCGTTCGTCAGTCGCTTCAGCTGGTGTCGCCTTCGACTGACCGCTCGGCGCGACATCTGTCGCCTTTGGCTTTGTCGGAAGAGTCGAAGGAGGGTTCTGGGTCTGTGCTGACGCATCGACAGACAGCGTCAGGCACGCAAAGCATGCGATAGAAAACCAACGTGTCGAACTCATGGATCGATTGTGCTTCATCGTGAACTCCGTTGATTCGTCAATTCCGTAGAATCAGAGGCCGGGAATGCCCGAACCTGGCCCAAATCCGCCGCCTCCACCCTTGTTACCACCGCCTGCTGGTGGCGGTGATGTCGACTTGTTCAATCCCCGAATGCGCTCCTGAAGTCGGAGCAGTTCCGTTTCGAGCTCCAGCTTCGACACCCCAAAATCTTGATTGAGTTTGATCGCGACGGCTGGGTATTTCTTCATCGCGGCGAGAACCTTGTCCAACAATCCCTTTGCCTTTGATAGGTTTTTCTTCTCATCTTTCCCTTGCGCGTCCGCGAGCGCTTCGCCGTAAAGCGGGTATGCCTTTTTGCAATCTTCAAGTGATTTTCGCCACCCTTCGATGTACTTCAGCACAAGCGCTTCGCCGTCGTCGGGCATCCGCTCGAAGGTTCGAAATCCGCGCTGAAACATGAGGTCCTCAATCATGGTCGCTTCGTCATCGGAGACGATGCCATCTGAGAGTCCAAGCTCTTCTGCCATCTCGGCATTGAAGTTCGCCCGAATATTCTTGTCATCGCCATCAACGACCCAAGTTCCCTTGTCGTCTTCGGCCCAAACGATCTTGCGACCGTCGAAACTCGCGCTCAGCATTTTCTCTGGGCGCATCATCGCCAATCCGATCGACGGGTTGTAACCCCCCGAGACCAAGAATCCATTACAGATTCCCACGAAGGCCTCACGGAACTTCCTGCGCACTTCCGGATCTTCGACTTGAGTTCTTTCTTGAATGCGACTCAGCCCCATCAGACGCGCAGATTCCGTCATGTACATGTTTGGCCACGACAACCCGAGCAATGCGCCATAGCCAACCGCGTCACGAACAATCATGATCGGTTCGGCTCCGACCTTCTCGATGACTTCTTTCAAATCGCGGGTCATCTTGCGGGTCGAGTCGTCGTCAAAGATTCCGAAATTTCGCGGGTCGTCCCCGAGGTACCGGACACTGTCCACATCGGCCGAATTGAGGACGAAGACGACGACATCCGGTCGCTTCGCTTCGATGTCTTTCGCGACATCGACATAGACCATCGGATGGATGTCGAGACCGAACTGACCCTTTCCTTTGATTCCCATCGGCACGACATAGACCGACTTGGGCTTTTCTTCAGCGACCGCTGAATGCGCCTCGACCGGACCACCTGCGCCTGGAGCGGAGTCCTTCGCGGTTGGTTTCGCTACCTTCCTTGGCGCAGTGGCAGCCGGAGTCGCGGGCCTCGACTGCGCAAGCGCACTTCCCGCACAGAGAGCCACCGATGTCAGCGCAATAATCCAAGACTTGTTGACGGTAACCATAGACTTGAGATCATAGCCTCGAGTCAGACGCAATCGCCAATGAAGTCGACCAAGAAACCGCCTCATGGGGTCCAAAGCGTGCGAGCTTCGACGACCGCCTGCTCGTTCGAGGTGACATGCCCTTCCAATTGACGGTCGTAGATCTGCTCCAAGATCGCCTTGAACTTCGGGCCGGGAGCATGCCCGAGTGCGATTAAATCCACTCCCGTGAGGAATGGCATCGGAGCGAGCCCGCCAGGCTCCAAGGCAAGCCCGTCAACCTCCAACCGAATTTCATGCACACGCCTGGCATCGATTCCGAAGAGCACACTCAGCGCAGAGTTGAAGTCCATGCGGGCGGCGAGTCTCTTTTTCTGCGCCGTCGACAGACCCTCCCAACTCCCTTCCAAGGTGGCAATGATGTCGAGGATCTCCCCGCACTGCTTCCACTCAGAACCAGACGTATTGAGTGTCGATCTCCACTCCCCGGGCTTTACGGAATCCGCTCTTCCCCTGCGGTCGAGCCACCACGCAGCCAAGACAGTTCCAAACGACGCCTCATCCGGGATTCTCTCAACCCGTTCACAAGGTCCAGTCGAATTCGACTCACCTAGGGCTGGAGCATCGAGTCCCCATTTTTCGATGAGTTGCACCGCACGCGCACGGGTTCGATGGGAGAACATTCTTCGAAACTCACCTCCAATGCGTTCTCGGCTCACGCCGACCAAGTCGCGCGCCGCGTCGCAGATTGCATGCTCGGTCTCTGGATCGACGGTGAGTTCGAACCGCGCGACAAATCGAACTGCTCGGAGCGTTCGAAGTCGATCTTCGCGAAGTCGCGCGACAGGATCCCCGATCGCGCGCAACACACGCTTGGCAAGATCTTCCTGTCCCTTGACGAAGTCGACGATTTCTCCTGTCGTGGGATGTCGAAAGAGTCCGTTGATCGTGAAGTCGCGACGATGTGCGTCTTCTTCAGCAGTGGTAAAGCGGATGTCGCTCGGTCGACGACCATCGTGATAGACACCATCGGCACGAAAGGTCGCAACCTCGACGACTCGGTCCTTCCACCGAACCAGCATGACTCCAAACGATTCGCCAACACCGCGAGCACCACGAAAGATCTTGGCGATTTCGTCCGGAGTCGCGTCGGTTGCGATATCGAAGTCGGTCGGCGCAAGTCCCAAGATCTCGTCGCGAACGCATCCCCCCGCGAAGTACGCAATGAATCCCTGATCGATGATTGCCGACGCAACCGCGACCGCCGCCGCTCGCGCGCCAAAGTTGCGTGGATGCTCGACTGATTCCCTCGAACCCCCGCGAGTTGATGGGCTTTCAGGCTCGCTCATCTGCCACTCCTTGCGCCGGGTACTTCCCTCCGGAACGTGCGCGCAATCGCGCGCGACATTCTCGCATCAGCGCGATCACTCGGGCGCGGAGTTCCTTCAATCCCAGCTCCGGATCGGCCAAGAGCCCCGAGCATTCACTTGGAGAAATGGGCGCACCGATCGACGCCCAAATTCGTCCGCTCCAGAACGGGAGTTTTCGACTCGATGGCCAGACATCGAAGGCGCCATCGATACCCATTGGGACGATCGGCGCACCCGACTTTCGCGCGAGCAATTCGACCCCCCGGCGAAAATCCTTCACCGAACCGTCGGGCGAACGAGAACCTTCGGGGTAGACCATGATCGTTCGACCTGCGGCGAGCTCTTCGAGCGCCGATCGCACAGCGTCTCGGTTGCCGCCGTCCGATCGAACGGGGATGCAGTTCAACGCGCGTAGCACAGCTGCGCAGAGCGGATTGCGGAAGAGTTCCTGCTTGGCCATCGGACGCGGAGCGCGATCACCAACGGCGAGCCCGTGAATCATCGGATCCAAGAACGACTGATGATTGGCGATGAAAATCACGGGGCCGTTTCGCGGAACATGATGCGCACCTTCGACTCGGAATCGATACCCCCAGGACAAGGCGCTTTGACAGACTTGCGAGCAGGCATCCCAGAAGGCGGTCTTCACGAAGCCCGCTCCCGGCGCCCGGCGCCGGTGGGCAAGTGAGTTTCTCACGCACATCCCCCGCACCGGATGTTTGATTCATTGAGTCTCGCACGAACGAGTCGCTCAAGCTCTGTCACGACCGACTCGAACGTCATGTCGCTCGTATCGATCTCCGCCGCTCCCGTTGGACACTGAAGCGGTCCCTCCGCGCGACCACGATCCGACGAGTCGCGCTCGATGATCTCAGCGAGTACGCGTTCCTCATCGACTTGCTCCCCGCGCGCCCGCAGTTCTTCTGTTCTTCGACTAGCGCGTACCTGCGGTCGAGCGTCGAGCCAGACACGAACGGTCGCATCTGGGAAAACAACGCTTCCTTGGTCGCGACCCTCAGTCACCAAACGATCGTGCTGGAGTGCGACCTGTCGCTGCGCCCGGACCAGTCGATCGCGGACCTCGTGGTGCGATGCGATCAGCGAGACGATTCCAGTGACATCGGCGTCTCGGATGCGGTGGTGCACATCTCGTTCGCCGAGGCGAATCACTGGCGGTCTGCTCGAAAAGTCGACATCGAGAGTTGTGCGATCCATCGCGATCGCCAAACGCGCTTCGTCGTGCGGATCGATCTTGGACTCGATCGCAAGCAACGCGACAGCTCGATACATGGCACCCGTGTCGAGCATGTCAAAGCCGAGCCGATCGGCGAGCATCAACGCCGCAGACGACTTGCCTGTTCCAGCTGGACCGTCGATCGTAATAATGATGGGAGAGCTCATACGACGGAATCCTCTCGATCCATCAACAGAAGCAGCTGCTCTCGCGCCTTCTGGACTCCTTGGACCCAGTTCGTCGTTCCGCACCAATCGATCGAAAACTTATTCAGGTACCCGAGATTCAAAAGCGAAGAGACATACTCGTCGAAATTCCACCCCGACGTTGACCCTTGCTTCGTCGACCCAGCGAACGACACTTCAATCGCCGCGGAATAGGGTGCCAGCTTTCGCAAGGTCTGAATGCCCCCGCCCGTCGCGTGAGCATTCGCAAAACTGGGCATGGCGCTAATGTGAAAACCACCAATTCGCTTGACGAGCTCCATCAGCAATTCAGGCGTATCAACCGGCTTGACCGAGGGCCGAATGAGCAGATTTACTTCGTATCGCTGGACCGCCTCGAGTGCGCGTTTCATCGAACTAGCAACGGTTACAACCGACTCTGGTGGACAATTGACCCTGACGGCGAGCTCGCTACACCCAAGCATCTTCGCCGCGCGACTCAAATTCGTTAGTACGAGCGTTGATCCCTCTACATTCCCATAAAAATCGAGAGGCTCGTCCTGGTAAAGGATCAGACACGGGCAGTGGACTCGATCCGCCTGGTCGCGCAGTTTCTCGAGCATCGACGATGATTGTCCGCGGATCATTTCCACGGGCAGGTTGAGTCCTCGCAATTCCAACTCTTCCGCTACGAATCGTGGCATATCCAAGAGTTCCAGCTTCACGCTCTTTCGTGGAAGTGGTTGAAGCAGGCATGAACCCGAGAGTGTTAGGAGGATCTGGTTGCTCATCAGTTCAATGTCGAACGCACGGACTCGCGCGACGACAGATGAGGATAACAGCTTGTTATCATCCGACACCCTCAAAGGAGCCATGAATGCCAAGTCCCTCGAATTGCAAGTTCACTGATTCGCACGAATGGTTTCGGATCGAAGGGGATCTTGTGGTGGTCGGCATCACCCAGTTCGCCGCAAATGAGCTGACTGATGTCACCTATGTCCTGATGAAACCGGCCGGAACCACGGTCGGTGTCGGTGCGAGTTTGGGCGAGGTCGAAAGTGTCAAGACGACCAGCGATGTCTACAGCGTGCTCGCAGGCTCCATTGTTGAGGTGAATCCAGCAGTGTCGAAGAACCCATCACTCGTCAATAGCGATCCCTTCGGTGAAGGCTGGCTCGTGAAATTTCGTTCCGACGATGCGGGGCGACTTGGTGGACTGATGGACGCCGCCACATATGACGCCAAGCACCCTGTCGGTTGAATCCACGATCTCGGTTCGGAGAGTCCGAAAGACCTATTCGAGCGCCGCTGCAAGAGGTGATTCGCGCCCAGTCGAAGCACTCCGCGGAGTCGACCTTGAGATTCAGGAGTCGGGCTTTTACGCCGTCATGGGGCGATCTGGGAGTGGCAAGAGCACTCTCTTGCATCTGCTGGCGGGGCTCGATCGTCCAGACTCGGGGGAACTCCATGTCGGCGCAGAAGCAGTTCACGAGATGAGCGAATCTCGACTCGTTCGATATCGAAGGCGGGTAATCGGAGTGGTCTTTCAACAATTCAACCTGTTGCCAACGCTTGACGCACTTGCAAACACCATTCTTCCTGGCGTACTCGACGGTCGACCAACGAAAGAAAACGAGGCACGCGGGCGCCAAGTGCTCGACGAACTCGGGATGGGCGATCGGCTTCACCACCGACCGGAGGCACTCTCTGGAGGCGAACAACAGCGCGTCGCAATTGCACGTGCGCTCTTCTTCGCTCCCCCCGTCATCCTTGCCGACGAACCCACCGGGAATCTCGATTCGGCGACGAGCATGGTGTTGTGGCGTCTGCTGGAGGCGACGGCGGCAAAGCGCAAGATGATCGTGCTCATGGTGACCCACGAGAGCATCGCCGCCTCGCATTGCCGAAAAACATTCGTCTTGAAAGACGGTCGCGTTGCAGGAGAAGTTGAAAGTCATGGACTCGATCCCACCCAGTTGGCACATCGCGCGTCTGAGCTTGCTCGGACGAGCTAACCGAACGATTCTCGTCGGAGTTTCCGTCGCGCTCGCATCGACGATCGTTGTGACTGTCAGCTGTGCACTGACGACCGCGCTCGCCAATATTGAGATGCGGATCGGCGCGTTGATCGGCGAGGCGGATGCGCGCGTCGTCCATCGGCACGGTGCGGAATTCGACGCGTCCACTGTCGAACTCGTCCAGTCATTTCCGGATGTTGTCGCGGCTGCTGGAAGACTCAGCGGCGCGATCTCGGTTCGGCGAACCGATGGATCGCAGGGACTGGACGGCAGAGAGTTGCGTACGACCCTGCACTGCCGAGGAACTGATCTTTCCCAAGATCGTGCGTTCGATCAATTCGAGTATCGCATCGGACGGGCTCCCGAGTCCGAAGATGAGATTGGAATCGACCAGCTCGCGGCTGACCTCTTGGACGCCCGGATAGGGACGAAGTTGTCCATCGTGCACTTTGGAGATCCGATCGAGCTGTCGGTCACGGGAATCCGCGATCGCCCGAAGCTCGGAGCGCTTCAGCGACCAACTGCGCACCTTTCGCGACGAATCCTTGCCTCCGCGGCCAGCCGCGACAGCGACATCGCGATCGTGTCGATCGTCCTGAGAAAGGGAGTCAATACAGACGCATGGGTGAAGGAGAATGCCTCGCGAATCGATCCGCCCTTGCAACTCGAAAGCATGGAGTTAGCCACGAGCGGACTCGATCGACCGGAGCGCGGGGGTCAAGTCGCACTCGCAATCGCAACGATGCTCGCATTCCTTTGCTGCTCGTTCATCGTCGCAACCGCGATGACCACGGCGCTTGGCGAGCAACAACGATCGTTCGCGATGGCGCGGTGCGTCGGAGCATCTCGTGGGCAACTCTTCTTTGGACAGCTTCTCGCTGGAGCGACACTCTGCTTGACCGCCGGCCTGATCGGAGTGCCGCTTGGGCTCATGACAGCGACGATCGCGATCGAGTCGTACCGCGAGCACCTTCCCGCTGGGCTCTCAGTTTCGTGGACTGGAATCATCCTTGCCGTCGTCGGGTCAACGGTTGCGGGAATCGCTGGCGCACTGTGGCCCGCTTGGAGAGCATCGAGTGTCTCGGTCCTTCGGGCTCTTGGACCGCAGGCGAGCGCGACGAAGTCTTCCGGGATCTGGATCGCGGCATCATGTGGGATTGCATGCATCGCGATTCAACTCGCGCTCACGACGATCGCTGATGAGAATTCCAGTTTCTGGGCGTACATCCTGATTGGACTGCCACTCTTGCATATCGGCTGGTTCCTGCTGTCCGTGCCCACACTTTGGACTATCGGCGCGATCTCAGCGCGATCGATCGCCTTGCTCGTACGGATTCCGCCGACATTGCTGAAAAGCTCGCTCGCCACGAATCCGTGGCGATTCGGTCTCATTGCGGGAGCGATGATGGTTGGAGTTTCGGTCCTCGTCAGCACTTGGACGAATGGCGGTGCGATCCTCTGCGACATCAGCGAACGCGTGCGGTTCGGCGATGCATTTGCGTTCAAGTCGACCGGATTTCGCGCGAGCGAAACCGATCGACTGCGAGTGATCCCAGGAATCACATCGGCGGCGGCAGTCGGATACCTGCCCGTCAAGGTCATTGGTGAGCAAATCCTTGGATTGAAGGGAATGTCGACTCCCAATGTCGTCTGTATCGGCTTTGACTCCGAGCCATTTCTCAAAATGAATCGGCTTGAATGGATCGAGGGAGATCCGGTGATCGCCGCGAGGCGACTGCGCGAAGGAGACGCGATTCTCGTCGCCGAGGAGTTTCGGATAGCTCGGCAGATCGGCCCTGGGTCGTGGATCGAGCTCGGAAGTGATTCAGATCATGCCTCGTTTGAAGTCGTCGGCGTCGTCGGAGCAGCAGGTCTCGATGTGGCGACCCAATTTTTTGGAATTGGGAGCATGTACATGGAGCACGCTGTCAGCTGTGTCTTCATGGACTTCGATGCAGTGTGGAAACACTTCGGAACTCGCGAAGCGTTTCTCGTTCAGCTAGCGATTCCCGAGAGCGCGACCTCGAGCGAGGAGGAACTCCTCGCAAGAGCTGTCGAAGATGCCGCGCCCGGAGCCGTGTTTGCGAGCGGACGAGCGATCCGCACGGAGATTCTCCGAATTGGATCCATCATGCTGACTATCAGCACATTTGTCGCGCTCGGGGCGCTGTTCTTGGCATCGCTTGCAGCGGGTGGAGTGATCGCCGCAGGGGTCGCAACTCGATCATTCGAACTGGGAGTCTTGCAAGCCGTGGGCGCCAGTCGCGGCGTTGTGATCCGACTGATCCTCGCAGAGTCTTTGCTGATTGGCCTGACGGCAGCAATCATCGGAAGCGTTTTCGGAATTCAACTGGCATGGATGGGAACGCGTTGCTACCGAGACCTCGCAGGGCTTGAACTGGCACTCGATGTTCCGCTCGATGTTGTCCTGGGAGGAGGCGTGGCAGTCTGCTTCGCGGCGATCTGCTCCGCACTCCCCGCTGCCCGAATTCTTACTCGAAAATCTCCGCGGGAACTTCTCGGCGGATCCAAGGGGTAGAGGCAAGGAGATATCGCGACCACCGCGACTCGCCCAATGATGCGAACTGTTAGGCTTCCAACAAGCGACGGGTGCGCGAGACATGACGATTCCTTTTCGACTTCAATCACCCTATCAACCCGCTGGCGACCAGCCTCGGGCGATCGCCCAGCTCTGCGAGAGTTTGAATGGTGGGAGCCGCTTCCAGACGCTGATGGGAGCGACGGGTACGGGAAAGACTTTCACGATGGCGAATGTCATCGCTCAATGCCAGCGTCCAGCGCTCATCATGAGCCACAATAAGACGCTTGCCGCTCAGTTGTACGAGGAGATGAAGGCGCTCTTTCCCGACAACGCTGTCTCGTATTTCGTCTCCTATTACGACTACTACCAACCCGAGGCGTACATCCCGCAGCGGGACATCTACATCGAAAAGGACGCCTCGCGCAACGCGGATCTCGATCGCCTTCGATTGGCATCGACGAGCAACCTGCTTCATCGATCCGACACCATCGTGGTGGCAAGCGTCTCATGCATCTATGGGCTCGGGTCACCCGACGAATACGCGAATAAGACCGCTCTTGTTACGCGTGGAGCTCCCTTGAATCGTCGTGGGTTTCTTCTGGCTCTCCATGCGATGCAGTACCGACGCAATGACGTCGATCCCGACCGCGGTTGCTATCGAGTCCGTGGCGAGTGCATCGAACTCTGGCCGGCATACCAGCAAAGCGCAATCCGATTCGAGATCATCGACGATCGTGTTGAGAGGATCGAACGATTCGACTCGTTGACGGGCGAAGTCCTCGGGACTGACGAACGGATCTTCGTCTCTCCGGCAGTGCATCACATGATGCCGGAAGATCAGCTGGCTCGGGCGGTCGCTTCGATCCGTGGGGAAATGAATGAACAGGTGGCGATGCTTCAGTCATCGGGAAAACTGCTCGAAGCGCAACGACTGCTCGGGAGAACTCGATGGGATCTCGAACTCCTCTCGGAGACTGGGATTTGCCCTGGAATCGAGAACTACTCGAGGCATATGGAAGGTCGTGCGCCTGGGTCACGGAGTTCTTGCCTCTTGGACTACTTCAAACACATTCCAGATCGCAAGCCAGACGACTGGCTTGTTTTCGTGGACGAGAGTCATGTGGCCATCCCACAGATTCGCGGGATGTACTTCGGCGATCGAAAACGCAAGGAAACGCTTATCGAGCACGGGTTTCGCTTGCCGAGCGCACTCGACAATCGTCCGCTCACTTTCTCAGAGTGGGAGGGGATGATTCCGCAGTGCATCTTTGTGAGCGCGACGCCTGCGCCCTACGAAATCGAGAAGTCGCAAGGCATCGTTGCGGAGCAGGTCATTCGCCCAACTGGATTGGTCGATCCACCAGTCGAAGTACGGATCGCACGCGGGCAAGTTGCCGATTTGCTCGATCAGATCCGTCCAATCGTGGAACGCTCACAACGCGTCCTCGTCACCGCGCTCACAAAGCGACTCTGCGAAGATCTGACCAACTTCATGCACACACACGGAGTTCGAGTTCGCTACCTGCATAGCGACATTGAGACGCTGGAACGGTTGGAGATTCTCCGCGACCTCCGCGACGGAGCGTTTGACGTCCTCGTCGGAGTGAATCTCCTGCGTGAAGGGCTCGATTTGCCCGAGGTCGCATTGGTCGCCATCCTCGACGCAGATCGGCAAGGGTTTCTGCGCACCGAGTCGAGCCTCATCCAAACGATGGGTCGCGCAGCGCGAAATGCCGACTCCCGATGCATCCTGTACGCGGATCGCGTCACGCCCGAAATGCAGCGCGCGATCGACGAAGTCAATCGGCGCAGAGCAAAGCAACTCGCTCACAACGCGACCCACGGCATCACTCCGCGCACGATCGTCAAAGAAAATCGGCGTGCGCTCGAAGACGAAGTTGCAGCCGATCGCCGGAGCCACTCTCCGCGACCAACGCGGGTCGCGATCCCGAAGGACCAGCTCGCAGAAGAAATCGAGGCGGAGATGCTCGAGGCCGCGACTGAACTTCAATTCGAACGTGCGGCCAAATTGCGTGATGAACTCGCGCGCGTCCGAGCGATGAGTGGTGATCTCGTCGAGACGGATGGCGAAGGGCGATTGGATGATGACGCGAGGATCTCCGAAAAGAAATCGAAACCGCCCGGTTCGCCCGGTTCACGGGCACGCGGTGGGCGTCGCAAACCTCGCGATTAACTCGTCTGGAGCTTCGATTAAGACTGGGGGATTCAAGCGCGCCTGAGCCGAATCCGGCTTGCCCGGTCGCGAACGTCGTCCTCAGAGTCACGAACGATAAGTTTCGTGGGTTGGCAGTTCGCTAGATGACGAGTTCGTGGCAGTGAGCGAGATCCGCCCCGATTTCCAGGAAGTGCACCTGTCATCGGAACGCTGGACTGCGCTGGACTTTCCGTCACGAGAAAGGGACCGATCGTGGCAGGCGCGTCTGTGAGAACCGAAATGTTGGAAATGGGTGGTGACATTCTGGAGCTACTTGGGTGGGACTTCTGGGGTGTAGAGCAATTCGGTCAAACCATACCGAAAGATGCACAATTCGCGAACTATCATGCCCCGCGTTCTTGGACAATTCCACTTTCCTTCGAATCTTCGCCAAGTTTGATTGTTATCTCGGACCCACACGATGACCCCCAACCCACAACAGCCACCCGAAGGAGGGCGCAATATTCGAGTTCGGGGAGCACGCGAGCACAACCTCCGAGGGATCGATGTGCAGATTCCGCGCGATCAGATGGTCGTGATGACCGGGGTTTCGGGGAGTGGCAAAAGTTCACTCGCTTTCGACACCATATTTGCGGAAGGCCAGCGCAAGTACATGGAGAGTCTCTCCGCGTACGCACGGCAATTCCTCGATCAGATGAAGAAGCCTGATGTCGAGTCGGTTGATGGGCTCCCCCCCACGATCGCGATTGAACAACGAGCTGGCGGACATACGCCTCGTTCAACGGTTGCGACGACAACGGAAATCTACGATTACCTACGGGTGCTTTTCGCCAGATGCGGGGACCCCCGTTGCTGGCACCAATCGGAAGCTGGATCGAGATGCGGCAAGCCGATTTCCGCGACGAGTGCAACACAAATTGTCGAGAGCATCTTGACGACGCTGAGCGGTCGAAAGTTGCTGGTGTGCGCTCCAATCGTTCGAGGCAAGAAAGGGCATCACAAGGATGTCGCCGAGGAAATGCAACGCAATGGCTTTGTTCGGGCGCGAGTGAATGGTGTCGTCGTCGATTTGCGCGATGCGCTCAAGGCGGGTGGCGAGAATCCGATGAATCTCGCTCGCTACGAGACACACGACATCGAAGCGGTCGTCGATCGCCTCGTCGTTGCTGATCCAGAACGGCAGCGAATTTCCGAGAGCGTGGAGACTGCACTGCGGGCCGGATCGAATTCAGTGTTGATCCTCGTCGAACAAATCGATGGAACCGATGGAGCATGGAAGGAGATTCGGTACAGCGACCGATTCGCTTGCGCAGACCACCCAGAGTGTTCGCTGGAAGAGATCGAGCCTCGCCTCTTTTCATTCAACTCTCCCCACGGCGCGTGTCCAGCCTGCGCAGGACTCGGTTGCGTCGACGAGTTCGACGAGGCGCTCGTCGTCGCTGATCCATCGCTTGGAATTGCCGAAGGTGCGATCGCGCCGTGGCGCAAAAATGGGCGACGCATGAACATGTGGTACGCGCGGTTCTTAAAACGCTTTTGCGCGGACACGAAGACCCTCCCCTCGACTCCCTGGGCGAAGCTCCCGGCGCGAATTCGACAGATCCTGATGCACGGGACGACTGATGCCGATCAAGAAAGGCTAGGGTTCACCTTCGAAGGAGTACTCCCGAACTTGCGTCGGCGCTACCGTGAGACAGAAAGCGCCTTCGCCCGCGAGAGACTTCAGGCATACACAAGCAACCTCGCCTGTGGTGTATGTGGAGGTTCGCGCCTGCGTCCCGAAGCTCGCGCGGTCGTCCTGAACGGGAAGAGCCATGTGAGAAACATCGCGGAGATTTCCGCGTTGTCGATCGACCGCGCCCGCGAGTTTCTAGCGGCGCTCACGTTCTCGCCTGCGCAGCGATCCATCGCGGAACCTGTACTGAAGGAGATCGACGCGAGACTTGGGTTCCTCAGTTCGGTCGGGCTGAACTATCTCACCCTGGATCGGACTGCATCAACTTTGTCTGGTGGCGAGGCACAGCGCATTCGGCTCGCGACACAGGTGGGATCAGGGCTTGTCGGAGTCTGCTATGTCCTTGACGAACCGACGATCGGGCTCCATCAGCGAGACAACGATCGACTCGTCGCGACACTCCGTCGACTGACATCCATTGGAAACACGGTTCTCATCGTCGAGCACGACGAAGACACAATTCGAGCTGCTGACCACTTGATCGATGTCGGTCCCGGACCGGGTCGGCATGGTGGCGTGATCGTGGCACAGGGATCGGTCGAGGACATCTGCGAGTCCTCGGCGAGCATCACTGGTGCATATTTGTCGGGGAGGCTGAAGATTCCAGTTCCAGCGATGCGAGTGCCTCGCACAAAGGGAAGATCGATCGAAATCAAGGGGGCTCGCGAAAATAACTTGAAGGGAATCAATGTCGCCTTTCCCCTTGGTTGCTTCATCTGTGTCACTGGAGTTTCTGGGAGCGGCAAGAGCACGCTCGTCGGAGAGATCCTTCTGCGAACGGCGGAGCGCGATGTCTCCCAAAAGCGCGTGGTACCCGGTCGACATGATTGCGTGAGCGGACTCGAGCAAATCACTCGAGTCATCGAAGTCGATCAGTCTCCGATCGGGCGAACTCCTCGATCAAATCCTGCGACCTATACAGGCATTTTCGATCACATTCGGCAGGTCTTCGCCCGCGTTCCAGAAGCCAAGATCCGTGGCTATCCGATCGGACGCTTTTCGTTCAATGTCAAGGGTGGACGTTGCGAACCGTGCCAGGGCCAAGGAATGCGGAGAATCGAGATGCATTTCCTACCCGATGTCTTTGTGGAATGCGAGGTCTGTCGCGGCACTCGATTCAATCGCGAGACACTCGAGATTCGCTATCGAGGCAAGTCGATTGCAGACATCCTGGCAATGACGGTGGATGATGCGTGCACGTTTTTCGAAGCCCATACAAAAATTGCTCGGATGCTCGCGTGCCTGCGCGATGTCGGATTGGGATATCTCCAGCTTGGACAGGCTTCGACGACAATGTCCGGGGGCGAGGCACAGCGGATCAAATTGTCAACCGAATTGGGGAGCCAAGCGAGCGGGCGGACGCTTTATGTCTTGGACGAACCGACGACGGGATTGCATTTTGCAGATGTCGCGCGACTTATGATCGTTTTGCAGCGACTCAGGGACGCGGGGCACACACTCGTCGTCATCGAACACAATCTCGACGTGATTAAGTCGGCGGATTGGATCATCGATCTTGGCCCAGAAGGTGGTGAGGGTGGCGGCCATCTCTTGACGGTCGGAACTCCGGAGGAGGTCTCGACTCACCCCACCAGTAGCACTGGTTTCTACCTGCGTCGTGTTCTCGGTGCAGTGCAAGGACCAAGTGGCACTGCCACACGAAAGCGTTCGGATCGTTCGCTCAAGAATCCTGCAATCCGAAGACGCTGAATTCGACCGCGACAACGGTTACGATCGGGAGCATGTCACACTCGGATGGTGATCTTGTCTTGCGGGTCATGACCATGCCACGCGACACCAATCACAGTGGCACGGTCTTCGGCGGCGTGATCATGAGCTATATCGATCAAGCTGCTTACGCGCATGCGAGGACCCACGGACTGCACCGGTGGGTGACGGTCGTGGTGGAGCGGGTCGAGTTCGTCGCCCCAGTCCATGTCGGAGAATTGGTATCCCTCCGAGCGACGACGCTGGCGAAAGGAAGGACATCCGTCACGATTCGAATACTCGTCGAGGCGGAACGGTATTCGACTGGCAGGTGCGTTCGAGTCACCGATGCGATCGTGAAAATGGTTGCGCTCGACGCAAACCACAAGCCAATCCCGTTCACGAATCCACCGACGCTGACTGACGACGACGGACTTGCGATCTCGTGAGCACATCGAATCGAAAATTCAAAGCCGCCGTGCTGGTATCCGGCGGTGGATCGACGGCACTCAACTTGATCGAGTGTGCGGCGCGAGGAGAGATACCCGTCGACATCACACTCGTCATCTCGCACCGATCAGATATCCCCGCAATGACCCGATGTGCAGGCGCGGGAAGAACTGTGGAAGTGATCTCAGGCATTCCATCATCCCATGCAAGCGACCAACTTGACGAACGATTGCGTGCACACGGAATCGAACTGATCTTGCTCGCCGGATACCTGCGCCCGCTCCGCGTCGGTCCGTGGCTCGGACGAGCACTGAATATCCACCCCGCTCTCCTTCCCGAATTTGGGGGCAGAGGAATGTTCGGGCGGCATGTTCACGTCGCTGTTCTTGCGGCTCGCGCTCGCGAATCGGGGTGCACCGTCCACCTCGTCGATGACCGATACGACCATGGAGAAATTCTCGTTCAGCGAAGAGTTGCGGTCATCCCAACTGATGATCCGCTTTCGCTCGCGAAGCGTGTTTTCGAACAAGAATGCATCGCCTACCCCGAGGCAATTCGAATCTGGGCCACCAGGATGGAAAGATCGCTCTTGGGAAGTTGCGCGTACTAGAATTTCACAATGCGCCGATCGACGCCTCTGATCGCAATCGCCTGCCTCGCGATGTGTGCATCACACCATTCGATTCCCCCGACGCGAGAACAACTTGAGCTCGCGCTTCCGCGGATGCTGGCATCCGATCGTTCAACCGAAGCGCTCGCGCTCATCGAGTCGTACCTCGCACTCCACCCCAACGACCCGCAGGTTCTCTTCGATGCTGCGCGGGTCTCGTCACTCCTTTGCGATGCTCGGGGTGCGGCGGTTTTTGCCATTCGCGCAGTGCGTGCTGGCTGGGTCGACGAGAAGGCGCTCGAAGAACATCCCGACCTCGCCCGATTGCGCACCCACGATGCTTGGGTGCAAGTGCTCGCCGTTCGGCGCGAAGTGCGGCCCGTGAGGCGCGATCAAGATCCGTCCGGATCCGATGCCACCGCGAGACGATCGCTCAACGAATGGCTCGCAATGTTTGACGGTGGCCGCTATCGAATCGAAGAGAACGGCGAGCTCAGATTGATCACCGCATCGTCCGTCGAACCCGAGGGATTTCGCCCAACGATGGCTGCGATCCATCAGTTGTCGAAGGTGCTCTCGAAGGAATTCTTTGGATCCATCCAACCGGACTCTGTTTTGCTCGTCATTGCCACTGAAGCCGATGCATCCCAGTTTCTCAGTGGACCCCAGGAAGGTGGCGCGTATGTACACGAAGCGCGAAGACTGGTCGCGCGCGACACTGGATCGAGCCTGCGCCATGAGTACGCGCATGTCCTTCACTACGGGCACATGCAACGACTGAAGCAGACACATCCAATCTGGATTCAGGAGGGTCTCGCCACTCTCTTTGAAGACTGGCAATTGGGGTCCAAGGGGGAGTTGATCATCCTTGCGAATTTGCGATCGAACGAGGTTTACGACCGAGTTCGCCAACACAAGGCGATGGCATGGACGGATTTCTTTTCGCTCGACAACCGCGAATTCATGAGTCAAGCCCAGTGGAATTACGCGCAGGCAAGATCCATGATGATGTATTTCGCGTCGGAGAAAAAACTGACCGAGTGGTACCGCCTCTACACCACCAGTTGGGCCGCGGATCCGAGCGGTCGGCGTGCGCTCGAGCAGTGCTTTGGATCGCCGATTGGTCGCATCGAGGCGCAGTGGAAAGAGTGGGTTCACGATCGTGGCAGGCAGGATGCCACGATCGAACCTGGCGATGGGGTCATGGGAACGGCGATTTCCAATGTGGCGGATGGGGTTCGGATTGACTCGGTCGAAAATCCGTCCCCGGCCCAGCGGGCGGGAATCCGTGAAGGGGATGTCATCACGGACATCGCCGGGGCGGAGATTCGATCTGTCGGGGATTATTTGCTCGCAACTGCAAATCGAAGGGTCGGAGAAAATCTCAAGGTTCGCTTTCGCAGAGGCAGTTCGTATTCGATAGTTGAAGTGAACTTGGCATCAGGGCATGCCATCACCCCGTGAACGCGAATTCAATCCAAACGCCGATCGAAAGCAATCCACCCGACCATCGGGATAAATGGGTTGGTCTTTTGATCGCGCGCCTGGATCAGAATTGCCGATCACAACTAGCATCATCGCATGAGGTCATGCGTGATTTCGTCGCCTCGAGCGCCGTCATTGGGCGCAGGACGGTGAAATCCCAGCGGCAATGGTTGCCGACGCAAGATCCCATGATCGACGTGTTGGACCTGACCGGCATGCCCGCCATTATTGGAGGATAGAACCGTGCTCATCACAATCTGCGCAAAACATATGGAACTGACCGAAGCACTGACGAACTACATCAAGTCGAAGGTCGGAAAGCTCCCCCGCTTTTTCAATGGACTTCAGCAACTCGCGGTCACGATCGAACGGGCTCCCCGTGGGTATCACGTCGAGATCCGATCCGATGTCGAAAGACATCGCGATTTCATCTGCAACTACAGGCACAACGACCTCTACGCCTGCGTCGACCTCGCAGTCGATCGTGGCGCACGGCAACTTTCAAACTACAAGGACCGTTTGCGACATCATCACAGGTCGTAAACGATTCGCCCGCATTTTGTCGCATGACGCCGCATGACGCCGCATGACGCCGCATGACGTCGCATGACGGTATGATCGAGCGCGATGAAGCTCCGAGATATCGTCGTGCAGACAGCGATTCTTCCTTCGTTGAAGAGCACGAAACGTGATTTGGCGATTGGTGAACTGCTCGACAGCCTGATTGAAAGTCGCGTCATCAAGGCGGAATCACGTGCAACTCTTCTCAGGGAAGCACTCGCCCGCGAACGCAAGGGTTCGACTGGATTTGGGCATGGAGTCGCCGTCCCACATGCGAAGACGACGTTGGTCACGAAGCCACACGCCGCAATCGGTGTCTCGGGGGCAGGCGTGGAATTTAACTCCCTCGATCGGCAACCCGTTTACTCGATCGTTTTCATGCTCAGCCCGCTCACTGACCCAGAGTCGCATTTGAACGCGATGGAGACAGTCTTTGGTGCGCTGAGTCAGGAATCCTTTCGGCGGTTCTTGCGTCAGGCGCGCAACATCGACGATGTCACCACGCTGATCGGCGAGTTAGACGCTGGTTCATCTGGTTCATCTGGTTCATCTGGTTCATCTGGCAGCTGAGACCTATCCGTGGCGTGCGGTGAATCGAAGATCCTCAATCAGCTTGGACTACACGCCCGACCCGCGATGAGTTTCGTTCAGCTTGCAAGCGGGTTTGCGTCGACCATCCGAGTCCGTCGCACCGATTCCAATGAGTGGGTCGATGGAAAGAGCATTATGCAGATGTTGCTCCTCGCAGCCACGGCAGGTACGACAATTGAAATTTCGTGCGAAGGAGAGGACGAAGATCGGGCATTCGCCGAAATTCGCGAACTTATCGATCGGAAGTTTGACGAGGAATAGTCGATGTCTGCTCGCGAGATTTGCGGGTCAAATCCCACGCGGACTCGAGGACAGCCCGAACACCTTCACCACTTGCGCCACTGGCGAGGAGGGGAATCGTTCCGCGCTCACGCTTGAAGCGATCGCAGAGGTCTTGAAGAACAACAGCGCGATCCAACTCGGGAATGAGGTCGATCTTGTTGAGCACGACGACTTCTTGAGTGCGAGCCAACTGCTCGCTGAATTCTGCGAGTTCGCGACGGATCGTTCGATGGTTCTCGAGCGGATCACTGCCATCGGGAGGAGCCACATCTAGGACGTGAATGATGACCCGTGTCCGTTCGATATGGCGAAGGAAATCGTGCCCCAAACCGACTCCTTGCGAAGCTCCTTCGATCAGTCCTGGAAGATCAGCGAGCACGAGCCTGCGTTCGTCCGAGAGTTCGGCGATCCCGAGTTGCGGAGCCAAGGTGGTGAATGGATAGTCGGCAATCTTGGGCTGAGCGCGTGTGGTCGCTCGAAGAAATGTGCTCTTCCCCGCATTGGGGAGTCCGACGAATCCGACATCGGCGATCAGCCGGAGTTCAATTCGCAACCTACGTTCAATCGACTTTCCGCCTGGTGTGAACTCGGTCGGCGTCTGATGGACCGGCGTCTTGAATCGATCGTTGCCGATCCCACCCGTCCCTCCACGCGCGATGATCGCGGTCTGTTCTGGAGCTGTGACATCTAAGAGCAACTCGTCCGTCTCTGCATCAAAAAGCTGCGACCCAAGCGGGACGCCCAAGATGAGATCCTCCCCAGCTCTCCCCGCGCACTTCTTTCTGGCTCCCGCGTCTCCATCCTGCGCGAACCAGTGCGGCCGAAATCCAAAGGCCGCAAGCGTGTCCATGTGCGGATCCGCGACAACGACGATGTCTCCACCCTTTCCGCCGTCGCCTCCGTCAGGACCGCCCTTGGCGTTGCCCTTCAGCCGGAGGAGGTGCATGCACCCATCGCCACCCTTCCCCGACCGAATCAAAATGAGTGCGGTATCAATGAACATGCTTGCGGAATGGAGATTGCGGAATGGAGATTTCGGAAATCGAGTTTGGAAGCAACCTAGGTCTCTGCGAGCTTAATTTATGAAAGCGTGCGTTTGTCAAGAGTCCTCCGATTCTGGAGGGCACTCGATAGAGCTGTGAACGCAAAAAGCCTATCAGCGGTCGATCGCCATACGCGGCGTGCTCGGATCCATCGGGATGATGTCGACTGATCGACCCCTGAAGCGAACGGTTCCATCGACGAGCGCCGTCAGCGTGTAATCCCGCCCCTGATGAACGAGATATCCAGCTCTCCACTTCGTCCCGCACTGACTGACGAGGACTGACCCCGCTTGCGCGAGTTGCCCTCCGAAAAGCTTGATGCCACGGTACTGCGCGTTTGAGTCGCGACCGTTTTGGGTTGAACCTTGTCCTTTTTTGTGCGCCATGGTGGATGCTCCGCAGGTGAACCGATCGAGCTCCAAATGATAGAGCGGATTGTCGCATCGAGCAACCCCCATCCTCAGCCCGAATCTCGGGATTCAGCGAAGGATCCACTCGGTCTGCTCGCACGGCACAGGTGTCGAGCCCCGCGCCATGGCGTCCCCTGCGATTCGAAAATCCATCTTCATCGTCTTATGCATTGTGATGTCAATGCCACCCTTGCTGGGATTTGGGACTTTCTTGATCTCGCTCGACATCCCGCGAATGAAGAGATTCAACTCCGTTGACATCGCTCCAAGTGCATTCCAAACCACGAACCCTTCCTTCGCATTCGGATCCCCTTGACGGATTTCACCAAGAATCTGATATTGATCCTGAATCAGCTGATTGCCAATCAACGCCTCAATTCGCTTCATGGTGATCGGAGAAATGTCCTTGCCAGATCTCCGAATGCGACCTTGATCGTCCATCAGCTCGAATCGTGGCGCCCACCAACGGTCCTGACCTGTCCGGTTCACAACCTTGTAGGTGAAATACCAATAATCGACCCCTGTTTCTGGATCTATGTAGAGCCGAAAATCTCCCGGGGCGAAATGGAGTTGCCAATTCCCCTCGCTCGCTTCCGGTGGCAGGGTCAGCGCAGGATCCGTAGGCGATGGTTCAGCGGGTTGTGGTTTGGCGGGTACCGGCACTTTCGGCGTCGACTCTGATTGAAAGCTCTTCGCGTTCACGCTGAGGAGAACGAAGGCAATCAAAGTGACGAAAGCGATGAATCTCACTGTGAATGGGTGCATCCACTAAAGTGTAGCGCAGATTTTCGGTGCTACGCTTCGGCGGATGGACTCGTCGCCGAGCGAACCCTACGAGATTTTCTCCCCCACCGACGATCGGAGATTCCAGGCGATCTCGACTGTCTTTGGGGGATCGCACCAACGAACTGCACGCTACACCCAACGAAGTGCGGATTCGGGCGGTGAACTCATCTTTGCGATTTGTGGCGAGAACGGATCGATCTCCAACGCAGTCCTCCTGAGTCGCTCACCTGGGCGAACTGCGATGCTTTTCGTCACCCAACCGCATTCGAAGGAAGATCAGGAGCGTGGAGTCGCATTGATTCAGCATGCGATTTCGCGGGCAGCTCGGATCAATGCAGTCTTGATACAGGCACTCATCGAACCGCTCCGTGACGACGAACTTGCGATGTTTTCGAGGGGCGGGATGAATCCGATTGGAACCCTCGCGTACATGGAGCTGACACGGGTCCAACCGTCGAGTTCTGATCGCGAAAGAGCCCCATTGGGAGCCACGATTCGATCGTGGGATTCGAGCAAACGCGACGAGTTGGAGGCGCTCCTGGAATCGACCTACATCGACTCACTTGATTGTCCCGGCCTGTCGAAGCTCCGCCAGACCTCTGACATATTGGACGGTCACATCCATACTGGAATCGTCGACCCAGACACTTGGCTCATACTTGAATTGAACGGCGTCCCGTGTGGAGTGTCGCTGATCAGCGAGATCCCAGCATCAAAGTGCCTCGAATTGGTCTACTTCGGACTTTCTCCTCAGGCTCGTGGCCAACGCCTAGGAGCTCATCTCCTTGATTACGCACTGCGCGTTGTTCAAAACCGAAATCGACCAATCGCGCTCGCCTGCGATGAACGGAATCAACCCGCTCTTCGACTCTATCAATCGCGAGGATTCTCCATCCGACTTCGACGAGTCGCGCTTGTCGCGCCAGCGCAACCCCTGCGAGATTGCACGCACACACCGACCTCAGCTGAGCGCCCTCCGCTTCCCACGACTTATCCACGCCCCGTGGACAAGTGATCGCGTGAAGATTCGAGTAATAATATCTGCACCGCTATCGCTCGCTCAGCACGAGCTTTAGGATCCACAGGTCGAGAACTTCGCTACAGACATGATCTGGTGGTGAGAAACATCGGTACATTTCTTAGACCGCACCTCATGGAAGATCGTGCGATTCGTCCGACGCGATGCCCGCCTCTTTCGAGGTGCGAGCATCGCGACGAGCGTTGGCGTGGACGGACCCGTTACAACAATCTTGGGTGAATTGGCAGAACTGGGCGATACTCGTGTCCACAGGTGTTCTGCCGACTGGAGGTTTCATGAACCGCTGCTCGTCGATTGTCGATTCCCCCGTCGAAACACATCCGGAATCCCTCGCGAATGCACCTGCGAATGACCCAAACAAGGGGACAGGGATCGTGATCGATGCCCTCCGAAAGGAATTGAGGCAGCGACTCGGCAATCGAAAATACGAATTGTGGTTTCAGGACAATGCCCGACTCGACCTCAACGGTGAGAACGTTTGTGTGAGCGCTGAGAACCAGTTCACTGCGGATTGGATCGAGCGACACTTCAGGTCACAGCTTGAAGAAGCTGGGCGGGCGCTGATAGGCGCGACAGCGCGCGTCTCAGTGGAGGTTCGATCCGCTCAGGCGACGGCGGCAACCAATGCGGTTGCGACGAACCTGCAGCGGCCAACGACGATGACCGCTCCGACGACTCCCGAGCCGATGACTCGCAAACACAGGGATTCGCCACCACCTCGACGAGAGGAGTCCGGATCAGGGTGGCGACGATTTGAAGACTTTCTTGTCGCTCCACCAAATCGGCTGGCGTTCGAAAGCGCACGGCAAGTCGCCGAAGTCGCGGGCGATCCACTTCGACTCCTGTTTCTCCATGGCTCATGCGGTGTCGGCAAGACCCATCTGCTTCAATCGATCTGCCGTCGATTTCTGGAACGACAACCGAATGCAAAGGTGCGCTACGCGACTGGCGAGCAATTCACGAACGAATTCATCGCGGCGATCCGCGAGGGGAATATTGAGCGATTTCGTCGAGAGACGAGACGGCTCGATTTGCTCGTCATCGACGACGTGCACTTCTTGGGCAACAAGACTGCCACGCAATCCGAGTGCCTTCACACGATCGATGCAATCGGATTTCATGGATCACGGATCGTGCTGGCGTCCGATGCGCATCCGAGGCAGATCGCAAAGTTCAGCGCGGCATTGGTGAGCCGTTTCCTCTCTGGGATGGTCGTCAAGGTCGACGACCCAGATCGCGCAACGCGATGCGCACTCGCGGAGCAGTTCGCACGACGACGGGGACTTGCGCTCCCTCCCGCTGCAATCGAGACGCTGGTCGATCGCGCAGGGACGAGTGTGCGCGAAATCGAGGGTGCGGTGATGACCATTGCGGCGGTTCATTCACTTGGAGGGGTTGAAGTTGGGAGCGGGCAGATTCTGATCGAGCGTGCGCTCGGTCGGGTTGCGACATCGCATGCAGGTCGTTCCGTCAGGGTTGGGGAGATCCTTCAGGCTGTGTGCACAACTACCGGCGTCGAGCGCGACGACCTCGTGGGCGCCGGTCGCCACCGACGAGTGGTCACTGCGCGGGGGCTGGCGGCTCATCTCGCCCGTGAAATGACAACCCTATCGTTTCCAGAGATCGCGTCTGCTCTCGGTCGGTCGAGTCACTCGACCATTCACGCCGCTGCCGCACGATTTCGAGAGCTGGTCGCCCGGTCAGAGTTGCTCGCGACGCGCAACGACCACGTGACCGCCGCCGACTTGATCGAGCGGACCCGACGCGAGGTCTTGCGCGTGCGCTCCTAGCCGGATTCCTCTCTCGATCTCGTTACACTTCGGGATGTGTCGCGCGATTCTTCAACGACGATTCGGATCTCCCCATTGAACTCCTCGACGATTCGTTATTGCGTCATCGTCGCGGTGATGTTCGCGACGACGATTGTCGGCGGAAGCAGCGCATTCAGCCAGTACAACCGAACGGATCACTTCGATGGCGCTGTCTCCACCTTGCGCCGATGCGCATCGCCATCGAGCGCTGGCGAACACCACGCACTCATCGTCTCACTTCGATCGCTCAGAGATCCGACACTTCGACCCTTCTTCGAATCGTTGACTCGATCGAGCCACTGGAGTTCGCGGGTCGACGGGATCCTTGGCCTCGCAGAACTCTCGACTCCAAACGACATCGATGCCAAATTGGTACTCGCACTTCCCGCCATCGAAGATCGTTCGACGGCGATTCGAAATGCGGTCGGACTCCGGTTGCTACAACCCGCAACGATTCTGGAGCTTCTCAAGTCAGCGGATCTACCGAGGCTCGACCGAGTTGTGCTCAACGCGGAGTTGCATCGACAGGGGATGAAAATGGAGGGATCTGGTCTTGAGGATGCGGCGGCTGATCCTTCCGACGAAATCGCGGGACTCGCAACCGCCCTGCTCATGGAATCTGGCAACACTGTGCAATGGGATCGCTTCGCTGAGCGACTCAAGACTCGCTCGCCCGAAGTCGCAAACGCGGCCATGCAGGAATTGGGACGCGCCGTTCTGCTCTACTCGGTCCGAGCTCCAATTGCACGAATCGCCGAGACGACTGGTGGCGACACGTATGCGCTTCCGACACGCATGATCGTGACTGGCTCGGCGCTCGCGCTCGACCCCGCGCTCGGGCAACGGGAGTGGCGAAAGCTCGTCGAGAAAGAGCGCGGTCAAGCGGCGCTCGTTCGCGCTGGCCTTCAGTTGATGTCCCAAATCAGTGGCGTCGAACCAGGTAATGGATCGGTGTTGCGAAATGGCGAACCACTCGTCGAGGCGATCGCCGATGCCATCGACGCCAATGCTTCGGGCGACCCGGTCGCTCTGGCAACGGCACTGGAAGTCGTGATCGACCGAGCGAATCGACCCAGCGCGGAATGGGCAGTCAAGCGCGCGGCAGGATTGCCCCCGCTCCTCGCGGCGAGGGTTTGGCGTCATTTGCTCACTTATTTTCTGACCGCTCCGTTTAACACACCAGCACTCTCGGGTTCGGTGCTTGACTGCGCAACTCGACTCGCCATGGTGGATGCGGGCGCGATCGAAACCATGATCAAGAGCGCGGCCGATGAGCGTCAAGTCCAAGAGATTTTCATTCTCGCGCTCTGCAACGCATCGACCCCCGAAGCGGCAGATGTCGCCGCTCGAATGCGTGGGTCACTCTCGCGACGCGGAGATGCCCTCGCGATCCTCGCCGTCGCGCGCGGACGCCCGACACTCGAACCGGAACTCCTGACCGATCTTGGGATTGCGGCCGCCGGAGGAGGAGACCTCGACCCGACGCTTCTCGTGCAAGCAGCCTGGTTATTCGCGCGACACAGCGGACGTGGCGAACAAGCCCTCTCGCAGATTGGCGTGAAATGAGATCTGAGATTCCGCTGAGTAAGCCCGACCTGACCGATGCCGACCGCGAGGCGGTCGTCGCGACACTGCGCGGCAATAGATTGACGATGGGGAGTGCTCTGCTCGAATTCGAGTCACACTTGGCGACGGTGGTACGCCGACCATTCGCCATCGGGGTTTCGAGCGCCGGAACTGGTTTGGAAATCTGTCTCCGCGCGCTTGGGATTGGCGTGGGCGACGATGTGCTCGTTCCATCGCTTTCGTTTTCGGCGAACGTCAATTCGATCATCGCCGTGGGAGCGAAGCCAATCTTCGTCGACTGCGATCCACGCACGCTCAACATGAGTGTCGCGAATGCAGAAGCGCGAATGACCCCACGGACTCGTGCGGTCATCGGCGTTCCTGTCCTTGGCAATCCAGCGGGATTACCCGAGCTGATCGCGTTTTGTTCACGTTTCGAGATTCCGATGATCGAACATGCATCGGAGGGACTCGGATCGACAATCGGTAGCGACAATGTGGGGAAGTTTGGAAGACTCAGCGTCTTTGGATTCGGTCCCAATCGACCAATCGCCGCTGGCGAGGGCGGCGCGATCGTTACCCATGATGATCGACTCGCAGCGATCTGCCGAGCGCTCCGAAACCAAGGGCGGATCGATCGACAGAGTTTTCCGAATCAGTCACAGGATCTGGGAATGATCATGGAATTCTCTGGCATGGGATATGACGCGCGACTTGCCGAACCGCTCGCCGCGCTCGCATCGAGCCAACTTCGTCGCCTCGACGAGATTCGCGTTCGCCGAATGGAAGTGGCCGCGGCGTATACGAGGGCGCTCGGTGGACATCCCGACCTCATCCTCCCCAATGTCCTTGAGAACTCCCAAATCTGTTGGCCGCTTTTCTGGGTGAGACTCTCTGATCGATTCGGTCTCACCGACCGGAATGCCCTCATCGACGGATTGCACCGTCACGACATCGGCGCAGCAAATCACTACCCGCCTTCGCACTTGCTCGCGCATGTCCAGCGTCTCTTTGGGACCAAGGTTGGCGACTGCCCTGCAGCCGAGTCCATCGGCGACAGGATGGTGACGCTTCCGATGTTCACCTCGATGACAGCGAACGATGTTTCCCAAGTCTGCCAAGCGCTTGACATTGTCATCTCCCGAACAGGAATCACACGGAGTTGATCGCCCGAGCAAGCGCTCGAATCTGCCCTACATCTGCCTTAGATATGGGGCGATTGCGAGAAAAGCCACCCATGGGACTCGAACCCACGACCTATGCTTTACGAAAGCATTGCTCTACCACTGAGCTAGGGTGGCGATGACTTGAACAATCCGACTGACTGGGATCGACTCCAAAGCCGATCGTCATCGCGATGAAAAAGCAATTGCCATTTCGGACGCTCAACCAACGAGAAGTGTAACGAAATCCGCTGGGTCTGATCGAGCGACGCCGTCAACCGTTACGACTTCGGAGCGAGGATAAGTTTCACAACTTCCGATGTCGGAAGCTCAAGTGCGCCGAAAGCCTGACCAGCCGCGTCTGCGATAGGTCCGGTCGAACTTTGAATGAGCGCCTGAAGCGATTGAATCTGACTCGCATCAAGCAAGTTGCCGTACTTCCGCGCACTCGTGGCAACACTCGAAAGGAGCGTCGCACGATCTTCCTCGCTCGCGGATAGAGCTGCATTCATAAGTGAGCGCTGAGCCGTAGCGCCGGGGAGTAGCGCCAGAACTCGAGCGACCTTCGACTGAACTTCCCCTGTAGATGATTGAAGCGTGCCGATCAGAGTCGCTTCTGCGACGCGAACATCCAGAATCAGATTCGATGACTCCGCCAGTCTTCGAAGCGCATTCAACGACTCGTCGAGATAGATCGCTGACTCTTCCGGGGTCACTGCGATGCCACCGGCAGCACCGACGGCAGAATCGATCGCCATGACAAACTGCTCTTCCGTCGCGATCGACGCGAAGACCGAAACACGGGGATCGTTTTCGAATTCGATCGAGAATGCCTCCGCATCGCCACCATTGGCGATGATGACAACGGGCGAAGTCGCGGTCGACCGTGCAAGCCGGATCCCGTTGACCGAATCGACCATCGATGCGTGCGATCCCTGAAGAACGACGAGATCCATCGTCACGCCGGGAGCCAATTTCCCTTCAATTTCGCTCATAGAAGCGCCGGTCGTCACCGTGGAAATCCCCAAACTGCCGAGTCGGGCAGCGAGCGCCTGCCGATCTTCCTCCGTCGTTGCGATCACCGCACCGGTCATGCCCCCCATCTGAATCATCGATGCCAGCACGGGAACGACGAGCGAGTCCTGCTGGAATGAACTTTGTGGAAGTGAACTCGCGAGCACGATCGCCGCCTCAAATCGCACTCGTCGATCGGCGAACAAGAGGCACTCGACGATGGGAGAACGCCCACTCAGTGGCGCAACCAAGGTCGTAGCGCCACCATTTGTGGAAAGCACACGGATGCATTCGCGCGCGAGAAGGACATCGCTTGCATCGATCGCGAATCCGAGAGCCATCTGGGCGATTCGCGCACCACTCGCGGTCCCGAAGAACTGCGCGCTGTAGCGACTCGCAAACATCGATGACTCTTCCGATTCGGATGCGACGTCGATTTCGAGAAGTCGCAGAAACATCGACCGTCGGAGATCTGACGCGACATAGATCGCCAGCGCTTGCTCGGAATCCGGATCAAGTTCAAGCGCCTTCATTGCCGACTGAATTGCCATCGTTTCGCAGTAGAGCGGAGTTGGGATTTCGATCCCGACAAGTCCATTCGTAGCGCCGTAGCTCCAGATCGCATTGCGAGCATCGGCTGGATAAGGAATAAGCGAGGGGGCCTGATCGAAATAGCGACGTGCAAGCGCCGTGTATTGGCTCGCCGGATCCTGAGAAGTCCCCCCGAGTCGGGCGTAAGCGCGCAGTGCAGCGGCCCGGACATCATCCGCGGCCGCTGGATTTGTCGCAAGCCCCAACAGATACGCCTGACTGCTTGGATAGCCAATCTCAGCCAAGATTTCGCAAACCTGACGTTGTGTATCGACTTCAAGGTCAGGCAGTGCCGCGCAAAGTGGAGCGACCGCGAGGCGCTTGAGATCGACCAGAACTGACCGCGCAGAGTTCGCGAGCTTTGGGTTGCGTGCATCACCGAGGGCATTGAGGAGCGCATGCACTGCAAATGCGCCTGCGCGCATGAGTTTCGCCCGCGCGACCATCTCCTGTCGCATCGAACCACCAAGCGCCGCGACAGCTGCTTCGATCCGGAGCGCGCTACGACTCGTCGCACGCGTTCCAGCGAGGTACCGCGATTCGAGTTCAGCGACCAAAACATCGGCGCCTTCCATCCCGCGACCTCGCGAGAATGCACGGTCAACCTTGTCAGAGATCCCCCGCGCTTCGACGAGATTCGCGATCTGCTCGTCCGTAATTCCAGAATCGAAAAGCGACTGGATCGAAGCCTGCGCTCCTTCCGGATTCCCTATGAGGATGTAATGAAGCGCCATGTCGAGGTCGCGAGTCTGCTGGGTCGTCGCCTCAGTTGAGGCGTCTACCGGCGCTTCCGCAGGCGCTTCAGCAGGCTCGTCCGCCTGAGGCGAAGCGTGGCAGAGCATGTCAGCACTCATCAGGCTGAACGTGACGAGGGATGCGAAAATGTAGGACGTGCGAAATGTGGGGTCGAACAATTGAATTCTGCTCCTGACGGACTCGAGATTCCCATCGATGAATGTTGATCGAAACGTTGGACTGCCAAAAGTAGCGCAATCGGGAGGACTGCGCAATGATCACGCCCTATGGATTTGGTATCGTCGGGTCGTGATTGATCCTCGGCACTCGTGCGCTGAGGCGTAGCGTGGATGGCTGGCGCCACCCATTCTGCGAGGGAAGGCGGTGAGAATCCGCCACGGACGCGCCGCCGTAACGGGTGGAGGGCAGCCCTCCGCAACCCGAATCTGAGAAGCCACTGGATGTTGCAAGCGCAAGATCTGGGAAGGCAGATTCGGACGCCCGAAGTCGGAAGACCTGCCTTCGCCATGCATCGCTCCCTCGCGAATAGGGATCCCGATGTCAGTCGCCTTCCAGTTCAAATCCCAAATGAAGATTCCACCATGCATCATGCCATGTGAGTTCCGCCGCCGAGTGGTCGTCGCATTCATCGTTTCAATTTCATGCGCGCCACCAAGTTTGGCGACTGACTTCGCGCAGTCAGTCATCTCGTATTCGAGCGGATCGAATCCAGCGAATGGCTACACGAATCCATTGGTCGCGCTCGGATCCCCCGAGAGATTCACTGGCGAAGGAATTGCTCCTGGTGCCGTGACTCCCTTTTACCCCTGCTTCGGCGCGAACGAGATCGTTTCGATCGGAGCCGGTGGCCAACTCACGCTTGGATTCAACCCTCCTCTTCGCGATGAGGCAGGGAATCCATTCGGAATCGACTTCCTCGTCTTTGGCAATTCGTTCTTCACAGACGGCGCGTATCCATCGGGTACGGTCGGTTCGCTCGCGACCGACGGAGGAAGGATCGAAGTTTCGGCGGACGGGATCGAGTGGTTCCTTGTTCCGAATGCGATCGCGGACGGACTCTTCCCGACGATCGGATCCAGCGATGCCGGACCGTACTCCTCACTCGCTGGTGGCGTGGATGCCGATCAGCACAAGCCTGTTGATCCGAAATGGACTGCGCAGAATCTCGTCGGGAAGTCCTACTCCGAACTGATCGAGATTTACGATGGATCAGCGGGCGGCGCAGGGATTGATCTTTCGAGCGTCGGTCTGGACCAAGTCATCGCCGTGCGAATCTCCGTTGCAGCAGGTCCGAATTCCAATGTCGAAATCGACGCAGTCGCTCGCGTGCGATCAACGCTTGCCCGAGCCGACACGAATGGCGATGGAGTGGTCGACGGCATCGATCTCGCCACGGTGCTGTCGGCGTTCGGAACGACAACGGAAATAGCCGATATTGATCACAGTGGCATGGTGGATGGTGCAGATCTTGCGGCGGTCTTAGCTGGATGGACCGGGTGACTGTTCGTCGCGGATTCACGTTGGTGGAAGCGCTTGTTTCCATCGGCATCGTGACACTCTTGCTCTCGCTCTCCCTCTCAGGCGTTGAGAGTGTGCGTGAGAGCAGCAGAGGAAGCGAATGCGGAGCGCGACTTCGCCAACTCGCAGTCGCAGCACACTCTTATTCGAATGCGTTCCGAGATTGCTACCCGCCGGCGGTGCTCTTCGAAGTCACCCCGACGGGAGTTCGAACAGTCGCGTGGGATTTCGTTCAGAATGCAAACGGGGAAGTTTCTCCCGGACCGCTCTGGTCATTCACCGACCATCCATATCGAACGCAGCAGTGCCCCGCATTTACGGGCTCGAGCACATTCGGAAATGACCCATACACAGGATTCAATTACAACACGACCTTTATTGGTGCGGAAGGTTCATGGCCTACGGTTGGGATGGACGGTCAAGTCTTGGCCGGTTGGCGCAGCGCACGCCGCGGTTTGAAAGCAAGTCAACATCGACGCTGCGCCGAGACCGCGCTCTTTGGTGATGGCGGTTGGAAGGGCGGCGCAAACAAGTTTATGCGTGCTCCAAGCGCGACCGTTGAGATGGACCTCGGAGTCGTCTATGCGGGAGCGCAAGCGTATCGACATCAAGGCTGCACAAATGTCGCATGGCTCGATGGGCATGTCAGCGGAGTTTGTCAACAGTGCAAAGGGGTGCATGCCACCGAGGCGATGATCGACTCCCCTCTTGGATGGCCCGCGAACGGTTTCTTGAGCGACGATGATTCCGCTTACGACCCGCGGTAGCCACCTCTCGATGCCGCCTCGCATAGTCGTCACTGATCTTCGGGGCCGAAGCAATTGGTCTCAGCGACGACCGAACCGTCGCTCGATCTCGATGATGGGAATTCGAATCGAAGTTGGGCGACCATGCGGACAATTCGACGATCGGTCTGTCGTCGATCTGGCCGAGAGTAATTCCGCGATTTCTTCTCTCGATAGTCGGTCTCCGCCCTTGACCGCAGCCTTGCACGCCATCATGTCGAGAATGTCCGCAAGTGCTTGCTCGCGAAGTGTGGAGTCGTCGCTCGACGTTGCGGCACTCGCGAGCGACTCATCACAGAGTGCGCGCACGACGAATGTTGCGGCATCGACTTTGCGTCCGATCAGAAATCCTGGGAACGCATGCACGGCGATCGTTCGCGGTCCGACTGCCGTTACTTCGATCCCCAGTCGCGCGAAGAGTGGCCCGAGCGTCTCGAGATTCGCAAGCGACTCTGGAGAAACATCCGCCGTTGCTGGGATCATCAGCCGCTGCGACATCAAGTCGCCTCCCCCGATGCGCGATCGAATCTCTTCGAACATGACTCGCTCGTGGAGCGCATGCTGATCGACGATCACGACGGCGTCATCTTCCGCGAGGATCAACCACGTGTCGTTGACTTGCAGGACTTGACGCACTGCGACCGGAGGCGCGAGCAGATGTCCCTGATCTTCTTCCATCACGACCCGTGAATGCGAAAACGAGTGCGAGGGCGAGGCTCGATCGACCGCGGATCGAGTCGAAACTGATGCAGAACTCGGCGCAGTTCGCGGATCGATCCCATTCGAATCCGAGAGGGCGTGCGAGATCAATCTCGAATCCCCGACCGTCAGGTCCTCGCTCCGCAGTGCATCTTGTACTGATCGATAGACGAGGCGATGCATCCACGATGGATTGCTCCAGCGAACCTCGCTCTTCTGCGGATGGACATTGACATCGACGAGCGAAGGGTCGACCGTCAGAAAGATTGCGAAGACTGGCTGCAACGATGGTTCCGCAAGCCCCCGGTACGCCTCGCGAACCGCGTGGACGAGTGAACGGTCGACGATTGGGCGACCATTGACAAAGATGCGCTGGGTTCTGCTCACCGACCGCATGGACGCTGGTCGACAGACGATCCCCAGCACACGACTCGCGAATTCCTCGCCGATTGCCTCGCCCGCGACCGTCAAGGGATTCTGTCCGAGCGCATCGCCGAAAACATCCGAGACCCGGCCGAAGCAGTCATTCGCCGTCGCGAAATCGAGGACTTTTCGTCCCCCACTTTCAAGGCGAAACGCCACCGAAGGATGCGAAAGCGCAGCGTTACAGACGACTTCAGTGACCCGAGCCGCTTCGGCTGGATCTCCTCGGAGAAACTTTCGGCGTGCGGGAACATTCGAAAAGAGACCCGCGACGACAATCGACGTTCCTGGTGGTCCAGACGATGGTTTTGCTTCACTGACTTCGCCGAACCTTGATTCGATCGTCCAAGACTGCCCGTTGCCACGAGTCGCTGATGCCAGTTTCACATGGGAGACAGACGAGATGGCACAGAGTGCCTCGCCCCGAAACCCGAGTGTCCTGATGCGGTTCAAGTCTTCGCTCGTTGTGAGCTTGCTCGTGGAGTGAGGGGCAAGAGCGAGCGAAAGTTCGTCGTGCGGTATTCCGTCCCCATCGTCGATGACTTCCAATCGTTCTCGTCCGCCACCTTCGATGCGGACGACGATGCGAGTCGCCCCGGCGTCAATGGCGTTCTCAACGAGTTCTTTCGCAACGCTTGCCGGACGCTCGATCACCTCACCCGCGGCGATTTGATTCACGAGCGCAGATGAGAGAGTCCGAATCGGCATGAATGAAAGTATGGTACGACGATGCGTGACACGGTCGTGATCGGAGACATCCACGGCTGTGGCGAGGAACTCCGAAAGATGTTCGACCGACTTCGACGCTGGGCAGGAGAGTCCCGAATCATTCTCGTGGGGGATTTGTTGACGAAGGGGCCCCGACCCGATCTCGTGGTCGAGGAGATTCTTCACCGACAACAATTGGGCTGGCGAATCGAAATCGTTTGCGGAAATCACGAACCGCGGGCCCTCGCAGCACTCCGCCGCGCTGGTCCGGACGGACGAACCAACGATCTTCCCCCACGACTCGCTGAGATGGTCGACATTCTCGCGGACGCGGATTTGTTGGAGGAAGCGCGGGACCTCCTCCGTGCATCCATGCGAACTCCATTCATCAGGGGACGCAATCCACACTGGACAGTCGTCCACGCCGGGGTCGATCCAATGCGGGGTTTCGAGAAGACTCCCCAGCGCTTGCGCATGTCTATCAAGTCAGCGCCTGCCGAAGACGACTGGTGGTGGCATTACGACGGCTCGGACGGACTGCTTGTCGTCGGGCACAAACCCCTTTCTCGACCGCTCATCCTTCGCAGGCCGGACGGGCGACCAGTCGTCGCCGCGATCGACACGGGGTGTGTCTACGGTGGATTCCTGACCGCCTATTTTATCGGTGCAGATCGACTGTTGATGATTCCGAGCAAGCAGAGACGACAGTTCAATTTCCGCCATCGAACGAGCCGTCGACCAGCCGATAGCGCATGGCGAGCGGCATCCGCCGTCCAGGTCCGAAAGCTCGCGCGCTGAGCTTTGGAATCATCGGTGCTTGGAATCGTTTGTATTGAGCTCGATCGATCGCAGTCGTCCAACGCACCACGAGGTCTCGGTCCAACTTTGTCGCGAGCACGATCTCTTCGACGGAAAGTTCGTCATCGACCCAACCGGTAATGATGCTGTCAAGAACCGAATAGGGAGGGAGCGAATCTTGATCCGTTTGATTCGGTCGAAGCTCCGCCGATGGTGGCTTTGTCAGACTGGAAACTGGAATTGGCGCGACTGCGAACCCGAATGCATTGTGATTGTTGTTCAGCCATGAGGCAACCGAAAAAACCTGTGACTTCAGCAGGTCGCCCAGTGGAGCCAATCCCCCGCACATGTCTCCATAGAGCGTTGCATATCCAACTGCCAATTCGCTCTTGTTTCCCGTCGACAACACGAGAGCACCTGTTGCGTTGGAAAGCGTCATGAGAGTCAATCCTCGCAATCGACTCTGCAGATTTTCATCCGTCACACCAGTGACCTTCGCGACGCGACCGATCGCGGCACCCGCTAACTCGTATCCACTATTGATCGAGAGGACATCGGGCGGCTTCATGCCCAACCGCTTCGCAGAGTCGAAGGCATCCGTGCGAGACTCGACGGATGAGTACGGTCCCGGCATCGAAACACCGCGCACTCGATCCGGACCGAGCGCCGCGACCGCGAGTGCTGCGACGAGCGCGCTATCAATCCCGCCGGAAAGACCCAAGAGAACCCGCTCATGCCCCGTTTTCGAGACATAACCGCGAATGGCGCTGGTGATCGCATGCGCGTGCTCTTCGTCATCCACCATGTCGGGGGGCTTCGCCATCGCGCAGCCGCGATCCGCAATGAGGACCTCCTCAGTAAACCTTCGAGCGAACGATCCACTCCCGTCCGGATGGACAAGGCACGAACCACCGTCAAAGACGAAATCGTCGTTCGCCCCGACTGCATTCACGCTCGCGATCGAGACGGCGTATTTTGCCGCGGCATTGCCGACCAGTTGAATTCGACGCGCCTGCTTTCCCTCGAAGAATGGCGAGGCGCTCGGAACGACGATGAGATTCGCACCCGCCTGCACCATTTGTTTCGTCAGATCGTTGGAGTAGCAATCGCTCTCCCCAACATCAGCACCCCGCCAGAAGTCCTCGCAAATCAACACTCCGACTCTTTCTCCCTCTACGTCAATCAGCGCAGAATCGACTCCCGGCGCGAAGTACCGTGTTTCGTCAAAGACGTCGTACTGAGGAAGGAGTCGTTTCATATGAACGCTCTCAACTTGACCCCCTCGCAAGACGACGCACGCATTCGCGATTGGGAGCGGACGACCCGCGACTCGCCACGGAGAACCGACGATCACCGCAACCTCGCCGGCACCATCACTCTTCAATTGCGTCGCCAGCTCGACGAGAGTCCGTGCGCAAGCGTCGACGAATCCACCACGAAGGAGGAGATCGCGAGGCGGGTAACCGACCAGCGAGAGCTCTGATGTGATCGCGAGTTGAGCGCCTCCCCGTCTCGCCTCGATCACTCGTTTGCGAATGAGAGATGCGTTGTGTACGAGATCTCCGACGACAGAGTCCGATTGAATGAGCGCGATGCGCATGGTCGTTAGAGCGTCGCGATGTCGCGCAGTCCGCCACGCGCAACGACTTCGATCTCTCGCTCGCGCAAGGCGCGAAAAACTTCCTCGCAGTGGTCAGGCCCGCGAACCTCGACCTGACAGAGAACTTGCACTTTCGAAACGTCTGCCTCTCCGAATGCACGTTCATGGGAAACCTGCTTGATACTTGCCCCGGTCGAGGCAATTCCAAGCGCGAGGTCGGCCAATCCACCGGGACGATCGCGGATCACTGCGAGAAACTGAATCAGACGACCGTCGAGAGTCAACCCGTGTTCAATGACGCGCGAAAGTGTCGTGGGATCGATGTTTCCTCCGCAAAGGACCAGCACGACCTTTCGCCCGACCAGCTGAGGCAGCTTCCCTTCGAGGAGGGCTGCGAGTGGCGTGGCGCCGGCACCTTCAACGACACCCTTCTCATACTCTGCGATTCGAAGAATTGCACGCGTGATCGATTCCTCCGAAACCGTCACGACCTGCTCGATCCGATTCCTCGCAATCTCGAAAGAGAGTGATCCGACCTCAGGAACTGCGAGTCCATCGGCCAATGACGAATCAGATTGCACTCGAACGGGATGCCCCGCCGCGAGTGCGGCGGTCATACTCGGACAGCGGGCGGACTCCACACCAATCAACTTGGCGCTCGGCCGAAGAGCTGAGCAGACAAGACTGATTCCTGCGATCAACCCGCCACCGCCAATTGGTACGACGATCGCGTCTAGGTCTGGGCATTGCTCAAGAATTTCCAAACCACAAGTCCCCGCACCGATGATGATGTCGGGATCATTGAAACCGTTGATGTAAGTCAGCCCCTCACTCGAAACGATTTCGTCAGCGCGGTGGCGCGCCTCGGCGATATTGTCTCCGTGCACCACGACTCGGGCTCCAAATTCCCTGCAACGAACCTGCTTGACGATGGGTGCGAATCGAGGCATGACGACCGTAATCTGAATTCCCAAGTCCCGCCCATGAAAAGCGAGAGCGAGCGCGTGATTGCCCGCGCTTGCAGCGATGACACCTTTCGATCTCGTCGCAGCATCGAGTTGCATCAAGGCGTTGCGAGCCCCACGTTCTTTGAATGATCCCGTCGACTGCTGATAGTCCAGCTTGCACCAGACTTCGCAATGACAGAGTTCCGAGAGCGCTTCGCTGCGCTTGCAGGGAGTTCGGATGATCCCACTCTCGATTCGAGTCGCCGCCGCGACGATGCGGTCAAAGGTCGGAGTCATCGTCGTAGTGATCGACATAATTTCACGAGCCGCAAATTGGTCCCGCGCAGCGGACATCGTCGGACATCGCGAACTTCGCGTCATTCGTCCGGAACCGCTGCGCCAAATCCTTCGCCTTCGCGTCATAGGCAGACTTGTCCGCCCATGTGTTACGCGGGTCGAGTACTACACTCGGCACGCCTGCGACTGCAGTCGGCATTTGGAGACCGAAGATCGGATGCGTGGTCCAGGTTGCGCGACTGAGTGACCCGTCGAGAATCGCGGTCACGAATGCACGTGTGTAGGCGAGCTTGAATCGAGATCCGGTTCCGTACGGTCCGCCGGTCCATCCCGTATTTAGCAACCAGACATCGGATCGATGTGCTGCGATCCGGTCGCGGAGCAATTCCGCGTACCGCATCGGAGGGCGGGGCATGAACGGTCCACCAAAGCACGCAGAGAAATTTGGTTGTGGCTCGGTTACGCCCGCTTCGGTCCCCGCGAGTTTCGATGTGTAACCATTCAGGAAGTAATACATCGCCTGTTCTGGACTCAGCCGCGAGACCGGTGGGAGCACTCCGAATGCATCAGCGGTGAGGAAAATCACATTTCGTGGATGTTGTGCGACGCTGGGAATTCGCGCGTTTTTGATGTAAGAAACTGGGTAGGTGACGCGAGTGTTTTCGGTCTTCGCGGCACTGTCGTAATCGGGCACTCGCGTCGTTGGATCGACCACCGTGTTCTCGAGGACGCTGCCAAATCGAATCGCATCCCAGATTTCGGGCTCGCCTTCCCGAGTCAACTTAATGCACTTTGCGTAGCAGCCACCTTCCATGTTGAAGATCCCGCGCTCGCTCCAGCCGTGCTCGTCATCTCCAACGAGATCGCGATTTGGATCTGCGGAGAGAGTCGTTTTTCCAGTTCCGGACAATCCAAAGAAGAGCGCGACATTCGACGGATCCTTGCGGTCGACATTGCACGAGCAGTGCATCGGGAAGACATTCATGTCGGGAAGGTCGTAGTTCATCGCGTAGAAGATCGACTTCTTGATCTCGCCCGCATAGCGCGTGCCGACGATGAGTACGGTTCGCTTCTCGAGACTCTGTGCAATGCAGATCGGGCTCTTCGCGCCATACTTTGCTGGATCATCGAGTCGAAGGCTTCCTGCGTCGATGATCGTCCAGTCCTGCTTCCAACTATTCAAGTCTGCCGGGGTCGCGTGAATGAAAAGCGTGCGGGCAAAGAGGCTGTGCCAAGCCTCTTCGGTGAATACAGAGACTTTCAAACGAAACGCTGGATCAGCGCCCGAGTAACCGTCGAACCGATAGAGATGCTCGCGACGACTCAACGAAGCCAATACCAATTTCTCGAGAGCATCGAAATGCTCCGGCGTCATCGGCTGATTCACCTTTCCCCAATCGATTGTTTCATGGATTGCCGGCGAGTCCTCCAAGAACTTGTCGCTCGGACTGCGTCCAGTCCGATCGCCCGTATCACAGGCCAACGCTCCATTGGCCGCAAGCGATCCCTCACCGCGTTCGATCGCATGTTCGACCAAGACCGGCACCGAAAGATTGCTGAGAATCCTTGCGTTACCGAAAGCGTGGCGTTGCGAAGACGAAATCGCGGTCATGGTGCTCATACTGGACTCCTTTGTAGTGAGCGGTACAGGTTAGCACGGGGTTTGCGGAATTCGCTTTGCGAACTGCGCGTGATTTTTCTACTATCTTGCGCCCTTGGTTGGCGGCCGTAGCTCAGTTGGTAGAGCGCCGGGTTGTGATCCTGGATGTCGCGGGTTCAAATCCCGTCGGTCGCCCTCGTTGAGTCTCTCGTATCCTTTTCGCAATGCGTTTTCATGCGATCCAGACCGATCCGATTTGGGAGGACCCACTTCCAAATCGGACGGCCATCGAACGAGCACTCGACGTATGCGCCCCGAATGAGGGAGAGTTTGTCGTGCTCCCTGAACTATGCGAGACTGGATTCTCGATGCGGAGCGACCTCGCGGCGCATCCAGGGTCGGTCGCATGGGGTTCGCGACTCGCGAAAACTCACCGAATCTGGCTTCAATGCGGGATCGCGCGGGTCCATCCCGATGGTGGCATCGCCAACACAGCAACAATCTTCGATCCCAGTGGATCTGAGGTCGGGGTGTACGAAAAAACTTTTCTCTTCACTCCCGGTGGCGAACATCTTGCTTATCGACCAGGTCTTGGCGCGGTTGTCATCGATTGTGCCGGAGTCCGAATCGCTCCGATGATTTGTTACGACTTGAGGTTCCCAGAGTTATGGCGCCTAGCGCTTCTCGCAGGAGCGGAGGTTTTTACGGTCGGCGCCTGTTGGCCAATGGCGAGATTAGCGCAGAAACATGCAATGATTGCTTCGCGAGCCATCGAAAATCAAGCGTGGATTGTCTCGGCCAACCGAACCGGAGACGAACCATCGACGCGTTATTCCGGAGGATCGACGATTGTCGATTTCGAAGGCGCAACAAAGGCGCTGCTCGGGAGCCACATCGGATTCATTTCGCAAGAAATCGATTTGAATGAACTTCGCTCTTATCGGGCGAAGTTCCGAGTGATATCAGACATTCAGGAAAAATTTCTCGGACCTCCTCCGACGGGCGGGCAGTCGAAGTTCAGCGCCACGCATTGACGAGCGACACAGACTTCGTAAACTTCCGATGCGTTCGAAGTGACGGTCGAGAAAGATCCTGCAGGAGCTTCCCAAAGACATGAGAACACTCGTCGTGAGATCGCCATCGTGTAACGCGCCTGGAAAGCTGCACACAAAAAGCCAACGCGAGGAATCCGAGTGTCTGACTCTCGAGCAACGGACAAACCTGCTCCGACGCGCGTACTTCGCGAGTTCTCGCGACCATCTCCGATGGGAAGTCGGGTTTGATCAGGTGCTATCGCAAGTCACAGACATGAATTGGAGCTGGAAATCTCGGCCAGACCGATGGATCGAAGATGTTGTCGTCGCCTGCGCCTGCGTGCGAGGAGAGCAACTCGCTTGGCACCAGATTCAACTCGTGAACACCTGGCGATTACGCGATGATGCGGAACTTCGACTGAATCCAGCTCAGGCGAGCCTCTTCGTGGAACGATTTTGGAGCGAGCTCCGACGAAACACACTCGCGCGCGATCTCGGGAGAACTCTCGATCGGCATCTGGAACGGAAGGAAACTCCCGTCGCCAACCTATCCAATCTTCGCATGCAGGAGTATCGCGGGTGCGAAACACTCACGCAATGGCTCAGGTCGCACGTTTTGTCGAGAATCGAAGCGCTTCCGCTGGGTTCTCGAGCAGATTTGAATGGCGAGATTCTTGACACCATCCCACGATTGCGTAGGCTCGGGTTGAGTGCATCTCATTCATGTCGGGTGCCGCAGGCAACATAGCTCAGTTGGTAGAGCATCGCATTGAAAATGCGAGTGTCCCCGGTTCAAGTCCGGGTGTTGCCATTCAGCGCATGGTTCGAACGGACAATTTGGACTCCCATCCCATCGATGGGATAGTGCGTCTGGAGTGCTTCCGCAAGCTCATGCGTATCGACGATGACGAAGAGCGCCGGGATGCCGAGAACTCCGCTTGCGAACCGAGACGCACGAGCGAGATGTCCTGGCGTTGTAGCCGCTGTCAGCGTTCCATGCTCAATCCGAAGAGGAAAGATGCGAAACTGCCAGGCTTGTCGTGCACTGATCAATGCGAGTGCCGCTGGACTTGCGCATGCAAAGTCGGCGTCGAACGACGCAGCGAGTGCGCGATACTGGTCGACCCATGCGCCTTCGATGAACTCGGGATCGATTCCAAACATCTCCTCGCAGAGGACGCCGAATGGTCGACCAATCTGCGCCTGTCGTGCAAGGACCTCATCAACTTCGTGCTCACGCAAAAGCCCTTGCGCGACCAAAAGTTCGCCGAGTCGAGGAATGCGTGGATGAATGGTGACCGTTGACATCTGTCGGATCGTTCTTTCATGATCCTCATCGGACGACGCCAAAGCCGACTTTCGAAGAGTTCCAAGTTTTCGCGATTCGATCGTGGGTCCTGCGATTAGACTGATTTCCAGCCCTTGAAAACCACCAACCCTTCCCGCAGTTTCTTCGACACGGTTGCGCAGCGCTGGCTTGAGACTCATGCGGCGAGTGGGATGGGGCGCATGTCTGCGCGCCTCGCTCAATCCGCTCATCACGCGAGACTTCATACCTCGCTCCTTCGAGAAGTCCTGTTGGCAAGGAGGCTCAGTGCCCTGGGATTTGATGTTTTGAGCGAAGTACCAACCCCTCGAGGACGAACATGCGATCTCGTCGCGACCCGTGGCGAACTTGCGTTGCATATCCATGTCAAGTGCATGGACTCGAGCGATCGACCACACCAACTTCGTTCAACCAGGATCCCTGACGCAATCCGTGCACTCGAGCATGTCAGTCGACGATTGCTGGTCGAGGTGGAATGGAAACCAGGAATGAGTTCGCGCGCGCTCGATTCAACCGCCGAGCGACTGAGGTCGTTTCTGAATCGAGCCGCGGTCGGCGACGAATGTGTCGTGCGAAGCAACCGCGGGACCATTCGTGCGAGGTGCCGAGTTCGGTCCTCTCGGGATACCCAAGGCGTCGCGATCATCGACGGAATCAGCGAAGACCCTCGTGCTTTGGTCGAACGCGCGCGCAGACTCCTTCGACGCGCTCGCGAACAGTTCCTGCCTGGCGGCGAAAACATCATCGTCTGCTACGGGCCGAAGCAATTGCAATGGGTCTTCGAGCAGGCGTTGATGGGAATTCCAGTCGAACGATGGGATGAGTTTCCACGTCGCGGGGAACGCGTCGCCCTCGGTTGCGCTGACGACGGATTCTGGAGAGGTTGTCGAATGCAAGCAAGGTCCGATGCCCGGGGAGTATCGCGCGGTCACACGAGCCGGATCGTCGCTTGGGGATCGCTCGAATCGGCGCGGGACGACTCGATGGCGTGGATTCGTGCGGGTGTCGGCGACGAAACACGCTCGGCTTGTTCCGAGATCTTCCGGCAAATCCACCCGGTTCGTGGCGCAGAACGCTGACTATGCGCCATCGCCGACGAGGCGCTCGTGTGGCGGAATTCGGACCGCGGGAATTTCTTTCGGCGCAGGCCAGAGCTTGGAGATCGCCTCATGCACCGGGAGTCCGTCGATGACGAAGCGCGAGCCCATCGCAATAAGGTGCTCAACATGCCGCCGAGCGAGCTGGACGAGAAGGATCGCGTTCGTTTCGTCGTACTCCCGACTCACGACCGTGGCACGCGCCTCCAAGTAATCGACAGCCCTCCCATCGCGCATCGGGATGGAGACAGTCACTTCCCGGATCTCGCCGAGCAACTCCTGTCGCACACGCGCGCGAAGATCGTCGAAGCCGTCGCGTGTAAGTGCCGAGAGCGCGAACGACGAAGGCTCCTTGACGCTCCACTCTTTGAGCGAGCGGAGCGATTCACTCGGGGAGCGATTTTCTGCTTCCAACTTGTCCAACTTGTTCAAGACCACAATGCGAGGCTGGCCTTTCGCGCCGATCCCATCGAGCACTTCCCGAACGGTCGCAAGTTGTGCCGGGGAATCGACATCAGCGGCGTCGACCACCAAGAGCAGAAGGTGCGCGTGCACCGTTTCTTCGAGAGTCGCGCGGAAACTGGCAACGAGATGATGCGGTAGTCGCTGAATAAAGCCGACGGTGTCGGAAAGCATGACGGCGTTCCCACCACCAAGATTCCACGCCTCTGTTCGTGTCTGCAGTGTTGCGAAGAGTTTGTCGTTTGCAAACGCGCCGCCCTGCGTCAGGGCATTGAACAGCGTGCTCTTGCCTGCATTCGTGTACCCGACGATTCCCACCGTGAAATGCTCCGCGCGCCTCGCTTGAACTTCGCGGGTCTTGCGCGCCTGGACCTCCGAAAGTTCGCGCTTCAGCGCGACGATTCTCCTCGATACGAGTCGTCGATCGATTTCGATTTGCTGCTCGCCTGGGCCGCGAGTTCCAACCCCCATCGGCGAACCCCCGGTGACTTGTCCCAGATGCGACCACATTGCCCGCAGGCGCGGCGCGGTGTATTCGAGTTGCGCAATTTCCACCTGCAACTGCGCGGCTCTCGACGAGGCACGATTCGCAAAGATGTCGAGGATCAATTCGCTTCGATCGATCACCTTGCAGCAGAGTTCCTTCTCGATGTTGCGAAGTTGGCTCGGGCTTAGGTCATGATCGAAAATAACGACGGCTGCACGGAGTTCTCTGACAACTGCGACCAATTCCTGAATCTTCCCTTTGCCGAGACACGTGCGTCCGTCCATGCCCTGTCTGTTCTGAATCAATTGCCCCACCGGAAGGACTCCAGCTGTTTCGGCAAGTGCGCGAAGTTCGCTCAGCGGATCGGAGCGACTGAGCGTGGCCTCATCCGAATTCAGAATGACCGCAGCCAAGATGGCGCGTTCAGACTGAATTGATGCACTGCGCAATCCTGTCTCCATGGGCACGGAAGTCTACGCACCGATGGCGATACTCTGAGTCGCATGGCGACGCAGGTCATCCTCGGCATTGAGAGCAGTTGCGATGAGACTTCCGCGGCCCTCGTTGGCGTTGAGGGCGAACATCTGCGAGTGCTCTCCTGCTCCACAGCAAGTCAAGATGATTTACACGAGGAGTATCGAGGGGTCGTGCCCGAAATTGCCAGTCGCGCCCATCTGGATCGGATGATCCCTGTGGTTCGACGCGCATGCGCCGAGGCCGGGGTCAAGCTTGGCGAGATCCACGGTGTTGCTGCTGGACATCGGCCTGGTCTGATCGGGTCGCTTCTCGTTGGATTGAGCACCGCCAAGTCGCTCGCCTGGTCGCTTGGCGTTCCCTTCGTCGGCGTCGATCATGTCGCCGCGCATCTCGTTGCGGCGTTACTTGATCGCTCTGCTGTTGAGTGGCCTGCCATCGGGCTTGTCGCGTCCGGCGGTCATACGAGCCTCTTCCGGATGCGGTCGCCACTCGAATTCGATCTGATCGGTGCGACGATCGACGATGCGGCTGGCGAAGCATTCGACAAGGCGGCGTCCATCCTGGAACTCGGATACCCAGGAGGCGCCCGAATCGATGCGATCGCCGAGTCTGGCGACGCGACCGTTCTTGATTTGCCAATGACACGATTGAAGGGTCTGGATTTCTCGTTCAGTGGAGTCAAGACAGCGCTTTCGCTCGCCGCGAGAGAGCCACAATACTTGGGTCGCTCCGCGGACCTCGCGGCGTCATTCCGCAAGGTGGTCGTAGGACAGATCATCCGCAACCTATCGCTCGCATTGGATGAGAATCCGACTCCATCGTGCCTCATCGGCGGCGGTGTCGCGGCGAATACCTTGCTTCGGAGCGAAGCGCTTCGGGTCTGCGGGGAGCGCAGAGTCGAGCTTCGAATCGCAGAACATCGATGGTGCACGGACAATGCCGCGATGATCGCAGGCGCGGGAGCGCTTCGAATCGTGCGAGGCGAGTGCGACGGATGGGATCTCGCAGCGCAACCGCTCTCAGCAGTCGCCCGTGGCATGCGGGGACCTCAGGGGCGCAAGAGTTGAAACGGGAATCCGTCGATGCAGAATCCCTCGTGAATTCAGATTCGATACTGGTCTGTGCTCCGCATCCAGCGACACTTGACGAAGCACAGTTGATTCGCCAGTGCAAATTCTCCACTGGACGGGTCTCCGGACCTGGTGGCCAACATCGCAACCGCGTTGAGACAGCGGTGTTCGTAACACACGCCGTGACTGGCATCGAAGCGCAAGGAACTGAGCGTCGAAGCCAGATCATGAATCGTTCCATGGCGATCCATCGACTGCGCGTCCTACTCGCGATCCTCGTTCGAACTCGGCCTGGGGATAGAAACCTTCAACCGAGTGCGCTTTGGTTGAGCCGTCGGCGCGACCGAGCAATTCGTGTCAATATTGATCATTGGGATTATCCAGACATCCTCTCGGAGGCGCTCGATGCGGTCGATACATGCTCGTTCGATGTCGCCGCTACCGCAAAGACGTTCGGGGTGTCGTCCAGCCAGCTGACTCGCTTCATCCGCACAAACAAACTTGCCGCGCGACGGATGAATGATTCTCGCACCACGCACGGGCTGCGACCGCTCCGCGATTGATTGGCGAATTCTCTCCGACCGACCTCGGTCCCTACGCTCCTTCGGTACCCTTATGAGATGAACGAAAATGGCGATCAATCGCGCTTGATTCGAGAGTTGATCGAAGGAGAACTTCCGAGCCTCATCGCCCTCCGCCACGACCTGCACGCGCATCCAGAGATCGGCCACTGCGAAACTCGAACGTCCGCCACCGTCCAACGCGAATTATCAGCGGCGGGCGTCGAGTTTCAGTCGGGTGTGGGCGGAGGGACCGGAGTCCTCGCGCACATTTCTGGTTCCGACGGCGCGGCCATCGGTCTGCGCGCCGATCTGGATGCACTTCCGATTGCCGAAAGTACTGCGCTTCCTTATGCGTCGGTCTTCCCAGGCAAGATGCACGCGTGCGGACACGATGGTCATACGACGATTCTGATCGGCGTTGCTCGGATCCTTGCGAAACTTGGACGAATCGCACCGTTGACTCGACCAGTGACCCTGCTTTTTCAGCCTGCGGAGGAGAATTTGGGTGGCGCATCAAAGATGATCGAGGACGGCTGTCTCGCTGGAAGACTCGGTCCGCCAGTGAGCGAAATCTACGGACTCCACTGTTGGCCATGGCTGCCAATTCGTTCTGTGGGGGTTCGCGACGGACCCATACTCGCGGCAACCGACTCGTTTACCGTCACCATTCACGGTCGAGGATCTCACGCCGCATGGCCCCACCTCTCCAACGACCCGATTGTCGCGATCGCTTCGGTTATTACTGCGCTCCAGTCGATCGTCAGCCGCAACACTGATCCCGTCGACGCAGTCGTTGTCTCGGTCTGCACGATTCGCGCCGGCGACGCATTCAATGTCATTCCACAAGAGGGTGTGATCGGAGGGACAATGAGGACGCTCAGCGCGAGTTCGCGTGCATTGACTCTCAGACGCATCGAAGAGATTTCCGATCACGCGGCGAAGATGCATGATTGTTTCGCGACGGTGGAAATTCAACGGGGATGTCCCGCGACTATCAACGATCCCGTCGCGACTCGCTCGGTGCGTCGCGCGGTTGCGCAAATGGCAGGAACTCGACTGGTTGAAATGAAAGCCCCATTCATGGGTGGGGAGGATTTCGCTCACTATGGCGAAGCAATCCCCGCAAGTTTCTTCCTGCTCGGGATCCAAGATCTAGATGCACCGCCCTCTCCCCCGCTGCATCATCCGAAGTTTGATTTTAACGATTCCGCAATTGCGGTCGGCATCGAAGCGATGTGTCTGCTCGCGATCGGCAAACCATTGAATTGATCGCGAATCGTGCCTCTTTCGTTTGCCTCAACGATGTACTGGGGTACGATTGGGCGATGACCATCCAAAGAGTCGCACTTGCCCTCGTTCCCCTCTTCTGCGGAGTATCGGCACTCGCGGCGTTGGAGTCCTCGCAATCGACAATTTCGAATCCCGCTCGAGTCGCGATCCCATCTGTGGAGCGCGTGAGTTCACCACTGACGCGACGTGCAGACCAACAAGCGGTGGCACGACATCTGCAAGAGTCGGTGAGCGCGCTCGAAATCAATGACTCCCTCTGGAATGCACTCTCCTCGCACGACGATGTCCTGATCACTGATCTCCCGCTGGGCCCACTTGCGAGTCGCTCCCTCGTCTTGCACCGGGTCAATCCATTCGAACTCCAACCAACGATCGTTGGCGCAACCATTGGCCGCGATGGAGTCGTAACTGAAACGCCGATCCCCGTACCTGAACTTGCCTGCTACATCGGGTCGGTTCTCGATGATTCCGACTCTCGCGTACTGCTCGCACGAGGCGAAGGATTTGTCGTTGGATATGTGCAGACTCAAGAGAAGACCTGGATCATCTCGAACGAGCGCGCAGGCTCGTCCGGTCCAATTGTCTCCTATGCGATGGACGAGGTGCCACCGGGCACTTTCCCAATTCCCGAATGGACATGCCAGACGCTGATGTCGCCCGATTGGGCTGGTGGCGAAGGTTCTCATGGAGGGATTGCAGATGTTCAGGAGCCTTGCTGGCAATCCCGCATCGCCATCGACACGGATGTCGAATTCCTCGGACTCTTCGGAAACAACCAAGCGGCAGCGATCGGTTATGTCGGAACACTCTTCGCGGCACTCTCTGATATTTATCCGCGGGATGTTCATCTGCGACCTGGTATGAGCTATCTGCGACTCTGGACCGATGGTGCAGATCCCTGGGGCGCGTCGGGAACCGTGAATCAGCTCTACGAATTCCAGGCATACTGGGAACAGCAGGTCTTCACTGGAGTCCGAGATTCTGCCGCGCTCCTATCGGGACGCGGGCTCGGTGGCGGAGTGGCTTGGCTCAACTCTGGTTGTGGGTCCTATGCCTATTCAGTCTCGGCGAACCTGGCCGGTTCGTTCCCCTATCCCCTCGTCGACAACAACGGCGGCAATTGGGATATCATGGTTTTTGCCCACGAACTTGGGCATAATTACGGCGCGCCCCACACGCACTCATACACGCCACCAGCGGACGGATGTGGATCATCTCCTCAGGATTGCTCCGCTGCATCGAACGATCTCGGCACGATCATGAGTTACTGCCACCAGTGTTCGGGTGGCATGAGCAACATCAATCTGTACTTTCACCAGGCCAATGTTGGGTCGATCGAGGCTTACTTACCCGCGAGCGGTTGTGGGTTTACCGCGGCAGCGCAACCAGCCGTTGCTATACCAGATCGCATGAGCGCGCTTCCTGGAACGACCATCGACATCGATGTCCTGAAGAATGACATCCGATTCAATTGCGAGAATCTGACGATCGTCGCGAACTCGCCGCCGGCGCAGGGTTGCACGGCAGTGATCGTCCCCGGAGCGGGCCCATCCGGGCGAGCCATCGTGCGGTTCACTTCCCCTGCTCTCGGTCCGACGTCCATCACGTTTAGCTACACAGTCGCCGAACTGAGCGGTTCACAAGCGCTCGCGCTGGTGACCGTCGATCTCGTCTCGCTCCGACTCCCCGAGTATCCCACTGGAGACACCCCCGGCGTGACGACGCGGTATTACGAACTCAACAACCCTTCCGTCCTGCCAAACTTCGACATGCTCATTCCGTATGACACGACGAGCGTGCCACAGATGAACTTCGGCAGCACTAACGGAAACTTCGCGACGAGCAATCGTTCCGAGCAGGTTGGGGCAGTCTTCACGGGTTGGCTCAATGTTCCAACTGGCGGAACATGGACACTCTTCACACATTCCGACGATGGCTCGCGACTGCTGATTGGCAGCGACCCGCTCGTCGCCAATGATGGACTGCACCCCATGGTTGAAAGGAGCGGATCAATCGATTTGGCTCAAGGAAAGCACGCTGTGAGAGTCGAATTTTTCGAGAACGGCGGTGGCGCAGGATTAATCGTCTCATGGTCTGGCCCAAACACGCCGAAGTCGGTGATCCCCGCAAGTGCACTGACCGCTGGTGGAACGATTAATCAATCGGACATTAACCACGACGGAGTTGTCGATGGAATCGACCTCACCATACTGCTGTCAGGATGGGGAGCATCACAGGCTGGCGCCGACATCAATAATGACGGAACAGTCGATGGCACCGATCTCGCGACCTTACTCGCTGGATGGTCCGCGCCACCGAACTGAAGCGCGTGGGCTCATTCACATTACTGCGAGAGAACCGTTGCCTTCTGGTCGATCTTCGAAATCAGCTCGTTCCAGCTGGCATCGAAGGAATCTCGACCTTCGATCTGGAGTTCTCGTCCGCATGCGTCCAAGTCAACTCCCGCTTTCTTGACTTCGTCCAGCGTTGCCTGCCAAGACATGTCACCGGGCGCAAGCACGGCCGCGATCTCCGCGCCCTTCGCAAGAGCGAGCAATGTCTCTTCAGGCATCGTGTTGACTGTGCGGGCTGAGGCGAGGCCCTCGACATAAAGCGTCTGCGAAAGCGATGGATCTTTGGTACTCGTGCTTGCGTAGAGCAGTCGCTGTGGTCGCGCACCTTTGGCTTCGAGTGCGAGCCATCGATCTGATGAGTACACGGCGCAATAGGCGTTGTAGCACTGACGACTAACAGCGATACCAACCTTGTTCTTCAATGGGGCGGGCAGTTTCGGTGCGGTCTTTCGATCCCAACGCGAGACGAAGAGGCTCGCCACGCTGGAAACTGTTCCGAGCGGAAGCCCTGCAGCGACTCGTCGTTCGAGTCCACGAAGGTACGCCTCGACCGCAGCGTCGTAGTGCGCCTTGGCGAAGAGCAATGTGACATTGACTGAGATTCCATCAGCGATGAGGGCTTCAATCGCGGGGATTCCCTCTGGTGTTCCAGGAACCTTGATGAAGAGGTTTGGGCGCTTGGCACGACCATGCAAGTCACGCGCCTGCGCGACGGTTGCGTCAGTGTCGTTGGCAAGAAGTGGCGAGACTTCGAGCGAGACCCAACCATCGATGCCGCCCGTTCGGTCATAGATCGGCTTGAAGAGATCGCACGCGCGACTGAGATCGGTCAAGGCACACTCGAAGAAAATTTGCTCGGACTTCATTCCCTTCGCGATCAAAGGGCGAATTTGCGCGTCGTAATCGCTACTTCCGACGATTGCCTTCTCGAAGATGGATGGATTCGAAGTGAGCCCCACGACGGAGAGATCCCTGATCCATGTAGCAAGTTGTCCAGAATCAAGCAGTTTTCGAGTGATGTTGTCGAGCCAGATGGATTGACCAGTCATGGCCAGCAAAGCGGTTGATCGCATGTGAAGAATCTCCTTGGCGCAAGCATAACTCAACCTCACCCACCGACACACTGCTATCTTCAAGCGATGCCAAACGCTCCAGCTCCAAGTCCCGTGCGCCAATCCCTCACCGACCTCCCCGAGTGGAAGGCACTGCAATCGCATTGTGCCCAGACTTCCCACGAGCACTTGCGGGAGATGTTTAAGAACGATCCGACCCGCGCTCGATCACTGAGCACCGATGGGCCGGGCGGGATGTTTATGGACTACTCCAAACAGCGCGTCACCAGCCAGACGATGGATCTGCTCTTGAGTCTCTGCGAGGCATGCGGTCTCCGCGCCCGAATCGACGCGATGTTTCGAGGCGACAAGATCAACGTCACGGAGGATCGCGCGGTGCTTCATGTCGCTCTTCGAGCGCCACGGACGAGTCGCATCATGGTCGACGGCATCGATGTCGTCCCGGAGGTTCACCAAGTTCTCGACCGAATGTCCACCTTCGCCGACTCGATCAGAAGTGGGGCGTGGAAGGGCCACACTGGGAAGCGAATTCGCCACGTGATCAACATCGGCATCGGCGGGAGCGATCTCGGACCCGCGATGGCATACGACGCACTCACCGCGTACTCGGCGCGCGATATCTCATTCCGGTTCGTATCCAATGTGGATGCGACGGATTTCGCAGAGAAAACCCGTGACTGCGACCCAGCTGAAACGCTCTTCATCGTCTGTTCGAAGACTTTCACAACGCTCGAAACGATGACCAATGCCAGCACGGCTCGCGAATGGACGCTCAAGGGGCTCGGTGGCGACGCCACCGCGGTCGCGAAGCACTTCGTGGCAGTCTCAACCAACGCGCAGAAAGTGAAGGCATTCGGCATCGACACGGCGAACATGTTCGGATTCTGGGATTGGATTGGCGGTCGGTACTCGATGGACTCGGCGATCGGACTCTCGACGATGGTCGCGGTCGGACCAAGTGCGTTCCGCGAGATGCTCGGCGGCTTCCACGAAATGGACGAGCACTTTCGCACAACGCCCTTCGCGAAAAACCTTCCGGTGATTATGGCACTCGTTGGCTTATGGAATTCAAATTTTCTGGGTGCACAAACGCTTGCAGTTCTCCCCTACGACCAATATCTGGATCGATTCAGCGCGTACCTCCAGCAGTTGGAGATGGAATCCAATGGCAAGCATGTCACTCTCGATGGGACGCGCGTGAAGTGGAGCACTTGCCCTGCGGTCTGGGGACAACCCGGAACGAATGGTCAGCATGCGTTCTATCAGATGATCCATCAGGGCACGCCACTCGTCCCCTGCGACTTCATCGCCTTCTGCGAACCGCTCAACCCCATCGGCACTCACCAAGATTTGCTGATCGCAAATGTGCTTGCGCAAGCGGAAGCTCTCGCTTTCGGTAAGACACTTGAGGAAGTCGAAGCGGAAGGTTCGGCACAGTGGCTCGCTCCGCACCGTCAGTTCGACGGCAATCGACCATCGACGATGATCCTTGCTCCAAAGTTGACACCCGCGATGCTCGGTCGGCTGATTGCGCTCTACGAGCACAAGGTCTTCGTGCAAGGAACGATTTGGGGGATTAACTCATTCGATCAATGGGGCGTCGAGTTGGGCAAGGTTCTGGCACAGCGCATCATTCCAGAGCTTTCTGGTTCAACACCGAAACCAGCGCACGATTCAAGCACCCAACAGTTGATTGGGCGCTATCGAGCAGGCCGAAGGAGATAACCGCGAGGACTTCTCACGGCATCGACCGAGAGAGTTTTTGCACTGCTTCGATCACGACACTTGCCCCGTCGGTGATCTCCGATTCGGTCGTATTGCGTGAGATCGAAAATCGGACTGCGCCGTGAGCGATCTCGGGAGCAATTCCCATCGCGAGTAAGACCGGCGATGGATCGAGCGATCCAGACGAACACGCAGCGCCAGCGGAGGCGGCGAGCCCTCGACTTGAGAGTTCGATCACGACCGCTTCGGCTTGCAAGTTTGGGAATGCGATGCAACTCGTCGACCAGATTCGGGGGGCGGTGTGGCCGAGAACAATGGCGGTTGGCAGTCCCGCGCAGACCAGACCTTCGAAGTGGTCCCGCAGTGCTTCGCATCGCTTGCAGCATTGCCGCGACGAGTCGTGCCACTCCCGCGCCTGATCGGCGGCCACGCCGAATCCTACGATTCCTGCAACATTTTCTGTGCCGCCGCGACGGTCGCGTTCCTGCGCACCCCCGACAATCATCGGACAGAGGGTCACCCCTCGACGACAGAAGAGGGCACCAGAACCCTTGGGGCCATGAAGCTTGTGCGCCGAAAACGTCATCAAGTCGATCTCCGAGTCGGACATGTTCGTCGGCATGCGACCGACCCACTGCGTTGCATCAGTATGAAATCGCACCTGGTATTGCCGACAGATTGAACTCAATTGCTCGATGGGTTGAACAACCCCAGTCTCATTGTTTGCCCACATGATCGAGACCACCGAAATCTCCGATGCGCGCGACTTGAGGAGGCGTTCGAGCGATGTTGGATCAATCACGCCATCCACTCCACCCTCGATCCAGACAACTTCCGTACCGCGGGATGCGAGTGCCTCGGCGCACTCTCGGATGGCACTGTGTTCGAAGCGCGTCGTCGCGATGGCTCGACGGCCAAGCTCTCCGATCGATCCGGCGAGCGCGAGGTTGCAGGATTCGGTTCCGCCAGATGTAAAAATGATCTCGCGCGCAGAGCAACCGACCAGCCGTGCAACTTGCTCGCGTGCGTGGTCTACGAAGTGACGCGCGTGCAACCCAGCCTGATGCACACTTGATGGATTCGCCCAACATTCGGTCAGTGCTTGCTGCATCGCCGTAACCACCGCCTCCGATGGTTGGGTTGTTGCGTTGTTGTCGAGATAGATCATGGGTTGAGGGCACTGGTTCGCCGCCAACCCCACTCACGGTTCCGCGCGACTGTGGCTACATCCGGCTACATCCGGCTGCATCCGGCTGCATCCGGCTGCATCCGGCTACATCCGGCTACATCCGGCTACATCCGGCTAAATGCGGGCGAGAGGAATCGAACCTCCACGGGTTTTACCCCACAAGAACCTGAATCTTGCGCGTCTGCCAATTCCGCCACGCCCGCAACGGGGAAGCATTGTAGCGTCGGGCGACGCACTGGCCCTTGCGCCGACCGCCCTCTGCTCCACCTTCGGAAGTAACCATACTCAGGTCGAGACGGAAAATCCCCTTGGAGGAATCCAAAGCCTCCAAGGGGATATCGATTCTTTCGCTCAGATCACTCTTCGCCGCGAGGAGTTCGCGGGGTGATAGCAGCATCCGGATTCAATGCGCGCTTGGCGAGGATTCCTGCACGGATTTCCGATGCGAGATCAGCATGTTCACGAATGAACTGCTTCGACGCTTCGCGACCTTGCCCGAGGCGCACTTGACCGAAACTGAACCACGATCCTGACTTGTCGACGACTCCATGGTTCACTGCCAAATCGATGAGGTCGCCCGCCACGCTGATTCCTTCATTGAACATAATGTCGAACTCCGCTTCGCGGAATGGCGGGGCAATCTTGTTCTTCACCACCTTCGCACGCACACGATTTCCAACATTTTGATCGCCATCCTTGATTGCGCCGATGCGACGAATGTCGATACGAACGGACGAATAGAACTTCAATGCACGACCACCAGTCGTCGTCTCGGGGCTGCCAAACATCACCCCAATTTTCTCTCGCAGTTGGTTAATGAAGATCACGATGACTTCGCTCTTGGAAATTGCGCCAGTCAATTTCCGCATCGCTTGGCTCATCAGTCGCGCTTGCAGACCCATGTGACTATCGCCCATTTCACCTTCGATTTCAGCACGTGGGATCAGCGCAGCAACCGAGTCGATCACGATCACATCGACTGCATTGGAGCGAACCAAGAGCTCGCAGATTTCGAGCGCTTGCTCTCCCGTGTCTGGTTGCGAGATCAACATTTCTTCGAGATTGACTCCCAATCGCTTTGCCCAAGATGGATCAAGTGCGTGTTCCGCATCGATGAATGCCGCGTTGCCGCCATTCTTCTGTGCGTTTGCGATCACTGTCAGGGCGAGCGTAGTTTTTCCGGAAGACTCCGGTCCAAAGATCTCGACAATGCGCCCCTTGGGAAGTCCGCGACCACCGAGGGCCAAATCCAAGCTCAATGTTCCGGTGCTGATACCAACAATGTCGGGGACATTGCCGCCGACGAACCGCATGATCGATCCCTTGCCGAACGCTTTCTCGATCTGACCGACCGCTGCTTCCAGCGCACGAGTCCGACCTGCCGATTCCGCAGCAACGGCTTTCGCCGAAGCCACACTCGTCTTGCTTGCCTGCGCTATCGGGGCGACCGGTGATTTGGCTTCTGTCATAGTTGCAGTTGTATCTGAGCCGCCACCTGCGGACTTCTCATTTTTCGATGTTGCGGACATTGCTGTTGCGGACATTGCTGTGGCGGACATTGCTGTGGCGGACATTGCACTGCCCGTGGCATGAGCTGGCATATGAACTACCGAGGGCGTGAGCGTCACCGACTGCGTGGTCGGGACAGGCCGTGAGGACTCAGGCCGTGAGGATGGTGACGTCCTGCTAGCTGGGGTGGGATTGGATGTGGTGACCGGTGACTTTACTGCGCTACTTCCATTTGAAATCATTTGGGATTCCTTTCCGCCTCTCGCTGCTTTCCTACGCTGGATAATGCAGTCTTTGAGGCATCCTTGCTTCGTTTGGTGTTTGTACGGTATAGAAGGTATCGGTTGATGTCAAGGTTTGTTCGGATATTTTTAGGGTTGAATTGTGCGATACCGGTGAATGAACACAGTAATGCGCTGCATTGTCCGTCTACAGAAAGGGCCATTTTTTCTTGAGAAGAATCGTCCGATAATTGCGTTGACGATTCCTCCATAAAGTCAATATCCTCCTCCTGATGGAGCAAGCAATGAGTAATTCCCCTGATTTGCCTCGACAGTGCGACCACTGCAAATCTGCCGACCTCTACACGACGAAAGTCAATTCTGGAGGTGGATATGCGCCAAATTACTTGCCCCAACTTTCCACCAAATGGTGGGCAACTCCATCGTTGGATGTCGTTCTCTGCGCACAGTGTGGCAAGACACAGATGTTTGCTCCGAAAGAGAGTCTTGAAAAGCTTTCGACGAGCACAAAGTGGCGAAAACTCTGATCGCTCGTTCGTGCGACTGTGTGGACTCAACTTTGAAGAGGTATTATCGCATCGGCTTCTCTCGTTGGGAAGCTCGTCAAGATCACAGAGTGGATCAGGATTTTTACACTTTATTAGGGGAGCAATCAATGAATATGAAATCAAGAGTCCATGGGTCGGGGTACACCTTGTCGCTTCAATCGAGACGCGGTGCGGATTTGTCACGTGTCGTTTGCATGCTCGCAGGCATTGCAGGCGTTTCACTGATCGCATCGCCACACATCGCGTGGGGCGAGACGGTCGTGAAGGGACAGACCTCCCAGCGAAAAATCGTTGCGACAGAAGTCGCGGCAGAGACAGTCGAAGTCAAAGTTCTGGCGAAGACCACAGTCGGAACATGGGTCGCAGTCGACGATCTCACGAGCGATGTCGAGATTGCTGAAACTGAGATTCCACCAACTTCTTCGAACACGGCTCTTACCGATTGCAACAACAACGGCATCGAAGACGCGGCGGAGATCGCCTCGGGTGCTGAATCAGATATCGATGCGGATGGTCGACTCGACTTCTGCGAGATATCCTTCGGTGATGTAAATCTCGATGGGTTCGTCAACGGATCTGACCTCAATATCGTGCTGGGATGGTGGAATTCTGGGTATTCCCCCACCTCCGATATCAACCACGATGGAGTCGTCGACGGTCGCGATATCGCCTATGTACTGGCAGGCTGGGGAAGCATTCTTCCCTAAGAGGTTGCTGCACAATTCTGAACTGACCAGAATCAGGTTCTGGAACTCACGGACTTGATCCAATCCCCGCACCACTCTGTGGTGCCGCACGCTTTGCTAAACGCGTCGGCGTCGGTGCTGGCGCCATCACCGTTGCGGCGGGGCAGTAGATGCCACCTTCGGGGATGGTTTTCGGAACTCCGTAATGTCCAATCACCTTGCGCATCGCTTCGCCGTCAAATGCGATCGTGACTTCACCAGATGGCAGCTCATAGGAAGCGATCGACACGGGGATGGTCGCCGTGTAACGATCAGGGGCGACCCTAGTGATCTCATCCGGTTTCAAATTGCGATAGGAAAAGTGCATACCCGGCGGGAACTCTGGCGCACCACCGAGCCAGAGATCACGTCCATTCGATCGTGTGATCCAGACGAAGCGCCCGCCTTCCTCGAAGAGGTAGTACCAGCACTCGTGCGCAATCTCCTCGACGAGTTGTGGGGTCGTCGCGGATATCTCGAGATTGAGCCTCACATTCCAGGCGCCTGTTTTCCCTGTGCACTGAAGGCAAGAGCACTGACGATCCTGGGGCATGAGATAAAACGCGTTCGGACACATCGCTGGCCCTATGAGGGAAACACTCTCCACCGAAATCGCCGTGATCGTCGCGCGATCCTGATGTGCGGCGTCGGAGTCCGCCAGCGGAAGTGGAGGTCTGACAAGACGCGGGCCACAACCAACATTGGAGAGCACGAGCGCCCCCGCAAGACAACCACGAATCACCCACCCCCTCCCGACTGGTGCGTTTCGTTTCATCGTTTACTTTCGTTTCTCTTCGAAGGCGTTGCTTTCGGCTTCGGTGCGATCACCGCCCAACTCTCCGGGCCAACAATGCTCTCGATCGCCTTCGTCGCTCGCTCGCTTTCAATCCGCCCCGCCTCCTCCCGTGCCGCTCGTTTGACTATCGCCTGCTACCCGCGTTCCATTTGTGACGGGCCACTACTCATATCCCAAGTCGACGGATCATTCGCGACAAGCCCTCGACCCATCGTGACCGCCTCTGCCATCTCGATCGCATCCGTCTTCAATTGCATCGCGAAACTCTTCATCTGTGCGTGCTTCCAAAGCGAAGCCGCTTCTTGTATCGCTTGCTTCTGCGCCTGCGCGATTCCAGGCAGGTTCAGCGCACGACGCTCAAGATCGGCGATGTCTTCTTCGGGCTTCGGTCGCCGACTTCCCCCCATCGATTGCTCAAGGATCACGACCGTGTCAAACGCGATACCGACTGGCAGTTGTGACTCGACGCGTTCCACCAAGGCCGCGTCGAGAGTCGCGACTCCAACCGCGACCTCGCATGTCCCGCGCATTTGAATGAGCATCGCGATCCCCGTCAATGCCATGATTTCGAGCTTGCGATCGTCCTCGGGAATCTTCGCGTGGGCAGTCTGCAAGTCGATCGCCGTCTCGCCAGAGAGAAGCGCGGCTACCAAGACTTCCCACGACGCATGCTCCGCAAGGTCCGCCCGCTCTGCGCAATCGGATAGGAGGAGCGACCGTGCATTTTCGAGCGATGATCCTGAGAGCAAGAGAACCGGTACGAATGCCGGCGTGACCGTCCCGAAGGGTTTCATTGCCCCCATCGCGCCGCCAAACATCGTCTGTGCGGCGATATCGGCCCTATGCATCATCTGCGCCCAAACAATCTTCTCGGCCGAAGGAATCGAAATCCCGCGTGCCGCATCTTCGATCAAAGTCGAGTCGATTTCGCTTGCCTTGGCGCGGACTGCCTTGATCGCTGGAGCATTCTTTATCGACGGATAGCCAGTGGATTCCATCGTCACCGCCATTTCCGCGATCAATTGTTTCATCTCGACTGCCTTGAGAGATGCGCGACTGGCATCAGATCTCGCAATCGCCGCAGTCAGTGCTTCGTCGAATGCAACCTGATTCGCGTCAGCCACTGGCAGAAGTCCAACCCGGGTGAAGAGTGCGACGAGTTCGGCGGTCGTCATGGGGGATGGCACGAGAGGCATCGACTCGATCATCCTTTGGATCTGCTGAGCTTTCGTAGGTCGCTCGCGCTGTGCAGGCGCGACTGTCGCCGCGTTCTGATTGGGATTTGCAGATGGGGGAGACTGCGACGCGCCAGCGGATACCGCATGAACTGCAAGACCCGTGAGGAGAATGGATCCCACTCTGGCCAGGCCGGCGCAAACGAGTTTTCGTTGCTTTCGAACCATTCAAGAATCTTAGCAAAAAACGAACGACTTCTCGAAACGGAATTCGGTCAGTAATTCGGCGTCGGCGCCGTGTAATCCGAGAGATTGACCGAACGAAACCAGTCGACGGTTCGCTTGAGCCCAGCTTCCAATGGGACTTTCGGTTCCCACTGCAGAACCCTTCGCGCGAGCGTGATATCAGGGCAACGCTGCTTCGGATCATCCTCGGGAAGCGGTCGGGCAAGTTCAATCTGGACGGATCCCCCAACCAATCGAACGACATGCTCTGCCAACTGACGAATTGTGAACTCGACGGGATTTCCGAGATTCACCGGTCCGGTGAATTCGTCGGGGGTCTCCATCGCGCGTATGAGTCCATCGATCAAGTCGTCCACATAGCAAAACGAACGACTCTGATTTCCGTCTCCATAGATGGTCACAGATTCGCCAGCGATGGCTTGCCTGATGAAGTTGCTCACGACTCGCCCGTCGTAAGGATGCATGCGCGGCCCATATGTATTGAATATCCGTACGACCTTGATCCGAACCTTGTGGACTCTCCAGTAGTCGAACATCAACGTCTCGGCCGCTCGCTTCCCTTCGTCGTAGCACGATCGCGTGCCAATCGTATTGACACTCCCGCGATAGCTCTCCGGTTGGGGATGCACATCTGGATCGCCGTACACCTCGCTCGTCGACGCTTGAAGCACGCGTGCGCCAATGCGCTTCGCCAGTCCGAGCGCGTGCATCGTGCCGAGAACGCTGGTTTTCATTGTTTTGATCGGGTTGTATTGGTAGTGCCCAGGGGCTGCCGGACACGCAAGGTTGTAGATCTCGTCAACATCAAACCTGAATCCCTCGGTCACATCATGCCGAACGAATTCGAAATTTTCCCTGCCCTCGAGATGCGCGATATTCAGCATCTGGCTTGTAAAGAGATTGTCTAGGCAGATCACGTGATGCCCCTCCCCAATCAAGCGATCGCAAAGGTGCGAGCCGAGAAATCCAGCTCCGCCAGTGACGAGAATCCTCTTACTCATTGGCGCACAAGTCTAGCAACTGCGATACTGCCCCCGATGGCGAGGACGACCAAGACACGGCTGATATTCGGTGCGATGACCGGAACGAGCATCGATGCCATCGACATTGCCGCGGTCCGGGTCGCTGGACGCGGACTCAACATCCGCTCGACGCTGATCGGACAGTCGAGCGCACCGCTGGGAGAGTTGACACGGCGACTCCGCGACGCGCAGCGACAACTCCCGCTGACAGTCGGCGAGCTTGCAACGATGTCGCGGGATCTCGCTCTCGCGCACCTGCCCCCGCTCCGAGAACTCGCGCGAAGTCATGGCAATCCAGATCTTGTGGCAGTTCATGGCCAGACGCTTTATCACCAACCCCCCGTCTCGCTCCAATTGATCGACCCAACCGTGATCGCGCAAGAAATGGGATGCGATGTTGTCTGCAATCTTCGCGGCGCAGACCTCGCCGCCGGTGGCCAGGGAGCGCCGATCACGCCACTCTCCGACTGGATTATGTTCCGAACGCGCAATGCCTGGCGGGCAGTCGTCAACCTGGGTGGATTCTCCAACGCGACGATCCTCCCGGCATCTCCTGCGCACGGACCGAGAGCAGCCAATGGAAAACCTGCGAATTCCGTGGCAGCGAATCGAGAGGAGTGGATTGCGCAAGTGCGAGGATTCGACCTCTGCCTCTGCAACCAGCTTCTCGACCACCTTGCGCGCTCGATGGCCGGGATCCCCTTCGACGATGGCGGACGGCTCGCTCTGGCTGGAAGAATCAACCCAACCGCGGTCGAAGCGGTGCGAATACTTCTCGATCAACAGCGACTCTCGGGACGATCGCTCGGAACCAGCGACGAAATCGTCGAGCAGTCGATGGCACATCTCTCGCAACTCACGCCTCCCGATGCGCTCGCGACTGCGTGCGAAGCGATCGCGATGACTATTGCACGTGCTCTTGACGCTCAGCGAGGTGATGAAGGAGACCGTCGTCCCATGCGCGTCCTCGTCGCGGGAGGTGGCGTTCGAAATGCTGGGTTGATGAACGCACTGCGAGGCGCGATTTCGGGATCACTCGCGACGACCGACCAGTACGGAATTCCAGTGGACGCTCGAGAGTCAATCGCAATGGCTCTCCTGGGCGCGCTCGCGAGCGATGGCGTTTCGATCACGCTTCCTCGAGTCACCGGTCGCGGTTCGATTCGATCAGTCGACGGTGCGTTTTTGCGGGCGTTTCTGGCGAATGGCGAGAGATTCACCAATTCTTCACACAATTCGACAGCGGAAGGACTGTTCGTTCACCCATAATATGTTCGCAGTCGGGTGTCCACAAACGGGTGTCCACAGAAGCATCGTCCCAAGGAAGAATCGAATTGAATATGACCGCTCAAAGAACAGCACTTGTCGTAGAAGATGAACCAGAGATCGCAGATCTCGTGAAATTTCACTTGCAGCGTGAGGGTGTCGAGGTCACGACCACGCGCTCAGGCCGCCGTGCCCTCGAAATCGCTCGCGAACTCTCACCAGATCTCTTAGTTCTCGACCTCATGCTTCCGGATTTGGACGGTCTTGAAGTCTGTCGGAGATTGAAGGAGCACGACGAAACGAGAGAGATCCCGGTCGTCATGTTGACGGCGCGCGGGAGCGAGGCTGACATCGTCGCTGGAATCGAGATGGGCGCGGACGATTACGTCACAAAGCCGTTCAGCCCACGAGTCTTGATGGCTCGACTGCAAAATGCGATGCGAAAGCGTGTAGTTTCGACTGTCGACCATCAAGACGGCGTTCTGTTGCGCTTCGGAGGGAAGTTGACCATCGACAAAGAGCGACACGTACTCACCTGCAACGGGAAGCCGGTCGAGCTGACAATCACCGAATTCGACATGCTCTACATGCTCGCCAAACGCCCTGGTTTCGTCAGAACTCGCGACCAGATCATCTCATCGGTTCATGGACCGCTCACAGTGCTCTCGCAGCGGACGATTGATGTCCACATCACCGCAATCCGACGCAAACTCGGCGAATTCTCCGATGCGATCGAAACGGTGCGCGGAGTGGGATATCGATTCTCCGACGGGCAGCCGATCTAGGGTGCTCGCACTTCACGCCTCGGTCCAAGTGTTCTCGACGAGTGGCACGAACGGATACCTTCGAGGGCGAGTGGCTCGCTCACCTTCCATCCTCCAGTCGCGTCTCTTTCGCCCGACCGCATTGGCACTCTTCCTGATCGGTGCGATCCTCGCTTTGGCTGGTGTCAAGGTCGTTGTCAGCGTGATCCTCATGGTCGTTGCGGGCGTCGCGTGGGCGATCGCGAATCGGGCGATTCACTCGCATCGCGTCGACCAGGCGTACGCGTTGCTCGCTCGCATCGGCGACGGAGAACTGGGAGCGTCGCTCCCTGATTCGAACGATGACCTCACGTTACGGCTCCAGCGTGGCGTGGCACGCGCGCAACGCGGATACGCCGAGGCTCTCGCTCGAGCCGAAATCGAGCGAGACGAGTATCGAATGCTTCTCGGCGCAATCCAGACCGGACTCCTCGCGCTGGACCCTCAACTTCGTATTGGCAGTGCCAACGAGGTCGCTGAAAGAATGCTCGGGATCGCAACAGTCGACTATCGAGGTCGATTGCTCGCAGAAGTCATTCGGCAACCTGAACTTCTTCGATTTGCGGAGGAGGCGCTTCGATCAAATGCGCCGCTCACTCGCGAAATCAAGCTCTCGGGTGGATCAGTCGAATCGATCATCGTTGCAGCGGACCCCCTGAAAGATGCGTGGGGAACCGCTCGGGGATTGCTCCTCGCCATTGACGACACGACGAAAATGCGCCGACTCGAAAATGTCCGCGCCGATTTCGCGGCGAATGTCTCGCACGAGTTGAGAACACCCATTACGAATATCAAGGGGTATCTCGAAACACTTTTGCAAATTGGGACCGAAGATTCAGAGCAAGTCGCTCATTTCCTTGCCGTGATGCATCGAAACACTGAACGGCTCTCCACGCTCGTCGAGGACATTCTGATGCTGGCGTTTCTCGATCAGCCAAAAGCGGGATCGCGATTGGACTTTGCGCAGTGCGACGTCCTCGAAGTTGTCCAAGATGCCGCCGAACACCTCAACGTCGTCGCTGCCGCTAAAGAGATGACCATCGAGATCAAGGTCGATCCGACTCTCAGCTTCGTTGTGAATGCGACGCTGATTTCACAGGCGCTGGTCAACTTGATCTCCAATGCGCTGAAGTACTCGTCCGCGAAGACTCGGGTCGTGATCTCTGCGGAAATGGAGAGTGGTCAGCTCACACTTCGAATCGCCGACGAGGGACCAGGAATCGATCCGCTCCATATCCCACGCCTCTTCGAGCGGTTCTACCGAGTCGACAAGGCACGAAGCCGCGAGCTTGGAGGCACCGGGCTCGGACTCTCGATCGTCAAGCACATCGCGATGGTTCACGGTGGTAGCGTCGAAGTCGAGTGTCCGAAAGCGGGCGGAACCGTCTTTTCGCTTCGAATTCCAGGGGGGATATCAACCCCCGAACACAAATTGAACACGATCTGAACATTTCTTCGGGAAACTGCCCCCATGACGAATTCCCCAACAACTCTGATCTCCTCACCAAGTAGCACCTCGACGAAGTCATTGGCGCGCTTCTCTTTCCTTGCGACAGCAACCGTGATTGCCGGTTTCTTCATGTTGGGGGCGATGCAAAGCGCGCCGACCGACCTCGCTTCTCTCAAGGGTGCGATTCGAATCGACGGATCGTCGACCGTCTATCCGATTACCGAAGCTGTCACAGAAGAGTTCTCGAAGGCTGCTCCGAAGGTCAACGTGACCGTTGGAATCTCGGGAACCGGAGGAGGCTTCAAGCGATTCTGTGTCGGCGAAACTGCGATCGCTGATGCATCGCGACCGATCACCCCAAGCGAAGTTGCGCTCGCGGCGACGAACAAGATCGAGTTCATTGAACTTCCGATCGCGTACGACGCGCTTTCAATCGTGGTCCATCCGAAAAACGATTGGTTGAAGCAAATCACGATTGCACAGCTCAAGCAGATCTACACCGCTGGCGGTCCAAAGACCTGGAAGGAGATCGACCCATCCTGGCCAGATCGCGCGATGACGATCTACTCTCCTGGCACCGACTCAGGGACATTTGACTATTTCAAGGAAGCGGTCATCGGCAAGGAAGGGAAAGTGCGAGCAGACATGAGTGTCTCTGAAGATGACAATGTTCTCGTGCTCGGAGTCAGTGGTGATGTCGATGCGATCGGGTTCTTCGGACTTGCCTACTTCGAAGAGAATAAAGACAAGCTCCGTGCGGTTCCAGTGGTCGATGCAAAGGGATCGCCAATCGCGCCACAAGCTTCCACGGTCAACGACGGAACCTATCCGCTCTCGCGCCCCCTCTTTATCTATATCAATTCGAAGAGTGCCGCCAAGCCAGAAGTTGCCGCGTTCGTCGATTTCTATCTCAATCAGGCCGACAAACTCGTCAGTGAGGTTGGCTATGTCATGCTCCCAACCGAGATCCTCGTCAAAGCGAACGCCAATTGGAAGGCACGTCGACTTGGAACGCAATTCGTGAAGGATGACAAGAAGGTCGATGGGTCATTCGCAACGATCTATCGCTGATCGCGTTCAAGTAAAGGCGCGAAGGTTTCGTGTCGCGAGTTTGAATCGTCGGGAATCCACATGACCTCGATCGCAGCTCGAACCGCAGCAGAAGTATCCCAGCGAGGACGCCTGCGGTCGTCGACATTTCAAGCTTCGTTCGAGTGGGCCATTCACGCGGCGCTCATCGCCGTCACCCTGCTCAGCGTGCTGACAACCGTAGCGATCATCGCAGTGCTGATTGAAGAGACGATCGGGTTCTTCACGATGGAGAACCAGCCGGAGATCTCGGTCTGGAAGTTTTTCACCGGAACGGAGTGGAGCCCACTCCTCGGGGCACGACCACTCTTCGGCGTCTTGCCACTTGTCGCTGGCACCATGCTCGTCACCGCGATCGCGGGACTCTTTGCGCTCCCCTTGGGATTGTTGACCGCGATATTCCTGAGCGAGTACGCAGCACCTCGCACACGCGCCGTGCTCAAGTCGGTGCTCGAGGTTCTCGCGGGCGTTCCAACAGTTGTTTACGGGTTCTTTGCGCTCACATTCATCACGCCTTGCCTGCTGCAACCACTTTCGAGTGGCTTCGGCACATACAACGCAATGAGCGCGGGAATCGCAGTCGGCATCATGATCCTTCCCATCGTTTGTTCGCTCTCCGAAGACGCACTTCGAGCGGTACCGCACTCGCTTCGCGACGGCGCATACGCCCTCGGTGCGACGAAGTTCGACGTCACCGCCAAGGTCGTGGTTCCAGCCGGGCTTTCAGGCGTTGTCGCTGCTTTCCTGCTCGCACTCACCCGGGCGATCGGCGAAACCATGATCGTCGCGCTCGCCGCGGGAGGACTCGCGCAACTCACCGCCAATCCGACCCAGCAAGTGCAGACCATGACCGCATACATGGTGCAAATCTTCCTCGGTGATGCTCCGGCGGCGGGCGTCGAGTACCGCTCGAGCTACGCGGTCGCCTTTACGCTTTTTCTCATCACATTCGCCATGACTTGGACCGGCGCAATTGTCCTGAAGCGATACCGCGAGGAATACGAATGACAGTCGGACGACCAATCGCTCCATCGCGTCGCGCGCGTGCGAGTCGTTTGATGTTGGCAAGTTGCCTCGGAGCAACAGCCATCGCTGTGCTCGTCCTCTCCGCTCTGCTGATCTCGATCGCCGTCGAAGGCACTGGCGCGATCTCGTGGAGTTTCATGACCTCATTTGCTTCTCGCAAGCCACTGCAAGCGGGCATTCTTGCGCCACTGATGGGTTCAATCTGGGTCTGTGCGATTTGTGCAGTCGTTGCCCTGCCAGTCGGCGTCGGTACTGCCATTTACCTCGAAGAATTTGCTCGGAGGTCGCGGCTGAAGAGCCTCATTCAGCTAAATGTTTCGAACCTCTCCGGCGTCCCAAGCATCGTGTACGGCATTCTTGCCCTTGTCGCCTTCGTTCGTTTTTTTGGCATTCGCTCGGGAAACGATCCATGGTCGATCGGCGACCCTGAGAGCATCTTCTATCTGCATATCCCACTCGGGCCGAGCGTGCTCGCCGGTGGGTTGACCCTCGCGCTTGTCGTCCTGCCGATCATGATCATCGCGAGTCAGGAAGCGCTGCGCGCGGTGCCACAGTCGCTTCGACAGGCCGCGCTCGCACTTGGGTCGACGCGTTGGCAAGTCGTCTGGCATGTCACCCTTCCAGCGGCACTTCCCACGATCATGACAGGTGCGATCCTCTCGATGAGTCGTGCTATCGGCGAGGCGGCACCCCTCCTGGTGATCGGAGGGTTCTTGCTGGTCTTCCAAACACCGAACAATCTGATGAGTGACTTCACCGTGCTCCCACTGCAAATTTTCAACTGGGCTGGGAGACCGCAAGCGGATTTCCATCGAATTGCCGCCGCTGCGATCATGGTGCAACTCGTCGTGCTTCTTGCATTCAACTCGATCGCCATCGTGATCCGACAGAAACTTCAGCGACCACTGCAGTCATGAAAACCATAACCTCGTCGCGCCGCGCCATGAACTCTCCCACCCAAAGCTCGAATGCCCTCCACCAAGGAGTTGCCGAGGGTCTCGCAACGAGATCGATTCCGATGGCAGTCAAGATGCAGGGACTCTGTGGCTGGTATTCGAAGCACCAGGTGTTGCATGCGATCGACTTAGACATCGCAGCGAAACAAGTCTGTGCTTTCATCGGTCCATCGGGGTGTGGCAAGAGCACTTTGCTGCGCTGGATGAACAGAATGAACGACACTATTCCAGGCGCGCGCGCAAGTGGAACACTGTCCCTTCACGGAGTCGAGCTGCTTGATCCTGCGCTCGATGTCGTGGATTTGCGTCGTCGCGTCGGCATGGTCTTCCAGAAACCGAATCCATTTCCAAAGTCGATCTTCGACAATGTTGCATTTGGGCCTCGACTTCACCGCATCTATTCCAGAACGGATCTGGAGGAACTCGTCGAGCAGTCCCTGCGAGCATCCGCCCTTTGGGAGGAGGTAAAGGACCGCCTCACGAAGTCTGCGTTGGGGCTTTCAGGTGGTCAACAGCAACGACTCTGCATCGCACGTGCAATCGCCGTTGGTCCTGAAATGCTCTTGATGGACGAACCGTGTTCAGCGCTCGATCCGCGATCGACCGCGTCGATCGAAGAACTCATTCGCGAGCTTCGCGCCACATACACCATCGTGATCGTCACCCATAACATGCAACAGGCGTCGCGAGTTTCCGACGCCACAGCTTTCTTCTACGAAGGAAGGCTAATCGAGACTGGCCCAACGGATGTGTTGTTCACCACGCCAAAGGAGCCTCAAACCGAGGCGTACGTCACCGGGCGATTCGGTTGATCTCAGAAAACGGAGAATAATGGCAGTCAATCTACAAAGCGACATAATCGAACTTCGCCGCTCGCTCTTGAGCATGGGAGCGATCGTCGAGCACCGTGTCAACGACATCGTCGACGCGCTCATCGACTCGAATCTCGAAACGGCCGATGCGGTACGCAAGGGTGACGACGAGATTGATCAGATGGAGGTATCTATCGAGGCTCAGTGCATGCGACTCTTGGCGCTCGCACATCCCGTCGCTGCAGACCTTCGGTTCGTGCTCGCGGTCATTCGCATCAGCGGAGAATTGGAGCGGATCGGGGACCTTGCACGTGGGATCGCCAAGCGGATCTTGAAGTTGACCCGAGCCGACGCAGTCGAGTTGCCACCAGCATTGATCGATCTCGCATTTGGATCGCGGACGATGTTGTCGGATGTCCTCTCGGCGATGACCAATGAAGACGCGCAACTCTGCAGACAGGTGCGCAGGTCTGACCAGCGCATCGACGACATCCATAAGACCGTCATGGTGTGGGCTCGCGACGAAATGCCCAAGAGCGGAGACTCTGCGGCAATGGCCATCGAGCTGCTCAGCATCGCCCAGCGATTTGAACGCATCGCTGATCTCGCCGCTCATGTTGCGGATGATGTGATTTTCTTGATCGAAGGACGGGTGGTTCGGCACCAGCCGGATTAGCAGGACGCTGAAGAACCCCTGCTGCGCGCACGATTGCGTCGTGCGAGCGATCAAACGAGAGGGACGGTCAGCGTGAAGCGTGTGTCGGCGCCACGCCAGAAGTGCTCCGAAGGAGCTTTTCGAAGGGACCTTGCGATCTTCAGGATTTCGGCTAAACTGCCCGACTCGCCATGCATTACCCACACAAAGTCAGTCGAAGAAAGAAAGTCCGCGCGATCGGCTTTCTCGCGCGCATGAAGACCAGCGCTGGTCGAAAGATCATCAATCGTAAGCGCCGAGTCGGTCGTCGCATCAACCCTCGGTGAAGCCTCCCGTTCCGGACCTCCCTCGAATCGTCGATGGCATCGTTGGAGTGGGTCGCGTTCGAACGAAAATTATTCTTCTTGGGATGCGGGGCGTCGGCAAGTCGACCGTTGGCGTGATTCTCGCTCGAACGATTGCTGCACCATTTCACGATCTTGATGATCTTGTTCTCTCTCGCCTTGGCGCAACTTCCGTCAAGCAGATTTTTCAGGATTGCGAAGAGCATGTCTGGCGCGAAGCGGAAGTGTCAGCGCTGAAAGCGCACCTTTGCTCGGTTGCGGTGGCAGAGCCATCGGTCCTCGCAATTGGAGGAGGAGCACCGATCAATCCCGACTGCGCACAACTCCTTCGAAGCGCTCGATTGACAGGGTGGCGAATCGTGTATCTGACTGCTCCTATCGAAGTGTTGGCAGAACGCCTCGAACGAGACTTCGGCGATCGCACGATGCTGACGGATCTCTCGCTTGTTGCAGAACTCACGCAACAGGAGCAGCAGCGAACGACGGCCTATGTTGCCTTGTCGGATGCTGTCGTCGATGGTTCGCCAGGACCTGAGATCGTCGCTGGCAGAGTCGCGGCACTTGACTTTGCCTGATCCAACCGCAGATTTCCCCAGTGAAGACTGACGTGGGGCTCGTCGCCTTGGGCGATGCCGAGTTCGCGCAGTGCCACCAAGGCTGCGGCTTGTTCAGCGCTCTTCTTGTTCGCGCCCCAGCAACTCGAAAACCGACGCTGGCCAATTTCGACGCATATTTCGAATGACTTCGCGTGATCTGGACCCTTCTGATCGATCACCAGATAAACGGGCGTTCCCTCTTCGGTCGACTGAGAAACTTGCTGAAGCACACTCTTGAAATTCATTTGATGCCCCATTCGTTCGGTCAGATCGACATGCGGTTCGACAAATCGCATGGTGAAAGTTCGCGCGCACTCCATCCCACCATCGAGGTAGACCGCGGCGATCAACGCTTCGAAGACCGAGCCTGCGATCGAAGAAGGGACGGCATTGCCCGCCAACCCCTTTCCGAGAACCACGAGCGGAATGAATCCTGCTTCGCGGGCGTACTCCGCGCACTTCAAGCGACTCACGAGATATGACTTAATCTTGGTGAGAGCGCCCTCGTCGGCATCTGGGTAGCGCGCGTACAAGTGCTCGCAGACCACCAACCCGAGGATGCTGTCACCGAGCAGTTCGAGGCGCTCGTTGCTCTCGATGCGCTGACTCGCGAAAGAAGAGTGCGTGAGTGCGCAGGCGATCAGCGCGGGGTCGCGGAAGACATACCCGACGGCGGATTCAATTTGGCGTCTCACGGACTCGTCGAGTATCAAGAACGACCTCGTCTAGACGAAAGCTGCGACGAATGCGAATCTCGCACGGCGACTGTCACCTCTCGGGGCCGAAGTAACCACTCCCAAGATGCGTCGTCAATCTCGATGCATCGAGCGGTGTGTCAAACCCCTGAAATGTCACCGCCATTCGACGCGGACCAAAGTCTCCATCCTCATCGAATACTCGGACAACTCGTCCCTTGGACTTGATCGATCCGAGCAACCCAGGGAGATGGAGTTCGATTCCGACCAGTTCGCCCTCCTCGAGGGCTTCATCTAGCTCGAATCGCAATCCGTTGAGCGAAACATCGTAAGCGTGTCCTTCGACTGGCTTGGCATTCGGATTCGTTGGTTCGATAGCGACAACAACCCTGGAATATCCAGTCTTTGGGGCGAACCTGTCGGCTGCCCGGCGATTGTCTTGAATGGTCTCGACCATATTCACGTTGTTATCGTCCAATCAACTCGAATCCTTGAATTCACAGAAACACAACGCACCGTCAAGAGCAATATGTCATCGATCTGTCGCTCGGCAACTCGACTCGTTCTCTGATACGCTTTTTTTGTGCCCGAGTGCGAGATTGTTGCGAATTCCCTTGTTGTTGCAGGGGCAAAAGTCATTTCAGAGCAGGTAGTTGCGATCATCGGCTACGGGAATCAAGGTCGAGCGCACGCCTTAAATCTTCGGGAAAGTGGAGTCAAAGTCGTAGTCGGCGGAAGATCTGGTTCAACCTCCCGAACACGCGCCGAAGCGGATGGATTTCGAACGGCTGATTCTCCGCAAGTCGCGGTGCACGCGGACCTTGTCATTGTGTCCCTACCAGACGAAGTTCATGGGACACTTTGCCCACCGCTCCTAGAGGCAATGAAGCCAAGCGGAGTGATCGGATTCCTTCACGGATTCTCGATTCACTTCGGACAGGTCGTCGTGCCGGAAGATCGAGGTGTCGTTCTCGTCGCGCCCAAGGGACCTGGTACGGCACTTCGGGCCAGATTCGTCGAGGGAATGGGCATTCCCTGTTTGTTCGCCGTGCATCAGGGGGGCACGGACCCCGATCGCACTGAGGCGCTCGCGCTTGGTTGGGCTCATGGGATCGGAAGTGCTCGCGCCGGGGTCATTCGGACGACTTTTCGAGATGAAACAGAGACAGATCTCTTCGGCGAACAGATCGTCCTCTGCGGTGGACTCTCCGAACTGATCCGAAACGCATTCGAGGTGCTCGTCGAGGCGGGATACGACCCGCTCCTTGCATACACCGAGTGCTGTCATGAAGTGAAGCAGATTGCGGACTTGATTTGCGACCGCGGAATTTCTGGAATGGGTCGTGCGATTTCGAATACTGCCAGATTTGGAGCGATGGATGCTGGACAACGGATCATCGACGATTCGGCGCGGATTCGAATGCGCGAAGTGCTTGCCGACATTCAGAGCGGGCAGTTCGCCAAACGAGTGAGCGAAGACGCGCGGGACGGTTCGCGTCGCCTGGGCGAGTACATGGCGAAGACTGAGGCGCATCCATTAGAAGACGCAGGACGCTCACTTCGAACGATGCTTCCCTGGTTGAATTCCGTGGGGAAGTCCGACGAGATTCGCTGAACGACCGATGGAATTGCGATGACTCCCCTCGATGCAATCATTCTTGGCTTGGTTGAAGGCATCACCGAGTACTTGCCAGTCAGTTCGACCGGACATCTCATTCTCGTTTCGCGCTGGCTTGGTCTCGCTGAAAGCCCGGAGGCCAAGCAGTCCATCGACACGTTCAACATCGTCGTGCAGGGCGCTGCAGTGCTCGCAGTCGCGGCGCTCTACCGCGTCGATGTCGTACGCATGATCCGCGCGATCATCGCCCGAATGGGTTTGGTGCGACCCGCGCCGACCCAGCGACGAGATTTCAACCTCGCCCGCAACCTCTTACTTTCCTTCTTGCCGGCAGCGATCATCGGACTCGGCATGAGGCACTGGATCAAAGAGCATCTCTTCGGGGTCGGTCCGGTCATCCTCGCGCTCGCCTTGGGTGGGCTCGTGATGATCGCCCTCGCGCCGTGGGTCCGCGCGCGAGCTCGCGATGCGACGGGCGTCGGGCGCGATGGGGCAACGCTCACTGTGCCAATGGCGCTGGCGATCGGCTGTATGCAATGCGCTGCACTCTTCCCCGGCACGAGCCGATCGATGGTGACGATTCTCGGAGCACTCGCGACGGGGATGGCACCGCGGGAGGCCGCGAAGTACTCGTTTCTGTTGGCACTCCCGACGCTTGGTGGCGCCTGCTTATACGAGTCGTATGGGTTGTGGACTTCGGGCGGGATGCTCGATCAACTCGGGGGGTTGATGCCCGTCACGCTCGGAATGATCACTGCATTCGTCACTGCCGCCATCAGCGTCAAGTGGCTCGTCGGATATCTCGGACGAGGTGGATTCGCGATTTTCGGATGGTGGCGAATCGTGCTCGCAGGAGCGATCGCGACGATGGTGCTGACCGGCGCGATCTCATGGAACGCGATCCACTAACATCGCGATGTGTCGTCGATGTACCAAGTCGCGCTTGGATTTCGGAGTCTTGCGATCAAGACCGCCGTCTTTGTCGTGCTCGCTGGGGTGTTTGCATGGATCGTGGGAGGGTCGATCTTCCCTGGATCGCAGGTTGTGAATCTGCCTCAATTCGATTGGAATGGTTCGACTTGGCACGCGAGAGTGACCGGCAATGGCAGGTCGCCAGCGCTCGTGAGATGGGATCTCGTCCGGACAGATTCGACCGGCGACGAATTCGTCGAAGACCTTGGGATTCCAGGAAAATGGCGCCAACTCGATTGGCACGCTCAATCGTCCGCGCGAGGCTCGATCGAAATCACAACCGAAGTCGACGGCGTCCTTGAGAATTGGACTGCGGTGCCTGACGCGGGAGGCTCGATCGCGTCGAGGCGAAAGACCGATGCGCCGATCGTTCCTACTCGGTAGCGCCGAGTGCCACCACTAATTGCGCCTCGTCCCAGATCTCGATGCCGAGCTCCCGAGCTTTCTGCAGTTTCGATCCTGCATCCGATCCCGCGATGACAAGATGAGTCTTCGCGGAGACAGACCCACTGATCTTCGCCCCACGGCCTTCGAGCGTCTCAGACAGATCCCGTCGATCAAAGGCGACCAGCGTTCCAGTCAACACAATTGTCTTGCCGTGAAATGGATCCGAATTCGGCCAGCGCGTGGCTTGATCGACTTCGCCACCCTCGGATGCACGCGATTTGAATTCTCGGCTCGTCATGTCCACGCCACACTCGACAAGGCTTCGAAGAGTCTCGCACATTGCTGGAGAAGAAAACTCCTTGGCAAAGCTCGCCGCGGTGACTTCCCCAACATCTTCGAGCGCTTGAAAATCGCTTGCGGACGCTGATTGAACCGCACCGATATTGGGGAAAGCGCGCGCGAGCGTTTTTGATGCGGAGGAACCGAGGTGGCGAATGCCAAGCGAACCGAGCACGCGAGCCAATCCACGACCGCGAGCTTCGATGGCACTCTCGATGATCGCGTCGACGGTCTTCTCACCCACTTTTCGCAACGAGACCTTGCCGGCTTTCGTGAGACTTTCGGTCGTCAACGCAGCGACGGCATCGCGTGGCAATCGAAAGAGGTCTGCGAAGCGCCCAACAATCTTGGCGTCGACGAGCTGATCGATCAATCGTTCGCCAAGACCTTCGATGGCCATCTGATCGCGCCCAACAAACCACTTGAGTCGCTCCCGAAACTGGGCGGGGCAATTCGGGTTTGCGCAGAAGAGCTTTGGTCCTTCCTGGATGATCCCCTGCCCGCACGATGGGCACTCGACTGGTGGCTCGATCACCAACTCTGCGCCACTGCGTGCGCTGGGAATCGGCGCAACGACCTGCGGGATGACTTCTCCCGCCTTCTCGACTTCGACTCGATCGCCGATGCGGATGTCCTTCCTGCGGATCTCTTCGATGTTGTGGAGAGTCGCGTGACGGACGGTCGAGCCCGAGACGACGACTGGCTCCATCGTCGCGCGTGGCGTCAGTGTCCCGCCCTTGCCGACCTGCCACTCCACCCCAACGAGAGTCGTTATCTCGCGTTCTGCTGGGTACTTGAATGCGACGATCCAGCGTGGACTCTTCTCGGTGTACCCAAGCACTTCTTGGTCTGCAAACTGATCGACCCTCACAACCATTCCGTCAACACCGAACGGGAGCGATCCGCGCAGAGCACCGAACGACTCGATCGCCGCGATCGCCTCATCGGATGTTGCACATTTGACTGCGAGATGGTTGACGGGAACCCCCCAGCCACGCAGTGCATCCAGAAAATCAGAGTGTCGGTCAATCGGCGGACCACCGATGCGTTCACCTCGACCGTGAGCAATGAACGCGAGGCGCCGTGATGCCGCAACGGCAGGATCGAGGCTCTTCAGCGTTCCTGCGGTCGCATTGCGCGCATTGGCGAGCAGCGGTTCGTTGCGCTCCATGCGCTCCCGATTGATGCGATCGAATTCGGTGTTGGGCATATAGATCTCGCCCCGAATCTCGAGCACATCTGGGAGCGCGAGCGAACGCTTTCGATTCGAGGAGAGCCGAAGCGGAATCGCCCGAATGGCCCGGACATTTTCGGTTACGTCATCACCGACTTCGCCGTCGCCGCGAGTGGCAGCAGCGATCAATCGACCGTGCTCGTATCTCAAACTCACCGCGACTCCATCGACCTTGGGATCGGCGACGAGACTCGGCGCGAACCCGAGCGCCTTCTCGCACCGCGACTGCCAAGCACGAAACCCATCCAAGTCGTACGTGTTGTCGATCGACTGCATCGGTTGGCGATGAGTGATTTGCACAAACCCATCAATTGGCTTACCACCCACTCGCCGAGTCGGGCTGGCGGGGTCGGCGAAGTTCGGATTGGCTTGCTCGAGCGTGGCGAGTTCGCGCAGAAAACGGTCGTACTCGCTGTCGGGCATGATCGGTTCCGCATCGACGTAATAGGCCGTATTGGCCCGGTCAAGCAGGTCGCGGAGAGCCGCGATCTTCACGATCAAAGATTCTGTCGATGGCACCATCGGCGACTGGATTAGCGACGCGCGAGGCGCCGCGCCTTCATCATCGCTTTGGGAGCGCAGTGGAAGGTCGCCTCGCAACGACCGACTCGCCTCTCCCGCTTCGCTCCGATCCCCTGGACCTGCTGAACAATCTCAAGATCAATCTCGATATTGAATTCACGTTCAGTCGCGAGTTTTTCAGCCAATTCTTCTCTGCAAACCACGTGATAGACCGCCGGTCCAACGCACGGTCTCAGAAAGTTGTAGTTCAATTTCTTACAGACGACGATGTACTCGCCACCGCACCGGGAGAAGAGATACATGCCCCCTGCCACCTCGCTATTGGCGAGCAGCGCGGCACCTGCCATCGCGTTGTACCAATTTCGATTGATTCGACGAAAGGGAAGGATGGCGACAAATCGATCAGTCCCAAGACTCTTCATCGAGATCCCCGACCGAAATGCGTAGGGAAGCCAGATGAGCGAGCAGACTCGATGCCAGAAATTGTTTCGAGTCGAGAGTCTCGAAATGAACGCCTCGCACTTTTCGCTGAATGTGAGCGGAGGATGATCTGATTTGATCGTTGTCACGAGAAACGCCAGAAAAACAGATGGTATCATCGCTCTCGTACGGATCAAATCAATGGCGAAATTGGGCGTTTGTTCATGGAGTTTAAGACCAAGCGATCCCATCGCGTTGGTGGAGCGGATGCGTGCTCTCGAGATTCCACGCATTCAACTTGCCCTCGTCCCCTGCATCGCAGATGCCAAGTGGCACGGCGCAGTCGATCGACTCCGAGGCGACGGGATTGAAATTCTCAGCGGAATGCTCGCGATGGCTGGCGAGGACTACTCGACACTCGAATCGATTGCGCAGACCGGCGGCGTTCGGAGCGACACGCATTGGGGGACGAATCTCGATCAATCATTCGCCGTCGCTGAATTTGCGGAGCGATCGGATATCTCGCTCATCACTTTTCATGCGGGTTTCCTACCGCATTCAGCCTCGGATCCGCTCCGAGCCAAGATGCTCGACCGGCTCCGAACCATCGCGGACATCTTTGCAGCGCGTGGAGTCGGCCTCGCGTTTGAAACGGGCCAGGAAGATGCGCGCTCGCTCGCGGTCGCACTCAAGGAGCTCGACCGTCCAAGCGTCGGAGTCAACTTCGACCCAGCCAACATGATTCTCTATGGGATGGGCGATCCGATCGATGCGGTTGAGATCCTCGCTCCCTGGATTCGGCAGGTGCACATCAAAGATGCGATCGCGACAACCGCTCGCGGAACCTGGGGAAGAGAAGTTCCTGTCGGAGAGGGAGATGTTGATTGGCCCCGTTTTTTGGCAGCTCTCCCCTCGGGAGACGACTCGCGCACGGTTGACTTGGTGATTGAGCGCGAATCAGGCGCATGTCGCGACGAAGACATCACGCGCGCGCGTGACCTCGTGCGCGGGCTTGCTCCTACAATCCAATAGTCATGCCAACGTACTTGTACTGCGTTGTCCATCCCGACGGCGGCGATGGAGAACACTTCGAAGTCTTTCAGACGATGTCGGAGCCGGCATTGACGACGCACCCCGAGAGCGGGCTCCCAGTTCGACGACTTCCCGTCGCGAGCCAAGTGCAGTTCGGAAGCGATAGCCAACGCCTGTCCAACAAGAATCTCGATCGACTCGGATTCACCAAGTACGAACGCGCGGGCAATGGAACTTGGGAAAAGAAGGCAGGGAAAGGTCCGCCAAGCATTCAGCGCGACGATGACTAATCGCGCACTTCCCACCATCGGCTGGGGAATCTTCTGCGCTGCAAGTTGGACATGGTGCATTGGAATGTTTTTGCCATTCGTGCTGCTTGGACAATTTGGATGGCCAGGATTCTTAGCATTTCTGATTCCAAATGTGATTGGATGCGCAGCATTTGGATATGTATTGACCCCCGCGCGCCAACAATTTGTGCGCGAAAGATGCGCGGGAGTCTGTCTTTGGTTTTCACTCGCAACGATGGCATATCAAGCATTCTTCGCAGGATGGATGCTCGCTCCACCGATTGCATTTGGAATTGTTGCAATTGCAATTTTGCTTGCAGGATCGTTTGGCGATCGCGGATGGGTTCGACTTGCTGTGATCGTCACCGCTGCAAGCGCAGTGTGTATTGGTTGGAACTTTTTCTCTGGAGATGG
>CAMBMO010000005.1 GCA_945868805.1 Singulisphaera sp. GP187
TACGGAAATGTCCCCCAAACTCGGGAGCGAATATTCATCGTCGGGTTCCTGTCGCCAGACGCTTTCGCCAATTTCGACTGGCCACAGAAGGTCAAACTGACCAAGTGTTTTCGGGACCTCTTACAAACAGGCAAGATTCCAGACAAGTACTACTACAACGGTAAGCCACTTTACGCAAAACTTCGCAAGGATGTAACGAAGGAAAGCACTGTCTATCAATGGCGAAGGAAGTACGTTCGGGAGAACAAGAAGGGTGTCTGCCCAACGCTGACTGCCAACATGGGAACAGGCGGACACAACGTGCCCATAATTCTTGACGGCAGTGGCATTCGAAAGTTCACCCCGAGGGAATGCTTTCAACTTCAAGCTTTTCCACCTCGCTTCAAACTTCCTGAAATGGCCGACTCCCGCCTCTACAAGCAAGCTGGCAATTCCGTCACGGTCAGCGTGATCCATCGGATCGCCACAAATATCAAGTCGGCACTTGATGGACGCAGCCTAAAAAAACCGTTGGACCTCGACCTCTTTCAACATGCAGTTCGCTTCAACGCCTGATGAGGGTGGGAACCGACGGTCTCACTCACTCGAGATTCGGTAGCGGAGATCGATTGCTCGAATCCGACGCAAACGAAACCGAATTGTCGCTCTGCAACAGGTCTTTGTCTTATGTATCTAACCGTATACACTGTATTCGCTTGGATACGCCATCCCCGTCTGGACCCAGCACCATGACATCCAAACCCACACAATCTCCCTCCCGCCGAAAGAAGTCCGCCGCAATGCGTCGGCGCGTGCCAGTCAAACTCACGCCATATGACAGCGTGAATTACCTGAAGTCTGATCGCGCGATCGCCGCGTACCTCAATGACGCGCTCGCGGATGGGAATCCAGCAGAGGTCCTCATGGCATTTTCTCAAGTCGCGCGCGCACGAGGAATGTCACGCGTTTCCAAGGCTTCTGGACTCGGTCGCGAGAGTTTGTACAAGGCACTTTCGCCTCGATCGAAGCCCCGCTTCGACACGATCTTCCGACTCGCACACGCGCTCGGTCTGAAACTCGTCGCAGAAGTGGCGTGTCGCGATCGTCCTGTCAATCACGATCACCCCCCTACCTCCTCACCACCGCCATCACTGCTCCAGCGATCACAAGTCCGATGCTCGGCCAGAAGGTGCACATCGCCATGATTCCAAATCCAACTGGATTTGGATCGCTCGTCCAACCCAGCGAGGCGAAGAAAATTGTCAAGAGCAATGGACCGCTGCCCAGAACGAACAGCCCGACGCCCACTATCCATCGTCCAAGGGTATGACCTGTAGGGAAAAGCAGTGCTCTGTGAGGGCACCGTTCTTCCCTACTCGAGGGTTACCGTTGCGCGATGCACTCACGTGGAAATCGCACGAATTGTTACTTCCACTCGCGCTGTTCAAGCTGCCGTCATTCTCGGCGCCGGCGGGGGCAAGGTGATCGATTCTGTGCGCGCGGCTGCCGCACCCATGCGGGTTCCGTCCATCTCGTGCCCCACAATTGCATCGGCTGATTCGCCTTGCCGTGCAATTTCTGTTGTGTACACCGAGGCAGGTGTCGTTGAGTCGAACCCATTTCATCCGACGAATTCCGCGCTCGTGCTGGTGGACTCGCAGGTCATCATGCATTCTCCCGTTCGAACGTTAATCGCGGGAATGGGCGATGCTCTCTCGACAGTCTTTGAGGCCCGTGCGTGCATCGCATCAGGTAGCCCCACTAGGCGTCAAGGATTATGCACACTCGCCACGCTCGCGATCGCAGAGCTCCGCTCCAAGACAGGTCTTGCGGATGGTGTCAGCGCACTTGCCGCTGCGCATGCCGTTCACAATGGACTCACGGTCGCGCCTGAGACACACGCCTTCATGCACGGCGAAAAGGCCGCCTTCGGAGTGATCGTCGAGCTCATGCTCGAAAATGCGCCGAATGCTTCGTTGAACGAGGCCCTGCGCTTCTCGAACTCGATTGGCCCACCCACCACGCTCGCAGACATGGGCTGCGCGGGGATCTCGTCCGAGATGATCTCCCAAATCGCAGCGCGTGCGACCCGCGAGGGCGAACCGATCCATCACGAACCATTCAAGGTCACTGCAGCTATGGTCGAGCTGGCGATTCAATCTGCTGATGCGGCAGGTCGCGACTTCCGTACGAAGTAGACGCCCTCGAACGCCATGTCGGCGTGCGCATGCGGCACGACACCCCTTCGATTCGTACTCGAGGCGAAACAACTCGAGTAGGTGCAGGTCCAATTTGTCCTTGATCTGGCCACTGGCCCGCTTGCTCGCGATGATGTCGCACAAATTCGCCGCCGGAAACACTCCCTCGCGCACTGCTCTCGCCTTCGCTCGCTCGAAACTCTCTATCCCGTCTGGCGCGAAGACCAGGTCAAGGTCAAAGGGTCCGCTCTTGAGTTGTATGAAGCCCTTTCAGAGAATGATTTGTGACTTTATTTCGTCATCGAGAACAAATCCGAGACCAAGTATCGCAGTGATCATGCGGCTGCCCTTCTGCCGGGACTTCGCAGGGAACACATCGACATCTTGGGTGGTGCCTGGATACCCGAGCAGAATCGCGCCGCCCTTGCCGATAAAGAGGTACTCAACGCCTGCGCCATTAAAGGCTTCTGCAACCTCTTGAGCCTGGAGCGGATTGAACGGGGCACGCTCGCATCGTCGAGCACCGGTCTGTACACACGGCAAAACCCGTATCACATTCGCGCTTCGATCGGGCGATCCATCTGACAGCGACACTGCTCGCGGAATGCGCGATCTTCGCCATCTTCACGCTCGCTGATGTGGGTCGAACTCATGGCTGCCACAAATCGTAGCACGACAGCGAAGGTCCAAAGTCACCAGTCGAGCCGACGCCTACTCTCAAACTTCCGCGCATCGCCGGTGATCGGATCTCGAAATGAGATCTCGCGAGCGAGCAATTGCAGCGGTCTCGAAAAATCTTCGAGTGCCTCCCCTTTCGGCTCTGCCAACATGTCTGGATACATCGGATCGTTCACGATCGCGATCCCGAGCGCAGCGGAGTGAACGCGAAGCTGATGCTTGCGGCCTGAGATCGGGCGGAGTCGGTAATGCGAAACGTCCGCCCGCGACTCGATCATCTCGATGTGCGTCGTCGAATTTGGATCCCCTGGCACTTCACGCATACGCATGAAGTGATCATCGGCAACGAGTCTGCTCGAATGGGTACGCGGGAAAGTCAACGAAGGATTTACATGTCCGATGGACTCGTAAACCTTTTCAACCTCACGCGTGCGGAAGAGTGATTGATATGCGTCGCGCTCGCTCTCACCGACGGAGAACACGACGACACCCGCGGTGCCGCTGTCGATTCGGTGGATCGGGACAAGCGTGTCGATTTCAGTTCGCTTCTTCAGTCGCACGAGCAAAGTCTCTTGCAAGAATCTCCCCGACGGAATGACAGGTAGAAAATGCGGTTTGTCCGCGACAACGAGGTGGTCATCCTGAAAGATGATCGCTTCGTCGAATGGGATGCGCGGTTCCTTCTCAATCGTTCGGTAATAAAAGACGCGAAGATTCGCTCGGTGTGGCGTCGCCAGGGTGACAGTCGCTCCGAATTCATCGACGACCTCCCCCTGCTCCATGCGTTTGTGCCACTGCTCGATCCCGATTGCCGGAAACTTCTCCGCGAGGCACTCCGCAATCGTCGTCCACGATCCATCGGAAAGCACCGTACTGCTAGGACCGACGCCATCACGCGTCGGGGGTGGACTGTGGCGCACACCTGCAATAGCTCTGATCATCGTGAGAGCGTAGTCTGCGCGAAAAGGGATTCAACAAATGAACAAACGATTTTTCAGCGCAACAGCCGCGATTTTTATCGTGTGGTTCATTGGGCGCTGCTTGATTCACCACTGGCTTCTCTACGACGAATACGCCAAGCTTTCCAACTTTTTTCGGCCCGACGCCGACATTGAACAACTCGTGCCATTCTCGATCTTTGCTCACTTGGCTCTTGCAGGGGCGTTTACATGGATTTACGTGAAGGGACTCAGCACCGACGGCACCGTGTCATCGCTCGGCCAAGGAATCCGCTACGGAGTCGTGATCGCCTGCTCATCGTCCCGACCTACACGCTGAACTATGTCGGCCAGCCGATTCCTGTAGTGATGGCAGTGAAGCAGATCGCATTCGACGGAATCTTCGTTGTCGTGCTCGGCGTGATCGTTGCGGTCGTCTCTCGAAAGCAAACTCGCTGAGTGAGAGTCGCTCGAAGCGCGAAGATCGTACTCTGTCAACCCAAGGAGACATCACATGATTAAGCGATTCCTCATTGCATGGCTCGTCGTCTTTGTCGTGTGGTTTATTGGCAGTCAACTCGTCCATGGAGGCTTGCTCCATGAGGACTACGGCGCGCTGCCGAACCTCTTCCGAACCGAGGAGGAGATGATGAAGCGTTTCCCGATCATGGTGCTCGCGTACATCCTGCTCGCGGGCGCATTCGTGTGGATTTATTCGAGAGGCATCAGCGAGAAGCCGTGGCTCGGTCAAGGGCTGCGCTTCGGCGTCGCGGTCGCGTTTCTCGGAAACATCACCACGTACATGATCTTCTATGTCGTTCAGCCGATGCCAGGATCGATGGTCATCAAGCAAATTGTGTTCGACAGTCTGCTGACCGTGCTTCTTGGAGTCCTCGTCGCGTTCGTTTATAGAAGGAAGCACTCGCAAGCGATTGCGTTGGATCGATGACTGTCCTTGGCAAGCGCAATCTTCTGTCCGTCGTCCGAGAAACGCCATCGGGGGTATATCTCGATGGCGAAAACCTCGGCGAAATCTTGCTGCCACGACGCTATGTCGTGCGCGATCTATCGATCGACGACAAATTGGATGTCTTCATCTATCGAGATTCAGAAGATCGCCTCGTCGCCACCACCGAGAAGCCTTACGCGATGGTCGGCGAGTTCGGATATCTCACAGTGAAACACGTCAATCCTCGCTTGGGGACATTTCTCGATTGGGGACTGAGCAAAGATCTCCTCCTGCCGTTCATCGAGCAAGCAAAGCCGCTTGAAGCGGGCGACCGCGCGATCGTCGCCATCTGCATCGATCCCAACACCGATCGGATCATGGCAAGCGGACGACTGATTGATCACCTCTCGAAGGATCCACCCATGTACAAGCCTGGCCAATCAGTGCGGCTGCTGGTCATGAGCGAGAGTCCACTGGGGTACACAGCGATCATCGATCACGCACACCTTGGACTGCTTTACAAAACTGAACTTTCTGCACCACTGGCGGTCGGCCAGCGCATCGGCGGATTCATCAAAGAAGTTCGCGAAGATGGCAAGATCGACCTGAATCTCGACGCCGCTGGATATGCGCGAATCGCGCCGCTCACTGAACAAATTCTCGCAGCACTCGAAGCGTCGGGAGGCCGACTGAACTTTGATGACGAGAGCACTCCCGACGAAATCCGCCTCCGTTTCGGCGTGAGCAAGAAGGCATTCAAACAGGCACTTGGAAATCTTTTTCGCGAGCGACGAATTGGATTTATGCGACCCGGGATTGAACTGCTCACGAGTTGATCAGCATGAGGAAATCTTCAAAGGGAGAACTGCCGTTCGGCGGTACTCTCTTGATACGTTTCGAATGGTTCGGCACTTCGACGGAGACCTCTATGAGTCACCTCTTTTCAACGATCGCACTTTGCATGATTGCCACCGTCGCGCACGCCGATGTTGATATCCCTGACGAGTGGTTTTTCGAGGGGGCGAATCGGCCGAAGGCACTTCGAAATCTCGAAGGTAAGCCTGCACCCGAACTCACCACCCAAGCATGGATCGGCGACGAGACATCGATTGCAGCGAGCAAGGGCAAAGTCGTGGTCGTTGACTTCTGGGCGACCTGGTGCGGACCGTGCATGAACGCGATCCCGGAGAATGTGAAACTCGTCAGCGAGAGCGAGGGAAAACCACTGACATTCATCGGCGTGCACGACGCAAATTTGGGCTGGAACAAGGCGCCAGACGCTGTGAAGAGCAAGCACATCAACTATCCAGTCGCGCAGGACAAGGGCGACTCCGCGAAGGCGTATCAAGTTTCGTTCTGGCCGACCTATGTCGTCATCGATCACGAAGGCATCGTGCGAGCCGCCGGGCTGATCCCTTCCAACGTTGCGAAGGTTGTGGAATTGCTGCTGGCGCAAGTCCCCGCGAGCGCACCAACTGGTGAAAGCTCGGAAGATTCCTACTTCGGTGGAGGTACACGACCGACTTGGCTGAAGGAGATCGAAGGAAAGTCGGCGCCTGCTCTCCCAGCCGATGCGAAGTGGATCGGGAGTCCGGTCACTCCCGAGCAGTGGAAGGGTCATGTCGCAGTTCTTCAGTTCTTTTCTCCGTCGGGCGCGAGTTCGATGAAGCAACTTGCCGACGTCGCGGCACTCGCGCCAGAGTTCGCGCCACAAGGCGTCGTCATCATGGGTGTCTGTGATTCCCGCGCGAATTGGGCGACGGCGAAGGCGGCACTCGATGCGCAGAAGGTCGCGGTGCCAGTCATGCAGGATCTTGCGGTTGCGGGTGTTGCTGGAAGTGAGCAGATCATCAAGTCTGGCGCATGGGCGACGGCGCTTGGCGTGCGAATTGCGCCCAATATCGTCGTCATTGACGCATCGGGAAAGGTCCGTGCAGCGGGAATCCGACCCGACAAAGTGAAGCGCCTCATCAACACAATTCTCTCAGAGCAAGTTGTCGCCGATCCAGTATCAACACTATCTGTACCAACGAATACTCCATGACTTCACACCCAACTCCCAGCCTTTCTTTGGTCGCTCCAACTGTTGGCGCATGCCCTTTCGCGGACATCGTCCGCACGCATGTCGCACGAACCGTCGTCGGACAACAAGTAGTCGTCGAGCGGGTGATGATCGCGCTCTTGACGGGCGGACACTTGCTACTTGAAGGCGTTCCAGGAATCGCCAAGACACTCATTGTGCAATCGGTTGCGAAGGCGATCGACTTGAAGTTCTCGCGTGTGCAATTCACGATCGATCTCTTGCCGAGCGACATCCTGGGCTCCGAGGTACTGGACCAGAAGACGGGCGAGTTCCGACTTCATCGAGGACCCATCTTCACAAACCTCTTGCTCGCCGATGAAATCAACCGTGCATCTCCAAAGGTGCAATCGGCTCTGCTCGAAGCGATGCAGGAGCGCAAGGTGTCGATCGGTGACAGTTCGCACGAACTTCCCGCGCCATTTCTGGTGATCGCGACGCAGAATCCCATTGAACAATCGGGGACCTTCGAGCTGCCCGAAGCTCAACTCGATCGATTTATGCTGCGCCATCGATTTTCCTATCCAACCCCTGAAGAAGAAACAGAAGTCGTTCGGCGCAGCTTGAAGTTGAAGCTGAAACGACAGGGCGATGGTGCAGTGCCAATGACAGCGTTTGATGCAATTGAAGAGGGCGCGCGATTACACCTGAAGGATTTGTCCAGCGCGATGGAGGCAGTCCAGAGTGTCCATGTCAGCGAGGTCTTCTTGCGCGACTGCGTCGACTTCGTTCAGCTGACGAGGCACCACAAGGACATCGAACTCGGTTGTAGCCCGCGTGCGGTACTCGCGCTGGTTCATGCATCGCGAGCGCGTGCGTATTTGCATGGCCGCGATTACACGATCCCAGAAGATTTCTTCGCGCTTGCTGAGGATGTCATCTTGCATCGCATGCGCTTGACATACGAAGCCCTTGCGGTTGGGCGGAAACCACTCGATGTGGTCACGGAACTGCTCCGATCGCTCACATGAGCGACTGCGATTCATGACGCCCCTCTTGCGCCCACCCGACGAACTGGCACGAGGCGACTTCGAAATGGTCGTTCGAAGGCTCGCCGATGATCTTGCATTCGGCATGGACGCATCACGATTCGTCGGATCCGGAATTGAGTACGCGCAATCACGCCCCTATGCGTCTGGCGACTCGATCAAGATGATGGACTGGAAAATCACGGGGCGACTGGGGAAGCCGTTCGTCAAGGAGTACGACACTCCAAAGCGCACCTGCGTGTACATCCTCCTCGACACTTCTGCGTCGATGGGCGTGTCGTCGACGACCATCACCAAGCACGACCTCGGTGTCTGGATCGCATCGGCACTCGGGCTGATCGCGCAGCGCCGAATGAGTCCGGTTGGCGTGATCGGCGGCGGAGATCGAGAGACTCGCTTGAAGCCGAGCCTCAATCGGGGCGAATTGTGGCAAGCACTTGATCCGCTTCGCGCGACAAGCCTGCATGAAGGAACTCGGCTTGGAAGTCGACTTCGCGAATTGGACCTGCGCGCGAGACGATCAAGCATCTTCGTGATCCTGAGCGACTTGCACGATCCAGATGCACTCCCCGCCATCCGCCACTCAGCTCAGAAACATGACTGCATGGCGATTCATCTCGTCGATCCAGCTGAACGCGGCCAACTGCGCGCAGGGTTCTTCCGAGGACGAGAAGCAGAGAGTGATCGCGCGTTCGTCGCCCACGGTCGGTCAGCGTGGGGGCGCGAGAGTGAAGTTGCCACGGATCTCGCCACATGTGGCACGAGCTATCTGCGACTTCAGACGGATCAACCGTTCATCGCTCAGTTGCGTCACTTTCTTTCCTGTCGACCGATGATGGGTGGAGGTCGCGGATGATCGGCTCGCTCCTCGCGATCGTTTGCTTGATGAACCTGGTCCCACCGACCAGAGCGACCGATCAATCTCCCACTCCACGTGGCATTACGGGGTCAGTAACGATCGCGCATACTGGCGAACTGCTTCGCGCGAAGCTCGATCAAGAACTTTCTTCGCCGCTCATTCTGAGGGTGACTGACCTCACGCCAGATCTCGCTCCAACCGCCGAGCATCGTTACCGAATCGATTTCATCGGGACGGTCGCCGGCACATTCGATCTTCGTCCGCTGATCTATCACCGCGATGGAACGCCCGCCATCGGACTCGCGCCCATGGATGCGACGATTATCTCCGAACTCCCTAAAAAGTTCGGCACAGATCTCTTTACGGTTTCGGCACAACCAGCATTCGCGATCAGCCACTACCGCACGGTCATTGCAGCCATTGCAATCATCTGGATCGCGATACCGATCGTCGTCTTCGTGCGTCGATTGATACGAAATCGGCCAGTCGCTCTGCCGCCTCCACCTGCCTCCGCACCGACGCTCGCCGATCAATTGCGACCACTCGTCGAATCTGCGATGACCGATGGACTCTCCACGCGCGATCAAGCGCGCCTGGAACTTCTCGTGATGGCATTCTGGAGCGAGCGACGCGATTTCACATCGCTCAATCCTGCACAAGCGATCTCGAAACTGCGCGCCGATCCAGAAGCAAGCACATTGATCCTCGCGATCGAATCCTGGCTTCACCAACGAGGAAGCGTCGCTCCACGACCCGCGCACGAACTTTCGACTCTGCTCGATCCATTTCGCGCGCATGGCCCGATCTACCTGGATGAGGGATCACGATGACATTTGCAACGCCGATGCTTCTTTTGCTCCTCGCGATTCCGGCACTGATGCTTTGTTCCATTCCCACTCGAGGCGCTGGACTTGTCATGCCGTTTGACCGTCAGACCCATCATCGCCGTCGCTGGATCTCGATTCTGGTTGGGGCGGTCGAATGCGCTCCGCCACTCTTGCTCGCAGCATTGATCGTGCTCCTTGCTGGCCCACAATCGATGCAGCAACCGAAGAACGCTCGCGAGTTGACCAACATTCAGTTCTGTGTGGATGTTTCAGGCAGTATGACATTCGAGGATCGATACACAAATGCGCGCAAGGCAGTCGAAGACTTCATAAATCTCCGGGAGGGAGACGCATTCGGCCTGACGATCTTTGGTTCTCGGCAAGTTCGATGGACTCCGTTGACCAAAGACCTCAACGCAGTCCGAAATGCCCTGCCATTCGCAGATCCATCGAGGCAGCCCAGTCACATGGGAGGAACGCTCATTGGCGCGGCTCTGCGCTTCTGTAGCGCGAACATGATCAACGAAGCTCAAGAGGGTGATCGGATGATCATCTTGGTCTCTGACGGCGCGAGTTCGGATCTGGACGGAGACGAGCCTTCAAACATCGCCGATGAATTGAAGGATGCGAATATCACGCTTTATCACATTCACGTTGCGTCAGATCCGATCCCCGACGAGGTCATCGACATCGCTCGCGAAACTGGAGGCGAAGCATTTCAGGCAGCCGATGCGACGAGTCTGCGCCGCGTCTTCCGACACATCGATCGGATGCGCCCCGCTCAGTTCCGCACGCTTGGAACGGTGCCCCTAGATCACTTTCAACCATTCGCGCTCGCGGGACTCGCCTTTCTCGCCATGCACATCGTCGGACTTTTAGGAGTGCGATACACGCCATGGTGACCGATCTCACGATGCACCAGGTTTTCGTCTTTACCGCGATCGCCGTCGTCGTGTTGGTCGGGATCGGCGACTGGATGCATGCTCGTCGGGTGGACCGTGTGCGCCATCTTGCATTTGGCAAGACTGGGCGAGCGTCGCGTTGGACGATGGTCGTCGCGCCCTCGCGCGCGATCGCTTCCGGACTCGCCACCTGGGGACTGCTGGCTCTCGCCACTTTCAACCCAGTCGAGGTCGATCGAGCTCCTGCGAAGGTCGCATCGAATCATCTGCTCGTACTGCTCGATGTCTCACCGAGCATGCAATTGAAAGACTCCTCGAATTCGAGTCCGACCGTAACCGCGATTGACGGCGAGAAAATCAGCCGAGCCACGCGAGCCGGCGACGTTGTGCAAGCGGTTCTTGATCGGCTCGACATGGAAAGGACGCGGATCACCATCGTCGCGTTCTATACAGATGCGCTACCAATCGTGCAGGACACCTTCGACAAGGAAGTCATTCGCAATGCTCTCGATGGATTGCCGATGTACACCGCATTCGAAGCTGGGCCAACGAATCTTCAGAAGGGGTTGACTACGGCGTTCGAGATCGCGAGGGTCTGGCCAGCAGATTCTGCAACACTGTTGATCATCACCGATGGCGATGTCGCGACACCCGCACAAAGTGTGATTCCCAGCTCGATCGCGGACACGATCGTGATCGGCCTCGGAGATCCCGTCAAGGGCATGAATGTGAATGGTCACAACAGTCGTCAGGACACGATGGGACTGCGACAACTCGCCACAAGACTCGGTGGCTACTACCACGACGGGAACCGAAAGCACCTCCCAAGCGAGGTCGTGAACGCGCTGACGATGATCGCTCCTCGAGCCGGCGGAGATTGGAGCGAACGCGATCTAGCTTTGCTCGCTACGGCGATTGGTTGCTCCACGCTCGCACTCATCGGCCCCCTGCTCGCGGCCTTTGGTCGGCCGATTGGATTCGCAAGCGCTCGACGTACCACCGTTGAAGAACGCAAGGAGGCACTCGCATGATGCTCGCCCGACTTGCGTGGGGAATCTGGGCGATCGTTCCTGTCGTTGCAGTCACCTATCACTTTGGACCCGGGCAAGCTGCGTATGCCATCGACCGTGCCGCTCGTTTGCAAAACCAGGCGAGCGCATCACAGGTCGTCGCGCAACAGGCGCAAGAGATCGCATACTCGGCCCATCTGGTCGCCATCGACGCGAGACGTCTGGCATTTCTTGAACCAAGTGTTGAACATCAGGCGCAAGCACTTGATGCGACGACGAGCGAAGAACGCCTCTACGCCCACGCCGCCGATCTCTGGAAGGAGAGTGCGGATCGCCTTCAAGATGTGCTGACAACTCTGGGAGATGCATCTCCCAAGACGGCTCGCGACATCCGATGGGCGCGAGCTCGCGCAAATGTTCGAGCAGGCGAGATCTGGACCGGCATCGAAGATCTCGAGGCACTTGTCAATGAACTGGAAGGTCTCGATGGGACGGACGGCGAACACAAGTCGCCGAGCGCGTCCGACGCAGCATTCGCGCGTTCGGTGCGCGAAGAACTTGCGACGGCGTACTACTACGGAGCTCGACTTCTTCGACTTTCAGGAATGCCCGCGCAAGAGTGGCGCGTTGAATCCGGCAAGGCACGACAACACTTCCGATACCTCGCCGAAAGCGTCGACGATGAGCCAGCGAAAAACTATCAACGCAATCTCGAACTCGTCCTGAATCTTGAACAATCGAACTTGATGGATTTGCAGGGAAAACCACTCCCCAAAGAATCCCCTCGTGTCGGGAAAAATGGCGACCGGCCAGGCAATCGGCCTGGGAAATCGAAGCGTCCACCTCAGCAGGATGGTCGAGGTGCAGGCGGTGCGGAACAGATCCGTGACGGCTGGTAGCCGTACAGTTGAATTTGACAAGGCATACCCATGACCAACATGACCAACATGACCAACATGAAAAACATGAACAACATGAACAAAATGATGAACTCAGTTTTTTCTTGCTCCTCCGTCGCCACGATTGTGTTGACTTGCGCGACACATGCGCTCGCACAGGTGCCACCACAGGCGTTGATGCCGTTGACGCCAGCGCAAGCTCGTGGAACGGTCCGCCTTTCGACTGGTGTCATGCCTGCGAAGTCAGGTGCGAGTACGCCGATCGCTTCCGACGACCCTGCGATCGCGGGATTGGCGACGAATCCGCTCGTACCTCCGGGCAGCGCGCTCTCTCCCGAACAGGTCGACGATCTGCGACGCGAATACAACAGCGCGAGCGAGGCAGAGCGCGAATCTCTTCGCGCCTACTTCCGCGACATGGATATCGATATCAAGAAGTTTCTCGGTGGGCCAGGCGAGAACTCCCAGCCAAATGCTCAAACGCTTGCTCAAGCCATTCGAACGGTTGAATTCACTCGAACGCCCCAGACTGTTCTCGCGGCACGATCGAAAATCGGCTTCGAAGTCGCGCCAAAGCCCGCATCGACCGACTTCGAAGCGACAGCGAAGTGGCTTCAATTGCAGGTCCTTGCAGGAGAATGGACGATACTCGGGGATTCTTTGCGTGAGCTTCCGACGGCCGATGCGATCGCGGTCTACACGCAGATCCTGCAGACCATCAATCGATCACAGCGTGGCGACCCCAATCAGAAGCCCGATCCCGGACTTCTCCCTGAAGAAGTGCTCGCCATCGCTGATGCAGCTCCCGAATCGCTCAGCGACTGGCAAGTCAACATTCTTGCACAGCTTTTGAAGGAAGCGGCGACGAAGTACAGCACGGCGGCCATGCTGAGCACACTGAACGCCGAGACTCGAATGTTTGGCCGTCAGGACACCGCGCACCGCGAGCGCACCGTGAAGTTTCTCGTCGCGGCGGGAATGGCGCTCGACGCAGCGACGTATTTCCCATCGCTTGATGAAGCACGGGCGAAGCTTGATGCGGTCGCGCTTTTCAATTATGGCCGATACCACGAAGATTTCGCCAAGAGCAATCGCGCCGGAACGGAATCGGATTCGCACTTGCGCACTGCATGGGGGTTGTACTGCGAGACAGCGCTCGTCGAAAGCGCCGATGCCGCGCTGCGACAGGATGCGATGCGACGAGCCATTGACTTGCTGCCTTCAATGCCGCCGTCGCAAGCATCGAAGTGGCTCGAACGAGTCTTCGCCAATCCGATGCTTGCGCCGTCTGCGTTGGAAGTCATCGCACTCAAGGCCGTCTCACTTCGAAATAGTCAGCTCGATCTGCCCAATAGGGCTCAGACAATTCTGACGATGAAAGAGTCCGTCGACACGCTTCTTGCTCAGTCTGGTCTCGATATCAAACTCGTGCGCGTCCCACTTCGCATGCTGACGACGGCCCTCGTGGGAGAAGCAGAGTCGGCACTCGATCCAAATGGTGGCGGTGGAAGCCGCGGCGGGAATCGGCGGGGAGGCGTGGCGGGACCTCAGGAGATGCAACTCCTCCTTCGTGCGATGCCTGACGAACGGTGGATGGGTGCGCTGGAATCCAGTCTCGCAAGTCGTGCGTACCGCGCAGCCATCGACATCGCCACGGCCGCCGATGAAGTGGATGTTGCGATCGATTACCTCGCAAATGCCACCGAGCGATTTCCAGATCAAGCGGTTGACTTCGCGGATGATTTCCTTCGACGCTGGCAGGATCGACTCGCACCGCAACTCCAGGGAAATCCAGATGACATGATGTTCATCGGATTCGTGCGTGATGGGATGACATCCGCCCCACTCACCCGCGGGCGTCAACGAAGAAATCTCGATCGGCTCGCGCGGTTAATGCTGGTCTTGGATGAAATCGGCATCGATCCGAGGAAGTTGCCGATCGTGGCCGGCACTTTCAGCGCGTGCCATGGACGGACCGAGGTCTTCACGCGTGAGGGCATCACCAGCATCTTTGGTCCGATCGATCAACTCTCGGCTCCGACGGCGGCGAGCTTGTCTGATCAGATGCGTTCCGGACTCAGTGGCGAGTGGCGCGATCGCCGCGCACAGCAGACGGCTGGAATGAAGCGATCTCCCGCCGAGATCACCGAGATGGTCGAGCGCGGCTACGCCCTCGCGATCGAGTTGGTCGATCAAGCGATCGCACAGCGACCGGAATCGTGGAAGTATGCCGTCACGAAAGCTGGACTGACCTACGACCGTGTCCAGTATGCGCAAGACCAGAAAAAGCAAGACTTTGCGCAGTACAACCAATATCGAAAGGAGGCGTTTGAGGCCTTCGCACAGACTGCGCTCCGATACTCCGAAGTCATCGGAAAAGGCGATCAGCGCGACGATCCAAGCGTCTATCTTGCATGGTTTAGCGCCGCGGTTGGCGCGACCGAACTCAGTTACCTGACACGCGAAGATCTTCTCGTCGAGGGATCGCCACAGGATGACCAGATCGATCTCATACGCAAGTCGATCAAGCAACTTTCGCCTGATGCCGCCGATCGCCATACCGCGGCTTTCGCAAACGCGATCACGGATGCACTCGCCAAACTCGATCCAGATGTGAAGCCACGAATCGTGCGTCATGCGATGCGAATCATTGGCGACAATCCTGCGGGCGCTGGACTGCGCAGGCTGACAGACCTTTATCAGGATCTCATGAAGGACGAGATCAAACTGAGACTGGCGGTCGATGGTGACGATCGCGTCGGAACGAACGAACGATTCGGCGCGACCCTGACCCTACGCTTCACAGCGGAGGTCGATCGAGAAACAGGTGGATTCAGTCGCTATTTGCAGAATGATGTCTGGGCGCGCGTCGGCAACTCCTATCGCCCGATGAACTACCGAGACTTATTGAAGAAGAGCCTCGAAGCGTCGTTCGGAGATCATTTCGAAGTTGAGAGCATTGGATTCTTCGAAGCGCTCGCGCCACCGCGCCCGGTGCGAGAAGGCGGTTCCGACGCGTGGCTCGAAAAGCCAGTCGCATATGTCGTCATGAAAACGAAAGACCCGAGTGTCGATCGCATCCCGCACATGACGATGGACATGCACTTTAACGACAACTCTGGACCCGTCGTCCTGCCCATTCTCTCGAACGCGCCAACGATCGATGCATCCAAGTCGGGAGGGACACGGCCCATGAAGAATTTGACGATCGCCCAAACCGTCGACTTGCGTGACAGAGAGAACTCCGAAAAAGATCGCGCCATCGTGCTCGAAGTGCAAGCCAAGGCTGATGGCATCGTCGCCGAAATCGGGGATCTCTTGCCTAACTATTCGACTGCGATCGAGGGATATGAAGTCACTGCCAATGGAATCGAAGCACGGCCGATGGTGCTGGTCGAATCGGAAGCGGGATCGTCTGGAATGCGTTCATACATGATGAGCCCTGTCGTTCAGAGGCAGGACTACATCGAGGCGGATGAAAGCGGCGCGTATCGACTTCCAACCGAACGGTCTTGGGTGATCACGTACACGCCAACGATGACCCCGGTCGGAGCGGCATTCACATTTCCGACGCTGAACCCACGACTCTCGGGTGACCCGAAAACGACACTCGTCTCTCGACAGTTCGCGGACATGGATGTCGTCGTCGTCACTGAGCCATCCATCCCCATTCGTGCCTCGATGTGGAGCGCAACAAATTTGGTTCTCGGGTGTTGCGTCGCGGCGATCGTTCTTATCGGAACAATCGCCATTCGCCGGCGCAAACCAAAGACGACCTCGCAAGAGGGTGCACGCGCGACGCGACTCACGCCCATGAGTGTCATCACAGAACTCCGCCGGATCGAGGGAGAGTGCGCACAGCGGCTTGACCCCTCCGACCGTGCGTCACTCCAAGCGCATATTTTTTCGCTCGAACAAGAGTATTTCGGCCCAGGCGACGCAAACGGCGCTCATGTCAACGGCGAGGCATCGGAGCAACTGCGGGGGGCACTCGATCGTTGGGCGCACGCAGCCAAGTGAAGCATTCGCATCTCGGCACAGCGCTCCTGACTTGCTTGGTTGTTGTTTCGGGCGTTGGGTGCAACACGGCTCCCGCACGACTCGCCGTGATCCGCTCGACCTATGAACCACCTGTCATCCCCGATGATCCACAGGGGCTCCACCAAGTGACGATGACATTCACGTTGAAGAACTTCGGCAATGTCCCACTCAAGGTCAAGAGCCTGCGCGTGAGCACAAGCTCGACAATCACGAGTGATCCGAAGGTTCCGTGCGAACTTCCGGCGGGCGGGACAATCGATGTTGCCCTCACCGCGAAGACCTTTGGTCAGTCGGTCACTCGTCACGCATGGGTCGATACCGAGAACGAACAACTCGAACTCAAGATTCGGGTCGATCCCCAGCGATTGCGTGAGGGTGCGAAAGCGACAAACCCAGGCCCATAGTCGCGCTTGACACTATGCCACGGCACGCATAGTATGTTGATAATGACTACTACGAAAAACCCCAAACCTCCAATCGATCGTGAACTCATGCGTGGTGCGGGACCAACGGCCATCCTGAAGTTGCTCGAGCGCCAAGAAATGTATGGATACGAACTCGTCGAAGCGATCGACAAGCGCACCGATGGAATCCTTGCAATGGGACAGAGCACGCTCTACCCCCTGCTCTACAACCTCGAAGGTAAGGGACTTGTCGCAAGCCGCTGGGACGAAACAGGCGCGCGACCTCGCAAGTATTACCGACTGACTGCAGCTGGCCACAAACGACTTGCGTCGGACACCCAGCAGTGGAAGTCTGTAGCACAGGCGATGGAAACGCTGGGAATCGTCTCGGCGATCGCATGAGATCAACATGACGACACCCACCACAACCGCACTCCCCCAAGAGATTGTCGCACTCGTTGCAACAGTCGTGAAGCGAACAAAGTTGCGCAAGCGCGAACGAACGGACATTGAACGCGAACTGGCCGCGCACTTTCGTGACGGTCTCGATGCGGGCAAGGATGCGAGCACACTTATCGACGCGTTCGGCGACCCACGCGAATCGGCATTGCAACTTCGCGCTGGAGCGATCGCAAAGCGAACGCCATTTGATCGGGCACTACGCCGACTGCTAGTCACAGCGTTATGGGCGACCTGGGCGTTCATCGGTCTTTACGGGATTGGCATCGCGTACTTGTGGGTGAACAAGCCGGTCATTTCGTTCAATCCAATGATTCGACTGCACGAATCGCTCCCGAAGGTCACAGAAGCGGAGCGCGCCTGGCCGATCTATAAGCAAGCGTTGATCCTGCTCGCGGATCCGTCAAGTCGGGCGGGGCAGAGCGAAAAACCATTCACGGGGTTGACATTCAACGACTATGGCGTGGAGGGGACACTTTCGATGGTGGGTGACGCGAACTGGGAGCGACAGTGCAAGATGATCGCGCAACGCGATGCAGGTCTCGAGCTTCTCTCGGTTGCATCGAAGAAGCCCGCGCTCGGGTACATGCCCCACTACCAGCCGAAGGTGGAAGATGCAGAGATCTTTCCCTATGACGAATCGATTGCCTCGAAGACTCCACCAGAGTTTCCGATGTTCGCGGTCCAACTGCCGCAACTCGATCACTTTCGATCTGCTGCGCGGCTGCTGGCATCGGACTCACTCCACGCTCTCGAACAAGACGACGGTGCGCGTTTCGTGCGGGACATCTCAGCGATGATCGCAATGTCGATGCACACGAGTGAGGACCAGACCCTCATTTCCCAGCTTGTGGCAAGCGCGATGCGCACGATTGCATGTGAACGCATTGTCATGGCAATCGAGTGGAAGCCACAATCACTCAAGGACGAACAACTCGTCCTCCTCGCCAGTCGCCTGCGATCAATCCCCGATGCGGCCTTCCAGGTCGAACTCTCCATCGAGCTGCTCATGCTTCAAGACATGCTTCAGCGGACATATTCGGATGACGGTCACGGCGACGGGTACTTCAACGCTGCGTATGGTGCTCATCTGATCTCGTCGCTTGAGTCCATGTCATCGATTGAATCCAACGATTTCGGTCCGTCGGCAAAAACGATGGGTGTTCTGCTCTCACCTATCGGCGCAGCGCTGATGGCGACGCGAAAGGAAACCATCGACATGTGCGAGGCTCTGTACGACAAGTCAGAGCGACAGTCGAAGCTTCCACTCTGGCAACAGGATTTCGGCTACGAACAAGAGTTCTCGCAGCTAGTGACGCAGGACGCTGTTCGAAAATGGCTCATTCCGCGTCTCCTGATGCCGGTTGTTGGGCGGGCTGTCGCCGTGTGTCGGCGCGCAGAGGGTCATTCGATCGCCGCGCAGACTGCCATCGCACTTGAGCAATTCCGCCGTGCGCACGCAGGCAGTTGGCCGACCGCGATCAATGAACTCGTACCCACTTACTTGGGCTCAGCCCCCGCCGATCCCTATACCGGGAAGCCGATTGGCTACACCCTCGCGGACGGTCATCCACTCGTGTGGAGCATCGGCGACAAAAAGTTCGATGAGTTCGGGAACATCGTGCAGAGTCGCAGCGAACGTGTCGACTGGATCTGGTTCAAGGGTGACGACGGACTGAAGCGGTGGAATCCGAAGCCGAGCGAGTGAGTCATCACGACCGACCGAAGAACATGAGCGCAAAGAAGGAAACAAAGACGATCCCATTGCTCGCGCCATTTGCGATCAGCCACAACCAATAAGGATTCAGATTGCGCGGCACCTTCCAGAAGCGCACGAGAATCCATCCTTCGAAGAGTGCGTTGACGAGCGTTGTCGCAATGAATGCACCTGCGACGGTGATGATCCCGTCGTAGACCGTAAATCCACGGTTCAGATTGAGATTGAGCATCTGCTCAAATGGTCCAATGATCGTAAAGGTGACCATCATCACGGGCACCGCCAGTGCTGCCGATGCGAGATTGACCGTGGGTACCGCAGCGATGGTCCGCCGCCAACTCATTGCAAACTTTCGCCGAGCGACCCAGCATTCGATAGCAATGCCACCACCGATGACAGGTGACGCCGTCGATCAGATTGAGCGATCACTTCACCTGTTGACGGTCGGAGGCTGCTGCGACACTTCGCATCCTTTACTATCGCGCACATGGTGAGAGCATCGACGACCGGTCCTTCCACTTCCAGCGAGCCCCCGACCACCTGAGGAGGTTCTCGGGATCGCCATGGACGACTTTCTTCTTCCAATTCTCGCGCTCGCATTCCTCGTCGTGGGCGCGCTCTACTCGAGCGTCGGACATGCGGGAGCATCGGGATATCTCGCGATCATGGCACTGGTGGGAATCGAGGCGACTGTCATGCGACCGACCGCCCTTGCGATCAACATTCTCGTGGCATCGATGGCAAGCGTGCAGTTCATGTGCGCTGGACACTTCTCGCTGAAGCAATTCTGGCCCTTCGCAATCTTGTCAATCCCCGCCGCATTTCTTGGTGCCACGATGCCAATTGGCGCGCGCCCACTCCAGCTTGCCATCGGCGCGGTTCTCCTGCTGACCGCGATATGGATGGCACGGACAGCGATCCAACCAATCGCTTCAACCGCGCCGAAACCCCCGCCAACTTCGGTCGCAGTCGGCGCCGGTGGTCTCATCGGATTCATTGCAGGCATAACGGGCACAGGTGGAGGCATCTTCCTCAGCCCGATCTCGCTTTACTTCAACTGGGCCGACACCAAGCGCACCGCCGCGCTCGCCGCGATGTTCATTCTTGCCAACTCGATCGCTGGACTCTCTGGACTGGCAGTCGATGGATGGAAACCCGACTCTTCGCTCGTCGTTCTTGCAGGCGCTGCAGGAGTAGGTGGCCTGATCGGGTCACATCTGGGAAGCCGCCGATTCGGGAACCGCTCATTGCGATCCGTCCTCGCAGTCGTACTGCTCGTCGCAGGGACGAAACTCCTCGTGACGGGGCTTGCGACATAAGACGCTGCGAATCAAAATGTAGAATCCCCTCGTCCAACATCCCGCCCAATGTCCACACTCGCACCGACCTCTCCATTTTCTCTGACGCAGTACGGACGTGCGACCAGCCGCGACGATGACCCTGCCAGCGACTCGGGCGCGTTCGAGCCCGCTCCGACTGAGGGACCCCTGCGCGATCGCTTTGGACGCATCGCCAACGACCTTCGGCTCTCGATCACAGATCGATGCAACTTCAGATGCTCGTACTGTCTTTCGCCTGACGCTCAGTTCTTGCCGAGCGAATCCCGCCTATCGACGCAAGAGATCATCCAACTCGGACGCACATTTGCGAGGCTCGGGGTGGAGCGACTCCGGATCACCGGTGGCGAACCGACATTGCATCCAGACTTGTGCGAGATCATTTCCGAACTCTCGCCGCTGTACGGCGATGTCTCGATGACCACGAACGGATCACGTCTGACCGAGGCCACTGCAAAAGCGTGGAAGGCTGCCGGATTGAAACGAATCACCATCAGCATCGACTCGGTGGATCCCGCACGATTTCGAGCGGTCAGTCGATCAAACCTCGACCCTGCGGTCGTCATCGACGGGATCCGCGCCGCGATCGGAGCAGGATTAGGACCAGTCAAGGTCAATGCCGTCCTGCTCGTAGGTGTGAACGACGAAGACGCACCCGCACTCGCCGAACTCGCACGTGCGCTCGCGATCGAGATTCGCTTTATCGAGTTCATGCCGCTCGATGCGGATGGTTCTTGGAACACGACGCGAGTCGTTTCGAGCGCAAAAACGATCGAGCGAATCTCCGATGTCTTCCCGCTCATCGCAGAGGGGCGAGATCGACCAGACCGCACTGCAGTACGGTTTCGATTCGCGGATGGATCGGCGGGAAGTGTTGGAACGATCGCTCCCGTATCCGATCCGTTCTGTGGCGAGTGCAGCCGAATCCGCGTCACACCAGACGGATTTCTTCGTCCCTGCTTGCTTGCAAATTCGGAGTGGCCCATTCGCCACTTACTGAAAGGTCGCGGGAGCGATGAAGCAATTGAGGCGGCGATTCGCGAGGCCATCTGGAATAAAGATCGAGGTGGCGCCTTGCGCATGGGGCCGATGGAGGGACGGACTATGTCCGCCATTGGAGGCTAATGAACGGCACGCTTCCAAATCGGAATGTCGAGCTTCATGCGGTCGATGAATTCAGCCATCGCACGCATGGCCTCAGTACGGTGGGCGGACTCGATCAACAATCTGAACGAGACCTCACCAACTCGAACATGTCCCACGCTATGCTCGACCGCGATCCGATGCAGTCCGTGAGCACGAAGTATGTCGCTTGCAAGCCGCTCGAGTTCGCGATCCGCCATCGGTCGATACGCCTCGTAGTCAAGGGCGACGATCGTGCCATTTTCCTCTTGCGCACGGACGATTCCTTCGAAGATGACCGAGGCCCCGGTCGATCCAGCCGATCCGGCCACGCCATTTGTCGGCACGGCGCGATCGCTGCTTCCCCGCTTCAACGGTCCTTCGGTGATTTCGACGGTGACGCTCATCCGCCAGAGACTAGCCCGATGACCGCGCATTCGTCCCCAGCGGCGACGATTGAATCCGCGGGGGCGAACCGCCCATTGACGGCAAGCCGAGCACCGCGCAGCGACGATTCAATCGATGGATGCCGTATCGCTAGCGCATCGAGAACATCCCGTGCCGTCGCACGATCAGCCAGATCCACGTCGACGCAAGATGCGCCAATCGCATCTCGCTCGGAACCGAAGAGCAGAACTCGTACAGTGATCACCGAAGGAGAGTAACCCATGGCAGCAATCAAACACCCCAGGAAACGATCACCGAAGAACATCCCGAGTGCGTACGGACGATTCGGTGCGGAACATTCACAGGTCCTCGATCGATACGAAGCGCTCGGCAAGGCCTGCGCGGACGCGGGACCTCTCGAAGCGAAGACGATCGCACTTTGCAAGTTGGCGATATCGATGGGTGCGGGTCTTGAAGGCGCAGCGCACTCGCACTGCCGAAAGGCGCTCGAAGCGGGATGGAAGTCAGACGAACTCATGCACCTCGCGATCCTTGGCACGCTCACGCTGGGCTTCCCAACAATGATGCGAAATCGAGGTTGGGTCGAAGATGTCGTCGCGGGTAGCGGCAAGAAGAACAAACGAACATGACACTGACCGCGACAAGCACCATCACTCCAGAGCAGGCTCTCGCCTCGCTCCTCGCTCCGATCTCACCCGTCGATCACGAACAGGTCCCGCTCTCGATGGCGACGGGCCGAGTTCTTGCGAAGGCGCTCATCGCCGATCGACCGAGTCCAGCGATCGATGTGAGCGCGATGGATGGATTTGCAATGCGACTGGCCGACATCTCGATGACGGCAATCCCGATCGCGGGGGAACTCAGCGCAGGCCAACCGCCGATGTCGCTTTCTCCACACACATGCCTGCGAATCGCCACTGGTGCAGCCATCCCGGTCGATGCCGACTTTGTTGTGCCACGCGAGCATGTGACGGAGAGTAAACACAGCATTGCCGTCCATCCGGACCGTGTCGCAATGATTCGAGTCGGCGCACACATTCGGCGCGAGGGCGAAAACGCCTCGATCGGTGCATACATCCTTCAACCCGGGGCGGCGATTCACGCCCCCGCTGCCGCGGCCCTCGCGACCTTCGGCGTCTGCGATCCCGCTGTCTTTCGACGCGTACGAATTAGTGTCATCGTCACGGGCGACGAAGTCAATGACGATCGAGGGCCGTCCGAACCGCCAATCAGTCCCCAAATCAAACCTTGGCTCGTTCGCGATAGCAATGGTCCAGCGATGACCGCCCTCTTCGCGTCCTTTGCCTGGGCCGATGTCCAGTCCGTCTCGCATGTGCGCGACGACTTGATCGCACTCTGCACTGCCTTGCAAGATGCCACGACAACAAGCGACATGGTGATACTCACCGGTGGGGTCGCCGTTGGTCACAAGGACTTTGTCCCCGCGGTGCTCGATGCCATCGGCGCACGAACACTCTTCCACGGAGTCGCGCAGAAACCAGGCAGACCATTCCTCGGAGCGTTCGCGGGGAATTGTCCTGTCCTCTGCCTTCCGGGGAATCCCGTGAGTGTGATGATCACTGCGCGTCGATATGCGATTCCAGTCGCACGCGCGCTCGCAGGGTTCTCGATACGGGAGGCCCCCGCCGAATCCGTCCGACTCATTGCGTCGATCGAAAAGCCATCGGCGCTCACCCAGTTCATCGCCGTCCGACACATCGAACCTGGATTCGTGCGTGCACTCGAAATGCGCGGAAGCGGAGATTGCGTCGGACTTGGACCGAGCAACGGGTTTGTCGAGATTCCCGCCAACCAAACCGGAATCGGCCCTTGGAACTTCTTCAATTGGAACTAACTCAATGAACCCGAAACACATTGAACTCACTCATCTCGACGGCGAGGGACACGTTCGCATGGTCGATGTCTCGGCGAAGGAGCCAACGCATCGATCCGCACGCGCCGAGGCGATCGTTCGGATAAGTCGCGAACTCGCTGACCGTATCCGCACTGGGTCGCTGGCCAAGGGACCGATCGACGACGTCATTCGGATCGCAGCGATCACGGCCGCGAAGCGCACCGACGAACTCATTCCGCTCTGCCATACGCTTCCACTCGACGCGGTCGATGTCTCGATTGAAACCTTTGATGACCGCGTGCGGATCGAAGTCTGCGTCTCGACCACTTCGCGTACTGGAGTCGAGATGGAAGCTCTCGTCGCTGCGTCCATTGGCGCGCTCACCCTGATCGATATGGGCAAGGCGATCGATCGATGGATGGTGATCGAATGCGTCCGGATGCTTGAGAAGCGTGGCGGTCGATCCGGGACTCTGATCGCACCCGACGCAAAGCCATGAACACGCCCAACGAAAGTGCGATTCGAGCAGTCGTGCTGACATCGAGCGATCGGTGCTCGCACGGTCTGACGAGAGATCTTTCGGGTCCCGCCGTCGCCACATTCGTCCGGGAGCGACTGCATGGCGAGGTGGTGCATGTCGAGATCACACCAGATGATCCGACTGCAATCGCGGAGTTCTTGCGTCGATGGAGCGACCCGCTGATGGCGATCGACCTCGCACTTGTCACGGGGGGGACAGGCTTGGGACCTCGGGACTTCACCCCAGAGGCCGCGATGCAGGTGATCGATCGCCCGCATCCAGGACTCATGGAACTCGCACGTGCGCGGTGCGGCGCGGATCATCCACGCGCGTTCTTGTCGCGTGGCGTCGCGGGCGCCACAAATTCGACGCTCATATTGACGCTCCCGGGTTCACCCAAGGGTGCGGTCGAGACGCTTGAAGCGCTGCTGGACATTCTTCCACATGCCGTCCGAATGCTGCGCGGTTCAACCGCTCCACAGGCGCACGCATGACCACAACTCGCCAACGCGAATCGATCGTTCCCATCGTTCTTGTTGGCGGGAAGAGTCGCCGATTCGGACGGGACAAGCTTCGCGCTGCGATCGGTGATGAACTGCTCGTCCATCGCCCTGTTTCCGCGTTGCGCATTGTGTTTGGCGCACGAGTCGCACTCGTTGGCGAGTGTCACGCCGATGTCGCGCAGCTCGGCGATTCGATCATCGTGGACAACTACCCGGGTCGCGGTCCCGCTGGAGGGATTCTCTCGGCACTCGAGCATAAACAGTGCTCGGTCTTTGTCGTCGCTGGTGACATGCCGACCATCGAACCCTCGCTCATTCGCGCGATCCTGCGCGAGGCTGACGAGAACATCGACGCGGATGCCATCATCGCCTCAAGCGCATTGGGTCCGGAGCCGTGCTTCGGTCTCTATCGAATCGGCGCCATCGATGCGCTGCGAGACGCGGTGATTGCGCCTCGGGTCCCCTCACTGCAATCCGTGCTCGAATCACTTCGTACTCGACTCGTTGCTGCCGATGCGACATCGTTGGCGAACATCAACCAACCCGAAGACCTCGCGCAGTTCTAGTCCGTTCGAATCGCGCTTGGCCGCCCCCTCGCCACCACTCCAAAACTCTGTTGCGCTTCGTCGAATCTGTGCTATACTCGCAACACCCCGCCGGTTCACCTCAGGTCGAAGCATCTTTGCTCTCGACACTTCTCTGGGATTCAGCCGGCAACTGTGGAAAGCATCGGAAGCCTTCCAACAGTGCCATCAGGCTTGTTTCTGTTTCTTCCCGTTCTCCCGATTGGGTTCGACCGCGGCGGCATCAGACTTGTCCAAAACGCAGACACTCGGTCTCCGAATAGACCGAGCGTCAGAAGGTTGTTTTCATTTGTCAATAGATACAGCATCGACCGTGTCATCCCCCTCTCATTTCACCTCGCTCAATCTGGCGAAGGCGTTGCTCGAAGCACTCGCTGCTGAGGGATACACCATCCCGACGCCGATCCAGACTCAGGCAATTCCACCAGCCCTTGCTGGCCGAGACGTGCTCGGAATCGCCCAAACTGGTACTGGAAAAACCGCGGCATTCGCGTTGCCGATCCTGCATCAATTGCTCGGCAATTCTCCAGCAAACACGCCCCGCGCTCCGGGTCGATCGCCTCGCGCGTTGATTCTCGCGCCAACGCGTGAACTCGCCGCTCAGATCGGCGAAAGCTTTGCCGCATATGGTCGCAAGACGCAGATGCGACATGTCGTCATCTTCGGCGGAGTCAATCAGCGACCCCAAGTCAACGCACTGCGAAGTGGCGTCGACATTCTCGTCGCAACACCCGGTCGTCTGACCGACCTCATGCAACAACGCCTTGTCGATCTGCGTTCGATTTCGTTCGCAGTGCTCGACGAGGCGGATCGCATGCTTGACATGGGATTCATCGAACCGATTCGCCGCATCATGTCGGCCGTGCCGGCGAAGCGCCAGACCATGCTCTTTTCGGCAACGATGCCGAGCGAGATCAAACACCTCGCCGATTCGTTCTTGAAAGATCCAGTTCGTGTTGCGGTGACTCCAGTCGCCTCGACCGTCGATCGGATCTCGCAGCACCTCTATCAAGTTGGAAACACGCAGAAGATCCAATTGCTTCTGCACATTCTCAATCAGGATGGTTGCGACCGCACGCTCGTCTTTACGAAGACAAAGCACGGTGCCGATCGCGTCGTCAAGCGACTCGCGGCTGCCGGTGTGAATTCGCAGGCGATCCACGGAAACAAGGCGCAAAACCACCGAACCCGCGCTCTTGAGGCGTTTAAGTCCGGGAGTGCACCTGTGCTTGTGGCGACTGACATCGCGGCACGCGGAATCGACGTCGACGGAATCACCCATGTCATCAATTACGACATGCCGATGGAACCTGAGTCGTACGTGCATCGAATTGGGCGCACCGCCCGCGCTGGAGCGAGTGGGATCGCAATCGCATTCTGCGCCCCTGAAGAGCGTGGACTTCTGCGCGCCGTCGAGAAATTGACGCGCAAGCAGATTCCGATATTGGCGCTCCCGGCAAACCTCCCCGCAGTGCCGCAAGCACCAGCCGCGACTCGTGCGCCAGCAAATCCTCCATCTCGCCACATCAAGGGTCGAAGCCCGCACGCCCGTCGCATGCAGTCGCCACTCGGTGTTGACTCGCCCAATCAGGCCCGGCCGAGTGCGCCACAGGTTTTTCACCCGCATGCCCAGAGTGCAGCTCCGAAGTTGCCACATGCACATCAGATGCCACATGCACACCGAGGCCCGCATACCGCTGGAAGATCGACTTCGCGACGAGGTCGCAGGGGATAGACGGACGCCCACTTCGATAGTCTGCGAGCGTGAGTGACACGCCGATTGCAAAGCTCGAGCAGTTGACCCCGACGATCCAGATGATCCAGATGATCCCTGAGATCTTCGGCTCGACAGTGTGTACACATGCGCATCGAGTTGCTATCGACATTCCACCAGGAACGGGCAGGCCGTCTAGGCAAACGTGCACATATGCCCAGCTTGACCAGAAAAGTCGCGCGATCGCCCTGGCGATTGCAGCTGATCTCTGGGGAAGGCATGAACCGATCGTCGCAGTATTGCTCCCGCGAGATACGGCGAATCTGTACGCGGCGCAGTTGGGAGTTCACCGAGCCAGCGGAGCATTTACGTGTCTCGATCTCAACTTTCCAGACGACCACATTCGGTCCATCATTCGCGATTCGGATTCGCCGGTCATCTTGACCGACTCGATCGGTCGCGCGAGAATCGAACGAGCTGGACTCGCGCCGAATCAGCGCATCATCGATGTCGGTTCGATCTTGGATGACGGGCGAACAAATGAGACTGCACGCCCCACCGATCCGCATTCGCTGGCATACGTCATCTACACCTCTGGGACGACCGGCGCTCCCAAGGGAGTCATGATCGAACACCGCAGCATCGCCAATCTCGTGCGATCCGACATCCCACGCTTTGGACTCGATCACACTGACCGAGTCGCACAGTGTTCATCCGCCGCCTATGACTCGTCGCTCGAAGAGACTTGGCTTGCGTTCGCGGTCGGAGCGACGCTCGTTCTGATCGACGACGAGACGATTCGACTCGGACCAGACCTCGTCGATTGGATCAACCGAGAGTCAATCACGGTGCTCTGCCCCCCGCCGACACTGTTACGCACGCTGGGTTGTGCGAATCCGCAACGAGAGCTTCCATTGGTGAAACTTCTTTATGTCGGCGGTGAAGCGCTTCCTCAGGATCTCGCGGACTCTTGGAGTCGAGGTCGTCGACTCGAAAACGGCTATGGACCGACTGAGTGCACTGTAACGGTGGTGCGCACGCAGATCGTTGCTGGCGTTCCTGTGACGATTGGTCAGCCCGTCGAAGGCCACACCGCGCACATTCTGGACGAATCGCTCGACGAAGTCGCTCCAAGCGGACCGGGTCGCGGCGAAGGTGAGTTATGTATCGCAGGAATCGGTCTCGCACGCGGATACAGAAATCTTCCACTCGTCACGGCAGAGAAGTTCATCGACCATCCAAAGTTCGGCCGCATTTATCGAACCGGTGATCTCGTTCGTCGGACTGCACCGGGTGACATCGAGTACCTCGGTCGAATCGACGGGCAGATCAAACTGCGCGGATACCGCGTGGAATTGTCGGCAATCGATTCGATCCTCGCTCAGCACGATTCTGTTCGCGAAGCTGCTTGCAGAGTGCAGGGAGAAGGCGCGGCGCGCATCGTCGTTGCCCATGTTGTCTTGCTGGATTCCATAACCGCGCCCCCGTGGGATGACATTCGCGATTCTGTCAGAAGGTCCTTGCCTTCGTACATGATTCCGAGCCGATTCGTGACGATCGATGCACTCCCGCGCACGGTCGGGGGCAAGATTGACCGAATAAGACTGCCAGAAGTCGATGCACCCAACACCAGCCATGTCCGGACCGACGAGACTCACACTCCTCAAGAGGCGATCATCGTCCATGCAATGGCAAACGCGCTCGCACGAGAAAGTTCGATCTCGATCGACGCGGATTTTTTTGTCGATCTCGGTGGCGACTCGCTGAGTGCAGTCGGAGTCATCTGCGCTCTCCGCGCAAAGCCGTCGACTGCATCGCTAACCGTCAGAGATATCTATGAATGCCGATCCGTGCGCAACCTTTCGCACCGATTGGGGGAGCGATTGACCACCGCACCAACCCAAGAGCCGAGAGTTCGTGCAGGCACCCGTGCCAATGATCCGACGCTCGCAGCCATTGTGCAGTGCCTCGTTCTCGCGGCGATGCTGGTCGCATCTGGATCGATCGCCTACCTCTTGATTTTCGAATTGATGCCGATGCTCGTCGCCGAATGGGGAATCTCATGGACGATCGCTATCACACCGATTTTCTCGATGATTGGGATTGTCGTGTACAGCGCCTTCGCTGTCGCGATGACCGTGATTCTCAAGCGCGTCTTGATCGGACATGCCCGCGCTGAGACCTTTCCTGTCTTCAGTGCTCCGTTCATCCGGCACTGGATCGTCCAACAATCCGCTCGCACCATTCCGTGGGGATTGATCGAAGGAACGGTGATCGTGAGTGCGGTCCTTCGACTGTTGGGCGCACGCATCGGCGAACGTGTGCACATTCACCGTGGTGTTGATCTGTTTCGCGGCGGATGGGACTTGCTCGCTATTGGCGACGATGTAACGCTTTCGCAGGAAGCGACGCTTGATCTTCTTCTGCTACGGGACGGACAGTTGAGCGTTGGACCTGTCACAATCGGCGATCGATGTACGGTCGATGTGCGCGCTGGAGTCGGCCAAGGGGCACGGATGGAATCGGGATCCTCGCTCGCACCACTCTCACACCTCTGTAACGGTGCGCGAATCCCTGCGGGTGAACTCTGGGACGGCGTGCCAGCGAAACGAACTGGCTTCGCGCATGAACATGAGCATGATCAAGCACGAGATCCGCGCGGGACGAACCTCAATCCTCATTGGCATGCGTTCCTCATGATTGCATCGCACTTTGGATTCGGACTCATCTCTGCACTTTCATGGATGGTGATCGCGTGGCTCGTCGCTCCGCGCTTCGAATCGACGGATCCGAAGGTCATCGCCGTTCTGCTGCTTATCGGCACTCCCCTCGCTGTGATGACAACACTCTTCGCGCAAGCACTCGGTGTCCGCGCGCTCGGACGAACAAAATCGGGACAGATCAATCGATGGAGTCAGGAATTCATCACAATCTGGGCGAAAACGCACGCCGTCGACTCTGCCGGTCGATGGCTCAGCGGATCGCTCTTCTGGCCGATCTGGCTTCGGATCGCCGGAATGCGCGTCGGACGCGGATGCGAAATTTCGACGATCATCGATGTCCTACCCGACACGGTAACGATTGGCGATGGGTGTTTCTTTGCGGACGGGATCTACTTCGTATCGCCTCGTATTCACCGCGGCGTTGTCACCGTCGAGCACACATCCCTTGCTGAAAACACTTTCATAGGGAACCACGCAGTGATCACCGCCGGACATTCCTATGGGAAGGATCTCTTCATCGGTGTGAGCACCGTCGCCAACGGAATGCTCTCACCTGCAGGCAGTTCGTGGTTCGGACATCCCGCGATGGAACTCCCGCGCCGCGAAGTGGTCTCGATCGATCGAACGCTCACGCATAATCCGAGCGCCCTCCGATGGACCAATCGTGTGCTCTGGGAACTCGCGCGATTTGCACTCCCTCTCTTTCCCATCGCGGTCGGACTGGGTTGGTGGGGCGCGATCGATCTCGCGCAAACCTACTGGTCGCCGTTGGCCGTCGCACTCTTCGTGGCTCCGAGCGCAACGATCGCCGCCTGCCTGACGATGATCGGCGCAATCATCGCGATGAAGTGGGTTCTGCTCGGGCGGGTTCGTCCAGGTCAACATGCCTTCTGGAGCTGTTGGTGTAGTCGATGGGACCTTCTCTTCGTCGCGTGGGGGTTTTACGCACGACGAATCCTCGATGGGATTGAAGGAACGATTCTCCTGACTTGGTTCCTTCGATGTATCGGCGTACGCATCGGCCGACGTGTTGTTCTGGGCCGAGGCTTCACCCAAGTCGTCGATCCGGACATGTTGACCATCGACGACGATGCGACCGTCAACTGCAACTTTCAGGCGCACAGTTTTGAGGACCGAATTCTCAAGATCGACTATGTCCACATCGGGGCGGGAGCGACGGTCGGTCGTCATGCCGTGCTCTTCTATGGAGTTCACATCGGCACGGGCGCGCTGGTCACGCCGCACAGTGTCGTCATGAAGCGAGAGCAAATCGAAACTGGTTCGATCTATTCAGGATGTCCTGCGAGTCGATTGAATTTCTGACTCCGCGCTTCACATCAGCAGTGTGCAAACCAGTGTGATCACGACGATGGCGCACAAGTTGAGCAGAAAACCGACGCGCATCATTTCGCGCACCGGCACGAGGCCAGTGGAGTAGATGAGCGCATTGGGCGGAGTTCCCACTGGCAGCATGAATGCGAGACTCGCTCCAAGAACTGCGGTCATCACGAGCTTTTCGGGAGCGATACCAAGTCCCGGTGCCATCGCACCAACGATTGGTACCGCCGTTGCAGCAAGCGCCGTATTCGATGCAATCTCGCTCGCGAAGATCAGCACAGTGGCGATCCCTGCAATGATCAACGGCTCTGGAATTCCACCAAGTCCAGTCACGCTTTGCGCGATCATCTGTGAGACTCCCATTCGCTGCATCGCTTCAGCCAGACTCAACCCCCCGCCAAAGAGGACGAATACTCCCCAAGGCAACCGCTCTGTTTGAGACCAAGGAACGATCGACTCGGTGCGTCCATGTGCGGCAGGAAGAATGAAGAGCACGACCGCTGCAACGATGGCGATCAATCCATCTTTCAAAATGAGATCCGGAACCAGTGCTTTGACGAAGGGCGCGGAAACCCACGCGATCACTGTCAAGGCGAAGACGATGATTGTCACTTTTCCAGCGCGAGTCAGCGATGTCGGAGCGGAAATCGCCACGATCGCTTCGTGGGGAGTCTTCAATTCACGCAAGGGAAAGACGAACCAGAAGATCAACAGCGCGCAACCCATCATGAGCACCCCGACTGGAAATCCAATCGACGCCCAGCGGAGAAAATCCATTCGTCCGCCATTTGAATTGATCCATTCCGCGCCGATTGGATTCGGAGGACTGCCCAGGACGGTCATCACTCCCCCGATGGTGGCGCCATATGCGACCGCCAGAAGCACTGCGCGCTGGAAATTCTTCGCGGGTTGGCTCAAGGGATTCGAGGTCGCGCCAGTCACCGCGTACATCGCAACCGCAGCACTCGCCAGCGGAAGCATCATCGCTGCAGTCGCGGTGTTTGACACCCATGCGCTGATCGCTGCCGAGACCAGCAGGAAAGCGATGACGACGCGACGCGGCTCATGCCCGACGCACCCAATCACCAACATCAAAAACTTGCGTGCGACGCCATGGCGTTCGAGTGCGATTCCGATGACACATCCACCGGCAAAGAGAAATATCACGTCGTTGGCATAAGGCGAAAGAACCTGATCAGCCGTCGATGCCGTCAGAAGTGGCAGGAGAATCACAGGAAGTAGCCCCGTCACTGCAAGATCGACCGCTTGCATCGCCCACCAGATTGCCATCCATCCAAGGAGACCGATGACGACCGCCCCCGATGACGACAGCCCTGTTGTCGCGCCACCGGTGGGACGAAAGTAAATCCAGAGCAGTACTCCAACAAATGGACCGAACCACAGAGCAACACGCTGCAACAGATTTCGTTTGTCGCCGTCGGATTCGCTCAGATTCTGCACGAGCAAAGAGTACAAAGCCTAGCCATGGATGCCACGTGTGCTCTCAACGCAGTACGCCCGCCACGCATCGCGAAGTGCTCCGTGAAACCGCCGCGCATACGCGACTTGGTCGCAAAGCGGAGACGCGCGTATTTCGCCACGCAGTCCAGCTCGAAGCGATGCGAGTCGCGCGCGGTCCGTCGCAAGTCCTGCAGCGATCGAAACGAATTCCTCGGGCGTTTTCGCCACCCACTCTGGATGTCCCGCGGCATCCAGGAGAGACGCTCCGACACGTGCCGCGTGGCGATCTCCCGCGATCGTGACCACGGGAACCCCCATCCACAGTGCCTCGCATGTCGTCGTTGTGCCGTTGTATGGAGTGGTATCGAGCGCGACATAGACGCGCGAGTACATCGACCAGTGCTCGTGCAATCCTGCCGTGTACGCGAGAAGATCGACTCGACTTTCGGCGATCCCAGCCACTCGTAACCGCTCGAGAAAGAACTCACGTGTCCCTGGATCGGCGATGGACTTGCACTTGATCAAGAGGCGCGAGTCAGGAACTGCGCCCAGGACTGCCGCCCACAACGACATCGTTCGGTTCGTGATCTTCGCTGCCAGGTTGAACGAACCAAAGGTGATCGCAGTAGTGGCAGTCGGGAGCGCAGGTTCGGGAGCGTCCGATGGTGGCGAATAGCAGAGGAAACAGGGATCAATTCTTAAAAGTCGTTCGGTGCAGTGCGCGTCGCTTCCTTCGACATCCGTCGTCGAATCGACAATTCGCCACCCGACAGCTGGATGCCCTGTCGTATTGGGATAGCCGATCGCGGTGATGATCACCGGAGCGGGCGCACTGTCGAGCGCACCCATCCGTCCTCCAGATGTGTGTCCACCCAATTCGACGAGGAGATCGATCTGCCGCGAACGGATGGCGCGGTCGAGCGCTGCGTTGTTTATCGCAACTGCATCGACCCATTCGTCAGCAAGAGTGATGAGTCGTGCCCGCATCATGTCCCCAGCTGGCGCATGACCACTCGAGAAGACTGTCAGTTTGCATCCCGTGGGTCGATGGCGCATGAACGACTCGGCGAAAAAGGCAACCGAGTGCGTGCGCATGTCGCCTGAGAGAATTCCAATGTGCAGTGGACGGTCGGGAGATGGGTCGGTGTGGGCTGGCGGCTGGATACTTCGAACGCACTGTGCATACTCTCGGTGCGCCTGCTCAACATCGCCCGTGGGGGCATCGGAATAGTTTCGCGCCATCAGGAAACTCGACCGCAGACCCGAATCGAGCGGATGTTTGGCGATGGCACGAGAAAACTCGGCGAGTGCCTCGTCGATGCGACCGCAGTCCTTCAGCACGCTCGCGAGATTTCTCGAAAGTTCGGGCCAGTCCGGATTAAGCGCGAGACCGCATCGGCCTGCCTCGATTGCACCGACCGAATCTCCGACCTCCGCACATGCCAAGACGAGCCCGAGGTACGCGCGCGAGTATGTTGGATCGAGTTCAATCGCCTTGCGCCACTCTGCGGCTGCATCGCGTGGACGACGCGCACTCAAGAGGGAATTCGCATAGTTGTTCCGGTATCCGGCGACATTCGGTGCAGCTGCGACCGCGCGCCCGAGATGATGTATCGCCTGCGCGACCTCCCCGGCTTGTAGCAACAGCATGCCGAGGACTTGCGCAGCATCGAAATCGTTCGGCTTTCGCTTCACGAGCAACCGCATCGACGCCAACGCCGATCCAATCCGACCCTCCTGCGCATCGTCCAGTGCGCGTTGAAGCGTGGAATCGGAGGCCATAAAACGATCCTAGTGCCAATTCAACTTTGGGCTCTTCCAGAGAGTCTGATCGACTGGGCAGGCCGATGTCCCGCGATAGAATCCAACACATGCCACACACACAACTGACTCTCAAGCAAATCTTTGCCCACCCCACATCTCACAACATTCACTGGCGTGAAATCGTCAAGATGTTTGAGGGGTTGGGAGGAACCACCGAAGAGACCAAGAAAGAACACCTGAAGGTCAAGCTCAATGGCAAGGAGATGACCTTCGTTGTTCCCCATCACGGTCATCACACGCTCGATAATAACGACGAGATTGGGCACATCCGTCGCTTCCTGAAGGAATGTGGATTTGCGCCACCAGGGCATTGAGTTCGACCTCGGTCACGAAGGGAAAACGATTGTCCAGGCACCAAATTCTGGGGGCGAGACTCAGGGATTTTGAGAATTATTTTGGATGGGACGAGGTTTGAAGTATGTTCCATGAATGAAGTCCATCCCCAATTCCTTCTCTGTTCGATCCATCCTCGTCGTTGCAGTTTGTGGAACGGGGTGTTCATTCGCTGGTGCGCAATCCGCCAATAACGACTGCAATGCGCCCGAGGCGATCTCTGGATACGGCGTGACCGGATTCACTACCGTTGGCGCTACGACCGATGGTATTGCCGCCCCAGCATGCCTCTTCTTCAGCGTGACTCAGATTTTCAACGACATTTGGTATTGCTGGACTGCCCCTACGAGCGATCTCGTCACAATCAGTCTCTGCGGAGCAAGCTATGACACGAAGCTCGCGGTGTATGGCGTTTGCACTCCCTGCCCCGATCCGTCGCTCGTGATCGCCTGCAACGACGACTTTTGCGCATTGCACTCATCCCTCACTTTTGTCGCGACCGGTGGGCAGTCGTACACACTCCGTCTCGGCGCGTATGCAGCCACTGGAACTGGTACCGGCAATATCACAATCGCATCAGGATGGTTGCATGAAGCGGTCAATCCTGCGAACAACCATCGTTATGTCGCGTATGTGACGACATCGTGGAACGCCGCAGAAGCGACGGCTGTCGCTGCGGGTGGACATCTCGCGACGCTGAACGACGCCGAAGAAAACGCGTGGATCCAAGCCAACTTCGGAACGATCGGCGGCACCGATCGACGAAGCTGGATCGGCATCAATGACGCTGCCATTGAAGGGGTCATGGTCTGGTCGAGTGGCGAGACGGTTACGTACACAAATTGGAACCCAGGCGAACCGAATAATGGGGGTGCTGGCGAGGACTACGTTGAATTTCTCGGAAGCAACGGGAAGTGGAACGACTTGAATCTCGCTGGGGCAGGACTCGCGCACATTGGTATCGCAGAATTGGGAGTCGCCGCACCCCTATGTCCCGCAGATTTCGACCAAGACGGCGTCGTCGGCGGATCGGACATCGCAGTGATTCTGAGCAATTGGGGTGGAGGTGGCGCGGGCGATCTCGACGGCGACGGAGTGGTCGCCGGCCCGGACTTGACGACCCTGCTGAGTGCATGGGGCGTTTGTCCGTAAAAGCCGTCACTCACTGCGAACTGGCGAATTCTCGGATTGACCACTGCGAGAGCACGACCGTTCCATTGATGAATCCGTGTACCAGCATCGGTGCCCAGAGTCGACCGGTTCGTGCGTAGAGCCAGCACAAGAGGACTCCCGTGATGATGACACTGAGGCTTCCATCGAATCCATAACCGTGAACTGACGCAAAGACGAGCGACGATCCCAATGCCGCCGGCCAGAATCCCCAGCGACCATACAGCCCACCGAAGAGGATTCCGCGAAAGATGATTTCTTCGACGATGGGTGCTCCGACAACCGCATCGAGCGAAGTCGTGACCGCAGCTGCGCTCGACCCGAAGAGAAGTCGTTCATCGAGCGACTCCCACCAAACTTGCGCGGCGGGCGCGTGCGCATAGAAAGTTGAGAGCGTCGCAAGCACGATGCCGTCGATACCGATGATCGCCATCACCATCGCGATGGTTCCGCTGACACTCATCCTCGAAATCCGAGAGCCGAAACCGAATGCGTCCAGCATCAATCCATTCGGACGAACGCAAAAAAACCACGCAACGCAAACCACGACAGGGATCGCTAACAACATGGCTCCAGCACCGAGCACCTCAAACCACGACTCTGGAACCGAAGCGATCCCGACCGAAACCATCACGATGTCGAGCGCAATGAATGCGTAGAGAAACGTGGCGGTTCCGTACCACGCACCGGCAACTGGCATCGAAAGCGACGATGGACGATTGACCATCGATTCGGTCGCACGCTTTCCGACGAGGACGATTGACCATCCGACGGCAAACAGCATGGTGGCGAGCACAAAGATGCTTGGTGCGATCTGTAACCAGCGACTCATTGGCGAGAGCGCGCTCAGATCCCGGTCTGGATCAAATTCAGAGAGTGATTCTTCGATCAGAGCGTCCAGCGCGGGAACCTCATCGATCGCACCGAGCGCTATCGCTTCGTCACGCAACTCGGTCCAACACTCCCCTGCCTCACGAGCACTTGCGTCAAAGTCAATCGTTATCAACGGATCAATCTGGGAAATCGTCCCGTCCCGAATGATCCGCGCTTCGTACGCATTGATCGTGGCAAGTGCCTCGACTGGATCTGCGAGAGTGTCCCATGGACCTCCCGTTGCGGAGTAGGTCAGCACGAGGCAGATGTCCCAGAGTGCAAGCGCGGCACAGATTGCCGCGACCACGACAGCGAGCGGGTGCGCTGGCCTGAACGCGCGCCTCACCTCGTTCAATCAGCGGCTCCCCTTGGAATCGGTCGCGTCATGCGTTCGTTGGTGCCACTTCGATCACCGCCAGTGGAAACTGACCGTCGCCTGCAGGCTGAATGAAACACCCAACATGCCAAGTCGCGCGCAGTTGATCGATCGTCTTCGAACGACCCCGACGCACCTTCGCCTGTTCGAGCACATCTTGAATTTGCTGCTGAAGCTTCTTGATCCGGGCAACTTCCGATGCGTCCAGATTCTCCCATCGAAGTCCTCGCAGGAGCGATCCGCGACCAGTTGGGTTGAGATCATGCGCAAACGACGCTTGGCTTGTCGCGGTGTAGCCCGCCACGAGCTTTCCCAGTCGCTTTGACTCTTTCGCATTCTTCAGATTGCACTTCAGTTTGACCGAACTCTCGCTTGCAGCAAAGGACTCGCTCGTACTTCCCTCGATCGCGTGGATCAACCCCGCCCTGTGAAGAAGTCTGATGTGGTAGTAGAGCCCGGTGCTTTCCTGCCCGAAGATCTCGCTCAATTCTGGAACCGAGAGCGGTCCAATCGAACGGATCGCCTCAAATATTTCCATCCGACGGATCGATCGAACACCATTCCATGCCGAGACATCCGCGAGCGTCTTGCCTGTGGCGCGAGTGCCTGTGGTCCGAATGGCTGTGGTCCTAGCCGTGGAAGTGCGAGAATTGGAGGCGCGTGATTTTGGCGCACGATCAGACGGAACAACAGATGGAGGCATTCCGTGATGTTAAGCATGACGAGCATCTGTGACTCTCAAGGGATTGATAGTTTTTGTGTTTTTTCGAATATCGATCACCGTCAACGATTCTGAATATCCTCCTAGACTCATCTCATGTTGCGAATGCGATTGATTGTTGGAACGCTTCTGATTCTTGGATTGATCGCCATTGCGTGGCTCGATGCATCATCGCCAATCATCCGTCTCGGGCAGGGTCGCATCGGTCCTGGTCTCGTGTTGATCGCCGTCTGCATCTTTGCATTTGCACCAATTCTTGCGTGGGAATTCAATCGACTCACCTCAGCGAAATCGTCACGGAGCGGATTCTGGCTCAACTATCTGGCCATTTCACTTGGCATCGCGAGCGTAGGTATTTTGCCCGATTTGCTTCCAGAGCACTTGGTGATGCCGGCTGTGCTCACGTGCCCATTCCTCATTCTCTTCGTCTGCGCAATCATTCACGCTCGAACACGACAAATCGACGGATTTGTACAGTCGGTCGGCGCCGTGTTCCTTGGATACGCGGCCATTGGAGTACCTCTCGGGTTTTGGATACTCCTTCGGCATGATCGAGATGCTTGGACTCTCGCCGGCGCGATCTTGTGCGTCAAGAGTGCCGACATCGGTGCCTACTTCACGGGCATCTCGATCGGCAGGCACCGCCTGATCCCATGGCTCAGCCCTGGAAAGACATGGGAGGGCCTCGCTGGTGGGATCATCTTCAGTGGCTGTATTGGCGCGGCACTTGCGACACTCTCTGCATCTGCGCTTGCGATGAACGCGCTCGTCGACCCAATCGCAATTGCATATGGAGCGCTCGTCGCGGTCGTGCTGGGAGTCACGGGGACACTGGGAGACCTCCTGGAAAGCCTGCTGAAACGAGGCGCTGGAGTAAAGGATTCTGGATCCATCCTCCCCGGCATGGGTGGCCTTTACGATGTCTTTGACTCATTGCTCCTCGCCGGCCCAGTCGCATGGTGGATGTTGGCGAACTGACGTGCTCGAAACGAGCACGATTGCCAAGAAATCTAGCCATTTTGATCGACATCTCTCTCGACACATTTGTCGGTTGGCGGTCGTCTGCTACCCTCAACAACCGTTATGACGCTCATCGCAGATCTCGTCAGCCTCCACCAAGTCGACAGCCAAGGTCGCGCTTTGCGAATGCGGCTGGAATCGGCCGAGCACTTTGTTGCAGTACAGGAAAAGCACCGAGTCCAATTGGTTGGAAGACTCGAAGAAATGAAGAGTCAGATCCGTCAGCATCAGGCGACTGCCGGAAACCACGAGGCGGAGAGTGGATCAGTCAAGAATCGGCTTGAGACCCTGCGAGAACAACTGAATCAGAGCACGAATCCCAAGCAGTACGCCGCAGTGCTGAACGAGCTCAAGTTGCTCCAGACCCAGCGTGATGCGATCGACGATCTCACCATTGCGCAATTGGACAAAGTTCAGGAATCGCAGGGCAAGCTCGCGGAGATCGAGAAACTGCTCACGGAGCGCGTCAAAGTGATCGAAGCCGGACAGACCGAACTCAAGACCTGCAAAGGCGAGGTCGGCGCACGACTCAGCGAGCTGGATCGGGAACGAACCGTCGCGAGCCAGCGGATTCCACAGCGCGACCTCGTGATTTTCAATCGAGCCGCCGATCTCTACGAGGGCGAGGCGATGGCCGAATTGGTCGCGATCGATGTGCGTCTGCGCGAATATGTCTGTGGCGCGTGCAACATGGAATTGCCACCAGAGAAGTATGCCGCGTTGGCATCGAATCCAAATGTCGCGGTGACTTGCACTTCGTGCCACCGAATCCTGTACATGACCGAAGTCAATTCGTCGGTCGGTTGAAGTGCGGGGGCAAGTCTCGGGGCAAGTCTCGGGGCAAGGCGCTAGTGCGTCGGGCTAGAGCGCTCGCGCAGCGAAGCCATCTCAGCCAAATCCCAGTCGCTCAAGGTCATCTTCTGATAGTCCGAAGTGATGTCCGACCTCGTGCAAGATTGTGATGCGAATCTCTCGTTGCACCGCAGTGACCCCTCCAATCTCAGATCCGTCTTCATCGATCGTGGGTTCCCATCCCCCCGCGGCGTCAAGGATCCCACGCCGATAGATCTGAATCGTCTCCGGAAGCTGCCCGGACTCGCTCACGCTTCGCTCCGTGATCGCGGTTCCACTGTGAAGGCCACAGAGATCTTCGAATTCGGGATCCATTCCGAGTTCGCGCAGAAACGCGTCCGATGGAGCGTCTTCAACAATGAGTGGCGACTCTTCAAGCAGCAGATGGATCGACTGAGGTAAGTCTGCGAGCACGCCCTCGACGATTTCATCAAACTTCTCGCGCATGTGAGTCGACCAACGATGCATTGGATTGCTCACGACAGGACTTGACCGACGAGCTGAGAGATCTGCGTGACTCCCTGATTGCGCGCCCATTGATCGAGACCGCGCACGACTCGCAGTGGCGACTTGGGATCGACAAAGAGCGCTGTCCCCATTCCGATTGCCGTCGCCCCCACCAGGATGAGTTCCGCCGCGTCCTCCCACGACATGACTCCGCCGAGCCCGATGATGGGAACTCCAGCGGCACGTGCGACGGATGCGTACACATCGTGCACAATGCGCACGACGACTGGGTGAATCGCAGGACCTGAGAGTCCTCCCTTCCCATTCGATAATCGCGGACGGCGCGTTTCGACGTCGATCGCCATCGCCGGCATCGTGTTGCACAGTACAAGACCGTTCGCGCCACACTCGATCGCCATCGCCGACATCGCGATCGGGTCAATCATGTCCGGTGCGAGCTTCACAAACATGCTGGCACTCTTCACCGATGCACGCACCGCGGTCAGGAGTTCTCGCAATGACGCCGGATCGGCACCGAAGTGCCGTCCCGTGCTGGTATTCGGGCAGGAAACATTGACCTCGATCGCGCGAAATTCATGAGAAGCATCCAATGCACCCGCCACGGCGACATAGTCGTCAATTGTGTGACCCGCGACCGACGCGATCACGACCGTTCCACATGCCCGTACACGTGACGAATCTTCTGCAAGAAAACGATCGACTCCCTTGTTGGCCAATCCGATCGCGTTCATCATCCCAGCTCGCGTCGGAATCACACGCCAAGGAGGGTTCCCATCGCGCGATTCTCGGGTAATGCTCTTCGTCGTAACCGCGCCGATTTCGGCAAGCGCAAAGATGTCGCCCAATTCGTCGAGATAGCCACATGTCCCCGCTGCGGCAATAACCGGATTGCGCAGTTCGATGCTTCCGAGCGAAGTCCGCAGTAGTGCCGGGAATCCCACCGCATACTTGTAACAGATCTATGATCATTCGACATGAGCACTCCAGAACGAATCGCACAGTTCGAAAAAATGACCGCCGCCGACCCCACAAATGAGATGGCGCATTTCAGTCTCGGCAACGCCTACCTCCAGGCTGGGCGACATGCAGAAGCCGCGGTCAGCCTCGAACGAGTTGTCGAATTGAGCCCTGGCATGAGCAAGGCATATCAACTTTGCGGACAGGCGATGATCGGCGCGGGGTGGGTAGACAAGTCTGTCGAGATCCTCAATCAGGGGCACGCGACCGCGACTGCACGTGGTGACCGGATGGTGGAACACGCCATCGGACAACTGCTGATATCCATCGGTCGAACTCCACCTGTTGCGGTTCGATCGACCGAAGCAAGTGCCGACGGCCTGCTTTCGAGTGGTGGATTCTGCTGTCGTCGGACCGGAAAGAATGGAACGAAAATGGAATCTGCTCCGATGCGCGGAGCGATTGGCGCATGGATCTTCGAAAACATTTCCGCAGAAACTTGGAAGGACTGGATCGGCCAGGGCACGAAGGTCATCAACGAACTTCGACTCGACTTTTCGCGCGATCGAGACCAAGAGATTTACGACCAACACATGCGCGAGTATCTCGGAATCGACGACGAAGTCTTGGCATCAATGAAACCAACTGCACCATCGATCGCCGAATCGAATTGACTTCAAACCCGGCGAAGCCAAACCCACCATTCGAGGCAGAGGACGGCGAGCGCGATGAGGAGCAACCAAGGCCACGCCGAGCTGTCGGTTGACGCTCCCGTATTCACCCCTGCGATCCGCTCCGTGGCAAACTTCACTTCGGTCGCCGCATCTGCGCGCCCCTCAACGCTCGAATTCATGTTGACGGCATACGCAATCGACGAAGGACCACTTCCGCCACTCGAAATCGGAGCCGTCCAGTTGATTCTGTAAATGCCACTCGATCGGAGTGGCCCCCACGAAATGCTCGAAGGATCCTGGGATGCGATCGCCACAGACTTTCCATTAGGGAGAAGCATCGTCGCGTCCTTCGCACCTGCAGGCAACCGTGCCTTCGCAACGTCGCCTGGAATGAGCGGTTCGACCGCGACCGCGGTTCCACCCGCCGCAAGCCACGCGATCGAATTGGCGAAGAAGTTCACGAAGCCACGCTGAAATGGCCAGTCGCTCTCCATCGGATCAAATGTCACATAGACAAACGACAATGGACCGCGATTGAGAGTGAGAATCATCGGACCTTCGCTCGCCTCGACGATGACATCGGTTTCACCGCCAGCGGCAACAGCCGTCATCGAAGTCACAAAGAGGTCGTCGAGGTTGACATACCGAAGCAATGGATGTTCGTCGCGAATACTGCTTGGTGTCGCAAATTCTTTCGTGCCATAGGACGAAATCCCAACTCCTATCGGAAGCGCATGAAAGATGAGATACCGCCCCCGTGCGATCGATTCTGGCATCGCGTCATCGAGAACAATCACATCAAACGCATCGGGAGCGTATGGATCGTCGCGCAACCTGCCATTCCAATCGTCCAAAGAAAACACTTCGAGCAACTTGAGCGGCATCCCCTCGAGAAGCGACTTCATCACAAACGACCCGCGCCCAACCAATGCGATTCGAAGCGCCTCTGGAGGAGACGCGACGACTGCGGCGCGGTCGTCGGCGACAAGGGCGTCGTGCGTGGCAAGTCGGACTTCGATCACTCCCCCTTGGGGTAGCGCGAGCGATGGGAAAACCACCTGCGTCTCTCCTGGCAATCGAACGGCGAGCAAATCATTGTCTTGCGCTCCTGGGACATCGACTGGCTTCGGAGTGACCGCTCGCAACCGGCCATCAACGACAACCTCGAGATCTCCTGCATATGGTTGCGGCTGCCAATTCACCACCCGTGCGAAGACCTGGACTTCGTCAGGACGATCGGGAGTTCGTGCCGCAGCGACCGCCGCGATTCCGACATTGGCAGTCGTCGGCTTCCCGATACTGTGAAAGACCACTCGCTCGCCCCCTCGGAGTGTCGTCCGGTCGAGGTCCGCGATTCGGCCATCGGAGAAGAGTTCGTATGAAGGGGGATCCGCAATCGACGCCTTCTGTTCATCAGGATTCGTCACCGTTGTAAATGCACGGGCGAGTTCGAAGGCATCTGTCAGCGTCGTCGTCTCGTCCGTGGATTGGATTGCATTGACTGCCTCAATTGCTTGCGCGAGGTTGTCTGTGAATGGACAGAGGACTTGAGCATCCTTCGCGAATGCGACCACCATCACGGAAGGCGAGGGTCCAGCAAAGAGTCCGCCACCATGAAGTGAGCGCAGTCGATCCGAAGCGAGCCGTTTCGCCTCCTCCAAGCGAGTGAGATCCGCCGGGGCATCCTTGGCGTTCATCGATCCGGAACGGTCGATCAGGAAAACCACTCGACTCGCCGACGACTCTCCCAAATCGATCTGTGGCTGCGCGATCGCGAGAATCAGCATCGCCAGAGCAATCAACTGCAAGAGCAGAAGCCATGAAAACCTCAAACGCTGGAAGGGCGCGTTCGCGCGCAGATCCTGTGTCGCACGTTTCCACATCATCGTGCTCGGGATCACCCGGCGGGTACGCCGAAGCCTCAAAAAATAGAGCGCCAGCAGCGGCGGAATCGTCGTGAGGCCAAGGATCGTCGCGGCGACGGGGGCAAGCCACGCAACGGCGAGGAGCGACGTTTGCGTCACGCCAACAACCCTCGTCGCCGCAGATAGTCAAGCAACAATGTCTCGAGGTCAAGTGAAGTCTCGACGACCTGATGGGTGATGCTCCGACGTACCGAAAAATCTCGCAGCCCCGCGACATACGTCTCGAGCGAAGCGCGGTACTGCGTCAACACCGATGTCGACGCAGTCACTTCGGTCTCCTTGCCAGTTTCACTATCTATCAGGCGAAGATCTCCTGCGACGCCGTGGCGAGCGGGATCCATTTCTTCTGGCGCCAGCAACTGCAGAGCGAAGACATCGAAACCGCGCCCCGCGACATATGCGAGTCCCTTCTCGTATCCATCGGGGTAAAGAAAATCGCTCAGGATCAAGAGGACTCCTCGCCCCTGCCCGCCGAGAGCGATCGTGCGCATCGCATCGGAGAATCCCTCCGTTCCCTCTGCGGTGCGACTGAGAATCCACTGACCCATCTCGCGCGTCCGTCGTCGACCGCGCATACCGGTCAGTCGCTCGATCCGTTCCGCCCCGAATCCAAAGAGACTGACTCGATTGTTGTTGACAAGTCCGATGTATCCCAGTGCCATCGCCAAACGACGGGCGTAATCGAACTTATTGGGAGTGCCCCCATCCATCGACTGACTCATGTCGATGGCGATCACCATCGACAAGTCCTCCTCTTCAAGAAACAACTTCAGAAAGAGTCGGTCCAATCGCGCATAGATGTTCCAGTCGACGAAACGCAGGTCGTCCCCGTGTGAATAATTCCGAAAGTCTGCGAATTCAACAGACTGACCGCGTCGACGACTGCGACGTTCTCCCTGAATCTTTCCGGTGAAGATCTTGCGACTGATGACATCAAGCCGATCCAATCGAGCCATCAGTCGCGAATCAATCAGGTCATCAACTTTCGTGAGACGGCTCATTCTTGCGCCTCCGAAGGCACGAGTCGAACGATTTCGTCGATGATGGCGTCGCAGGTCATTCCAGCAGCCTCTGCCTCGAAACTGCGAGCGATGCGGTGTCGAAGCGCTGCGCACGCCAATGATGCGATGTCCTGGGTGCTGACTGCGCATCGACCGGCAAAGAGCGCGCGAACCTTCGCGGCGGAGATCAACGCCTGCGCGCCACGCGGGCTTGCCCCAACGACAATCATGCGATCAAGTTCGCTCAGACCCCAATCCCCACCAGGATGCGTTGCGAGAACGAGCCGAACGGCATAGTCCTGCACATGCGGGGCGACGAGCACTGCACGCGCGAGGAGCTGGGCATCTTGGATCTCGCGACTTCCGATCACGAGCTTGACCGACGACTCGGCAACTGAATGACCAGTCGTTCGTTCGATGATTTGCGCGATGTCCGCCCGCTTCGCGTATGGAACGATCACCTTGAGCAAGAATCGATCCAGCTGTGCCTCGGGAAGTGGATAGGTGCCCTCTTGCTCGAGCGGATTCTGGGTCGCGAGAACGAGGAACGGTCGTTCCAATCGCCGTGTCTCGCCACCGACGGTGATCGCACGCTCCTGCATCGCTTCGAGCAACGCCGATTGACTCTTGGGAGAAGCTCGATTGATCTCGTCCGCGAGGATGAGCTGCGCAAAAAGTGGACCCTTCCGAAACTGGAACTCGCGGTGACCGCTCGCCTGATCTTCGACGACGATTTGCGTGCCGAGAATGTCCGCTGGCATCAGGTCGGGGGTGAATTGAATACGCGAGAATTTCATTCCCAAAGCTTGCCCAAGTGTTCGAACGAGGAGCGTCTTTCCCAGACCAGGGACTCCTTCGAGCAGGACATGTCCATCCGCGAAGAGCGCGATGAGCACCTGCTCGACGACTTCGGTTTGTCCGACGAGCACTTGCCCGATCTCATGCCGCAGAGAATTCGCAACGCCACGAAACTGTGCACACGCCTCGCGCACCGACTCGACCGAATCCCACCGTTGTTGCACCGCGGTCATGACCGGCCCCCACCATCTCTGTTGTCGCCACTCTCGTCTTCGCTTCGATCGTGTGCACGACGCTTTGCGCGTCGCAATCGATCCATCGGAGACTCTGAATCCCCATCCACGGCGGGTTCGTTCGGCTCGTCTTTCGTGGACGGGGGCGATGCGTTCGGTGGACGTGCCATCGGTGTTGTGGATCCCGTCGGCACCGCCGTCGACTTCTCTGAACTCTTCCCATCGATCCTGTCCTTCGCAGATTCGCTCGATCCTCGTCGTGCTTTCTTCCAAGCGGAAACCATCTCGCCACCCGTTCCCTTGGCACCACCAAATGCCTGCTGCGCGATGTCGCGCGCCGCCGCGCCATCGAAGACCAATCTGCGAACCGCAACATCGATCACGAGAAGTGCCGCAGCGATGATCGCCAAGATGTCCCAAATCCGTCGAACACTTTCGGGTCTTGTCAGCCCCTTTCGATCGAAGAGGTCGACGACTCCAAGGTCGCTCTCGCGTAGAACTCTTCCGCCCGTCTCCTCAGCGATGGCGCGCAAGAGCGCGGAATTGTCTCGGCTCGTTCGAAACTCTCTTGGGTAGGCGAGCGAGACCGCACCTTGGATGGATCCTCCAGTCCGAGCGCCGTTGGAGTCAATCATTCCAACATCGACGAGATACGAACCCGTTTCGCTCGCTTGAAACTTTCCTCGATAACGACCAGGACCGACTTGCTCCAGCGCGAGCGGAATGATCGACCCATCGGGCTGAACGACCTTCGCATCTGTTCTCATGAAGTTGACGAGACCCGACTCACCGCCGATCGCTTCCAACTCGACCGTTGCCTCCTCGCCGTCCAAGCTCGTCTTGAGGAGAACATTCGACGGAGTCGCAGGTCGCATCAACCAACGTGCCGTTCGCTCCCACATCGCCTGAAAACCTGCCCAACTCGGCCACGCCGCTCCCCACCGCCCGCTCAGGTCGCTCGTGAAGACTGCCGATTTTCCGAGGCCGTAATTCCAATAGGCGAAGATCGGGTCATTGCCCTCAGTGGTCTTGTTCAATATCGGTATCTGAGCAAGACCTTCGCGCGCAACAGTGAGGACATATCCCTTCACCATCGGTACTGCCGAAATCCCCTCGACTGGACCTCCAAGCACTGGCGAAACGACAGGCTGAAACTCTCCTTCGACAAGCAGGTTTCGCGAGACCATCGAAGCTTCCTTGATGAAGATCTTCGGCAAGAGTTTCGGATTCGTCACGTTGTAGAAGTTGCCGCCCGTCAACTCAGCCATCGCCTTCATATTGACAAGGCTCTCGGCCGAACCATGGCCAGCGAGCATGACGGTCGTGATCGTGATCTTTGCTGCCTTGTACTGATCGAGAAGTGCCTGCGAGGGCGGGGTGGGATCCCCGTCTGAAATGACGATCGCATGCCGCTGTCCTGCCTTGACCTTTGTGAGTCCTTCGAGTGCCACGGTCATCGACGCGTGAAAGTCTGGCATGTCACCCACCGTCATACTGCGAGCTGCGCTGATCGCGGCACTCTTATCGCCTGCGATTTGCATCGGGAAGTACCACGATGCTCCATTGACTCCTCCCCCCTTCGACCCGTATCCGAAGACGACGATTCCGACATAGTCGAGCCGCGAGAGTGCTTCGATTGCACTCACGACGACCTGCTCGCTCCAATAGTTTGCCTGTGGCATCTCGCAAGAATGCATCACGAGCGCGAGTGCTCCACGTGGCAACTCGCGAGTCGCGGGTGGGTTCAGCTTCACTGGAAGTGCCTTCGAGGTTTCGCTGTCGATCCAACCACCCGCCCCGAATGAACTGTCGCCACCCACCATCAGCAATCCACCGCCGAGATCGTGTACATACGCGTGCAGCAGTCGATCGGTCGAATTGTCGATCTCAGATCGCGACATATTCACCAGGATGATCGAGTCGTACCCAGCCAGAAACGCAGCACCTTCCGCAAGCCGATCCGGATTCGCAACATCAACCGAGAGACCTCCGCTTCGAAGCGCGGATATGAGCGATTCGCCTTCACGGCCATCCTTGTCGATGACGAGAATTCGCCCCTCACCTGAAACGAAAATCGAGGCGGCGCCCTTCTTGTTCTCGACGACGCCGTCGGTGCTCGCGGCATCGGGTTCGAAGACAGCCTCGTAGCGCTGTGCTCCGCTGGAATCCAGACTCATCGGCACTTCAAACGTATTGGGGCCGGGTTTGAGTTGAACGACAAGCCCATCGCCCGCCGTCGTCGAATCGAGATCGATCGGCTTGCCATTCTCCTTGACATAAAGCGTCCCAGTCGCGCCGCCCTGACTGCGAATGAACAATTTCAAGTCAGCTGTTTGCCCCAAGCGCGCACGTGTCGGCGCGCGAATTCCCTCGAAGATCGTGACCCCGGACTGCGTGTATTCGATCGGATAGACGTCGATCGGGATCCCATTCGCCTTCGCAAGCGCTGCCGCCTCGCGAAGACTTCCTGCTGTTTCGTTTCCGTCCGAGACGAGCAGCATTCGATTCATCGTGTCAGAGGGAAGCAATGCAAGTCCTCGCCGAACCCCCAGAGCGAGCGCAGACCCGTCCAATTCGCCGCCGTGACCGCCGAAGGCGACTTCCCCTCCGATGGAGGGTAATTCTGCGACGATTGGATCGCGTGCGACCGTCACAACACCAATTCGGTCGTCGACATTTGTCGGCGACCTCGTCGCCTTTTGGAGCGCCACTTCGGCGCGCGCGAGCGATTCGCTCGGAATCGACCTGCTGACATCGGCAACGACGAGCAATGTGACGCCCTCGCCCTTGCGCACGATCGACGGCTGGGCGAGACTGAGCGCGAGAATTGCCACGAGCACGCTTCGTGTGATTGTGCTTACCCAAACACGCGCAGAGCCAATCGCGTGCCGGCGTCGCCAACTCATCCACCAGAGGATCGGCAGGACGCAGAGAATCAGGAGCGCGATCGGTCTTTCAAAGCCAATGGGAATCATCGCAATATCGTTAGGTTAGCGGGATGGCAGAAGCTCACACGACGAACTGGCGATCCTCGCGCACTGTCGATCGCAGGTCACTCTCGATGGCGGTGATTTGTTTTTTTCACTCCTCCGCAAGCTTGTCGCTCAAAAGCGCATCGAGGCGCATCGACTGAATTCGCCCGTTCGCAGAATCAACTACATAGAGTCGGTCACCATCGTGCTGCACTGCCCATGGCGCGTTGAGCCGTCCGATCGAGTCTCCACCGCCGCCCCATACACCAAGGCACTCTCCCGAGAGCGGGTCGATTCGCTGCACTCGACAATTTCCGAATTCGGCGACGACAACGCTCCCATCGTCCAGAACATCCACCCCGTATGGATATGCAAACTCGCCCCGACCTCTCCCCGCCACACCAAAGGAACGCTTGAAGGTGCCACGATCGGTAAAGACTTGGATTCGATGATTGCAGGCATCCGCCACAAACAGTTCCGATCCATCTTTGGAAAATGCCATCGACTGCGGGCGGGCGAATGCGCCATCCCCGACTCCTGCTCCACCGAACTGCGACGAATATCTCCCGTCGGCATCGAAAATTTGGATTCGATCATTCCCACCGTACTCGCTCACGAAGATTCGACCATCTTTGGCAAATGCGATATCGGCTGGATAGACAAACTCTCCAGGAGATCGACCATACGAGCCGAAAGCACGCTTGAACTGGCCATCGCGGTCGAAGATGCTCACTCGATGTTCGTGCGTATCGGCAATATAGATCAGTCCATCTGGGCTGATGGAAATCCCGGTGGGTTTGCCACTCTTGAATTGAGGCATCGACCATGACAACTCGAATGCGCCGTCGCGTGCGAAGCGCTGCACACGCGCGCTTTTGTCGATCACAAAGATCGCACCATTCCCCGGTTCGACCGCGAGCGCACGTGGTGATTGGAATCGCCCTTGCGTCCGCCCAGGTCGACCAATCACTCGTTCCGTTGGAAGTCTGACCGTCGCCTGGCTGGTCCGATCGTCCGAAGTTTCATCGACGGTTCCACTGCCACATCCCACCAGGAAGATTGTTGCGATCATGAACGGGAGCAAGCGCACGCCGACCCGTCGCGAACGATCAATCCCGCAGAACACAATCAACGTCAGCGAAGCGCAGAGTGCGGCAAGCCCCGCCATCCACGGCAGAGCGACACACACAGCGGATGGATCTTGATAGTGGATGGCGTTGAGCAGAGTGGCGGCGATCCAGTCGATCCCGGGTGGCTCCAGACGCGCGGCAACTGCAGTCTCGGTCGCGGCAAGACCTGCCGTGACGAGCACCCCTCCAAGAAACGCGCTGATCAAGATCGGTCGTCCCATCAACACGAAATCCCGCACTCGCCGACCGTGGACGATCCAATCTTCTCGCTCGCTTCGTGCGAGCCCCGCGCCACACCACATTCCGATGCCCATTGCGACAGCACTGAATCGTGCGGCCTCCGCACAAGAAACAATGAAGAACGAGTCGTACAGAACTCGCATAAAGCTCGTCGATCTGAACATCGACGCCATCGAGAGTGCGGCGATCGTCGCAGGCATCGCGAGTGCAAGGAGTGCGAGTGCGAACAACGGCGCGAGAACCAGACGCGCACCAACCATGATGAATGCGGCGCCGGCGAGAGCGATGCAGCCACCTCCCAATCCGGCGACAAGTGCCATGACGATCGCATTGCTCGCAGCACGAGAGTGAAGCGCGACGAACGAGCCTCCCGATCCAGTTGCATGTCCATCCGTCGCGAGCAGAAGAATGGGGAGAAGCGTCCCCACTCCAACGAAGATGAGTATCGCCACGGCACCGATCCAGCGACGCCGCGACTGCGACGACCCAATGACGCCAGCAAGATCTCCCTCGCTCACGGAACGCGTCGTGGCAATCGCGCGCACAACGAGAACTGCCGCGATCGCGCTTGCGATCAACGCAACGAAGAGTTGCGGTATCGCTGCAATCAGCACTTGGCGAATCGTTGCACCCGAGGCATCGAATGCCCTCAATTCTGCAGTCAATGTCGATACTTGCGCGGCGTCGAATGCGGTCGTCTCCCCGAAGAGGACGAGCGAAATTGCGACCACCGCAACGCCGAGTGCCCCGCGGTCGGCGCGCCAAGCGGCCGCAAATCGATCTCGTCGCGACCCTCCATCGAGAGAGAGCAGGACCCGAGTCTGCGCTTCGATGGCTGAACTTCGCAGACTCAGCACACATGCGGCGATCGGCCAACTCCACGCGACTAACGACAATCCCAGCGTCGCTTCTCGAAGCGGTTCGAGCAGATCGTGGGTGATTGCATAATCCGCAATCGCATTCCCCGGCCTGAGGAGTCTCCACCAACAAAAGAAGATCGCGTACGAAGGAATCAGTCCAGCGGCAAGAACGATCGCCGGAAGAATCCGCGCACGGCGGCGAAGAAACCGACCTGGAATCCAACCCACGATTGCCGCAAGCACTGCGACCGAGAGTGACCAAGCGATCGAACGAATGAGGAGTGTCGAAGGATCTGCGATCGCATCTTGCACACCTTCGTTCGGCTCTGATGCGGATCGAAGAATGACTGCGAAGAGTGGCGTGACGACTAGCAATCCCATCAACGCGATACCGGGCGCCGCAACAATCGCCACGGCCAGGGGCATCCGTGCTCGTGTCACTTGCTTCCCTGCGCAAGACACGATTGACGCAAGAGTGCAACGGATGAATCGATCGATTCGAGAGTCATCGCTTCGTCGTATTGGAATGGATCCTCGACTGCGTCGATGCGAATTCGCAAGACTTCTGGTTGCATCAGCGCAAGATTTGCGGGTGGTGGAACAAGTGGTTGCGTCGCTCCGCCAGATTCCAGATCGATCGCCTCAATTTCAGCCACGATGAGGTTTCCAGATCGCGAATCGTGCATCCACTTTGTCACCATTGGTTGCAGCAGAAAGAGGATCAACGCATTCGCTTCGACGGGATTGGGGGCGCCAGCAACCAGTGAGACGCTGTTGGGAACGCGCATTGGGCCACCGCCGACTTCTCCCAGTGGAAACTGCCGAATCGGAATCATCGCGAGATTCGCGCCATTGGCAACCGCCGCGTAGACATCGTCTGAGTCGGTCAGTCCGAACTGCGCCTGCCCACGCACGACCGCATCAACGACGGCGGCATTTCCACCCGAGAGAATCAGCGGTCGATTGGACGAAAATCCTACGAGCCACTTTGCAAACGATCCGGCTTCGCGCGATTCCATTCCAGATGCGAATGCACCAATGTGTCCTCGAGTTGTCCCGAACCGCGGGTCCGCAATCGCGATCGACGGTTTGGATACAAATCGTCCAAGCTCAAGCGCAAGCGGGCTTGCAAGATCAATCATCGACTTCGGCAATTGTTCTGAACTGGTCTGACGAGGGTCATAGACCAGAACCCGAATCCGCGGAGCGAATCCATACCACTTCCCCGCCTCGCCGCGTAGGAAATCGGGGAATCGATCTCCACGTTGTGATCGCCATGCGGTCATCACACCCTCGCGTCCAAGCTGTGCAGGGGCAAAGCATTCGCCCGACCAGAAGACATCAGCACGTGGTGCGTCTCGTTCGTCGCGAAGCATCGCGGCCAGCGCGGTCGTCTTTGCGTTCTCCCCGTCATACCTCGCACGAACTGCGATTCCAGACTCAGCGGTGAATGCGTCGAGGATTGGGCGAGCAATCGCCTCGTCGGTGCTGACATAGACGACGACCTCCCTCGCAGGAACTTCGCCCCCCGCCTCAGGCAAACCTGACGCGCCCTCGCCTTGCCCGCATCCGACAAGGGAAAGCGCCACGATCACCGAGGACGAATACTGAATGCATCGCTTCATTTTTTGGCTGGTCGAATCCGCTGGTCGAATCCGATGGACTCTCACGCTCAATCTTTTGTCGCCGGTGTGGTTGCCGGCGTAGTTGCCGGGGCGACAGTCGGAGCAGGCTGACCGCTCTTCGCATCGATCTTCTTCTTCAGATCTCCGAAGTAGTGCTTGTGCACCTCGCGCAGATTCGCTGGAACGGGATCCTCTTCAGTTCCCTCTTCGTATCCACGACCGATATCACCCGAGAGTTGCTGAAGTGTCGCACGGCTTTCTCCTACGACGGGAGGAGCGTCGACGAGTTGCCGCGCGATGACCTCGCCGCCAGTCGACTGAACTTTCTCCTTGCGAGCCTTGGTGCCCGTCGCGGACTTCTCTTTGGTGCGTTCACCACCAGTCCCCAATCCACCCTTGTTGTTCATGTTGGATGTCCCCGGAATAGTCGAGGGGCGATCGCTTTGGCAACTACTTTGACACTGCGATCTCGCGGACTCTGCGTCTTTCATCAACTCGTTCAGCATCTCCATTTCGCTCAAGGCATCAGACGCCATCTCGCCGCCGTTTTCAGAACTACCTGGCGCCCCCTCCGACGGCTCGCCACCATCGGATGACTTCCCAGCACCGTTTCCAGGCTTCTTCCCACCGTTCTTGCACTGCGAGCACATCGATTCACATGCCTTGGCGAGCTTGTCCAGTTTCTCATTCGCGCTTGACTGCGCTTGAAGCGCCTTCTTCAGCGCCTTCTTTTGTTCCTCATTCAAGTTCTTCGCCGCTTCGATCGCCGACTTCGCCGCGTCGGGGTTCTTGGCGAGTGCGCCGTCGAGTCCTGCATTCTCAAGAGCCTTCTTGAGCGCATCATTCGCTTGCGCTGCATCCTTGAGTTGTCCCGCGAGATCCTTCAGCTGCTTTGCCAGCTCCTCTCGAGTTTTCGGATCGAGCTTGCCGTCTTCGACTTGTTTTTGAAGTTCCGCGAGCGCCGACTTCGCCATCGCCGCATCGCCACGCTTGAGTGCCTCGCCGAGCTGCTTCAGTGGACCCGCTTTCGAGGGCTCGATTCGACTGAGCGCATCTTTCATCGCTTCGAGTTGCTGAGCTTTTTCCCCAGCGAGCAGATCGTCGAGTCGCTTCGCGAGATCGTTCACTTGCCGAGTCGTTTCGCGACGCACTTCCTCCGGTGTCGCCAACTTCTCGTCGGTGAGCTCGTTCCCCAACTTCTTGTCCGAGTCTGATTCTCCCACCGCCCTGCTCAATTCGGGATTCGTCTCGATCTTGGATTGCAGCGAATCGATCTGCATCTTTGCCGCATCGCGAGCTGCTTGAAGTTCCGCATCGCTGAGCGCACTCTGAACCTGCGCATTGCCGAGCGAAAGCCCCGGCACGAACCACCAGACCGCGCACGAGATTGCCACGAGCGAGGGACCCGCCCACCAACGCCTCGGTCTTTCAATGGGGATAGCTCGATTGAGTGCTTCGAGCATTCGACGGTCACGAGCGATGGTCAGACCATCCTCGATGGCAACTTGCGCAAAGGGATCGGTGCGACCTGCAACCGCGACGGCAGTCGAGAGTCGATCGTGCAATCTGAGCCGCACATCGACAACCGAAGCGACCGCAACATCTCCACCCATGCTCGTTCGCGTGAGAACAGCCCAAACGAAAACGCCGATTATCACGACCGCCAAGATCGCCACAAACCACATTCCTCGCTCACCTGCGGGTGACCACCATGGCGCGATCAGCTTTGCGCACCCAGAAACAACGGCGAGTAACGCACCGGCCCAGATCGATACCCTCGTAACCGATCTCAGGAGTTCCCCGCAAACGAGGCGTCTCCGAGCGCGGGCCACGACTGTCGAGATTGGATTGAGATTCGACATAAGTTCAGGAGCGGTATCAGCGATGACTTGCGACACTTCAATTTGTGATTGGTCTGGGATCGATTCTTTGTTTAGGATAGCCCGAATGCCCCTTTCAGCCACATCCATGTTGCGACTTCTCTGCGTGTACGGCACGATCTCTCTCGGGACCGTCGCGTTTTCACAGGCATCGACCGAATCGCAGAATCTAACGAAGGTTGCAACGAAGACACCGCCACCCACGCTTGCGCAGATTCTCGCTGACATGAAGGCCAAAGCAATCGCGCTGAAGACGCAGGCAACCACTCTGAACGCGACCATCGCGAAGAAAAAGGTTGCTGAGTCATCCGAGGCTTTGAACACGCCGGTTGAAATTGCTCCCAAACCGACTGAGCAATCCGACGAGGAGGTAGCGGTGTCGCAGGAGACGGCGTCCGCTCCGTTGGTGATTGTGGTGGAGCTTGACGCAGAAGTCGCGCCAGAAGTCGCGCCAGAAGTCGCGCCACCTGCCGAACCTACTCCGGAGGCTGACCCTGCCACCACCGATGACCCAGATTTGGGCATGGATCCAGTGGCGCAACCTGATCCGATTGCCGAACCAGTTACAGATCCAGTTGCTGAAGCGTTATCCGAAGTACCAATGGACCCTCCGTCCGAATCAGAACCGACGATCGAACTCGTCATCGAAATCGCACCCGAGGGTGATCCAGCGATCACTGCTGAACTTCAATCGTCTGAAGGCGCGACTGCGCAACCACTCGTCATGAGCTTGGTTGTCCTAGATCCGTTCGCGAATCCTGCGACATTCCTCGCCGAAATCGCCCGACGATATTCGGCCCATTTCGGTTCGAAGCCGATCTCGGCTCCGGTCAACATATTTGACTTCGATGACTTCTCGATCGAACTCCAGCGGTGGTCGCAGAAGCAGAACCGAATTCTCTGTCAGCCCGTTGCTTGGACCGTTCGAGTGATCCGCACTGAAGCAAGCAAGAATTCCTCAGAACGGGTGCTCGTCAGTTGTCAGGCAGTCTCTGCCGATGGCGCGATTGTTGGGGATCCGTTCATCGCCGAGATGGATCGGTCATCCACTGCCGACATGATCCAAGCGAATCCGCGCGCAACGATATTCACATTGGAAGGGACGATCGATTCTCGCCTCGCGTTTTCTGCGGAGCATGAAGCGGACGGAGAGTGGACCCGCAGTGGTGCTTTCGTCGCCCCCTACTGCGTTTCGAACTGGGTCGTGAATGGTCAACGCCTCAGCCTTGCGACTGCGACAGCAACGCCCGACGCTGAGATTGCTGTTGAGATAGACGAACAGCCAACCGAGTCAGCCGAGAAGCCAACTGAGGTCGCACCGAGCGACGAGTGATGGATCCCGACGATCATGTTTGCCTCTGCTTTCGAGTCAGCCTTCGAAAATTGAACACATACCTCGATTGCGAACGCCCCCGTGTCGCGAGTCAGCTCTCCGAGTGCTTCGGAGCGGGAACCGGATGCCACTGGTGCGTTCCATTCCTTCAGAAGTTGCACCACCAGTGGGAAGCGGGCGAAAGCCCGGTCATGACGGATGAGCCAAGCGAGTACGCACGACAGCGCGAGGAATATCGTCAGGCGAAGCCGTAGTAGTTCCCAACCATCGATCTTGATTAGAAAATGCGACTTTGGAGTGATTTGATATTGAGACTGAGTCTCAATACCATCTCTCGATGGCATTTGCACCGATCAGAATTCCGCTCAGTCAACTCGCGCGCGGGCAGCGAGCGATGGTGGAATGCTCGGCGCTTGACGCACTCCCGAGCGAGCACCGATGCCTCCTCGCCGCGATGGGATTGGGCGAAGCTTGCGAAATTCGAGTGTGCCGACCAGGCACGCCGTGCATCGTGCAGATTGATCGAACCAGATTGGGGCTCACTCGCGAGATCGCCGACCGAATCATGGTGACTCCAATCGAATCGAACTCGCCGTGATTGCGCGCGTTGCGTTGCTTGGGAACCCGAATTCGGGAAAGAGCACGCTCTTCAATCGACTCTGCGGTCTTCGCACGAAGACAGCGAACTTTCCTGGAAGCACAGTTCAGCATCAGACAGGGAGATTTGCGACCGCCACGGGAGTCGAAATCGACCTGATCGATTTGCCGGGGATTTACAGTTTGATGTTGGAGATGCCAGAGAGCAAGCTCTGCACGGATTGCCTCGAGGGAAGAATTGGCGATGGGCGCCCCGATGCGGCACTGATCGTGCTCGATGCGAACAACCTCGCCCGACATTTGCAATTCGCCGCGAGTGCGCTCCGGCGAGGACTTCCGAGTGTCGTCGCCATCAACATGGTCGACCTCGCGAAGCGTCGCGGATTGGTCATCGACGAGAAACTCGCATCGCAGACGCTTGGCGTTCCGGTCGTCGCAATCTCCGCTCGAACTGGTGAGGGAATCGATCGATTGGTCGAACAACTGACTCGCACCGTATCCGGTGGATCCGTTGCGAATCCTGATCGCCCATTCCCCGAGTCCGAACCTGGATCGATCAAGAGTGCAATCTGGGCCGCCGAGACATTTGGACGGATTGCGGCTCATCCTCCCGAAGTCGAAGCGGATGGAATGACGGTGCACGACCGACTCGACGCTGCATTCACACACCCTCTGCTCGGAATCATCTGTTTCGCGCTCGCAATGTCGCTCCTTTTCGCCTCGATTTACTGGCTCGCGCAATTTCCGATGGATGCAATCGACGCAATCTTTGGATGGGTCGGTCTTGAGATCACATTGTTCCTTCCCGCTGGAGTCCTTGAGGACCTCTTGGTGAATGGCGTCGTGGGCGGTCTCGCCGCGACCGTTGTCTTTTTACCGCAGATCGTCTTGCTCTTCTTCCTGCTCGCACTGCTCGAAGATTCTGGATACCTCGCGAGAGCGGCTTTCGCAGTCGACCGCACGATGCGCAGATTTGGATTGCCTGGACAGGCCTTTATGCCCCTGCTCTCCTCCCACGCTTGCGCACTTCCGGGCATCATGGCGACTCGGCTGATCCCGAATCAACGAGATCGGCTCGCGACCATTCTCGTCGCACCGTTTATGAGTTGCAGTGCGCGCGTTCCGGTCTATGCGTTGCTGACGAGCGTGCTCTTTGCCGGGCGACCGATCCTCGCGGGGTTGGCATTCACCGGTTGCTATGTCCTCGGTGGAATTGCAGGGCTCGCGACATCGGCGCTCTTGCGACGGACGATTCTTCGAGGACCGAGCACTCCGATGATGCTCGAATTGCCTGACTATCGAATTCCAAGCATTCGAAACGCCCTCGTCGTCTCCATCGACCGCGGGTACTTTTTCCTCAAGAATGCGGGAAGCGTGATCCTCGCGATCGCGATTGTGATGTGGTGGTTGAGCGCCTATCCAAAGTCTCCGTTCACCCAGGAGAGCATCGCGCTTCAAGCACGTGCGAGCGAAGTGGTGCAATCCGACCCAGCCGCTGCCGAGGACCTCCAACTTCAGGCGCGCCGTTTCGATGAGCGTGCGCAGCAAGCGCACTCATTCGCAGGGAAAATCGGGGGAGCGCTACAACCTCTTTTTGCGCCGATTGGACTTGACCGACAATTAACAGTCGCGGTCCTAACAAGCTTTCTCGCTCGAGAAGTGTTCATTACAACAGTCTTCGTCCTCGCTGGAGCGGGTGCCGACGCAGACTCCGAGGATCAGGGAACTCTCGCAACGATTCGAAGCGCCACTCGAGAGGGCGGACTTCCGCTCTTTACCCTGCCGACTTCCGGCGCTCTGCTCGTCTTTTTCGTGCTCGCGATGCAATGTCTCCCCACCCTCGTCGTCGTCCGGCGGGAGACGGGATCCTGGCGATGGCCACTGCTGCAATTTGGATACATGTCGGTGGTCGCCTACCTGGCGGCCTTCGTCACCTATCGTTTGATGTCATGAGCGCGTTTCCCATCGGAGATTGGCAATTCTGGGTTGCGACAGGCATAGCCCTCATCGCGCTCTGGTTCACGATCCGACCGATGATGCCACGCCGAGGTAAGTCGCCTGCGTGCCCCAGTTGCCCAACGACTGCTGGGGAGAAACCGACGCGACCCACGCTTGCCAAACTGACGATGGACGGCACTGAGATCCCGATGATCCAGAAGGTCCCGATGATCCAGAAGCGCGATCACGATCCTGCGAAGTCTCCTTCCAAGTCTCCTGCGAAAAACTAGAACCGTTTGTGTGCAGGGCGTTGCTCCTGGACACGGTGTCCGAGGATCGCACGAATGATCGACAAGTCCGTAGGGGTCGTCACCTTCATGTTGCGAGGATCGCCTTCCACCACGAGAACTGGCTCACCCAATCGCTCCACCAACATTGCATCGTCAGTCGCATCTGAGAGATCGTCTTGCGCATACGCACGGCGCAAGAGTTCTGCTGAAAAGATCTGAGGTGTCTGGATCGCCATCAAGCGCGTGCGATCGATTGTCGCTTCAACCCTCCGACCCCGCACTGATTCACGCCCCGCGTCTCCAAGAATCGCATCGGCGACAGCTTCGTCCGGAGCCGCCGCGAATGTCTCGGTCGTCACTCGTTTGAGAGTCGAACGAATCGGGTCACCAGGAACGACAGCTGAAGCGACTCGCGCAGCGTCGATGAGTCTCGTCAGAAGCGCCTCGTTCAATCCAGGCCTCGCCGCATCGTGTACCGCAATGTGTGTGCACTCCTGAGGCACCGCCGCGATCGCATTTCGCACGCTTTCCCATCTTTCCGCTCGTCCGCCCGCGACGATGATCACGCCGTGAAATCCGAGTTGTGCACCGTAGCGCCCACGAAACTCGTCGATTGATTCCGGCGGCGCGGCAACGATGATCGTCGCCACTTCTTCGCGCTTCGTGAATATCTCAACTGTCCGCAGGAGAAGTGGTCTTCCCCCGAGATCCTCTCCTAACTTGTCTCCACCGAAGCGGGTCCCCTGCCCGGCCGCTGGAATGATCACCGCCACCTTGAAATCGCTCATGAAGTGCTCCCTGTATTCGACCGACCTTGGTTCGATCCCATCGTCCGCAAACTCGTCGAAATCGACTGCTCGTGCATAACGACGCTCGCGCGATCCAATTCCTCTTTGGCACGTTGAAAGGCATCGGCATCGACCTCGCGTGGCGATCTCTCCGCCAGCGATATGTAGCCCTTGAGCGTCGAGATCAATCGCTCGAGCGAATCCACATACTCGGGCGAGAGCTCCCCGCGAACTCGGGTCAGCGCATCACCGATCCACTTGATGTCGAGCAATGAATGGACCGACAAATCGACGACTCGATGTTGATGCATGTCCGAACGCGCGTTGACCACGCTTTCACGTTCGATGCGATCGATGTCTTCGCTGGTCAAACCGAAGCTCGGTACGACTTGCACGGTGGCTCGTCGCCCGCTCCGGCGCTCACCTGCGGTGACCTGCAAAATTCCATTTGCGTCGACGATGAATTCGACTTCGATCTGAGGAATTCCCGCCGGCATCGGAGGAATGTCGCGCAGTTCGAATCGCGCAAGCGAACGGCAGTCGATCGCCATCTCCCGCTCGCCCTGCAAGACATGCACTTTCACATGAGTTTGATTGTCGACGCTCGTCGAAAACATCTCCCTCGCTCGCGATGGAATCGTCGCGTTTCGAGTCAGGAGTTTCGCGACAGCGCCTCCAACCGTCTCGATTCCCAATGAGAGCGGAATCACATCGAGCAGGAGGACATCACGGCGAGTTCCTTGCAAGATGGCCGCTTGGGTCGCCGCGCCAAGGGCAACAATCGAATCTGGATCGATTGCCGTGTAGGGATCCAAGTTGAAGAAATCGCGCACCCTGCTCCGCACGAGTGGAATTCTTGTCGATCCACCAACGAGTACGACTCGGTCGATCGCGGGATCGCCCGCGTCCCGCATCGCACGTTCGCACGCTGCGACTGTGCGCTCGACGAACGGACTTGCAATCAGCTCAAACTCCGACCGTGTCACCGTGCGTTTGAACTGAAGACCTTTGCCCAGATCTACTTCAAGATCAATGGTCTCGCGCTGAGAGAGCGCGATCTTTGTCGACTCGGCAAGATCGCGCAAGCCTTGAAGTGCGAACGAGTCCAGGGTGATTTCCGCGGTACGCCCCGAGTTCGTCACGACACCTCCGATGAGCGACTGCGCGAGCGCGTGATCGAGATCATCTCCGCCGAGTCTCGTATCGCCCGCAGTTGCGATCACCCGGAACAGGTCGCCATCGCCCGCGACCTCTTCCGGAACGATCTCGAGGATGGAGACATCGAATGTTCCGCCGCCGAAGTCGTAGACAGCGATTGTCTTCGCTTCACGGTGCCGACCAATCCCATAGGCGAGAGCGGCGGCAGTCGGCTCGTTGACGATGCGCACCGCGTCCAATCCGGCCAGACGCGCTGACTCTCGTGTCGCCTGTCGCTGGCCATCGTCAAAATAAGCAGGAACGGTGATGACCGCCCGTCTGACTTCGCACCCAAGTCGCGACTGAGCGATGTCACGCAACTCGCGCAGGATGAGAGCGGCGACTTCTTGCGGAAGGACAACAGCTCCTCCCACAGATATTGCGGCAAGCCCACTCGTACCTCGGACCACATCGAATTGGAATCCGCCAGGAGTTGCGATCGCCTCTTCGAACGATCGTCCCATGAGTCGCTTTGAACTCAGCACAGTGTCGCGTGGAAATTCTGACGCATTCCGACGTGCCTTTGAGCCGATTTCGACTGGAATTCCGTCTCGATATCGCACCACCGATGGCAGCAATCTCTCGCCCGAATCGCTTTCGAGGATTCGAGGACCTGCGTCGTCGCAGTACGCCACAAGCGAATGAGTCGTGCCCAAATCGATTCCGACGATTGGATCCCCTTCTGGGTCTGAAAGCGAATCGGAGAGCGAATCAGAATTCGGTTCGGGTGCAGGACGTGACGCGGACATCGTCCGTCGATTCTAGGTCGAGACCTCCCGCTTAGCCGTGCGTTCTCGTTGTCAAGGTCGATCGCACTCTCTTCTGTCCGCGAACAACAGTTCTCGGAGCTTCGCAAGGGCACGATGCCGCCGGACTCCCAAGGCACTCTCTTCGCCGCGGAGCGTGTGCGCACCATCGATCCGCCGAACATTTTCGGCGCAGAGCAGTCGCAGGAGATCCTGCTGCGCAACTGGCAATCGTCCGATGGCTCGAAGAACCTCTCGGATCTCATCCGATCGACCAGTGCAACGCGCCGAGTCTGGATCTGAACACGCCGGCTCCGACCCGCCGACGCATCCGCGCCGACAGGCGCGAAATGTCGAATCGTGGTGACGCCGTTCGATTTCGATCGTGCGGAGGAGCCTGCGCCGAACGCACTGAAAGAGATAGGCGCATCCGAGCATCGCTTCTTGGGATGCTCCCGATGCAGGCATTCGCTCGAGGAGCTGCGCAAAGATCTCTTGGAGAGCATCTTCGATCGTCGGCATCGAGTGTCGCCCGTTCAAGAGATGAACAATGCGTTCACGGTGCTGCCGATACGCGATCTCGAGTCGTAGCCCCCACTGTTGGGCCACGTCGTCGCAATGATCTTCGATCATTTCTGACTCCTTTGTTTGAGATATCAGGAGCCTACGACTCAATCGAACGCGTGCAAAAAGAACGCCACTTTTTCGCTCATCGTCATTGCCTCGATCGACCTCTGCGAAATTCAGCAACTCCCATCAGGATCCCAGCGTCGTCACTTCGCTTGCTTGCCCGCCTCGGGCAGGCGATCAAGTGCGCGCTCGAATCGCACGTTCGCAACCTTGGTGAGCAGGTCGGTCACCGCCTTCACCGATGGATCCTCGCCTATGACAACAAACTGCTGGCGCCCGCCCTCCCACGAAACTGCGATGTCCGCGACCAGTTCGCCATCATCGGGCGTTCCCGTCGGGGGCGTCGTTGAAAACCAGCCGCCACCGCGAGCCAATTCGAGGATCTCGCTGCACTGCTTTGGACTCAAATCTGTCTGCCAAAATGTCTTCAGGGTGAGCGCTGTCACCCCGGCTCCGTACGCGAAAACCCCTCCATCGACCGTGAAATACTGATACTGCGAGCTCTTTGGCTGTCGTAACCAGATCGCAAAGCCGATTCCGCACTCCCCAAGGGCATGCACTTGAGTCGGGAGGGTATTGCAAGATGGCGGGAGTGCCATGAGTGAGAGGAGTGGGAGGAGTGGGAGGAGTGGGAGGAGTGGGAGGAGTGCCAGACGCGTCAGAGCAGCCACGACGAGGGTTCGAAGTCCCACTCGCTTGCTCGCGCCGACCATCAAGCGCATCGCAGAGTTCATGGAGAAGAGGTCGGCGACTTGGCGAATGAGAATGGGGGTGCCTTTGTGAATCCGTCATACGGATTCGGCCCGAAGTCGTATCGATGGGGCAGGTTCCGATCGGCCGCACGGTCGGTCGACCATGCCAAGTCGCAGAGGCTCCTCACAAGTGCCACCGCATGCGGATCCGGCAGCTCCGTGGTAGTGAATCGTCGCACATACCACCAGTCGGTTCCATCGGCGTGGAAACAGAGGATGTAGACCACTTCGTCCCGCGCAGGGCGAACCGATCCTGGCCAGATGTCGATCGACGACGTCGACGGATCCGCCCATCCTTCCTCGCAGACCAGTTTCCAGAACCCATCCATCTGACTTCGATAAAGCCAGCGGGACGGCAATGGCCTCGTCGAAAAATCGAGGCTCTCCCCGTAATCGCTGTGCAGACTCCCGTCAGCAAGAACCGTGAATTTCCCTTGACGAAGATGCGCTTGGGGCAAATCCTTCGCCCCGCTTCCCGTCAAGATCGTCACATCGACCGAGAAATCACGCGGCGTTTTCGGCGACTCGACTCGCGCTGATCTGACATCAGTACATCCGACGATCAAACACGCAAGCGTCGCGCAGAGTGCAATTCGCGCGATCATGCGAAACTCCCGCGACCACTCTGGCCCATGCCACCCGTTCGGGCAGTTCGTCATGACTTGCACCTTCGCCATCGCTCAAGAGTAGCACGAGGGAGCATTCGGTAGCCTTGGCGCGACATGCGAACGAGCGCAAACTGGATCAACCAATACCTCTCCTCGCCGGCGACAGCGCAAGAGCAGGCTGAAGTGCTGACCTCGGTTGGATTTCCGTGCGAGTCTTCCGAAAGCATCGCGGGCGGCGACACCGCGCAAGAGGTCGAGACGACGAGCAATCGTGGAGACTGCCTCTGCCACCTCGGGCTCGCACGCGAAATCGCTGCCGCCACAAGTCGAACCATTCGGTTGCCTTCGACGGCTGCGATTCGCTCGAGTGAACGAGCATCAGTCGCGATCAAGGTCGAAAATCACGAGCCATCGCGCTGCCCCCGCTACACGGCGCGCGTCGTCCGAGGGGTCAAGATCGCACCGAGTCCTCAGTGGCTGAGAGATCGTCTGATCGCGATTGGACAAACGCCACGTAACAATGTGGTGGACTGCACGAATTTCTTGCTCTTTGAGTATGGGCAACCCACCCATGTCTTCGATCTCGCCACATTGCGCGGCGGGACGATCCATGTGCGAAGCGCCGTCGCCGGAGAGACCTTTCTTCCACTTGGAGAGGGATCGAAGGCGATCACTCTCGACGGAAACGAACTGGTTATCGCTGATTGCGAGCGCCCCATCGCGCTCGCCGGGGTGAAGGGTGGCGCGCTCACCGCCGTCACCGATTCGACAAGAGACATCGTGATCGAGTCAGCCGCATTCGATCCCGTTGCCGTCAGGCGCACTGCTCGATCCACCCGAATTTCGAGCGACTCGAGTTATCGATTCGAGCGCGGTGTTCACCCCGCCGATGTGGACGACGCGGCGGAACGACTCCTTTCTCTCATTCTCGAAACGGCGGGCGGATCGGCGCTCGAAGGATCGGTCGTCGGCGGTCCACCCCTCCCGACAACGCGCATCGTCGAATTGCGCCTAGCCAAACTCAGTTCGATTGCGGGCTATTCGATTTCGTCCGACGAAGTCATTCGAATCTTGACCGAACTCGGTTTTTCACCACGCCTGTCAGGTCAGGTCGTCGGATGCACGATCCCGCCGAGGCGCATCGATGTCACTCGCGAAATCGATCTGATCGAAGAGGTCGTCCGTCTCGCTGGACTCGACCGCATTCCTATGAATGACCGAATCAGCGTCCGACCAATCGGGTCGCAATCAGCCGTCATGGCTGTGCGTTCGGCGAAGAATTGCCTCGCTGGGCTTGGGTTTGTCGAAACCGTTTCGCCGACGCTGATCTCAGAGCGCGCGGCAAGCGCATTCGTCAGGGATGCGATCACGACACTTCGCATCGAAGACGAACGTGCGCTCGGAGAACCAATTCTTCGACCATCGCTTCTCTCGAGCCTCTTGCAGTCGCTCAAGTTGAACCGTGACCGTGGCAACAGAGATGTCCGACTCTTCGAGCATGCGACGACATTTTGGCTTGCTTCGCAGGGACATTGCGAGAGACGGATGCTCGGTATGGTCGTCGGCGAAGCCGGCGATGCGGAATCTCTCTATCGTCTTGTACGCGGGTCCGTCGAGTGCGTTGCTCGAGAACTGTGCGGAGTTCACGCGCGCTTCGACGTTCGGACCATCGCAGGTCTCGACATCGAGTTTGTCGGCGCGAGTGCCCTCTCCCCCGCTGGTCACTTCATGATCGACGATCAAGCAGTCGGTGTGCTGGGATTGGTCAACTCGGATGCGCTCGCAGCCGCAGGAGTTGATGGTCCGATCGCGGCGGCCGAACTTGATTGGGAGCGGCTCGCAATCGGCTATCCCCCCACTCCAGGTGCCACTGCTCTTGCCAACAGCCCGAGTCTTGACCGAGACCTTTCGGTCGTCTTTGCAGAGAGCGTCACATGGGCGCAAGTCGAGTCGACTGTTCGCAGTGCCGAATTGCCACATCTCGAATCGATCGTGTTCGTCGGAAACTGGCGCGGGAAAGGAATCGGCGCCGGGCGAAAGTCGGTGACATTTCGGATGGATTTCCGCTCGGACCGAACCCTTCGGCGAGAAGAGATCGATCCGCACATCGCCCGACTCGTCGGAGTGCTCGCCTCGGAACTTCAGGGAGAAATCCGATCATGACGGACACTTCCGTTGCGAACCTGACCGTTGACGAGTTCGTCACTGCGCTGGCTGCGAAGAGCCCCGTTCCAGGCGGGGGCGCAGCTTCGGCAAGCGTCCTCGCACACTCCGCCGCGCTTGGATCGATGGTGATTTCATACACGCTCGGCAAACCAAAGTTTGCCGAATTTCAAGCGCGGCTTGAGAAACTCGACTTGATATTCACCAACGCTCGTGTCGATGCTCTCGAACTTGCCGATCGAGACTCATCTGCCTATCTCGCCCTCAATGCGCTCTGGAAAATTCCAGCCGAAGCGAGAGTCCTTCGTCCAGATTGGCACTCCGCTGTCGCCGAAGCCATCGCGTCACCGAGCGCGATTGCCGACCTTGCCATGGGAGTGCTTGCGGCGCTTTCCACGATGTCATCGATCACATCCGCACAGCTCGCAAGCGACCTGAAGATTGCCCAGCTCTTCGCACATGCTGCGCTCGAAGGGGCGCTCCTGAATGTCGCCGTGAATCTTCCGCAGGTCGAAGATCTTGCGATGCGGGCTTCGTTCGAAAATTTCGTGGCAGTGCGCCGAGTTGAAGGGGCGAGACTCGTCGCAAAGCCGAGCGTTCGCTGAGCGAGGTCTACGCGTGGGGCTAGCACTTCTCTTCACCGTCGGTGCACTCGTCGTGGCGGGCGTGTTCTTGTTCACACTGGTCCATGACGCGCGCTTTCCATCGCGTGCGACCATGGGTTGGGCGCTCGGCAGAGGACTGCCCGTCGATCCCGCCGCCATGGGATTCGATTCAATCGAAGTGACATGGGGCAAGCGTCAGCCAGCATGGCGGATCAAGGGCGGTGCCGTGGATGGACCAATCACCATCATCATCCATGGATGGCGACGATCGCGTATCGACTCGTTGCGGAGGATTCATCCATGGTGGAGCGCAAGCTCAGAGGTCTGGCTCATCGACCTCGACGGCCACGGCGATTCCATCGCGGGTCCGACAACGCTCGGCGCGCACGATGTCGAATCGATCGTCGCGTTGGTACAGGACCTCGTTGCGCCTGATCCGGGAATTGCGGCACGAGCGAAGCGGGTGCTCCTCGTTGGGCATTCTCTGGGCGCGAGTATCGCGCTTCGGACAGCGGTTCACATCGCAGAGTCCGAACTTGCAGGCGTCGTCGCCTTTGCGCCGTACGAATCGCTGAAGGAACCACTCGGCAATCGCTTGAGGGCGCAAGCACTGCCGGCCATTCCGTTCGCACATCTCGGGGAAGCATGTCTGCACGCGCTCTGTGGCCGAGAAACTTCGACGCGCGACGCACTGAAAAAGTTGCACGAGAGAAAGGTTGCGCTCCTCGTGGTCGCCGCAGAATTCGATCGAGTGATCTCACACACCCATGTTCAAGGCCTTGCCGAACATGCCTCGGTCGCCATCGTGATCGATCAGGATTCCGCGCATGACGATCTCGGCACAAACTTGCAACTGCGCACAGAGAGCACGACCAGTCGCGCCGCGCACGAGTTTCTCTCTGCCTGTAAATGATTCTTCGACCGAAGCGTCGTCCGAAGCGTCGACCGACCCAATTCTTGCCCCTTACTTGGCAACGTTCTTTGCCGCTTCGATCGGGCGCATCCACTGGGCGCGCAACGCCAAGCCCTTCGCTTCACTGCGGAGGTCCCAAACGAGTGGGCCGAAGTAGCGCGTCAACACAGCATGATCGAGCTTTTCGAACGCGGCTCCCATTTCCGGTCCAAACTGCGCGGGAACAAGAACTCCCATCGGGTCGTCCTGTTCCGCTGGTGCGGGCGCAGGCTCCTCCCCCAGTGGATCATCAACCGAGAGAATCGACTTTCGATTCTGGTCAAGCATGAGTGGCACGTCCGCGTATCCCCATCCAACGACCAACCCGGGCGCGAGAGCTGACAGAGCTTGCCTGTACAACGTGTTCTCCGCGAGGGATTTCATCGACGAATCGCCAGCAGATCGAAGTGCTTGCTCTACCGCTTCTGGCGAGCCGAATATGAGCGCGCCACCACCGAGCCCGATCTCGACACCCAGTCCTTCGCCTCCGTAGACGATCTGTCCTTGAAAGTCTCGCGGCATCATGCCAGCCGAAGGCAGAATCGTCGCCAAGAGCGCGTTGGTTGTCTTCTCGTCCGAGCAGCGGATCGCAGTGAATGTTCGCATTCCTTCAACGCCATCGGGCGCCTTGCGCGAGACCGTCGAGACCTCAGGACCGAGGCTACTGAACGCCTTCGTCAGTCCCGGACCATATTGCTGCAACATTGGCGCAACCGCATCCGCTTCAAATTCAGGAAGTGAAGCCACGACATCTTCGATCATTGCCATGATTTCCTTGAAGCGGACATTGAGTCTCTGGAAAGTCGCAGCGTCATCGCCGAGAAGAACCGATGGCGGTTCAATCGGCGTCGCAAGCGAGAGCATTTCCATCAACCCGACTCTCGTCGCTGGGATGTACGCAGCGACCGCGAGATCGAGAAAGACTTGTCCGTCACCCTCGTCGATCGTGATCGCCCACCCGCGAATGTCTCCAAACATTTCCTTCATCGCGACCTGAGCCGAAGCCATCGGTCCAGAAAAAACTGGTCCGAGGAGTTCTTGAATCGGAGCGGTCAGCAGGACGATTGATCCATCTGATTCTCCAACGAGAGTGTTGATTCCGCGCCAATCGTCGCTCTCTGCCAGGCAGGGAATGACCGTTCCGCTCGCAGCCGTTAGTGCATCTTCGAGAGTCGGGACATTGCTCGCCGCAAAGAACTGCGATCCAGTCCGAATGAAGTAGATCGCTTCAGGCAATGCAGTGATTTCGCCAATGGCGTCGACGCCACGAGGTCTGCGGCGGCGAGGTGGTTGGGGATCTTGTGGGTCGCCTGCTTCATCCTCACCAGGAAGAACGACTCGGGTTGCCTTTAAACCACCTTGGATGTCGACCTGTTCGAATGACTTTCCAGCTTCCTTCTCAAGTTCACGGATCACGCCAGCGAAGACCTCGCCTGCGGCGTCCGCTCTTCCTTCATAGTCAGCCCACCAGAGCACGCCTAGTTCTGGAGCATCGAGTTCTTCGTTGCGCTCGACAAAGACCGCCAATCCAGTTGGTCCCGGCCACGGGACTTCTTCCGCCTCGATCCCCAATGCTTGCAGGTCCGTCTTTCGTTGAGTTGCCAAATCCTTGCGCACCTGCGCGACTGCCGATTCGATCTCAGGCGCCTTCATGATCTGCCCGAGCGGAGACGCTTCGAGCCGTGCCGCTGTGGCGTTGAGATTTTTCAGCGAGACGACCATTGCGCTCCCCTTGGGAGCCATCGACTCAAACTTCACGCCGTCCGCACTGGCCAATGCGACAGCCCCGAACGAAGTAGCGAGAGCGACGAGTGACATCCGAATGGATACGTGTGACATCAGTTTCTCCTTGAGCTTGCGATACCCTCACTTGCGATACAAAGTGCGATCAACCACCGCTCGCGTCCTTCACTTGAGGAGGCGCGCTGAAGTCTTTTCGCGGTGGCGGTTTCAAATAGTTGTTCCCCGAGTTTGGATTGTTTCTATCGAACGCGAAGGCCTCTCGATTTCGAACGAAATCCTTCAGATATCGAGCTGGAATTGCGAATCCGAGCGACTCTCCTCCGCGGATTCCCATATTCGTGATTCCCACGACTTCGCCGCGTGTATTGAACAACGGTCCGCCTGAATTCCCCGGGTTGATCGCGGTATCGGTCTGGATATATGTCAGTCCGTCGAAATTGCGCGATGTCGTCGAGACCACTCCCTGCGTCATTGTGCGCTCCAATCCGAGCGGATTCCCAATCGCGAAAACTGGTTGCCCGATCTCGAGACCGTCCTGAAGAACAACTGGTGCGCAGAGGAATGCCTTTCCCTCGGGATGCTTGATGCGAATCAAGGCAAGGTCGAGTTGACTATTGACCGCGACCAGCTCGACATCCTCGATCTCGATTCTCTTCAGTGTGCCATCTGTCTGCGGAATCCAAATCGTCGTCCGCAGATTCGTTTCGCCTTGGACCACATGTGCGTTTGTGATCGCGTACCCCTCGGGGTTGATGATGACGCCAGACCCGAGTCCCGCCGGAGTGGACACCTTGATGACCGCAGGGCCAATGATCTTTGCATGCTCCCGAGGCGAGAGTTCGGGCAAGTTGACCGCTGTCGAGAAGAGCGAATCCTCCGTGCGCTTGATCTGAGAAACGCCCGCCGCGTTCTGAACTTCCCCAACATCGGTCATCTCGAAGACCAAGACATCAGGACCAACATCAAGCCAAACTCTCCGATCGCTCCGCTTCACGACATCGCCTTCGATTCGACGACCGCTCTTCAGAATGACGACATCTGCAGGACCTCCCGCGACGCCCGGCGCTGTTGCCTCGTCAGCGTGCACGAAGGAAGAACAAAGCATGACGACCGTCAGTGACATCGAGAGCAAATTGAGCATCGAGCAAGCCTCCATTGGTGAAAGGGTTACTATAACTCGCCTCCTCAATCCAAGGAACTCCCACGACGAAGATGATGAACATGACAAACCTGACAAACCTGACAAACCTGACCAACTCGACCATCCCGCAATTCAATCTACAAGCGTCGGCGATGACTTTCGTTGTGGCTCTCTGCGCATCCGCAACCCTCAGTGGCGCGCAGACCACGACTCCGAGCGGTCAACGGATTGCGGACCACTTCGGATTTGACGGCGTCGACGCCATCAAGGTTGACAAAGGTGGTGGACCGCTCGCCACAGCGGATCTCGATGGCGATGGCAGAAGCGACATAATCGCCGTCAATAATCGAAACAGCCGAATCGACTTGCTCTATCAGAAGGTCGGAGCCAAATCCACCGATGAAGTGCCGCCGACATCGAGCGTGAACGAGATTCCACAGCACTGGAGATTTCGCAGAGTGGAGATTCCCGTTTCCGACGAAGTCGGCGCGGTCGTCCCAATGGACTTTGATGGTGATAAGCGCATCGATTTGATCTACTCCACCGCGACTGGAAAAATTGTCTTCTTACGCCAATCCGCTCCAGGAGTCTTTGAGGTCGTGAGGAAGCACACGGTCAAGAACCTCAATCCCCAACGCGACGCATTGATGCTGAAAAACTTGCTCGGAGACGAACGACCGGAACTCGTCGGAATCGCCAATGGACGGATCCAGATCTGGCCGTTCACTGGATCTGATCTTGGGACTGCCGTCGAATTGTCGGCAGGAAACGGCAACATCGTGGCGATCGTGTCGAACGATCTTGACGGAGACGGCGCGAACGATCTTGTGGGGATCATGCCGGACGATCCAGCACCGCTGCGCGTTTGGTTTGGTTCGACCAAGGACAGACTCTCGGCGCTCGGTGCTCAGACTCGATTTGAGATGCCACCGCTGCGCGACGCGGACATCGTCCCGATACCCGGCAAGAAAGGAGTCGCGCTCGGCGTGGTCGAGAAGCCATCAAAGCGGGTCGTTCTCCTTCAGGTTGCGAACGAGCCGATCACGGAGGGCGGGGATCGAGAGGCGAGCCTCCAAACATGGGCTTTCACCGACACTGGCAATCGAAAGCGCGACACGGCCATCGCGGATCTCAACGGGGATGGTCTGCCAGATCTTTTGGCGACGAATACCGAAGCAAACGCTGTGTCGATCTTTCAGCAGGTTCCTGGTCGCGGATTTGTTGGAATGCAGAATTCTCCTGCCTACAGCGATCTCGACTTTGTAGTCGCCGGAGATGTCGATGGCAACGGACGAGCCGAAGTCTTTGTGAGTAGCGAAAAAGAGGGCGTTGTCGGGAGAACCTCCTTTGTCAACGACGGCCTCGATTTCCCGCAGACGATGCCACTTGCCGGAGGGCTTGCGCCGACCGCGCTCGGACTCGTCAACATCGACAATCGAAACTGGGTCGCGATCATCGGCAAGGACGGTCGCAACTATTCAATCGAGTTGCAACCGGCGGATGGAACGACGACTGGAAAGGTTTCCATTCCACTTGGCGCGCTCAGTCGCGCCCCCGACACGATTCTCGCACTCGATGCCGATCAGGATTCCCTCACCGATCTTCTCCTCTTCACGCCCGACAAGCCAATGACGATGCTTCATCACGAGCCGGCCAAGGAGGGCGACGCGAAAGATGCTCCCCCCACCTTCAAGACTCTCGAGAGCAAGGACATGGCGCAATTCGGTCTTGCGCAAGCGGCGAATGCCCAGAACACCACGACTGCGGACATCGACGGCGATGCCCATGCCGAGTTGCTCGTTGCCGATCGAAACTTCGTTCGAGCGCTCCGATTCGACCCGAAGCTCGGTTGGCAAGTTGTCGAACAGATTAATGCGCCTCGCGGAGACACAAAATTCGGATCGATCACGCGCCAAGCAACACCAAGTGGTGACCGAATCGCGGCTGGTGATAGTGAAAATGGAAAGGTCATCGTGTTTGCACGCGATGCGGCTGCAAAGAAGTGGAAGCAATCCGACGAGTTCGACGTCAAAGGCTTCAAGTTCAACTCGCTCGCAGCTGGACCCTTCACCGGTGGCAAAGATCAAGGACTGCTTCTCGTTGGTAATGATGGATTCGGCGTCATGCGATTCAGCGGAACCCGGGAGAAACTGGAAGAGATTTCGTCGTGGCGGACTGACGACATCGGACGGGTTCCCCACGAATTGGGCGTCGGCGATCTGAATCAAGATGGCATGACTGACATCGTCGTACTCGACGCCGGAAAGCAAATGCTCGATGTCTTGGGTGTGAGCCGGGCAAACACCTTACTCCCAGCGATCAGTTTCAGAGTCTTCGAGAGTCGCCTTTTCTCGGGTGGCGAACCTCGAGAATTCGAACCGAGCCAGGCGATCATCGACGACCTCACTGGTGATGGCGCTGACGATCTGGTCCTCATGTGCCACGACCGCATCCTTCTCTATCCGCAGATGACGAAGGATTCCAACTCGGGCGGTTCGGGCGCCCCGCAAGCCGACGCCCCGCCAGCCGTCGCCCCGCCAGCAAAGAAGTGACGGACGCACGACTTGCCGAACACAACGACAGGCACGCCAGACTCCCAACAGCGCACAGATGCGCTGGAGAAACTGCTTGAAATTTCGAAACGACTCGGCGAGTCTTCCGACCTGCCGGCGGTGTTGGGGGTCATCATCGACGCGCTCCGAGATTTACTTGCCGCCGATCGTGCCACCGTGTTCACCTATGACGAGCAGACGAATGAACTGGTGATCCATGTCGCGCACGGCGTTGCGACCGACCGAGAACAGCGGGGCGGAGACGGGACGATTCGATTCCCAGCGACGGCTGGTATCGCGGGCGCGTGCGCCACGACTCGGTCCATCATCAATATTCCAGACGCATACTTGGACGATCGTTTCAATCGCGATGTCGACAAGCGCACTGGATATCGCACGAAATCGATCCTGGCAATTCCGCTCGTCGATCACGGCGGACAGTTGGTCGGCGTTGCGCAGGTACTCAATGCGAGCAAGGGATCGTTCGACCTTGCAGACGAGCAGATCGCTTCCGGAGTCGCCGCACATGCAGGCATCGCGCTTCGTCGCGCGCATCTCATCCAGAGTCATCTCGACAAGCTGAGGCTCGAGCAGGAAGTTTCGGTCGCCAAGGAGATTCAGCAAGGGTCGTTCCCAAAGCAAATCCCCTCGCATCCTGCATACGACATTGCCGCGTTCAACACACCTGCGCAAGAGTGCGGAGGGGATGCCTTTGATGTCTTCGGCCTGCGGGGAGGGACCATCGCCGGTCGAGACGAGGCGGCGGACAGCATCTTTTTCTTGATCGCCGATGCGACCGGTCACGGGGTCGGACCGGCGCTCTCATCGATGCAAACCCGAGGGATGCTCAGGATTTCGGCGCGCCTCGGACAGTCGCTCGGATCAATCGTTCGGGAGATCAATACGCAATTGAATGATGACCTTCCCGCTGGACGATTCGTCACTGGCTGGCTGGGGATTCTCGATCTTGCGACGGCGACGATCGAATGCTTCAGTGCTGGACAAGGTCCCGTTTATGTCTACCGGCGTGATGCCGATCACTTCGAAGAAATCGAAAGCGACGCGCCTCCGTTCGGAATCGTGATTCCAGGCTTCTCGTATAGCGCGACCCGATCGATTCAACTCGGCGTGGGTGACATGTTGGTGCTGATTACGGACGGCTACTACGAAGCGATGTCTCCAGCCCAAGCCATTTGGACCGAACAAGGAGTTTTCGAAGTGATCCGCCGAATGAAGGATAAGTCGTCGGACTCCATCCGGGCAGAACTCGATCGCTGTTCCCTCGAATTCGCACAGTCGACTTCGACCGATGACGACCGCACGGCGATCATTGTCAAGCGACTCTTCTGATTCCGTGACGAGCGCGGAGTTTGATTACTTCGCGCGAAGTCGAAGAACCCCGTCGTCTGCTCCTTCTCCGGATGCGATGGCGTCGAGGTACATCGCCGAGAGCTTTGACGACCCGTGCGCCAATTCAAATTCCCGCCACGCAGTGTTCGACTCGGCAAGTTTTCGATCGCGAAAGAGCCCAACCGCCTTCGCTGTGGCGCTGATCCACGCGTCGCTCGCATCCGCGCCGACGACTTCAAAGACTTCGATCGGCTTCGACTGACCGACAACCACGACGAGACCGAGCGGACGGATCTTGATTGCGGTATTCATCCCCTGCTCCTCGATCCCCTGCCGGGTCGCCCCATCGATCAGAATGCCAGTCCCGAATTGCTTGTTTGCACTCTCGAGTCGCGACGAAAGGTTGACGACATCGCCGATCGCCGTGTAGTCGTTCAATTTCGGCGGTGCACCGCAATCACCGACAACCGCCATTCCAGTCGCGATCCCAAGTCGTACCGAAATCTTCGGAGTGCCATCGCCGATGGAAGCCTCGGAACTCTTCGCGAGTTCGACCATCACTGCCTGACATGCGACGGCGCTCTCGGCCGCGAGCGACTCTTGGCGCGGTTCGTCGCCGAACGCCGACCAAAACGCCATAAAACCGTCCCCGAGGAATTTGTTGACATATGCGTCGCGCTTGACGAGTTCGTCTGACAATCGACCGAGGTAAAGATTCAGCGTTCGAACGACACCTGGTCCCCCAAGCTGCTCGGCGATTGTTGTGAACCCACCGAGATCGCCAAAGATCACAGTGATCCTCCGCTCCTGACCGCTCACAGTGAGCGCGTCGGGATTGTTCGACAACCGAGCCACGAGTTGTGGCGAGACACGGGCGGAGAATTGCCGAGTGATGCGCGCTCGATCGATTGAAGTCACAATCGCGATCGCCGCTGTTCCAGTCGCCCACGATGCCACTGGTGCGATAACCGGTCCGACCAACGGCATAATGAGGTGGACATCGTTGAACGCGAATCTGCCTGCGAACCAGAGCCACACGGCGACGAGGACGATCATCGCACCGGCGCTCCAGCCAGTGCCGAGACGGCATGCGCACAGCGACGCGAGACCTCCGAAGAGCAAGATCGCGAGCGGTTGTACCCACGATGGGGCAGTATCTCGTGCGTGCTTGCTGAGAACCATGTCCGCGACGACCGCGTGAATGAAGACCCCCGGCGTCTTCGGGTCGTACGGAGTCGGCACGAAGTCGGCAAGGGCTCCCGTCGCGGACCATCCAAGAAAGACGAGCTTGTCGTTGAATTTCCGTTTCAACTCGTCTGACCGCGTCGCGATGTCGGTCGCGCCTCGCTGCGATTCCTCGTAGAGCTTGAGAAATTCTTCAGCGCTCGCCTCCGCCCCCGCTGGCAATGTGTCACCCATACGTGCATCGTTGAGCATCTGTGCGAATTCATCGATGGACTGCTTCCGCACTGATGATGTGCTGGACATGGTGGCGAGCGCGGGAAACTGTTCCATCATTCGAGCGCGGGTTGCGTCTCGAAGCGCCTCGTTCGCACTTTGGAGATCTCGATCCGAGTGAAGGTTGACGAGTTGCCCAACTGAGACGACCGCGCGCTCCTGACCGCTCAGCCCAGCCTGCGACCACTTCGCAAACCCCTCACCAAATGTCGATGTTGGCCAGTCCAACACCATCACTCCCCCGTCGAGCGCGATCTTGGTTCCACCGATGTCAATCGCTTGCTCACTGGAAGCGATCTCAGATGGCTTGATTCCAAGGTGGGTTGCAGCTGCAACCAATCCAAACTGCTGGCACGATCCTCCCGGAACAACCCACGCGGTGCCCGTCCGGCGCTTCGCGCCATCCGAGTCATTGTGATGCATTTCATTCGTGACGACACCCAGCCCGACAGCCTTCTGCGCCAATTTCGGAACCGGAGGTTCATGCTCGTGCCCACCGAGCGGTTCGGCGAAACTCCCGCGACGCACGAGTTCATCCTGAAAATCTCGCCAGCTTTGTGCGCGATTCCATAGTTCCTGGACAAGGACTCCTTCCGCGAACTTGCTCGATCGATTTGCCCCACGGAGTTTGAAGACCAGGTCGTCCAGCGTCGTAACCGATGCGCCACTTTCAGTCGCCCAAATCACATTCCACGCCGCCAATGCTTTGAACCAAAGGGGGCGACTCAAAAAAATCTCTCGACGAGCTCCGGTCAAATGCGCTTGATCAGCCGCGGCCACCGGATCTTCGTCGATATGAGACGAGAGGACTTCGATGATCGAGGCGAGTTCCTTTGATCCCTCAGCACTCCGCCACTCCGGTTCGATCGAGTACTGCGGGCTGACATTCACTCCCAAGACCGTTCGAACCGCCGTCATCGCTTGCGCGAGGGATTCATCCCCACGAAGATCGGAATCCGGCTCGCTAAGCAACAAGTCCAGCGCGACCGTTCTGGCATTCGCTCGGGCAAGTTCATCGAGTGCCGCGGCAAACTGGATTCGAGGCCAAGGCCAGCGCCCAATGGTGTCAAGCGATGAATTGTCAATGACGACGAGCGCAATCTCGTCGGACAACGGCTCGGCAATCGTCCGCGCGTGTCGATACCTCCAATCGACTGAGTCAAATTCCGCGTTGTCGAGCACGCCAAACCAAGCCAAGATCGTGACAATGATTGTGGAGGCGAACCCCGCGACAAGAGCGATCCATGAAAATCGTTTCACAGGCGCATTATCGTGGCGCTCCGAGAATCGTGCGTAGCGGGCCGACCGACCCTTCTGCCTCAGTCTGAAGCCTCAGTCTGAAGCCTCAGTTTGAGGGCGGAGGGACGAGCGCGAGGGCTGCGTTGGCGTCAATTCGCGCAAGTGCGGCTGCGTCGATCGCTTGTTGGGCGAGAATGCGCGCCTGATCTGCGCGCACGACGGTCTGACCGGCGATCTCGGCGGTCCGAGTGAAGACGACTCGTTCCCCCATCGTGCGCGCCGCATTCGCCGCTGCGAGGGCGGCCAGCCGTGACGACGACGCCCCGTTTCGCTGTGCGATCGCTTGGTCTCGCGCTGCGATGGCGAAGTCCGATGCACTCATCGCGAGAGTCGACCCGATGGCAAGGGCGAAGTTCTGCGCCGCCGCCGCAAATGTCTCGGCTTGACCCGCTGCACTCGTTGCTCCTGTATGGGCGCTTCCGGCGGCGAGAACAAATCCATCCGCTGCGGCGAGTGCAGTCGCAAAGTCGCCCGAAGCTTGCGTCGATGTCGCCGCCTCGATGAGCGCTTGATCGGCGTAGCCACGTGTTTGGATGGCGGATCCGTCAGCGGCGATTGATGCGTACTCGCTTTGAACCGCGGACCCGTCCGCGAAGCTCGCGTTGTTCGCGACATCAAATCCGTCGGAAGCGAGAACAAAAAATCCGTGTGCCTCGTCGCTGAATGCAACCGCGCTGTCGCGATGTGTCTGGGTCGCCGTCAGCGAATCGCCCGCAGATGCAAAGAGGAGCGTGACATTGCCAAGCGCCTGATCGTGAGCGTCAATTGCGGAAACAGCTATGTCGTGCGCGAAGTTTGTGTTGGCGAGCGCGATCTCGCCGTCGAGTCCGAAGGCCGATGCATCGGATCCTGCCATACCTGCTCTCGCCGCACTGTCAGCGAGACTCCCATGAAGAGTCGCGCTCTGCGCCAACAGTGTTGCCGCCCATGCGAGGTCGTTTGCTTCGAGTGCGATGGTGTGCACCTGACCAGCCAAGAAACTCGTCTCTCCAAATCCGGCCTGTTCGATCGCAGTGCTCGCCGCCGCGAGGCGCGCGTTTGCGGTGTCCCGCGCTGCGACGGCATCCTCGGCGCGTTCGAGCGCAGCGATGCTGAGCGCGAGGGCACGGTCCGCGAGTGCTTGCGCAAGCGCTGTATCTGCAGTCAGGGCGAATTCGCTGGAAGCAGTCGCAGAAAGCGATGCGTCCAACGCCCGCTGCTGCGCGATGCCAACATGATTCGACATTCCTGAGTCCATTTGCAGACCGCTCTCGAGCGAGCTCTGCGCGATGCCACTCTGAGCAAGTGAAGTTTCGGCGAGTCCCGCTGCATATGTGTCCTGTTGAAACCCTTCCGTTCCCGCGGCACGCGACGCGGTCGCGGCGTTTTCTGCTGAGACTGCGTGAGCGATCGTGATTTGTGAATACGAAAGCGCGAGCGTGGCATCAGATGATGACATCGCAGAGATCACATCGCTGAGTGACGCTACCGCGTTCACTTGCTGTAACTGCGCCTCATCGCGCTCCGACTGCGCCGAATCACGTGCGCTCGTTGCCAATGACACAGCGCCAGTTGCGTTGGCGAGGGCTTCTTCATGGATCTGGATTGCCCCGTCAATATCAGTCGCCAAACCGTCGATCTGAACTCGAGTTCCTTCGACGAGCGTGGCCGCCATACTCGCGTCGATTTTGTACCGAAGAGTATTCACCGCCGAACTCGCGGTGTCCGCTTCCGCATGACCAAGTGCGAAAATCGCCTGGGTCGCCTGAAGCGAAGCCGTCGCCTGCGCCGCCGAACTCTGCGCGGATTGACCGAGCGCGATTGTCGAACCGATGTCGAAGCTGTCAATGCGCGCAAGCAGATCAGTCGAAATGGACGACGCTGTGCTTGCCGACCCATCGGCACTCGCGGCGACGGATTGAGTTGCGCCCGCGATCGATCCCGCAGCGTTGGCGAGCGCGAGCAGGTCCACCTGCGCGGTCGAACCACCTGCAATCGCAACGTTCGCAAACGCCTGCGAATATCCAGCGAATGCACTCGCATTCCCAGCATGGGTCGCACTCGACAAAGCGGCTGACACGGCATTCTGAGCAGACACGACCACCAGCGCCGAGATATCCGTTGCTTCTCCCAAAAGAAACTCTGCCGCCTGCACATTGATCTCCGCTGAAGACGCGGCGATGCCAGCGTCTTGTTGGGCACCGAAAGCCGAAGCAACCGCTGTCTCCGCTTGCATTTTGAGGTCACCGTCGTTGAGTGCGAGCTGGATCGCCTCCGCGCCGACAAGGTCTTCAGCGTTGAGCGCGGTCAGAATGCTCGAGAGTCCGTCCTCGAGTAGTTCGATGATCCCGTTGAGATCAGCTTCGGCTTCTGCACCGGCACTCGCCGCATCCTGCGCACTCGCGGCTGCAGTAGCGACATCGAAAACTCGATCGCTCAGTTGATCCAACTTCCCGTCGGCACCGGCATTGTTGGACTGCGCGCTCTCCAGCGCGTCGAGCGTGACTGTTCGCGCCAATTGCGCTTCGACGAATTCTCCAAGCGTATCGACGGCGGCCTCTGCGGTCGCAGCTTCCGCGTCCGCGATTGCCGCAAGTCCTGCCGCCTGAATTGCAGCATCGTCGGCGAGATCAGCTTGATCTGCCGCGAGTTGAGCAGAAGCGCTCGTGGCGCCAAAGGGAAGCGGCGAACCATCCGGCGAAGTCACTTCAGCGAGTGCGGCAACCGCATCATCTCGGGCTGCATTTGCTTCGTTTGCGTACCCCGTCGCGTCGATCGCCAAGTTCATCGCTCGCTGTACCGCAAGCAAGGCGGCGGCGGCAGCTTCCGTCTCGGAGAATTGCTCGGCGAAGAGCGTTCCTTGGTCCTGTGCGACTCCAGCAGCGATTCCCGAATTGGTCGCGGCGACTCCGGCGGCGTCCGCGCGCGTGATCGCCTCAGAAATCGCGCCTTGAATCTGCGCCAAGCGACTTGCGTACTCCTCCTGCGCATCGGTCGAATCCTGAACCTGATCATTGGCACTCCCGGCATGATCGGCGGCGAGGTCCGCGGAATCTCTCGCATCGCCCGCATTCACCCCGGTCGCGTCGGCGAACTGTCGCGATTCGATCGCCGCAAGTTCAGCCGCTGAATAATCCGGAACCTCTTGGTTCAACGCAGCCAAGCAAGCTTGCATCGCTTCCGTTGTGAAGCCGCTATTTTCAATTGCATCGTCGAGGTGACCGAGTGCCTCAAAGAGAGCTTGTGCGGCATCGAGTTGCGCCCCATCAGCAAGCGACGCCGCCCCCTCATGAATCGTGACTTGAGCTTGAGCCAATTGGCTCTGCGACTGCGCGATCTCTCGGAAGGCCAGCACTGCGGCTCGCTCGCTCTCCGCGACACTCGTCGCATCCTGCGCCTCAAGCATCGCCTCGATCGCGAGATCCAACTTCGCCATTCCCGTCTGAGCGTCGATCGCCGCAACATCCGCGGCACTGGCGGCGTTCAAGGCTGCGAGAGCATCTTCTGCGGCTGCCAATGAGGCGGCCTGCACGGCGTTGAGCACCAGACTCTGGGCTTGCGCCTGCGCTGCCATCACAGTGGCAATTGATTCGTCCCGAGCCGACTCCGCCGCGAGTACCGCGAGCGACGCACTTTCAAGATGATCGAGCGCAAGTTCGAGGCTCTGCGCAATCGCGGGGAGCGGTCGACGTGCGTAGATACTCGCGATTTCATCCCGCGCCGCATCGACAAGCAGGAGAAAACCGCGCGCAGTCGAAGCCGCCGCTGTCGCGTTTTCGCCAAAGGGCACCGCCTGACTCGCGGCGTCGATCGCACCGCTGCGAGCGACAATCGCCATGTTGAGTCGTTCGAGCGCGATCGCAGCGAACTCGTCGGCAATGCCCGATCCGTAGAGCGCCTCATTTGCGAATCCACGTGCGCTCGCAGCATCGGTGATTGCAGCTTGTGTCAACGCTCGAATCTCTGCCTCGGATCCGCCACTTCCCCCCTGCGGACCTTGAATGATTGATTGACCCCCGCCACCCTCATTGGGTTGCGATCCGACAGCGAAGAGTGCAAGAGCCCCGCGCGCGTTTTCGAGCGCGTCAGATCGACTCTCTCCTGCATCGACGAGTGCTCCGTTGACTTCAACGAGAAGTTCAGCGACCGCTGTCGCCGCGATCTGCGCATCGCTCTCGGCCGCCCGAAAGTTCTGCACGAAGCCTTGAGCACTGGTCAGAGACTCTTGGGCATGTTGAAGCGCAAAGATCGCAGCGTGCATCGCGTCATCCGCGCCAATCGCCGCCTCACCCGAGTCCGTGACGAATCCATCCACAGCGAGAAGATCGGCGACAACTGCGCCGACGCCGTTTCCACCTTCACCGTCTCCACTCTCCGCGGTGGCGATCTCTGCGGCGACTGTCGCGACCGCACCAATTGTGCTCGTGACCTGCGTTTGCGCGGGAGTTTGACTCGTACCCATGTGCGCAGAACTTTCTCGCTCCGCGGCGCTCGTCGAAGTTCCGGCCATCGGCGTCTGTCCCACCGATGACAAAAGTGCGCCAGTCGCGGGTTCAGGGGTCGCCGAAGTGCTTTTTGCCTCGCCACCGCCTCCAGAGAGCTGGACTGCTTGGGTCGATGCCGCGTACTTCAATTGAATCGCCGCGATCGCGTTCGTGCGGGCGCCGACGACCTCCGTACCAGTCATTGCGCCGGTCATGACACTGAATCCAGTGCCACGGACTGCAAGCGTCGAACTCGGAGTCACCACTTTGAAATCATTTTTCGCTCCAACTTTGTCGACTTGAAAGTCCGCACGACCAGATTTCATCTGCGCGATGGTTCTATACACATCGCCGTCATTGCCTTTGACGAGTTCAACGGTTGGCATCGAGAAATTCGAATTGCCGTCGACGAGAACAGTCGCATTGTCGAACTTCAACGTGATGCGCGATCGCAATCCGGTGCGAATCTCCGCGCCTGCCGAAAGAAGATCGTTCACCTTTGCGTCCGATGCGTCCTTCCACGCGATCGTCGCACCTGCGCGCCACCGCACCATCCCAGTGCAATCGATCACCCTCGCCTGGAGTGGAAGTGACGTTTCCACGATCGTCGCGTTCGGCGCGACAACATTCGCCGGCTTCGCTCCTGCGCCTGCTGGTGAAAGTGGTTGAATCGGGGAAACCTGAGTCGATTCCTGCCGAGCAGCCAATGCGATTTTCAGTGGATCGACTGCTGCGCCTTCAGCGACGATGGCGGTGAGCGTCAGCATGACTCCAGATGCAGTCGCGATAAACGAGTTTCGTGCGTTCATGGTTAACACTGTTTCACACATCCTTTCGATACGACCGACTCACTCAAATCGCCCACTCGGTGGCGCAACCTTCACAGGCGTCCCGCCTGCTGGCGTCAGTTGATTCGTCACCCCAACGGGCAACTCATCCTGAGTATCGCCACCCAATAACTTTGACATTCTGCCCAGCCGAGTCAAGAAATCGACGAATTCAAGCCCTGAGAAGCTCTGCGACTCCTTTTTGGCAATCAGAATGTCACCGTGCGTCAGTTCCCGCACGGCGTACCTGGGAATCGGCCCAACGACCCTCATGGTTAATCCTCCCCGAATTCCAGTGATTCTGCACGCGGCAGTGGCGATCCACCCTACTTGGGCACTTTCAGTGCTTGGTTCATCGAACCAGTCCGATAACCACATCCGCCGCTTCGCCTCAGCGACTCGCTCGTCATACGTGACCCATCCGTCACTCTTGTCGGCGAAAATGAAAAGTGCGTGAAGCGCATCGTTGTTGCTGACCACGTGACTTCGTTCAAGGTCTTCGAAGAACTCGATCTCGGTCGCCTTGTCGTTGAACTTTTCCACCGAGGATGTCGTGACTGTGGCGCGCTCGCATCCAAAGATGATTGATCCGATCCCAGCGATGAACATCGCCATCACGACTCCTCCCGCCGCATCGAGAAGCGATCGCTTAGAACGCATAGGTGATCCCCGCATACAAGAAGTCCCTTGCTCCAGACTGGCCACTGAAGAAGACTTCAGTATTCGGCATGAATATCCCGTATCGAAGATTGAGATCGAGATCGCTCAACACTCGCCATTCGATGCTGAAATCCAATTCGCCACCGACATAGTTGGATCCGCCTGGCACCGTGGGAAAGGAGAGCGGAGCATCCGAATCGAGGCGCATGAACGCAAATGCTGTGGCACCAAGTCGGATGCCCCCGAACACGCCACCGCCTCGAAAGGGAGTCGTACTCAATCCGATCGATGGGCAGAGCAAATTTGCGAAATCGGGCGAAAGTACGAGACCGGTGTTCACATAACCAAGCGAGTTGAATGAAGAATCAACTGCGCGAGGTGCGATTCCACCGAACGTACTTCCAGAATCCAAACGCTGATTCGAACCGCTTCCTGCGACGATTTGAAAATCCACGCGTGAGTCCTGCTCGTTGCGGGCGAGCCAGGTCAAGCCTCCAACCCCTGCGAGTGCCGAGATTCGATCATTTTGCTGTGCAAGCGGAACAAGCCCTCCCGAATGCGAGAGCGGATCCGAGAGTGTCGTTCCGTACTCGTACATGAACTCTGCTCGATAGACGAGATCTGCTCCAAGTGCTCCGTTGCTTCCGAATCCGAGATAGCTGGAGTTGTAACTAAATGTCGTCGGAAAGATCGGGGCGGACGAGGGCAGCACCGCAACTTGACCCTCGTTCAGATCCTTCTGTGCAAGCAGGTATGCGTATGGTCGGTGACCGGCAATTCCACTGAACTCCAACTTCCCACCGTAGTAGAGGCGGTGAGTGTCCGTGTCGTATCCGGGGCGTGAGAGATCCCAATCGATCGTGTCATTTCCAGCGGTTTGCCCGATGATCGTCGTGAGCTTGAGATTGCTCCACGAGAAGTCAAAGATTCCGGCGTACATGTAATTGCTGAGCGCCGTTCCCTGACCCCAGATCACGTACTGACGCCCCATCTTTGCCGTGAAGTTGTAATCGGGCTTCGCCCCAGTCTGCGCTTGAATCATTCCCGCTAGATCGAATTCGTACCAGTACAACTCGCCAATGGGATTCTGCCACCCAACATCGTCATAGTCAGGTCCGCTCGGACGAGTGCCGTTGAAGTCCCAGTCGTTGTACAGAAACCGCAGGCGGCCATAGAAGCGATGCGCACCATCGAGTTCGATCGACGTGTAGAGACGAAGGTCGAAGACTTGTTCGTACTGTTCCTGGCTCTGCGCCGAATCGATGATATTGAACGCATATCGAAACGTTCCCCCGTAATCGATGGAGAGGCGCTCCGAAATGGGCGAATTGGCGAAGTACGCCTTGCGCATCTGCGCGTCTTCATCGTTGAGCTGTCGCTGCAGGTTTTCCGCCGACCGTGCCGCGGCATCACCCTGCCCGAAAGCTGGGGCGACGACCGATCCCATGACGAGAGTCGCTCCGATGAGAAGCTCGCATATTCCTTGTTGCACTCTCATTTCAGCACTTCCCAACCGAACATATCCTAACACCCATGTCGATTCGAGTGATCATCATCGGAACAGGAAGCGCGATCTCTGACCGTGCGTACGGATCGAGCGCGGCGATTCTCTCCGGCGATGGAATCGTTCTCATCGACTGCCCAGACTCAATCCTTCGCGCAATGAGAGATGCTTCCGTGACGAGCGGGATTCGACTCGACCCAATGAGCATTAGCGACATCGTGATCACCCACCTTCATGGTGACCATGTGAACGGACTCGAGACGATCGGGTGGAAGCAGTGGATTGCTCGACAGGGCGGCAATGCAACTCGTCCGAATCTGCATGCAATTCGACCCGTCGTCGACCGACTCTGGGAGCGACTCGCACCATCGATGGATCAGAATGGATCAGCTGTTCTCGCTGATTATTTCTCAGTGAACACGCTTGTTCCTGGGGTTCCCGCCAACATTGCGGGACTTCGCGTCGAATGTCGCAGTACCGAGCATCTCATCCCATGTTGCGGGCTTCGGATTTCGTCCGGTGGCGCGACACTTGGTTGGAGCGGGGACACCCGATTTGATCCAGAGCACATCGATTGGCTTTCGTCGGCTGACATCGTCGTCCATGAGACGTCTGAATCGAGGGTTCATACCCCCATTGCGTGCCTCAATTCACTTCCCCCTGAGCTCAGGCAGAAAATTCGATTGATTCACATGGAAGACAACTTCAATCAGGCGGTCACGGACATCGTCCCCTTGACCGAGGGCGAAGTGCTTGATGTGACTGGTTCGGTTCGCTCATCGATCGATTGATAGGTCAAGCCGTGCGGACCGGTGTAATCGGCATGGGGACGGATCAACTTATTCGCTGCCAGTTGCTCGATGCAGTGGCCAGTCCACCCTGACATCCGACTCGCCGCGAACATACAGGTGAAGAGATCGAGATCCAAGCCAAGCGAGTAGTAGGTCGTCGCCGAGTAGAAGTCGACATTCGGGAAGATCCCCTTCTCGATGATGTTGGGCTGGGCAAGGACGATCTCTTCGATGCGCCGGGTCATCTCGTAAAGCGACAAATTTCCAGTGTCGGTTGCAACTTGCTTCGCAAATGTCTTCAGGTATGTCGCGCGTGGGTCGTATGCCTTGTAGACACGGTGCCCGAATCCCATGATTCGTTCCTTACGATCCAACTTGCTCTTGATGTACTCATCGACCCTTGAGAGATCTCCAATCTCGAGCAACATCTCCATCACTTCCTGATTGGCTCCGCCGTGCAACGGCCCCTTCAGCGTCCCAACAGCGCTCGTCGCCGCCGAGTACATGTCGCTCTGAGTCGCGATCGTGACGCGCGCAGCAAAGGTGGAGGCATTCAGCCCGTGGTCGGCGTGGAGTACGAGGCAGACATCAAGCGCTCGACTCATCGACTCGGTCGGCTTCGCACCCGTCAGCATCCAAAGAAAATTCTCAGCAATCGACATCGACAAATCTGGTTGGACGATCGGCTTGCCCTTGCGCCATCGATTGAAATTCGCGACGAGCGTTGGAGTTTTCGCGACAAGTCGCATCGCTTTGCGCTGATTGGCTTGGGTCGATCCATCGTCCGCCTCAGAATCGAAGTGGGCGAGTGCGGAGACCAAGGTACGGAGCGCATCCATCGGAGCGGCGGTGCGCGGAATCGAGCGAATCACTTCCAACATTCGCGCATCGACTGCGTACTCGCTTCGCAACTGCTTCGAAAATTCCGTAAGTTCTCCGGCGCACGGCAAGTGCCCGTTCCAGAGCAACCACGTCGTCTCTTCGAATGTCGAATTGCGCGCAAGAGAATCGATGTCGTAGCCGACGTATTCCAGAACGCCTTTCGCTCCATCGATGAAGGACAACTGCGTGTCCGCTGCGATCGTGTTTCCGAGACCTTTGTCAACATTGAGTGGCATGGAGCTCCTATCCTAGGGTCGAACATGATACCGCTCGGAACCGACAGAATCACAAGAAAAACTCCAGTGACGACTGCGCTCATCGCGGTCAACATCGTGATCTTTCTCTTGGTGTCGCTCGGTCTCAATGGGCAGTCATCCATTGCGGCAGAGATCATGCGAGTCGGCACCTTCTACCCCGGTTTCCGCACAGTCATAACTCACCCGTGGACTCTCGCGACATACGCATTTCTGCACGACCCGAGTGGCCTAGGGCATGTCGCCTTCAACATGCTCTTCTTGTGGATTTTTGGACGCTCGGTCGAGGATCGACTCGGACCCCTTTGGTTTCTTGCGTTTTATCTCGCTGGAGCAATCGTCGCTGCACTCGGAGAGTGGATGCTCGATCCAGCGCCAATGATCGGTGCCAGTGGCGCCATCGCAGCTGCAACCGGGGCATTTGCCGCACTTTGTCCGCGCTCGCGAGTCCGGGTCTTGTTCTTCTTCAGCATCATTGAGGTCCCAGGAATCGTCCTCGTTCTCATCTTCGTCGGACTCGACTTGTTCGGGCAATTAGGGAAGACCATTTCTGAGCATGGCGGAGTCGCGTACTCGGCGCATCTCTTTGGATACGCCTTCGGCATGGCCACAATGCTCGCGTTGCTGGCGATGGGGATCCTCCGGCGCACAGATTTCGACCTGTTCTTCTTAATGAAGCAGTGGCGGCGAAGGCGAGTCATGCGCGCGGCACTCCAGCAAGGCGCAAATCCATGGACGAATGATGCCTCCGGAGTCGCGATCCAGTCCAGTTCAGCGAACCTCCCTTCAGTATCGACAACCCCCATCGCGCGACGACCGCTCAGCGATGAAGACGCAAAACGCGAACTCGTTGACGCGAGTGCCCGATGGACTCGGGGAGAGTTCAGCGGTGCAGCAACAACCTGGGAGAGATTTGCGATGCGTTGCCCAAGCCATCCTGATGCAGATGGAGCGATCCTGCTCGCTGCGATGACTTTCGTACGAAAGCTTAATGATCCAGGACGGGGGATCGCTCTTGCGAGACGATTGCTCCTGCGAGTGCCGGTGGCGACAGCCGAGATACTTCATCAGGCACGAGAGCTCATCGCAGAAGCTGGCGGAACCGAAGATTCTGTCGCGTCCTAGCTCGGACGTCCGCGGGCATCACTTCCTTGTGCTCGAGGTCGGGATCGATACTCGCCCAGCCGCTCGATCGCGAATCCACTCGCTCATTCGCGATCGCTGAGAGTTCCATCCGTTCCCCAGCCGGATCGCGAGGAAAGCTCGGTACATGGACATTAATGTGCGATCGAACAAGAGCACACTGTTGATTCGTTCTTCGATCGCCTCGCGCTCAGAGGCTGGCCGATCATCTGACTTCGGAAGCGTCAAGCCGCTCACTGCCAAGCGATCGCCCTGAATCGTGCACCGCCACTGCTGACCATTCGTCGCAAGCGTCAATCCTATTTTCCGCGGCATCTTTCCACTCTGGAGCGCACGCGCTGCTTCAGGTGAACGAGTTGGAGCGTCGCCACGCAGGCTGACCGCGCCAGTGACTCCCCACGCACAGTCGAGATCGAGCACGCGCTCCGCGACGATTGCGACTTCGGATGATTCGGATGATTCGGATGATTCGGATGATGGCCCGCCGATTTCGACGAGTCCCTCGTCACAATCGCACTTCCACCAGAGCCAGAGCAGAAAGACATTTCCGAAGTAATCCAGCGGATCTCCCGCCGCCCACGATGGCTCTGGATTCGCAGTGATTTTCCGTGGCGCCCCTTCCTCGTCAGTCGCGACTTGCGCAGGAGGAGCGACGAACCCATCAAGCGTCGCATCCCTGAGATCGCTTGCATGCCCCATCGCATCGGCTTCGAAGACGGCACGGCGCCCCGCCGCCTGACGCTCGATCAAACAATCAAAGGTTTCCTGCATCACCCCTTTCAACTGATTGAATGTCAGATCTCCGTCGACTGGAGCAAGCACGATGTTTTCATCCAGATCCCACAGCACTGGTCTTTCCGCGATCCGTCTCCAACGACCGTCGCCAATCTCCTGAATGCAGCGGCGCTCCGCTTGTTCCTTCGCATCCATTCGTTCGATGCGAGAGAGGCCGCGGTCGCGCGTCGACCCACCGCGCAACTCGTCCTCCGCCATCGCCCGATATGCGCGCTTCAGCGCCGGGGGAACGGCGACACTATCCGTGCGCATCGCCGCGAGGAGCGCACGAGAGAACGAATTCGACTCATGCGAGAAGTCGAGGTCAAAGACATGTCGACCTGCGATCCATCCACTCGTCACTGGCGCGCCACTTCCACACGAGTCTGGGCGAATGCAGTTCTTGCGCAAAAGTTCGAGCGCTACTTGATCGATCTCTCGGGGCGGTTTCCCGGATCCAAGAGCGCATCGAACATACGAAATCACTCCGTTTCGGAAAGGCATTTTGCGAATATCGCCCAAAGTGGACGGCAAGAGAGGACTCCGACAGCTTGTCCACTTGGGGCTTAAACATCTCCGCCCCACGCACTATCCTCTTCGCATGCCATTCACCATCGAAGACATCCGCGCACGTCAGATTCTCGATTCGAGGGGACAGCCAACAGTCGAGTGCGAGGTACGACTCTCGGGTGGCGCTGTCGGTCGAGCGGCGGTCCCAAGCGGGGCTTCGACTGGTGAACACGAGGCAGTCGAACTGCGCGATGGCGACAAGTCTCGGTGGATGGGCAAGGGTGTGACAAAGGCTGTTGAGAACATCAATGCATTGATCGCGCCAGAACTCCTCGGCGCTGACGCCCGAACGCAAGAAAGCATCGACCAACTGCTCTGCGCTCTTGACGGAACAGCAAACAAGTCGAAGCTCGGGGCGAATGCCACGCTCGCGGCAAGTCTTGCCGTCGCACATTCGGCGGCGATTGCGACCGATCAACCTCTCTATCGATATGTTGGTGGAACGCATGCCCGAACCCTTCCCGCGCCCATGCTCAACATCCTCAACGGTGGCAAGCACGCCGACAGCAATGTTGACTTTCAGGAATTCATGATTCAGCCGTGGGGATTCAGCGATTTCTCGGAGGGACTGCGCGCCGGAGTCGAAATCTATCACGCTTTGAAGCGAGTTCTCCACGATCGCGGACTTTCGACTGCCGTCGGTGACGAAGGTGGATTCGCTCCCAACCTCAAGTCGAATGAAGAAGCCCTCGAACTCATCGCTCGCGCCGTCGAAAGCGCCGGGTATGACCTCGGACGAGAGATTTCGATCTGCCTCGACCCCGCAACAAGCGAACTCGCCAACGAAGCGCACGCCAGAGGCAAGAAGGGGTACTGCTTTTTCAAGAGCGACCCGAAGCGAATCGTGGGAAGCGACGCGATGATCCGAATGTGGGAAGAGTGGTGCGGTCGATGGCCGATCCGTTCGATCGAGGATGGACTGGCCGAGGGCGACTGGGATGGTTGGAAGTCGATGACGACTCTTCTCGGATCCAAGATCCAGATCGTCGGCGATGATCTCTTCGTGACGAATCCCAAATATCTGCGACGTGGCATCGTCGAGGGTTGCGCCAACGCGATCCTGATTAAAGTCAATCAAATCGGCACGCTGAGCGAGACGCTCGACGCGGTCAATACCGCCCATTGCGCGGGATATCGAGCGATCATGTCCCACCGATCGGGAGAGACTGAGGATTGCACGATTGCGGATCTCGCGGTCGCGACGAATTGCGGGCAGATCAAGACTGGCGCACCATGTCGCTCGGATCGCAACGCGAAGTACAACCAACTGCTTCGCATCGCCGAAGAACTCGGCGCATCTGCGACCTATGGCGGAGTTGTTCCCCCTGCGACGAAGTCGGTGCGACCCCGGTCGACCAAGCGGTCGACCAAGCGACCATCACGCGTATGAATGCAATCCCGTGATGATGAAGTTGATCACGATCCAGTTGAACAACATCACGCCTGCCCCGATCACAGCCAGAAGCGCGGTCCAGAGTCCCTTGTCAATCGATTTGTATCGAACATGGACAAGCACTGCGAAGACAACAAATGTGTTCAGCGCGAAGACCTCTTTGGGATCCCATCCCCACGGTCGACCCCAGGAGTGATCCGCCCAGATCGCTCCCATCGCGATGCCAGTCCAGAGCAAGACGAACGAGAGTTTCATTAAGAGCATCGTGACGCCGTCGAGGACTTCGCCGAATTTCTCTCCTCGAACTGCTGAGGAGTCGACTCCGGAGCGGGCGCCAGGTTGCGCGACTCCAATACGGGCGTAGACCGCCTTGCCACCAAAGAGTCTGTACGCCAGATAGAGCCCCGCTGAAACGGCCGCCATAAAAATCAGGCAGTACGAAAAGATGATCACATTCGTGTGGATGTACAACCAGACATCGTGGAGCACTGGCATCATGTTTGACACCTGCGCATTCAACTGAACCGGCAGGAAGTGTGCCGCCATCAGCGCAACTGCGCTCGAGAATCCACTCGCGAGCGCAAACATCCCAGCGGACGACTTCTTGCGCATCACGAATTCCAATATGAGTGCTGCGCATCCCCCAAACCAGGCAGAGGTTGTCACCGCCTCGAACATGTTTGAATTGGGCCAGCGCGAAGAGATCCACCAACGCAGACCGAGCGCCCCGGTTTGCAAGGCAAATGCGACGAGAAAGACGACCAAGCCTGCGACACGCGCGCCACGCCAGTGATAGACCACTCCCAGAAGCAAGAGCGTCACGCTGACCGCGTAGACAAGCCAAATCCAGACGAGATTCCCATTCGCGAAATACCACGACTCCCAGCGCAGACGATTCGCATCGGGGTAGGCACTTGGATTCATCGTTGGCAGGATCGCCGCGACTCGAGCGATCGCAAGATTGACCGCGACGACATCGCCCTTGTACCCACGAGCGGGCCATCCTTCAACGAGGGACTTCCACGCCTGCGCGCAATCGCGTTGTTTCGCCTCGTCAATCCCATCTATCAGATTCGCCGATGCCCCCGCCACTTTCAACGCGCTCGGATCGGCCGCCAAGAGCATGATGTCGCGAATAGATGACCATCGTTGGTTCTTGACGTTCTCTGCAGGAGGAATCACTCTGAGCTGGCGAAGCAGATAGTCCGGACGCATCACCGTCCGCGCGCCACGCACCGCATCCATTGATTTGGCGGTACGGAGCAAGTCCGACTGCATGTCGATCATGACCGGCTCGACTTCTGGTCGTGCCAAGAGCGCCTCCGAGATGAGCCCTGTCTTGATGAAGCCATCCATGCGGGCGGCAAGGGCGGGATTCGCACGCGCGAGCGCGTCGGCGATCGGCTTACGGACGATCGCCCCCTTCACGAAGATCACATCCGCGTCCTCATATGCCTCGGGGCGCAAGAGCATGTCCAAGAATGTGAATTCAGGCGATTGACCGTTGATTCGCTTCGGTCCGCTGACATATGCCATCTCGCCATGCGCGAACGAACCGAAGCTCTTGATTCGGCCTTCCGTCTGAACCGCAACACCATCGAATGGCGAGAGGTCAATCTGGCTCTCGAAGGTCGGCGCTGACTCGTCTGCCGCAGGGCGGACCGCCTGCGCCGGCGCGACGAGCACGCCGACCGAAGTCACCACTGCCAAGAGCATCATCTTGATCATGGCACTCATGCTCGCTCCATTTCGGGAGCGGACCCGATCCGTGCCTCTGCAGATCGCCTCGCGCGTTCGTTTCGTCGTCGGATCAGTAGTGGCTTCACATAGAAAGCGTAGATCATTCCACTGACCGCGATAATGCATCCCGCCAACTGAATCCACACGCCCTCGCGATTTCCGACTCCGAGCACTGTGTAATTCAGCCCCATTGATCCACGATCACCAGGGCCAGATGGGGCCTCTGGTGGATCCCACTGCGCCTGGAAGTACCAGAGCCCGTCGTGTTCAATCGGCTCGTTCACGCTGACGCGCAGCGGCGATCCCCATTGTTCGCCGTCGCGAAATCGAACGATGCTGGTGTAGTCGCGAATTGTGCCAGACTCGCCGGTGTATCCGCCGACGTGGCTTGTGAGGATGAATTCTTCGAGCGCGACTTCGGTTCCAAGCGGAAGTCTCTGACGCGAAAAGAGCAACTCCATTTCGCGACCATCTGCGAGCGTGACCCGCACCGGATGAAAGGGGTGTCTCCGAACCGCAAACCGAACATCGTCATAGGCGTATGGGCTAAATTCGAGCCATCGTGACTCAACGCCAGGAATTGAGACCCGTGCCTGCGCAAACATCTCGTGCGCATTCTGGATCCGCTGCTCCGGAGGAACGATCATCGGACGAGTTTGCAGAATCGCCCGAGGCTCGTACCAAGAGACGCGAACCGTCAGTCCAGCCGGAAGTGCAATCGGACTGCCGACGGTCACACCCTGCGACTTCCCCGCTGATTCTCCAAATGCAGTCACGATTCGAAGTTGATCGGGGTCTGGTCCCACCGCGAGTGTCATGAGTGCGCGACCTCCGCCAGGCCGATACTCGATTCGTATCGAATCGTCCGGTGCGACTGGATCCGCGTGTCCGTCAGCAACCGATGGAACATCACGCGTCAATGTCGCGTCGTCGAAGACCCACCTCCGAATGACCTTTGTTGGCGTCTTGATATCGATGATCAAGACACTCGCGGTGCGGCGCGCGACCGGCAAATTGTCCTGCGCAGCAATCACCCGAAAGCCATACCCCGCCTCGGGATTTCCGATCGAGATGAACGGCGACTCGTCCTTTCCCTGCGGGAGTCGCACGGGCTCGATCGCATCAACACCGATGGACGGAATCGCAATCCGAAGTTCGGCACGCCCAAGAAGCCCGTCGAATTCCGCATCGCTCTTCACCGCCACCATCCGTATCAGCCCATCATCGCCCGTCGAACGGCCTGGATCGAACGCAACAAGCTGGTAGGTCGCCTTGGCACCATCGGCACTGCCGACATTGATCGTCGCGGCGGGGTTGAACGGTGCGCTCGCACCTCCCGCGATCAATCGAGATTTCGTCTGCGCATATCGCAGATATCCATCAATAGTGAATGTCACATCGGGGCATGGATCGTCGGGCGATACAGAAGGAACAGAAACGCTGAGTGGATTCGCTCGAAGTGGAACGCTTCCCGTACTCTCGAAGATCGCGTCACTCGAACTGATGCGATCGTTGTAGAGAGGCACACCATTGAGAGGTCGCATCGCCCACTCGAGTGACCCGACTGGGCGCAGATAAAGCGCCCACGATTTCGCAAGATCATTGCGCAGATAGAAATAGCCTTGACTCTCGTACTCGAGCGTCGCGGTCAATCTCGGTTCGACAATCGGATTTCCAGTTTCCGTGACGGCGCGCTTCATCGGCTGCGCCTGATCGCTGGTGAAGATCAAGTCCTCGGTGTATTCGGGATGATTGGCGATCAACTGGCGAATGAATCGCTTCGACGCGTCCGTCACAATCAACTTGACGCTGTATGCACCCGCGCCATCGTCTGTCCCTGATCGGCGCGTCCATGCCGGATCGATTTCTGCGACTTCGACTGTCATTCGATTCGCACCCGATCCGATAAACGCACTTGTACCAGGTGCGGCAAGCAATTCGACCGACTGCTCCTCTCCTTCAAGTTTGAGCACCACCTTGCGCCGAGCGACTGGCGAATCGCCCTCCACTTTGAAGTGGAAGTAGATAAAACTACCTGCTATCAGCACCAGAATCCCAGTGTGAATCGTCCAGACTCCCAAGTTGATGACACGCAGCGGGATGCGACGCAGAGTCGTGACGATCATCGTCAGCGAGATAAGTCCGATGAGCAGATCGAACGGCCACCAGTGAAACCATTCGAATTCGGTCATTTCGAATGGCGGCCACTGACGCATTTGCGCGTGCACCCAGGCGTCTGGGTGGAAGAGATTGGGATGGATCGGATAGAGGATTCCCGCACTCCCGACGGACATGTAGACAAAGAGCAGGACGAGCAATGTGATGCCGAACCGGACAGAACTGAACAGATCGAATATCGCGCGTCCTAACTTCATTCCAAACCGCCCATCCTAGAGCGAACCGACCCGTTAGGATATGCCGACCATGCACCCCATTTGCTCCAGCAACGTCCGATTCTCCCTTCGTTCCCTATCAGCGATTGTTTTTGCGCTCGGCGCGCTCACACAGACTGCGTTGGCCCAGACTGTCGCGCCAGCGCAGCCAGAAGCGACACCTCCAGCGGCAGCCACCCCGGCGCCAGCAACCGCGCCCGTCTTCGTCGCCATGACCACGAGCAAGGGGGTCATCTATCTCGAACTCAACCCTCAGAAAGCACCGCTTTCAGTGGAGAATTTCGTCGGTTATGTCAACTCTGGCTTCTACACCGGAACCATCTTTCACCGTGTCATGAAAAACTTCATGATCCAAGGCGGCGGATTCAACGCCGACCTAAAGCAAAAGGCGAACAATCCTCCAATCAAGAACGAGTGGCGCAACGGACTTCCGAATTCCCGTGGCTCGATTTCCATGGCACGAACGCCTGTCGCTGACAGTGCGACGAGCCAATTCTTCATTAACACTGTCGATAACAAGATGCTCGACCAACCTCGTGATGGTGCCGCCTATGCGGTCTTCGGCAAGGTGATCAAGGGGATGGATGTTGTCGACGCGATCGAGGCAACTCCGACTGGTCAATCGAATGGAATGGGTGATGTCCCGAAAACTCCGATCAAGATCGAAATGGTGAAAATCCTTTCGGGACCGCCAGCGCTCGACACGCCTGCGCCAACTGCGCCTCCAGCGGTAGCCCCCGCGACTCCCGCGCAAGGAGCTTCGGCTGGGGCGAAGACGCCGTGACCGTCTCCGATGTGACGATGCAACAGTCGCTCCATCAGTCACTCTTAGAGAGACTGGGGATCGCGACTCATCCCTTCGTTTGTACGCCAGATGCTGCAGACAAGTCCGTTGCGATCTCGTTTGACCCATCTACCGGATCGCCGATCGCTGGCGTTCGACTGCAGACTCGCGCCGATCTGGAAGCCGCGATTACTCGCTGCGATGCGATCTTCCAAGCTTGGCGATTGTGCCCTGCTCCTCATCGAGGCGAGATTGTGCGGCTCATCGGAAACGAGTTTCGCAAACTGAAAGATCCGCTCGGTGAATTGGTGACTCTCGAGATGGGGAAGATCCGCGCTGAGGGTCTTGGCGAAGTGCAGGAAGCCGTTGACATCGCCGATTTCTCGGTCGGCCTCGCACGACAGTTGTATGGACTTTCGATGCACTCCGAGCGACCGAACCACCGCATGTACGAGCAGTGGCATCCGCTCGGCACGATCGGAATCATCACCGCATTCAACTTTCCGTGCGCGGTGTGGGCGTGGAACGCGCTCGTCGCGGCAGTGTGCGGGGATGTGTGCATCTGGAAGCCGAGCCTCACCACCCCACTCGTTGCAATTGCGACAAACGAGATTGCACGGCGCGTGATGCGCGAGCAACAAGTCTTTCGTCCAGCTGGGCTCGATCCTGCCGATATCTTTACGCTCATCATCGGCACAGACGCTGATGTTGGCGAGCCAATGATTGCTGATCGACGGCTTCCACTCATTAGTGCGACTGGATCCTGCCGAATGGGACGGCGGGTCGCGCAAGTTGTCGGCGCACGGCTTGGGCGAACCCTCCTCGAACTCGGGGGCAACAACGCAATCATCGTTGCGTCCGATGCAGACATCGACCTTGCCACACGTGCGGTCCTCTTCGGTGCCGTGGGAACAGCCGGTCAGCGTTGCACATCCACTCGCCGACTCATCGCGCACGAATCGATCATTGACCAATTGATCACGCGGCTTGCAAAGGCCTATTCAACCGTCCCGATCGGCAATCCGCTCGACCCGTCAACTCTGATGGGTCCACTCATCGACAAGCGAGCAGTCGATGGCATGCGATCCGCGATCGAACGTGCAGTGGCTGAAGGATGCACGGTCGTGCACGGTGGACTTCCCGGACTCGACCGCATGGCGAAGCGATCCGACCTTCGCGGTGGATGTTTCGTCGAGCCCACGATTCTTCGAGTGCCCCAAGGAAAGATTCCTGCGATCACACGCGAGGAGACATTCGCACCCGTGCTCTATGTTTTCTCGGTTTCGTCGCTCGATGAAGCGATCGCAATCCAGAACGGCGTCGATCAAGGGCTTTCGAGTGCAATTTTTACAGACAGTGTTCGATCGGCCGAGCGTTTTCTCGCCGCCGCTGGAAGCGATTGCGGAATCGCGAATGTCAACATCGGTACAAGCGGAGCGGAAATCGGCGGTGCCTTCGGTGGCGAAAAGGACACAGGTGGAGGACGCGAGTCGGGTTCCGATTCATGGAAGGCTTACATGCGTCGACAGACATGCACGCTGAACTGGGGAGGCGATCTTCCGCTCGCCCAGGGAATTCGATTCGGAGAGTGACATGCCGCTCGATCGCAACCAACTCGCCAAGCGTGCCGCGCAAGAACTGCGCGATGGTTTCTATGTCAATCTCGGCATCGGGATTCCGACGCTCGTCGCCAACTATGTTCCCGCAGACATGACCGTGTGGTTGCAGTCGGAGAATGGGTTGCTTGGGATGGGGGCATTTCCAACCGAGGACGCAGTCGACGCCGATCTGATCAATGCAGGCAAGCAGACAGTCACAGGCGTTCCGGGTCACTCCTTCTTTTCGAGCGCCGATAGTTTCGGGATGATTCGTGGCGGACACATCGACCTCGCGATTCTCGGGGCGATGGAAGTTTCTCAGGAGGGCGATCTTGCCAATTGGATGATTCCTGGAAAGCTTGTGAAGGGTATGGGTGGCGCAATGGACCTCGTGGCGGGAGTCAAGCGACGCATCGTTGTCATGGACCATGCCAACAAGCGTGGCGACGCGAAGGTCATTCCCGCCTGCACGCTCCCATTGACTGGCAAGCACTGCGTTGACATGCTGATCACGGATCTCTGCGTGATGCTCATGGACGAGACTTCTCGTCGATTCGTTCTTATGGAAGTAGCGCCAGGCGTATCTGTCGACGATGTACGCAGTCGCACGACCGCGGATTTTCGTATTTCCCCAAACCTTTCGGAGATTCAACTATGACAAAGTTTGCACTCGCATTGTGTTTGGCACTCGGACTTGCCTGCGTTTGCCATGGCGATTCGAAACGCCACGCAGCCGAGGTCGTCGAACTCTTCAATGGCAAAGATTTGAGCGGATGGGTCAATGTGAACTGCGAAGCGAACACCTGGACCGCAATGCCTGGTGATGGCAAGGGCGAGGACGGAATTCCGTACATCCAATGTTCGGGAGTTCCGACGGGTGTCCTCCGCACCGCCGAGATGTACGAGAACTTCATCCTCGAGATCGATTGGATGCACGAGCAGGAACCCGGGAATGCGGGACTCTTCATCTGGAGCGATGGACTGACTGCGAAGGGTGTGCCGTTTACACGGTCAATCGAGGTGCAAATCATGTTGACGCCAGATGTTCTCGATGACAAAGGTCGACTGCTCTACACGGGTCAAGGTGACATCTTCGCGATCCACGGAGCGTCGATGACACCCGATCCGCCACATCCCGCTGGATGGAATCGATCCCTGCCGTCGGCGCGCGCCACCAAAGGCAAGGGGCAGTGGAATCACTACAAGGTCACAGCGAATCAGGGGCAATTGACCCTCGCAGTCAATGGAGTCGACGTCGGTCGCGCGTACGACATCAATCCTCGCAAGGGCTACATCTGCCTCGAGAGCGAAGGGACCCCCATCCGCTTTCGGAATCTCCGACTCACTCCGCTCCCCGCAGTCACTCCTCCCCTCGGTGCAGATCAGTGCGCCATCGCCGACGAAGGCTTCACCGACTTACTTCGAGGCGCGATGTCGCAGTGGCACGAAGATCCAAGTTTGGCCGGACACTGGAGATTGAACGATGGAATACTTTCCTACGACGGGAAAGGAAGCCACCTCTGGACCAATCAAGCATTCGGCGACTTTGAACTCGTGATGGATTGGCGTTGGGTTGGATCGTCGCAGGGAAAGCTTCAGCGTCCATTGTTTGCCGCAGATGGCAGTGACCAAAAAGACGCGACCGGCAATGCGCAGACAATCGAGATCGACGAGTGGGATAGTGGCGTCTACTTGCGAGGCGACTCCAAGAGTCAGGTCAATATGTGGAACTGGCCCGTTGGAAGTGGTGAAATCTGGGGGTATCGCACGGATCAGTCCATGCCTGCGTCCGTGCGCGCCTCGTGCACACCGACGATGAAGGCCGATGCGCCGATCGGTTCGTGGAATCGCTTCAGAATCCAGATGCGTGGAGACGAGTTACAGGTGATGCTGAATGGAAAGGCGGTTATTCCAAACGCGACACTCCCCGGGGTTGCGGCGACGGGGCCGTTGGCAATTCAGAGTCACGGTTCCGCGCTTGAATGCACGAATGTTTTCATTCGCCCTCTTTCAATTGCCACAGCTGCAACAGGAACCTCAGCCACGAAGAAATAGCCGATTCAACCAACGACTTCCGCGCTCGGGAAAGCGGGAATTCATGCGAACATACATGCGAATTACTCTTCGCTGACTTCCCTCAGCCGATGCTTCATCTGCGACTTGAGTCGTGCGAGAATCGACGAGTGCATCTGACTCACTCGACTCTCCGAGAGGTCGAGCGTCATGCCGATCTCCTTCATCGTGAGTTCCTCGTAGTAGTACAAGATCACGATGAGTCGTTCGGACCGAGTGAGACCCTTGGTCAGGAGCATCTGCAGATCCTGACGCTGCAACATCTGAAACGCATCGGCATCGCTCGGCTCTTGCGCGACATCGATCTCCCTCGCCTCGCCCGACGAATCCGCGTCGGTCCATTTCTTGTTCAGACTCACGATCCCAACCGGGCGCGAGTCGCGATTCAACTTTTCGAATTCTTCGGGGCTCACATCGAGCTGTGTCAGGAGTTCTTCGTCGGTCGCTGGACGTCCCTTCGACATTTCGATTTGCTTCCGAACACGATCCATCCGGGAAGTCCGAGAACGAACGAGCCTCGGGACCCAGTCCATCTGTCGAAGTTCGTCGAAGATCGCGCCACGCACCCGCTGAGGGCAGTAGGTCTCGAACTTGATCCCTCGCGAAGGATCGAATGAGTTGATTGCGTCCATCAGCCCGAAGATCCCCGCGGACATCAGGTCGTCGACATCGACTTCTGACGGCAATCGAGTCCGCATCCGTTCCGCCGTGTATCGAACGAGGGGACGATAAAGGACCATCAACTCATTTCGAATCAGTTCGCGTTCCTGCGTTCGGGTTGGATCCCCACGCAATGCCCCATACTTTTTCCAAAGCGATTCGGTCGTGACTTTCCCCGATGTCGTCGAATTCTTCCCCGCACTCGCAGAAGAAGGTTTTATTGAATTCGCCTTTGTCGCGGGCGCCGGAACAGCTTTCGTCGCGGTTCGGCTCGCATTTTTCGGCACGACAGTACGGACGGGTCCTCGAGTCGCACGCGTCGATTCAAATTTTGATTTGACTTTTGGCATCGGGGGGTCTCTCCATGACCAGCTCAGTTCCAACTTCTTGCGGAACAAACTTGTTCGAACTTATCTGCCACAACAATCCTTGTCGTGACAGAGTCATCGTCATCCATGACGAAGACGCGGTGACTATACATCACGATTTGCAAAGCCCACAAGGCGTCCTGTCATTTTTCTCGTCAAGTCCTCGCCATTGACGAGGTCCGTTTTTGAGAGGGCACTTGCGCAGAGAGGCGCGAGCTACGAATGATCGTGGGCACGACTTCGAAGACCACAAGATGATGGGTCTCGCACGCGCGTCGATAACCACCTCGCGATCATGAAAAAATCTCGGTAGAATCTTTTCGACAGTGGCAAGTTCTGGCATATCGCTCTGACATTTGACCACGCAAGACGGGTTCACCATGCGCAGGGTCTCCAACATCTTCCTCGTTCAGTGCGTCCAGCCCTCACTTCCCATGAGCGGTCTGATCGTTCTGGGATGTCTTGTCATTGGTCTCATGGGTCCGATGACATCCGAGGCAGTCGCCCAAGAAGTTCTCAAACTCTCCGCAGATGATCGGTGGATGCCGCCCGCGGACGCCGACCCCGATAGCCCTGCGAGTCAGTTGCGCCAAGCACAACTCTCGCTCGCACGCGGAGATGCGTCACGGGCATACAACCTTGTCAATGGCTGGATCGACAGGTTTCCAGCCGACCCGCTCAGAGCACATGCGCTCCTCTTGCGTGGCGACGCATTGCTTGCGCAAGGAGATGAATTCAAGGCGCTGTACGACTACGAAGAGCTTGTGCGCCTCTACTCCGGGAGCGATGTCTTTGTCACGGCGCTCCAGCGCGAGTTCTCCATCGCGAAGGCATATGCGAATGGGCTGAAACGGAAATTTTTTGGCACCTTCAGGTGGTTGAACGCCGATGAGGAAGCTCAAGAAGTTTTGATTCGAATTCAAGAGCGATTGCCCGGAAGTGAGCTGGCCGAACAAGCTGGAATGGAGCTCGCGGATTTCTACTTTCGCAAGCGCGACTTGCAGTTGGCGGCCGAGGCATACGACCTTTTTGTCCAGAACTACCCCAGATCGCGTCAGGTCGAAAAGGCTCGATTACGGCTTATTTATTCGCTTTGCGCCTCATATAAGGGGCCGCTTTACGATGCCCGAGGGCTCTTCGAAGCGAGTGCGCGCCTGAAGGAATTGCAGGCACTCGATCCAATCACCGCACAGCGAGTCGGGGCGGACGCGCTCCTCGTTCGAATCTACGAATCCGAGGCTTCAAAGTTGCTTTCCGAGGCAGGTTGGTACGAGTACACAGGTGACCCGATCTCAGGCGAGCTTTACATCCGACGCCTTGTGACTCGGTACCCCAAATCGATTGCTACTTTGATCGCGCTGAAGCATATTCCTGAGCTTTTCGCTCGACTGCCACTCTCGGTCCAGATGAAATGTCCGGACTACGCCAAGCTTCGGCAGGAGCTTCTCGGTCTGTCGTGGGATGCAGCGGATCAAGCGGTACCTGCTCTCGGCGCACCACCCGAGGGCGCACCAAGCGAAAACACCTTACCAGGGGTGCTCTCTCCCCCGCCTCAGACACCGCCGCCGAACGAACTACTCCCGCCGACGGCAGGAGGTACGCCATGACCTTTCGACGAATCTCGTTTTTCGACCGTCCTCGTTGGAATCAACACATCGGTGCAGTTTCGATCTTCGTCGCGATCGCCATATCTCAAATGCTCACCATTGGCGGGTGCGCCTCCGATGGTTCGTCGGGGTATGAGTCAGGCAATCTTTACTCGAAGAAGTATCGAAGTGTCGCAATTCCGATTTTCAAGAATTCGAGCGCTGACAGGTCGATCCCCTTTCAGCTTGAAGACGCGCTCGTGAAGGAAGTCGAATCGATGACCCCCTACAAGGTCACTGGCGAGGGGCGCGCCGACACCGTTCTGCGCGGAACTGTCTCGGGGTTTGAACTTCGGATGCTCTCGCAGAGCATCGCGACCGGATTGACCGAAGAAATGGCGGTCAAGGTCACCGTGGATTACGAATGGATTGACATGAAAACCGGCAAGCCGATCGTTTCCCGTAGCGGTTTTCAGTCAAGTGCGGTCTTTGTCGCCAGTTTCCCCAACAATCAGCCGATCGACTTAGGGAGATTTGCCGTTACGCAAGCGCTTGCGCGGGATATAGTCGCAAGTCTTCAGGGAAATTGGTAGCGATCTTCGAGAAGGAAAACTGATGGGCGCCAGAAACAACACAGCACACTCCGATGACTCAATGAGATTCGCCAATAGTGGCGACAACTCGCCACCCGATCGTGGATCGTCCGGCGGGAATTCAGGGGGTCAGCAGGATGGCAAGTCTGGTGGCAACAAGCAAGGCACTCCGCCAAAGATGCGACGCCAGTTCATGACGTGGGTCCTTCTGCTCGCAGTCATCGCAGTCGTTTGGACGGTTCTCATGAGTTCGTCTCAGCGCGGCGAGACGATCCCAACCCCTCAGGAATTCTTCGTCCTCGCGAAGGAGGGATACTTCGAGCCTGCATCGGTCGTCATTCAAGATGACAAACTGATGGCAACACTCGCCAAGTCGCTCCCTGGAGCGAGCGATCGATCGGGTCAAAAGGGCGGACAGGTATTCGTGCGAATCATCCCAGGCAATTACGACTGGATCCGCGAACAACTCACGACTGCGGGCGTCAAGTGGCAAGAACAAGTTGGCCAAAGCATGTTCGTGCAACTGCTTCTCACACTCGCGCCCGGAATCTTGATCCTCGCTGTTTTGTGGTTTCTCATCGCACGAGGGATGCGCAATGCGAGTGGTGGTGGACCGGGAGGCATGCTGGGCTCCTTCGGCAAGAGTCGCCATCGTGTGACAAACAAAGAAAACATCAAGATCACATTCGGCGATGTCGCGGGGGTCGAAGAGGCGAAGGAAGAAGTTCAAGAAATTGTCGAGTTTCTGAAGAACCCAAAGCGATTCAGCAAGCTCGGAGGCCGAATTCCTCGTGGCGTCCTGCTTTCGGGTCAGCCCGGATGCGGAAAGACACTGCTTGCCAAGGCCATCGCCGGTGAGGCGGATGTCCCCTTCTTCTCGATTTCCGGATCTGACTTTGTTGAGATGTTCGTGGGTGTTGGCGCCAGTCGCGTTCGTGACCTCTTCAAGCAAGCGAAAGACAATTCGCCATGCATCATCTTTCTCGACGAAATCGACGCGGTCGGACGACGGCGGGGTGGTGGCTTTTCTTCGGGTGGCCACGATGAACGCGAGCAGACGCTCAACGCAATTCTCGTGGAGATGGATGGGTTTGAAGCAAACGATCAGATCATTGTGATTGCGGCGACGAATCGACCGGACGTGCTCGATCCAGCCCTGACTCGTCCGGGTCGATTTGATCGACAAGTCGCTGTGCCATTGCCCGATGTCCGAGGTCGACGGCAAATTCTGGCAGTACACGCGCGCAAAGTGAAAATGGGACCGAATGTTGATCTCGAACGTCTTGCGCGAGGCACGCCGATGTTTTCTGGGGCCGATCTCGCTGCGATCATCAACGAGGCGGCCATCATCGCGACGATGGCGGAGAAAGAGTGGGTCGAGATGGACGATCTCGAAGAAGCGCGTGACAAGGTTCGATTCGGGCGTGCGAACAAGAGTCGCAAGATCGAGCAAGAAGAGCGAATTGCGACTGCGTACCACGAGGCGGGACACGCAGTCCTTCAAGTCCTGCTCGATGATGCAGACCCGCTGCACAAGGTGACGATCATCCCGCGTGGTCAGGCAATGGGGGCGACCTTTAGCCTTCCCGAGAAGGATCGGTACGGATATTCGCGACGACACTTGCTCGCGACAATGCGGATTCTCTGTGGCGGTCGAATCGCAGAAGAGCGTAAGACTCAGGACATCTCGAGCGGAGCTTCGATGGACATTCGGATGGCGACCGCATACGCGCGAACGATGGTGCTTCAATGGGGAATGTCCGATCGACTCGGCTTTGTGAATTACGCAGGGTCGGACGACCGAGAGACATTCCTCCCAGAAAAGGATTATTCGCCCGAGACAGCTCGGGTCATCGACGAAGAAGTCCGCAAACTTATCGATTCCGCCTACGCCGATGCGACGAAGATGGTCAATGATCATTGGACCGAGATCATGGGAGTCGCAGAAGCGCTTCTCAACGTTGAGACTTTGTCGAAGGACGATGTCGATCGAATCATGCGTGGCGAGGTTTTCGTTCGCCCAACAGTCGCCGAGTTGTTGCGAAGCGAGATCCCAAAGTTGCCTCCGAATCCCAAGGTCAAGGGCGAACCGACGGAGGAACTTCCTCCAGGTGCACTTCCGAATCCCGCCTAAGTTGGTATCGAGCGCGAGCGACCACCTCGACCCGAATGTGCAGTTCCCCGTCCGCCGTCAGTGATGCGAAAGTGGCAGTTTCGCCCGAGTCACGATGAACCATCGAGCATCCGCTTTGAACGCAGGATGTGGTGATAGTGCTGAGCGAATCGGTGCGCTTCGTCGCGGATTGCCTGACAGAGTTTCAGCCCTGCGTCATCGCGTCCGAGCCGAATGGGTATCGCGATACCCGTGCGAAAAATCAGCTCCTCCTTTTTCGCCAATCCGATAACGAGCGGTGGCCTCATGCGGAGCGAGTCAAAAGCTTCCATCGCTGCGCTCAACTGTCCCGCCCCGCCGTCGATCAGGATGAGATCCGGGAAGAGTTCCTGACCATCTCCCGCATCGCGATATCTGCGCGAAACGACTTCGCGAATCGCCATGAAATCATCATTGCCAACCGTTCGAACTCGATACCTTCGATAGCCATCCTTGAACGGACGACCGTCGATAAAGCAGACTTTGCTGCCGACCGTCTCATCCCCTCCGAGATGCGCGATATCGATCGCTTCGACGCAACGAATCGCCGAGTCCGATCCAAGTGTCGCTTGGAGCGATGCGAGACCATCGGCTGGATTGTGAATGAATCCGGTTATTTCTGGTTGCCAATCGAATTCTCCATCACCCTTGCGAGACTCGCGTTGATCGAGTCGCTCGATCGATCGGATCTGATCACGCAGTACTGCGGCGCGCTCAAAATTTCGCGCATTCGACGCCTCACTCATTTCCGCTCGCATTTCGCGCAACATTGCGCTGCGCTTACTCCCGAGAAATCGGACGAACCGATCGATGTCATCTCGATACGCCGCCGGCGAGATTCGATTCGCGCACGGCGCGGTGCACTGCCCAATCGAGTGAAGCAAGCAGGGACGAAAATTCCGGTTCCCGGGGTGATCCGAGCGAATGTCGAGTTCGCACGTGCGATACTGAAAGACGCGCTGGAGGATTTGAACCGCGTGCCGCAGAGATCCTCCGCTCACAAACGGACCGAAGATCCGCGATCCGCGAAACCGCTCGTCTTGAAGGTCTCTCGTAACGAACACTCCTGGAAACTCGTCCTTGATCGTGATCGCGAGATAGGGAAAAGCCTTTCCATCGAGCAAGAGCGAGTTGAATTCTGGTTGAAGGTCCTTGACGAGTCGCGCCTCCATCAAGAGCGCCTCCCATTCGCTCTCGCAAACGATGACATCGAAGTCAGCAATTTGCGCGAGCATGGGCTGTTTTCGAGGTCCAAGATCTGCGCTTGGAATGAAGTACGAGCTGACACGATCAGGGAGCTGGAGCGCCTTGCCAACGTAAAGAACGCTTCCCTGCTCGCTTTTCATCAGATAGACGCCGGGCTCGGCGGGGAGCGCCCGTGCCTTCTTGAGCAACCGCACCAAGGAATTTCCTTCCATTCTTGACAATCCTAGAGGACATCGGCGGATTGACCGATATACTTCCAATGTCGATCTTCTCAGTTTCATCTCACTCCTATCTACTCCCGAAAGAAAAACAAACATGAAGCGTTTCACTCTTATTGCTGGTAGCGCCCTCCTCCTCGCCCTCGCCGCTTGTTCGACCACCTCAAACACGACTGCTCCTGGTGCAGTTGGCAACAAGTCTTCGTGCGCCGACAAGGCTGCATCGACTTGCTGCAAGGAAAACAAGGCCGCAACATGCGACGCGAAGTCTGCGCCAGAGGCAATGACTCCAGCATCGCCTGGAGCTGTCAGCGGTCAGAAGAAGTCCGGTTGCGGATCAGCTTGCCCAGTCTCGGGTGGCGGTTCTGGTTGCCCGATGACAGGCCAGACAGGCAAGACCAACGGCTGATATCGAACCTCGCGTCACCGCGAATTTTCGACCGGATCAGCTCGCCGTAGAAGCAAGCTGTAGAAGCAAGCTGTAGAAGCAAGCTGTAGAAGCAAGCTGTACAACCACGCCGCAGAACTCGAATCTTCGAGTTCTGCGGCTTTTCCTAGTTTGATACTCACGCAAATCTCTCGATCATCGCTCGAACGGACCGGCTCGAATGCACGAGAGCTCGCTACGATCAAACGCCATGGAAAGTTCCTTTCTCCTTCGTGGCGGTCGAGTGATCGATCCTGTGAGTGGAGTCGATGCCACTGCTGATCTTCTGATTTCAAATGGTGTCGTGGCCGGGATCTCAACCACGCCGCGGGGCGTGGGAATTCCTCAGGGCTGTGTCATCATCGAATGCGAAGGATGCCTCGTCGTCCCTGGGCTCATCGATCCTCATGTCCACTTGCGCGAGCCAGGCGCAGAGCACAAGGAAACCATCGCGACCGGTGCGACCGCTGCCATTGCGGGCGGATTCTCGAGCGTTTGTTGCATGCCGAACACGACCCCGACGATCGATCTACCCAGCACGGTCGAATTCGTTCAGATGCGAGCCGCCGCGAGCCATCGAGCACGAGTCTTTGTCGCTGGAGCGGCGACTGTTGGCCGTGCGGGCGAGCAACTCGCGCCGATGGGGGCGATGTCTCAGGTCGGTGCGGTTGCGTTTACAGATGATGGCGATTGCATTGCGAGCGCCGGAATGATGGGAAAAGTCCTGGCGGTTTGCGCATCCCTCGACAAGGTGTTCATGCAGCATTGCCAAGACCCAACGCTTACCGCTGGTGGCGTCATGAATTCCGGCACAATCAGCGCGCGGATGGGGCTTGGAGGTTGGCCAGCCGTCGCGGAAGAAGTGATCATCGAACGCGACATCCGGCTGAACCGCGGACATCAATGCCGATATCACGTGCAACATCTCTCATCGGAGGGAAGCGTTGAGATCGTTCGACGTGCTCGCGCGAACGGTCAACCAGTGACTGCCGAAGCGTCGCCTCATCATCTCTTGCTGACCGAGGATGCCTGCAACGAATACAACACGCTCGCAAAGGTGAACCCACCGCTTCGCACCGATGACGACATCCGCGCGATCATTGAAGGGATCGTTGACGGAACGATCACACTCCTCGCGACGGACCACGCGCCACACGCGTCCTCGGAAAAGGCGCTCGACTTCACCTCGGCGCCCTTTGGAATGATCGGTCTCGAGTGCGCCCTTCCTCTCTACGCGAAGGCACTCGTCGAAAGTGGTGCGATCGGTTGGCCTCGGTTGATCGCGCTCCTGACGATTGAGCCAGCGCGATTGCTCGGTATCGACGGATTCGGACATGGGAGCCTCGAAGTCGGGCGCAGTTGCGACGTCACGGTGATCAATCCGAGCAAAGCGTGGAGAATCGACAGCGAGAAGTTCCATTCGAAGAGCCGGAATTGCCCTTTCGATGGATGGCAAGTCCATGGACGAGCGACCGAGGTTTTCGTTGGTGGACGACGGGTTCTCGCGGATGGTGCGATACCCGAATGCGCGACCGTGGTCGGGCACGCTCGCTTCAATGCCCTTTGACCTTTCTCAACTTCAATCGGCTCAGCTTGGCCGATCCCACGCCCTTCATCATGAACATGTCAATCCAAAATGGATGCGCGCCCTCAAGTTGATCGGATTCGATCAGGAGTATGTGCGGGCGGAGTCGCAGTATTTGTGGAACGCAAGGGGAGATCGATTTCTTGACTTCATCGGCGGATATGCGACATGCAACATCGGTCGCAATCATCCTGTTGTTCGAAAGGCACTCTCAGATTTTCTCGCATCCCAAGCTCCCTCGATGGTCCAATTCGATGCACCAGTGCTCGCTGGGATCCTGGCGCAGCAACTGAAGGAAAGAGTCGGTCGCAACCTCGACCGAGTGTTCTTCACGAATTCAGGGACCGAAGGAATCGAGGCGGCCATCAAGTTTTCTCGATGCACGACCAAGCGGTCGACAATGCTCTTCGAGACGGGCGCCTTTCACGGTCTTTCGACGGGCGCGCTCGCGATGAATGGATGCGACAGCTTCCGAGAAGGGTTCGATCCTCATCCAAGTGACTTCCGCGCCGTGGCGTTCAATGACCTCGTGGCACTCGAGCGCGAACTCGCAAAGGGTGATGTCGCTGGATTTATCGTCGAGCCGATTCAGGGTAAGGGAGTTCATTTGCACTCGTCCGGATTTCTGAGTGAGGCATCCAAGCTCTGTCACCGCGCCGGAACACTCTTCATCGTCGACGAAGTCCAGACAGGGATCGGACGAACAGGTTCGTTCCTTGGGATCGATCAGGAAGGGACTGTCGAACCCGATATGGTTGTGCTGAGCAAAGGACTTTCAGGCGGGTATGTTCCAGTCGGCGCCGTGATGGTTCGCGCATCCGTCTGGGAAAAAGTCTTCTCGCGACTCGATCGGGCCGTCGTGCATTCGTCGACATTCCATATGGGCGGATTGGCGATGACGGCCGGTTTGGCGACCCTTGCGGTCTACGACGACGAACATCTCGCAGAGCGGGCTACCCAACACGGGGCGATGATCCGAAGTGGCCTCGAAGCGATTGCGCCTCGATTTGAGTTCATCAAGGCAATTCGACAGCGAGGGCTCATGATCGGAATTGAGTTTGGCGTGCCGAATTCTCTTGGGTTGCGGGTCGCGTGGCGAATGTCCCATGCGCTCGACACGAATCTCTTCGTCCAAGCGGTCACAATCCCCTTGATGCAGGATCACCGGATCTTGACGCAGGTCGCAGGGCACGGAATCCCCGTCCTGAAGCTGACACCCCCTCTGACGATCTCGACTGGCGATGTCAGCGAATTCCTGCATGCGTTCGAACAGTCGATGATCCGCCTCCACCGCTTTCCCGGACCCGCGTGGGATCCACTCAAACGAATCGCGCTCAATTCGATTCGACGTCGCTTGAGGAGTGTGGATTCCACCGATGACCGCGATTCAACTGCCGATTCCGACACCCACCAAATGAGCGAGTTGCGATCTCAAGTCACACGACTTCGCGACCCTGAGCAACAGAGGCGCGATGGCTGACGAGTGGGACGGCGGCGAGTCAAGACAACATCCCTGGCGGAAACGGGTCGTCGAAGGACTTGCGGACTTTGTCATGGGATGGCCGCGAACAGTCGTCGCGTGCGCGGTCGTCATCTCGGCGTGGGGCGCCTGGTACGCGACTCAACGACTCACCCTCGATGCGAACACCGACTCGCTCATCAGTCCGGACCGTGGGTTCATGAAGGATTACACAGAATTCATGCGCGAGTTCGGCGACCTTGAATATCTCTATGTCGCCGTGGACTCGCGGGGCAATCCCGATGCCGCGCGAGACGCAGTTGACGACATCGTCCAAGGTCTCGGCAGACTTTCCGATCTTCCGGGAGTCCACGCGCGTATCGACGCCAGTGAACAGTGGAGACTCGCATCGAGGGCGATGAGAACTGACGAGTTGAAAACGCTCGCATCCGCTTCGGATGGCTTTCGACCTTTGCTCGAGAGTGACCACGGGGACGGGGTCGCCCGGCTGGCACTCGTCGCTGCCGATGAACGCGTCGAGCGACTGATGAATCGTGGGCTCGCGATGTCGCAGGAAGAACGCGAGCGACTCGGCGCAGGAGCCGCATTCTTACTCAGCGCGGTCACTGCCGTTGCTGGCGATGGCTTCGCCTTCGCCCAACTGCGCGACGCTGAATACCTCGTCTCGTCGAGTGGTCGCATGTATTTCATCGAGATTCTGCCTCGGAAGGATTTCGCTGGACTCGGCACGATCGAGCCGATACTCAAGGGAATCCGCGGGGTGATCGCGGAAGTTCAGTCGCGTTCGCCAGCGGTCGATATCGGGTTGACGGGAAAACCAGTCCTTCAGGCGGATGAACTCGCAACGACCAGCGCCGATATGACCCGAGGCACGATCATCGCCACGATTCTCGTCGTGCTTCTCACGATGTGGACTTTCCGAAGCGTCATCCGACCGATTCTCGCCGCAGGCATGCTCGCTCTCGCGTTTGGCTGCACGTATGGCGCGGCGACACTGTTCGTCGGAAGGCTCAATCTCTTGAGTCTTGTGTTCATGCTGGTGCTCGTTGGTGCGGGCGTCGACTATGGGATTCACACGATCGCGCGATACACGGAGTTTCGGGCTCGACTGGCACCGCTTGCGGCGATGCGTGCAGCGATGATCGTCAACACAATTCCAACGTGGGTCGGTGCGCTCACCAGTGCGGCTGTCTTTTTCGTCGCACTCGGAACGGATTTCGGAGGACTGCAGGAACTGGGAATCATCGCTGGAACTGGTCTCATCCTCTGTGCCGCAATCATGACCATCGTGCTCCCCGCACTCTTGGTCATCGTCGACGAATGGCGATATCGACGCGCGAAAACTGCGGGCGTGCGCAAGGGCCGCGACGAGAGTCTTGAAAGAGTCCGCGGTTTATTTTTCATGGCCCCACCAGCCAACGATGAGTTGCCATCGTCTCGGATTGCGACCCCTCGATCTCGGCGAATCATCATTGCCTGCGCCATCGTGACGATCGCGCTGGCCTCTCTCATTCCGCTCCTAAGACTCGAAAGCAATCTCCTTCGACTTCAGGCCGATGGACTCGACTCAGTCGCTTGGGAGCATCGGATCCTCGACGACTCGGTGAGCGCGTCATGGTTCGGGGCGGTGATCTGCCGTACTGAAGAGGAGACTCGCCTGACCGTCGACCGCGCTCGCGCTGAACCGCTCGTCGAGGAGGCGCGCAGTGTGCTCGACTTGGTGGCACTCGATACCCCCGAACGTGTTCGACTTCGCGACGATCTTGCGCGAGTGCTCACTCCAACCATCCCGACGATTTCCAAGCAGACGCCAACCGATGGTGCGCTGACGAGCGAGTTCGTCGGTGGAGTACGCGACCGTTTCAATCGCATGGTTTCGCTCGCATCGCTTCACGCGAGACCAGAGGACCTTGCACCGTTTCGTGCTCTGTTGGAGGCGCTCTCGCGACTCGAATCCAAACTCGCAGATCCCGCTCAGGCTTCGCTCGCTCGATCCAACGCGAATGCCATGGTTGCGCAGACGAAACAGGCTCTCGTCGCATTTGGGCAGGGTGCGAAGTCATCACTTCGCGAAAGCCTTCCGTCCGCGGTGCGCGACCGATTCGTTTCGCCCGAGGGCGGAATGCTCGTGTCGATTTTTCCGAAGGCTGATCTCTGGGATTTCGAACCGCTCGAGCAATTCGTTGGCGCAATTCGTCGGATTGATCCGCACGCAACCGGCGTCCCGATGACCGTGTACGAGTCAGTGGTCGATATGCGTAGCGCATTCGTCATGATGTCGACTTGGTCGCTGTTGATCATCACGATCGTCGTTTGGATCGACTTACGGTCCATCATCGCGACGATGACATGTCTGGGGTGCCTCTTGATCGGGATGAGTTGGACCTTTGGCGCGCTCGGATTGCTCGGCGTTTCGCTCAACCTAGCGAACTTCTTCGCTATCCCGATGTTGCTTGGATTTGGGATCGACAGCTCGGTTCATGTCATGCACCGCGCGCGAGAGCATGGCGTCAATGGCGCGTTCGGGTGGACGATGCGCGCAGTCGCTCTCAGCGCGATCACAACCGCTGTCGGATTTGGAACACTTCTCTTCGCGGCCCACCGAGGATTGCAAAGTTTGGGATGGGTGATGTTCGTCGGCAGTGGCGCATGCCTGATCTGCTCGGTCACCCTCCTCCCAGCCGCACTGCGAGTCTTCCCTCAGTTGCTCGGCCGACCGACGGGAGGCGCTACGGAGGCCGGATCGGACGGAAGTGGAACCACGGTCACCGTGTAACCGAGCGACCTGATCGCCGCTTCTGCTCGCAGTGAAGCTTCACGATTCGAAACTGTGAGTTGGGCGCAGTGGCCCACGAGCGAAACCTTGGCATCGGACACGCCATCGACCGTGCGAACTTCCGCATCAATCGCCTCGACACACCCCTCGCAGTGCATCCCCTGCACATCAAACTGAACAACGATTGGATTGCCGCTTTCCGAGTCGCGCGCACTGCACCCGCTCAATTCATGAAGCGCCACGGATCCCGCCACCAACAGAGCCACTGCCCGAGCGAGTTGGTCAACCCGCTTCATTTTGACGGCTCGGCGAGTGCAGAGATCGCGGCATGAATCGCAGCGCGCGCATCCGAAATGGGCGCCTTGATCTTTGCTCCCGCCGCGAGCGCGTGTCCGCCACCACCGAACTGGCTCGCGAATTCGCTGACATTCACGCAAGGTGCACCAGTTGAATCTGGCTTGCTCCGAAAGCTGATCTTGGTGATACCCGGCTGGGTTTCGGTCAAGACAGCAGAGAGCACGATCGACCCAATGGCGAGCGGGATATTGACGATCCCTCCGACATCATCCGAGTTGGCGCCCGTCTGCGCGAAGTCGAGGTGTGAGATCGACATGACGGTTGCTCGACCGTTCATGTGAAAGGTAAGCGACGACAACGCTCGCGCCATCGCCGCGAGTCGGACCGGACGCCCATTCTCATCGAGCAGTTGGACGAGAGCGACCTTGTGAACGCCAAGCGAGAGGAGTCTCGACGCCAATTTGAATACGGCCGCGTCGGCGCTCTGATAGCGAAACCATCCAGTGTCTGTCGCGAGTCCGACGAAGAGCGCCTCTGCGATCGAAAATCTCGGCGATCCCGCGACGACAAACGGCACGCCGAGTTCGTCGATCAACTGCGCGAGCAACTGCGTACACGACGCCATCGAGCAATCCACGACGCGGTCCGAAGCGATCCCGTCCCCCCGTGCGTGGTGATCCAATCCGACCACTCGCCCTGCCATCGACTTGAGCCAGACATCGAGCGGTTCGACCTGACTCCACGAACCGGTATCCAAGAGGAGCGCGAGATCCGTCTCTGGATCGGGCAAAGAAGCCGGCGCGATCAAAACCTCTCCCGGAAGAGCGAGCGCATGGATGTTGGGATCGACAACGCCCGTGAAGAATCCATCGGCCCGCTTTCCCATCGAGCGAAGCGCGCGCGCCGCCGCGAGAATTGACCCCGCGGCGTCACCATCTGGCTTTGCATGACTGATCACTGCGATGCGATTGGCGCTCCGCAATCGATCCGCAATCGTCCTCATTTCGCAGGTGGACTCGTATTTGGTCATGCTCGCGCCCTCGCACAATCGCGCGCAATCTGCGAAACGAGGCTGTCGACAGAATCAAATCGCATCATGCCTCGAATCCACTCGCGAAAGGAGATGCGAAGTCTCTGCCCGTACAAATCCGTTTCTTTGGGGAGATCAAGGACATGAACTTCAAGCGTACGCGCAGAATCTCCGAAAGTCGGATTCGATCCGATGCTCGCGGCGCCACGCCATTGACGACCCGCTGCATCGACCACGTCAACGGAGTAGACGCCGTCCGCGGGAAGGACGCTCTCCAATTCCGTGAAATTCGCGGTGGGATATCCGAGTTCTCGCCCTCGTTGTTTGCCTTGCACGACGACTCCGGTGACTTCGTAAGCGCGGCCGAGCATGCGAGAGGCGTCCGCAACGCGCCCATGTGCGAGGAGCCAACGAACGACCGAACTCCGAGCGGAGACAACTCGACCGTCATGGAGCACGACATCGACATCGTCGACGACGGTTGTTTCGAATCCTCGACGTGCTCCAATGGCACGGAGAGTCTCGATGTCGCCACTGCGACGAAAACCGAATCGAAAATCACCCCCCTCGACGATGCGAGCAAAGTCGATTCGACGTTGAAGAAACTCGATGAACTTCTCAGGGGTGAGTTCCAGTAATTCCTTCGATGTCGATAGACACTCGACACGCGTAGCTCCCGCTTCGATCAGCAATCGCTCCCGATCGGAATTTGACGAGAGATGCGGTGGTGCCACTCCCCGCGCAAGTGCTGCAGGATGGGAATCAAAGGTCACCGCGACGACCCCGCCCGCTGGGGAAAGCGAGCATGCGTGTCGAATCAGTCCCTGGTGACCAAGGTGAACGCCGTCGAAGTTTCCGATAATGATCGCAGTCATAAACAATTCGACTCCCCGATGGGAGCGGAGAGGGTAGTTTGACGGCATGACTTCTGTTCGATCAACCGATTCGATCCAGACCCGCGCCGATACCGGGGCGCTCGTCGACCAACTCTCAGCCGAGTTTCACACAACCGCGGGTGTCGTCGTCCCGTGGTTTCTCGAAAACATGCCGACGATGTACTTCCAGGACACTCCACTCGACGCGCAAAGAATCCACCTCAGATCGATCCTCGCGGCGAAGTCTTCGGGGCGGCCAGTCGATGTCACTCTCAAGGGGTCCGATGGTCATTCCATCACGGCTATTCGATCGGGGAATCGCCCCGGGATGCTCGCCGACATCGTTCGCGACCTTCCAATGGACGCGTCATTGCGCGCGGCGAAAATCCACACATCACGGGACGGCTCGCTCGTGATCGATACATTCGAATTTGGAGAGCAGGATCCATTCGACCCAACAAATGCCGCACAGCGAAACGCAATGCAGGCGACCTTGGACTTCGCCCGTGTTGAGCGACCCGAAGTTACAACCGACGCGCTCCGCAGTTTCCTGGGTGGTTGCAGTGCGCGATACTTGCTCACACTGACGCCGCTTCGGATTTGCAGGCACTATTCCCTTTTTCGACAGGTTTCTGGGACGGATAAGCCGATCGTCTCGATCGAGAACGAGTCTGACCCAACCACCAGCCGAATCACGATCGCTATCTCCAATGCGCGAACGCGAACGATGCTCGAACGAGCAGCGCGGATCCTCATGCGTCACGATGCGAGCATCACCCGAGCGCACCTCGATATCGTGAAAGACACTCCGTACGGAACAGTGACGATCCTTGGATTCATCGCACAGTGGACGAATCAAACCAAGATCGACCCGAAGGATCCGCGCTGGGAACCCCTTCGCAGCGAGCTCCTTCGTATCAAGTGGCTTGATTTCCGCGTGATCGAGTTGATCGGACGACATCCCGAGTTCACGCTTCCAGAGGGCGAACTCCTCTCTGGCTTTGCGGATCTCGTCCGGCACATCCTTGTGCCGATCGATCCCCTCGCCTTCAGTCGAGATCGTGTGACCGAGACACTCGAGTCTCGCGTCCGACTGACTCGACCAATTCTCGAATTGTTCACCGCCCGATTTAATCCCGCAAGTCCGCTGCCCAACAGTGAATTCGAGAAGCGCGGCGCGGCCTTGCGAATGCAAGTTGATGCCATGACCGACTCGGACGATGCCCGGGAGATTTTCTCGGCCTTCCTCCGTGCGGTGCAGGCAGTCCGCAAGACAAACTTCTTTGTTGCAGATCGGTTTTCATTTGCACTCCGGCTCGACCCGACTCTGCTCGTCGGTCCAACACGTCCAGAAATCCCATTCGGGGTCTTCTTCGTGCATGGCCGCGGCTTCCATGGGTTTCATGTTCGATTCAAGGAAATCGCGCGCGGTGGCTTGCGAGTGGTCAAGCCAGCGAACGCGGTCTTGTTCGACCGTGAATCAGAACGACTCTTCGACGAGGTCTACGGACTCGCATTCGCGCAACAGTTGAAGAACAAGGACATCCCTGAAGGAGGCGCGAAGGCGGCGATCGTTCTGGAGCCCCCCGCCGAGACCAGTCGTTGCGTCAAGTCATTCGTGGATGGCATTCTCGACCTGATTACTCCCGATCCGATCGTTCGATCGAGCATTGTCGACCATCTTGGTCGTGAAGAATTCATATTCCTTGGTCCGGATGAAAACATTACGCCCGCGCATATCGACTGGATCGTGGCACGTGCGGCCGTTCGCAAGTACCCGCTCGCAAATGCATTCATGAGTTCCAAGCCCAATGGCGGGATCAATCACAAGGAATTCGGCGTGACCAGCGAAGGCGTCAACGTTTTTCTTCGTATCGCGCTCTTGTCGCAGGGAATCGACCCCACGAAGCAGCGATTCACTGTGAAGATCACGGGCGGTCCGGATGGCGATGTTGCGGGCAACATGATGCGGATTCTCCACCGCGATTACGGCACAAATGCGTGCATTGTCGGAGTCGCCGATGGAAGCGGCGTTGGTGAAGATCCTCAGGGCCTCGCTCACTCAGAACTCGAACGACTCTTCGTCGCGGGGCTTCCGATCTCTCACTTCAATGCAAAGCTCCTCTCTCCGCAGGGGCGCGTGGTGAGTGCTGATACAGCCGAGGGAGTCCAGCTCCGCAATACCCTTCACAATCGCCTCGTCTCGGATGCATTTATCCCTGGTGGAGGCCGGCCCGGAACGATCAATGATCGCAATTGGCGCGACTATCTGCTTCCCAGCGGTGCTCCTTCAAGCAAGCTGATCGTCGAAGGAGCGAACTTGTTCCTCACGCCGGACGCGCGCGTCGCCCTCGCGAAGGCTGGCACACTCATCATGAAGGATTCGAGTGCAAACAAGTGTGGCGTCATGTGCTCAAGTTTCGAAATCGCTTCAAGCATGCTTCTCAACGAAGAGCAATTTCTTCAGATCAAGCCCGAATTCGTCGCGCAAGTACTGGAAAAACTCCGCGAGGCAGCACGTCAAGAGGCTGTCATCCTGCTCGGCGAGGGTCGGCGTCATCCTTCGGTTCCGCTCCCTGAGTTGTCCACCCAACTCTCGCGTGCGATCAATTCGGGTGCCGATGCGATCAATCCCGCAGTCGACAGCTGGGCGACCTCCCATCGAGAGATATTCCGCGAAGTCATTCTCCAGCACATGCCGAGAAAACTGACCGAAACAGTTGGGGAACGGATCTTCGACGAACTCCCTCCTGCATACTTGCGGTGGGTCGTCGCGAAGGGCGTCGCGAGTCGAATCGTCTACCGCGAAGGCATCGATTTCTTTGCATCGATGGAGCCGACTGCGGTCGCGGAGACTGCTCTGCGATATCTGCAGAAAGAGCGAGAGATGCGAGCGTTGATTCGTGAAGTCGAAGAGAGCCCGCTGAAGCATGCGAAGCGGATTGCAAATCTCCTCGAGCGAGCAGGGATCCGCGCCGCGCTTCTCGAAATTGAAACATGACGGAGATCGATTTATGAAAACACTCAATGTTGCGACAACCCTCCTGCTCTGCCTATTCGGTCCGAGCGCGTCCGGCCAAAATGAAGTGACGCCGATCGATCCATCTCTGCCAGAGGAACGGTTGCTCAGCGCAAAAATCGAATCGGTGGTCCTCTATCAGGGACGGGCCGCCATCACCCGCGTGGCGACGACGAAGTTGACAGCAGGACTTTGGAAACTGCGGTTCGAAGATCTTCCTCCGACGATCCAACCCGACACACTGGAGGCGAAGTCCGGTGGTGGGCGCATCCTCTCCGTCGATTTTTCTGAACGTGCCGTTCCCAATATTGCGTCAACCCCCGAAGCGATCGCGATCGATGCAGAGATTCGAAGAATCAATCAAGAACTTGCGGTGGTGACCGATGCCATTGCCGGTTATCAGAGTGAATTGAAGGTCGTCGAGTCGGTCGGCGTGCGAGCAGGAACCGATGCAACCAAGGACGGCGGAACAGCACAACTTGATCTCGTCGTTCTCGACAGGCAACTTGCGTGGATGGCAACGCAACGAGGGCGAATCGGTGGGCTTGTGCGCACGGCGACCGAGAAAACGGATTTGCTCCGCAAGGATCTTGCGGCGGCGCTTAATCGGCAAGGCGCGCTCGGTGGGCGTCGGACGACTGTCCAATCGGCCGAAGTCCTGCTTGCATTGACCACTGACGGGGAGTTTCCGGTGCGAATTTCTTACTTGGTCACCGACGCGCGCTGGGAACCCGTCTATTCGATCCGCGCCGCCCCCGATCGCGATTCGATCGGCATCGAGTACGACGCGTTGGTCATCCAGAGTTCAGGTGAAGACTGGAAAGGCGTACGCCTCTCGCTCTCGACCGCGCGCCCATCTCGTGCCGCGAGCCCTCCAGCGGTAACACCTTGGTATGTCGATGTCGTACAACCCATGGACAAGTCTGGCTTCGCCGCAATGTCCGTCGCCGCCCCAGAAAGTCCTGCTCCAGGCGCTCCGATGGAGAGGGAAGGACTCTCGAAGGATCGCGCCGATGCGCGGATCGATCTCGCCCTTCGCGAGCGTCGCAAGTCACTCGCCGAGGAAGTCAGCGTGGATGCGGTTGTTGGAGGATCTGGCCCGAGCGTCACCTATACCATCGCTCTCCCGTTTGATGCGCCGAGCGACCAACAGAGTCGGCGACGCGCACGGATCGCCTCATTCGACGCTCCAACTGCTTACATTTTTCAAACGCAACCAGTCGCGGCGGAAGGTGTCTTTCTCCGAGGGACATTGACGAACTCGAGTCCATTCCAACTCCTCCCTGGTCGTGCCTCAGTTTTCGTCGGAGCCGATTATGTCGGAGCAACTTCCTTTGTCGGCGCGAGTCCGAAGCAAGAGTTTGCGGTCTTTTTTGGTGCGGATCCAGCAGTCACAGCGACCCGAGAACTCGTCAAACAGGAAGATCGGCAGTCCGGTCTCTTCGGGGGTGGGCTTGATACGGTCAGTGATTACCGCGTAACGATTTCCAACGGCACCGGGCGAAAGATCAATGTCGAGTTGTACGACCGCCGCCCGGTCAGTCGCAATGACAAGATCGGAGTAGAACTTGTCAATAACAGCTCTCCGCTCTCTACAAATGCCGACTACCTCGCGACCGAGCAACCGCAGGGAATTCTTCGATGGGACCTCTCGGTTGCGCCGACACCATCGGGAAGTGAAGGCAACGCGATAAGTTGGAGCATCGTGGTCAGCCGTTCGAAGGACATCAACATTTCGCGACTACCGCCGGAGTAGCCGCGAGAACGAACAGGGCTTAGACATGCTCGCTGGCTTCGCGGACACTCGTCATGCAGCGACCAGCCCGCACACTCGTACGAGGTTGTACGTCGCGGTAGTCAATGGCCCTTGCATCGCTGACGTGCGCGTGCTGAGGCGCGTGCGCGTCCACCCTCGTCTCTCGCAACAATCGGATCTGGACGAATTGCGAGATGTGCGGTGATCTTTCGTTGTTCGAACCCAAGAAGAAAGTCGCCCGAGTCGTATCCCTTGTCTGCGCCCAGCGTCGCAACACGAACATCATGTTGTTGTCGCACGCGATCCAACATGCGCTTGATTGCGCACAGTGGGTGACTCGGCTCAATGAGCTCTTCAACATTTATGGAATACCAAAAACTGCCGTCATTTTCGGGTCGTCCGCGCATGCAAGAACATTCGCAGAACCTGAGTCAGAGGTTTTTGATTCCATCGAGAATTCCGATGAACGTGAACCACCTCCTTACGGGGGTGTTCTTCAGCAGCCTGCTAGACCCACCAGGGCGTCGCAGGTGGTTCTTCGATGATTGCCTCTTTGAGGAATCGAACCGCCCGTCGGAATCCCTCGTCGACACTCAAGAGGGCGTCCTCGTGTTCGATCGAGAGCACATGGTCGTATCCCTGACGTCGCAACATCGAGATGAACGGCTTCCAGAATTCGTGCCCATGACCATCGCCACATGTCCTGAAATTCCACGAACGAGAATTCAATTCGCAATAGGGTCTCGCATCGAGGTAGCCGTTGCGCGGACCTTCGTGGCGGTCGAGCTCGGTGTCCTTGGCGTGCACATAGAACAGGAGTCCCGCTTCACCGAGAATTTTCGCCGAAAGAACTGGATCGATTCCCTGCCAGAAAAAGTGCGAAGGGTCCAGATTTGCCCCCAAGACAGCCTTCCCCTTGATGCCTGCAGCCACCATCGCTCGTCGCGAAAGCTCAATGATGGTCGCGGGGTTGTATGCGCAGAATCCAGGATGCCCCTCCCATGCGGTCCGAACGCCGTGCGCCTTGCAGAGTTTCGCTTGCGTTGCCCAGTACGGAACAAGGACGTCGTCCCACTGGTAGCGAAGGGTCGCGCTGAAATCAGATGGCCACGGACAGGTCACCCAATTGGGGGACTTGTCGCCTTTCGCACCACCAGGGCAACCCGAAAATGTGATCACAATGTCCGTACCCAATTTCGGAGCCAACTTCACGGCCGTGACGAATGCTTCATGATGAACGCGTGCGAGCGAACGATTTGGGTGGACCGGATTGCCGTGAACTGCGAGTCCAGAAAGTTCGAGCCCGTGATCTTTCAGAAGTGCCTTGATGCGCTCTTGCGCACGTCGATCACCCAGAATCAGCCGCGGCTCAAAGAATGGTTTGCCTGGATAGGCGCCGACCGGCAGTTCGATTGCACCGAGCCCTTGCTCTGCGCAGATTCGCACGACTTCCTCCAACGGGCGCCCTGAAAAAAGCGCGGACATGACTCCAAGTTTCATAGTGCCGTCAGGGTATCTCGTACAATGAAGCGCGGGAACGCCCCAATGCGATTGCGACTTTCGAAAACTCTCGGTCCTTGCACGATCGCTGTGCTGCTTGCGCTGTCGCTCGCGGGTTTGACCGCTACCGCGCAGACGACCAAACCGGGAGATCCGCCTGTCGCTACACCACCAACCGCGCCGGTTTCACCGCCCGTCGTCGCACCCGCTCCAACGCCCCCGACTCCGCGACGCGTTCATGTGATCATCGACCGCAAGTCAGAAACGGGCGGGACGGTGGTCTACGAAGATGAGACTCGGATCGTGATCGAACGCGACGGGAAGCGCTCTGAATTCAATAAGGATGACATCATCGACGCCATAGCGCTCGTCGAGATAGCCGAACCGACGATGGTTGTGGTCTACCGAAGGGATGGTGGATCCCAGCAAGTCAAGCTGATCGCCGATGATTTCGACGAAGTTCGCTATGTGATTGGAACCGCCACCAGATCGATCCCCCGTGCAGAGGTCTACCGAGTCGCGCTAATGCGAACATTTGAAGAGCGCTACCAGGCGCTGAAGCAATCGATCGAGCCGGACGACGATGCTCGGCGACTCGCTCTGTGCGATTGGTTGGTGACCGAGCGCAAGTACGCCGAGGCGCGCCTCGAGCTCGTCGAATTGGTCGCCAAGACGAAACTCTCGGAAGCTGTCGCGCTCTTGAAGCATGTCGACGCGCAACTCGCATTGCTGAAGGCGCGGGTTTCCTCGAAGAGTTCGACGACGAGTGGCACGTCAACGACCGATCCGAAGGGCGCCTCTGTCTCGGCACCAGCGACTCGAGTACTCACGGATGCGGAAGTGAATCTCATCCGTGTCTACGAATTGGATTTCGACAACCCGCCCCGGGTCATCGTCGATCATGCCGATGCTCGCGCGCTCTTGGAGGAATACGGTTCTAGCCCGCGCGTCCCGACCGATGCGCCAAGTCGAAGCGCTCTCGCTCAAGGCGACCCGTTGACGATTGTTCGTCTCGCCTTCGAGCTGAAGGCGCGAGACTTCTATCCAAAGATTCGCGTCGTCACCGAACCAGCCACGCTCGTTTCATTCCGTCGCAATGTCCACGATGGTTGGCTCATCGCCAATTGCGCCACAAGTCGATGCCACGGTGGACCAGACGCGGGAAAGTTTTTTCTCTTCGGAGATGGTCGCAATGATGTGCGAATGCGATACACGAACTTGCTCAATCTCCTGAGGGGATCGTCCCAGGATCGTCCGATTGTCGACTTCACGGATCCGATGCAATCGATCCTGATTCAACATGCATTGCCTCTTGACGAGTCCAGTAATCCTCACCCAACGGTCGAAGGTTGGCGTCCGGTGTTCGGTCGCAAGCTCAACCCTGACAAGTTGGCGAACACGCTTGCTTGGATCCGTTCGATGTATCAACCGCGACCGATCTACCCGATCGAATACGAACCTCCAGATCTGCGTGGGGAGCCAGTACCGACACGGCCAGCGACGCCGGATGCGCCGAGTCGCTAGGCATTTCGGGCGTGTTCTGCATAGACTCGTCCCTCTCCCACCGATGAAACGCTTTGCACTTATCTCGATCTTTGCTCTGTCCGCTCCATTCGTCTGCATTTCGTGCGAGGACCCATCGGTTGCTCGCAGGGAGGATGCCGAGCGACGAATTCGAGATGGTGGAGCCAACGTTGTACTGGCCGCTCGGCGAGCGAGCATCGATCGCATCGTCGCGGCTGAGGAGTTGCGCAACGCTGGCCGAGCACTCGAGAACATCGCAGGCGCGTCCACGGCTCAGGCGCAGGCGGCTGCCGGCATCGCCGCCAACGCGATGACCCAGGCAGCGTTGCTTGAGATCGGTCGCGCAGATCAACTTGAAAGCGAGAACAGAGCAAGTCGCACCCTCGCGCTGGGATATCTGCGAGTCGTCGACGAGATTCATTCTCTGGTCAAGGCGCGAGAACTGAAGGGTCTCAACGAAGCGAAAGGCGCCCTTGAGGTCGGCATCGAGGCGGCTTCGATCTCCGAGCGCGATCAACTCGCTCAGCAGACCACCCTTGAAGCGACTGTGAGTTCACTGCGTGCGGCCAATCAGGCTGCACTTGCGGATGCGCAGGCCATTCTGATCGAGGCCGAAGTCATTCGATTGCAGGGATCAAGTGCGGCCCTTGGCGAAATGGCGGCAATCGCCGAGGATGCCGGGCGCAAACGAGACGAAGCTGGTATCCGTCAAACCGAGGCAGAAGAGTCAGATCTCGCAGCTATTACCCAAGAGTCGATTCTTCGCTTGAAGCTCGGTGAGACCGTCGGCGCTACGAGACGGGTTCAGGTGCTCCGCGCGGCGCTCGTGGCACTCGATCAACTCGAAGGCGATCAAAAGTCGGTGGCAACAGCGGAAATCGCCATTGCCAACACGATCTCCACAACGATTGTTGAACTCGTCGCGGCATCGAGTCCCACGGCTGATGACATAATGAAGGGCTGCCAAGAAAGGGCATTCACGGACCTTCAGTCGGCCGAATCTTTCGCGAGAGAGAGCGGTCCACAAAGTAGCGCAATGATCAGCATCGCCTCCGCGCGAGCTCGGGCACAACTCGGCCGCGGCGAAGGAGAGTTTCAGCAGGCGCTGATCTATCACGTCCTCGCGAGCAGTCCGAGCATGCAGGGCGATTTCGAGAATCAATCCAAGGAGTGGCTCGCGAAGGCGCAGGCATCGACGAAAGAGGCACTGGAGTCATACGCCGCCCTCCAAGAAGTCCTCGCTGGAAGCGGCGAAGAGAGCCTATCGAAACAGGCACTCGTCCTCACCGTCGAACGTGCGCTCAAGTCAATCCGTGTCCCGAGCTTGGAGATGCTCCCTGCGATCCCCCCTCCTCCACCAGTCGATGTGGCGACGGATGCGACGCGTCCCTCTTCGGACAAGCCGACCAATAAACCAGCACCGATCGCGAGTCCCGCAGCCTCTGCTGGCGGTCCACCGTTTGCGACTGCCGAAGATCTCGCCGCATTTTTCGGCTCCTCAAAGCGTGACCCGAAGACGAGCGCGCAGATCGACAAGTTGATCATCGCGAAGACTCCAGAAGGCCAGAGTTTGAGCTCGACCGCCTTCGGCGCAGTGAAAGCGATTGGTCAATTGCAAGTTGCGATGCAGGAGAAATTCGGCAAGTCGAATCTCGGTCCGCTCTCAGCACTTGTAAACCAAGGCGCCACCGCTTCCGTCACTGAATCGACAGCTGACAATGCGACGATCAGCGTCGGAAATGCTCAGGGATCCCTCTTATTCAAGGCAGCTCGAACCGATGAGGGTTGGAAGCTCGACCTTGACGCAACTGCGACGACGATGGACGAGGCACAGCGCGGGCAGATGGCAGCCGCCGGCGCGATGATGGGAACACTGATCGATGGGCTCACGGGGATCACCGCGCAAATCGAGAGTGGCGAAATGAAGAGCCCTCAAGAAGTGCAAGGGGCGCTCATGCTGGCGATGCGCAAGCTCATGGGTGGCTGAGATTGCGGACCTCATCCCTGCATCACGATGAGAGCAATGCTCGTTGCGAATCGTCGCTGGGTCGCAACCGACCGACAACTTCACAGGCCGCTTCGCGGACCATCGGATCTTCCTGCTCGTCCTCGGCGATCCGCCGTATCACTGCCGCGAGCGGATCTGAACTCGATCGTTGCAACACTTCCAGTGAGCACCAAACCGCGTTACGACGGGCATGAGCCGCGCGAACTCGGTTGAGCGCGCTTGGCCCGAAGGCGGTTCGCCTGGTTTGTTCATCCCAATCCAGAACCTCCAGAAGTGAAAACGACGCATTTCTGCCGTCATACTCAGGATGCCTCCCCATTCGCTTTGAAAGTCGCGTCGGTTGATTGTGCGGACAGACCTCCTGGCAGATGTCGCAACCGAATAGCCAGTCACCTGCTCGCGATGCAGAATCTGGATTGGGCCGCACACGCTCTTCGATTGTGATGCCACTGATGCATTTCGAACCATCCACGCTCCATGGGGTGATTGCTCCCGTCGGACAGGCGTCGATGCACCGCGTGCAAGATCCGCACGGGTCTCCGCTCGAAGGGAGAGTTGGTTTGGTCGGCTCCAATCGGACGGTCGTGACATACGACGAGAGCAGAACCCACGAACCGAGATTCGGCACGATGAGCAATGTGTGCTTGCCACACTGACCGATCCCGGCACGTTCGGACATTTCGCGCTCCATCATTGGCTCGATGTCGCAGCACACTTTCCCACGAGCGCCTGGGATCGCCGCCTCCAACTCTCGTTGCAATCGACGCATTCGTTTCTTGATTCGCCGGTGATAGTCGCGTCCTCTCGCATAACGGGCGGTTCGACCTGCCGCTTCGTTCAAACCAGTTTGAGGATTCACGACCTCGGCGGGTCGAGCATCGGGGCTTCCATCGTGATATCGATCTGCGACGACGACGATGCTTCGCGCTCCATGCACCAGTTTCCCTGGATCGAGGCGAGCTGCGAGGTTTCGATTCATCCACTCCATCGATCCGTGATGACCAGCCGCAAGCCACGCTTTCAATTGGCTTGCGCGCTCGCTCGGCATCGCATCGCATATCCCAACAGCCGCAAATCCCAGCGATCTGCCACGGGCAAGAGCCCACTCCGACAACGCCCGGGCGTCGGACGGGTCGGTTGGACAATCAACGCTTTCGCCACTGGACATCGTCACAACCCCAGGAAGCGCGCGAAACGGGCTGGCGGAACATCCGCCACGAGTCCGATCGCCTCGACAATCCCGTGCGCCGCGAGATACCCGCTCCGGACGGCGCCTTCCATCGTTGCCGGCCATCCAGACGCGCACCAGTCCCCAGCGAGCATGAGATTGTCCACTCCACCACGAATGCCATCTCGTACCGCTCGCGGTCGAATCTCATCGATTCCGGGGATGCAGGCGAATGTCGCCCGCTTCTCTTTGATCGATCGGAACGCAACGGGATGGAGACCTCGACTCTGTGGCAGTGCCCAGTGCACATCATTCATGACTCTGCCAACAATTTCGCTCTCCTCGAGATCGATCCACTCGTCGGCCGCGCTGATGACGGCGTGAACATGCGATCGACCCTGTCCATCGAGACCCTTGTCAAAGAGCCAGTGCGTCGCGCGACCAGGAAGCACGAGGTGCGGCGTTCGCATGATCGGCTGTTCGAAGAAGAGGTGCACGCCGAGAATCGGGCTGAACGAGAATTCGTTCAGACGCGAGAGCCGACTGTCTGCTGCACGCAAGGTCTGCGAACAAAGCTTTGCGAGTCGATCGGGTGACACCGCCGAGATCACCGCAGAGGCTTCGATCATTCCCTCATCCGTGACGACTCCAGTGATGCGACGACCGTCGAATGCCAACGCGAGTGCGCTCACCCCCATTCGCAATTCACCACCCCCCGCTTGGATGATCGCTTCGGCTGGGTCATAGAGCGATCCCAGCGAACGAGAAGGAAGTCCCATCACGGGACTCCATGAATCCTGCAGAAATCCCTGCTGAAAGACATACATGCCGTAAAACGCGTCGGTGCGGTCACATGTGACATTGCATGCGCTCGTGATCACGGGCTCCCAGAACAATCGACGCGCGGCGACCGTTTGCCGAGTCTGGATCAGGAATTCGCCAAAGGATCTCCCCCTCCACCTTGCGCGCCCTTCCCGCCCCAGTCGAACAAGTTGCCACATTGCTCGCGCGATCGCCCTCTTGTCCTCTGTCGCGAGAAACTTCAACTTCAGGAAGCTCGTCGAAAAATGGCCGGGCGCTGGGATCCACCCCGGCTCCATGACATCTGGTTCGCGAGGCGGGTTCGCCCACCAGACCCGGGAATGCCACTCGACGCTCTCCATCACACCGAGTCGCTCGTAAAGATCAAGCAGATTCGTGCAGCTTCCCATAAGCACGTGCTGACAGTTGTCGAGCACTTCACCAGTTCGCTGATCGACAAAACTGGTTGCGCGCCCTCCCAGTTTCTTCTTGGACTCGATCAACACCACCCGTTCGTTCGCATCGCCAAGACGGATCGCCGCGGCGATCCCTGCGAGACCTCCACCGACCACGACGATCGGCGGTCTCACGACTTGCGACCCATGCCACGAGCCCGAAACGCGATCAAAACCTTGCGAAGTGTCGGCAATGAAACGCGCTTGCGCGAAATTTGCGAAGGATCCCGAGCAATTCGTTCGAGCAGTTCTCTGTAGATTTCGGTGAGCGCCCACAGCGTTGGACGGCAGCTGGAGTCGATCATTCCGTCGAGCGACTGGCTTCGCGCAAAAAACTCACGTGCCCTGTCGATCATCGATCGCATGAATCGATCGCACTCGCGAGGCTTCGTCCATCCGCAAAGATCCGCTGCGGTGATTCCCCTAGATTCAAGTTCGTCATAGGGAAGATAGACACGGCCGAGACCAACATCTTCGACGACATCCCGGAGGATGTTGGTCAACTGGAATGCGATTCCACGATCGATCGCCAACTCGATCGCACGCGGGTCGTCGTATCCCCAGATCCGGACGCAGATGGATCCAACCGTGCTCGCGACCTGCCGACAATAGCACTCGAGTTCGCACCAATTCGCAAGTTGACGTGGCTGAAGGTCGGCGAGTTGACCATCGATCATCGAGTGAAAGTCGCAAGGATCGAGTGGATACTCGCGAGCGACCGCCGAGAGAGAGCGCCAGATCGGATCGACTGATCTGGTCTCTCCTGCGAGCGCTTCCACAGTCGCGGCGCGAAATGCTTCAATCGTCATTGAATCGCCTGGACCCGCCGACCCTCGCCCATCCACGAGGTCATCGGCCTCGCGCATCCACGCATAGATCGAATACATCGCCGAGCGTTTCGGTTCTGGTGTGAGCCGCAATCCCCAGTAGAAGTTCGCCGCCCGATGACGCGTAATCTCACGACATGCCGCGACCGCATCGCGAACGGACGGATCGGATAGCAACGCGTTTCCAGCGACGAGGCTCATCCGGAGTGCACTCCTGGAGTACCGACCATTCGCCGAGAGGACCTCTTCGCCTGCATCACCAGCAAGAGTTTCGAGCACTTTGACAGTCGTGGTCGCGAGATGCATGTCTCGAAATTCCACTTCTCGATCTCGCGCAGCGTTGCCATGCCACCAGCCAGAAAAAGCCAGATCAGCGGACGACTCTCTTGCTTCAGCATCGGCACAAGCGCACTGCCCGCCTCGAAGAGACCCCATGTGCGCGAACAAAGTTCCCTGAGCGATTCTCGCCATGATGCGAGGAACGACTGATCGGGGGCGTACCCCTTCTGACATGTCGCGAGCAGGCGTTCTTCGAATCGATCAGTGTGCCACCGGTCGCGTGGGATGTAAATGCGCTCTCGCTCGAGGAGGTCGCGTCGGGCATCCTGCCAGTGATTGGTCAATTGAAGCGCAGTGCAGATCGCGTCGCTCGCTCGCAGGCGTTCTTCATCTCGACTCTCATCGAGCAACATCAACACGAGTCGTCCGACGGGATCGGCGCTCAGTCGGCAATATCCAATGACTTCGTCCCACGTTTCGTAGCGCAACTTCGTTTGATCCATCTCGAAGGCACTGATCAGCCGATCAAACGGTTCGATCGGCAGTGCGTGACGCGCGATGACCGGCTCAAGCGCAACGAATACTGGGTGGCTTGATTGGCCGGCGAAACACGCATGCAACTGGTCCCGCCACCACCCAAGCAACTCGATCGAACGCTCTCGACTTCCAGTTTCATCCCCGAGGTCGTCGGCGGACCTGCAGAATGCGTAGACCGCTGAAAAATCCTCGACGAGCGACGGTGGAACGAATCGACTGAGAACGCTGAAATTCTCGCCGTGAGTCCGGGTGAGTCGATTGCACCACGCGCGCGCGTCTGGCAACGACGCGACACGACAACTCATCGGTCCGAAGTCGGCGAGGTCGACCGTTCTCTCTGCCTTCGTCACGCTCATATGAACCGAAGAGTACACCGCCAGAACGTGGGAGGGACGGCTATCATGCGTTGCTCGTGAAGATCCTCCTCGCGAATCCTCGCGGTTTTTGCGCTGGCGTCTATATGGCGATCGATGTGGTCGATCAGCTCATCGACCTCTGCCCCAACGAAGTCATCTATGTCTTTCACGAGATCGTGCACAATCGGCATGTCGTCGAGCGATTTCAAAAACGCGGGGTGAAGTTCGTCGAGTCCATAGACGAGGTACCCGATGCAGCAATCGTCGTTTTCAGCGCGCACGGAGTGAGCCCCGCCATCCGTAAGGAAGCGAAGGCGAAGCGCCTGGCCACGATCGATGCGACTTGCCCGCTCGTGACAAAGGTGCACGCCGAAGCAATCCGCTTCGCGCGCAAGGGCTATCAGATTCTCCTCGTCGGTCATCGGCTCCATCAAGAGGTCGTGGGAACGCTCGGCGAGGCGCCAGAAGTCATGCAGGTCGTCGAGAGTCCAGCTGACATTTCGAAACTTGTCATCACCGATCCTGACAAACTTATTTACCTCACGCAAACCACGCTTTCCCTCGATGACGCATCCATCATCATTAAGGCGTTGAAAGATGCATTCCCCAATATCAAGGATCCACCTGCGAGCGACATTTGCTACGCGACGACAAATCGGCAAATGGCCGTTCGAGCCATTGCACCCGAATGCGATCTCGTCCTTGTTGTCGGTAGTGCCAACTCATCGAACTCGGTCCGCCTGACTGAAATCTCCATGAATCTCGGGACCCCCGCGCGCTTGATCGACGATCGAAGCGAGATGGATCCATCCTGGTTTGTCGGAGTTAAAACATTGCTCGTGACGGCAGGCGCGAGTGCACCCGAGGATCTCGTCCATGATCTCATAGAGGATCTCGTGCGAACCTTTGGTGCCGAAGTCGAACAACACGATGTGTGCCACGAAGAAGTCGAGTTTGGACTTCCAGGGACACTCAAAACGATGATGCGTGCGCGTGGCGTCGACCCTGCGGGACGTCGGATTGTTCGGGGCGACGAAGGATCACGGTTGCGCGAATGGTTTTCGCAACACAACATTCCGTTCCGCACGGTCGACCTGACCGTGCAGGGAACTGCGATTCAAAATTGACCGCGTCCGACGGCCAAGACGGTTCCGCTGATCGTTCGCTTCCGCTCGCCGCGGTTCAGGGAGCAACCGAACACTTCTTCGACTTCAATCGAGAGCGCCTTTGCGCGTGGACGGCATCGAATGGAATGCCACGTCACGTTGGCGATCAGATCCTCGACTGGGTCTATCGCAAAGGCACGATCGATCCGGCGCAGATGAGCAATCTGGCGAAGGGCTATCGCGTCCTGCTCTCTGAGAAGTTTTCGTTCACCCGCGGACGGACCATTGCGCACCAATCCGCGAGCGATGGCACTCAAAAGCTTCTGGTCGCTTGGGGGACACTTGGGACCACTCTTGGCGATCAACAGTCCGTTCTCCCCATCCTGGGGCAAGGCTCCGCGCAATCGCAGGTCGCACGAGGGTCGGAGACGGAATGCGTCATGATTCCCGCCGACGCGCGCCGAACCGCGTGCATCTCGAGTCAGCTTGGATGTCCCGTTGGATGCAAGTTTTGCGCCTCGGGAATCGGCGGACTCGAAGGCAACTTGTCTGCTGGCCAGATCCTTGAGCAGGTCTACCAACTCGGTCGGCTTCAGGGTGTCGATCGCATTTCGCATGTCGTCTTCATGGGTATGGGCGAGCCCCTCGCCAATTACGCCGCCGTTACGGACGCGATTCGCACGCTCAATGCGCCGTGGGGCTTCGGCATCAGCGCGAGACGGATCACGGTTTCGACCGTTGGCCTTCCCGCAGCGATACGAAAGTTCTGCGATTTCGAGATCCCCGTCACACTCGCCCTCAGCCTTCACGCGCCGAACGATGCGCTCCGACGCGAGATCATTCCCTGGGCAGAATTCAGCACGGTCGATGAATTGCTCGATGCGTGCGACGAGTGGTTCACAAGAACCGGTCGAGAAATCACTCTGGAATACATCTTGCTCGGGGGCGTCAATGATCGTCCCGAACACGCCGAAGAACTCGCCTTCCATGCAAAGCGAATTCACGCCAATGTCAACTTGATTCGTTACAACGAAGTCCGGGGAATGCCATTCCATCGACCCTCGACGGACGATGTCTTGCGATTTCAGAGCGTCCTTCGTCAGCGCGAGGTGAATGCGCACATTCGTGCGAGTCGCGGTCGCGATATCGCCGCAGCATGCGGACAACTTCGGCATGAACACGCGACGACTGCCCGTCCTCCTACTTCGGGAGAACGACCGGGAGAACGACCGGGAGAACGACCGGGCTCGTAACGGCACCGCTGTGGACCGCGAATTGCTCGAGTTCGGCGGCGGTGAGCGTTCGGATGCTGCCATCGATCGCCGCATCGTGGATTCGCCTAGCAAAGTCGATCCACGCTCCGCGCCCTGCCGTGTCGATCGCTGCCCTCCCGAGCAGGCTTCGCAAAAGATCGCGCACCGATCGCGCTTGGGCATTTCCCCGAAGCCCCATCGGGACGAATGGAAGGGTCGAGCGCAAAATACGATCAGGCCAATCGCTTGAACGGAACTCGACAATCCATCGACGCGTCGCCAACCGAACCTCCAGCCGATGCAAGTATCGCCGCCGAATCTCGTCGCCACGCGCGAGGTGGACACCAAGGGTCTCGCGAATCCGGTGATTCTGATCGAGGCTTGTCGTCGCTGCGCCGACGTACCACAAATCCCGAATCAGAAAGCATTCGGCGAGCGGAAGAATCGAAAGGCGTGCCAGTTCCGCGTTTTCGTCAATTCCAACTTGCGTGCAAAGCTCGACGACGCTCGTCGCGTACTGATGCGCGTATTCGAATCCTCCCCACATTTCGCATCGACGCATTGCGGTCGCGAAATCGCGCATCGCCTCGCGCCCGTGCCGAGTGTTCCCCATCGGCGACAGCTGAGATAACGAGGTTGCGACGGCCTTGCGCAGTCGTTGCCCTCGACTTCGTTCGCGTCGACCCCCAAGTTGCCGATCCGCACTCACACGACGGGCGAGCCTGAGGGTGTCCTCGTTCGCTTGTGACTGCGCTTTCGTAGGAGTCGACCGAGCGTCGATGGGCGCATCGTCCGATCGCGCACCGAGAAGACGCCCCAACTGAATCGCCTCAAAACTGCGGGAAAACCCATTCGATTCCATCCTGCGCGCTGCGACTTCCAACGATTCGATCGAGACGGGAATGAACCCACGCTGAAACGCCACTCCGAGGGCGACAAGATCGCATTGCCGATCCGTGAGGAAGACTGCGCGCGCTTGCGAGACGATGTCGAGCAGCATTCGTCGATCTGGATGCGTGGTCACTTCCACGATGGCGGAGAGCCGGTTTGTCGCCACTCGCGATTCCTCATCGATCTGATCCTCGAGAGGACCGGTGTTTGCGACGATCGCGGTCCGCATCGGATCTGCCACCCGAAGTTGCGCGTCGGTCGCGATCGCGCGGATCGTCTCAACTGGATCGATCCCGACAACAACATCCGCCTCCCCGTACGGAATCTGTGTCGTAAACCGCGCGGGCTCGGTGAATCGCGGCGAGATTGCGTCCTTCACGAGCGTCGGTGACTCGTCCTCGTTGCGAGTAAAGACCAGTTGCGACCACGCTCGTCGGCCCGGTCCGAGCGGAACTCCAAGGTGAGTCCAATCCACGCGGAATCCCATCTTGCGCCCGGCCTCGGCGAGCAACTGCCCTGCCACGCCCGGCGCATCACCACGAAACCCAGCGAAGTGAATTCTCCACATTCCCTGTTCTGCATGCAATGGACGGGGCGGGGTCATGCGAACCGAAGTCCGAAGCTGATCGATCCCCGCGGGCGGTCGCGTGCGAATGATTTCAACTTGCTCGAGAAGCGACTCAACCCGAAAGAAGACACCCCTCCCTCCTGGGACGACCGATCGTTCGACGAGTGGCTCAGGGCGAAGCGGATCCGAACCTCTCAGAAGACCTCGCGCGACCTGCGTCGCAAGTCCGGGATCTCGAAGTTCGCATGCATTGTCGGCTGGTAACACAAAGCGCTGAAATCGAAGGAACCCGTCGCGGTCTATCTCGTGCGCCGTGCGATCGAGCGCTCCGATGTCGTGGCGCGGAGGCGGACCGTCCCGAGCAATGACGATGGTCAGTGCGTCGGTCTCGGCCGCCACGACGATTCCGCCTCGAAGCTCTTCGCGGTCATTCATGTCGACGCGGATGAATGCGAGGCGCGACTCCGCCTCTGGACCAGAAGCCGCGCGCGCGAGTCGTTCGATGTCGACCTCGTCGTCGAAACCGAAGTCGCAGACGACGATGATCCTCGGGTCGGACTCGTGCACTGCTTGCGTGACGACGCCGACTCCCTCGCGACTGAAACGGCGACGATCCCACACCTCCACGGTACAGATCACATCCGCGTCAACTGAAGTCTGGCGTTCACGAATGATTGCGCGCCGTCGCTGGTCGGGATACTCGCGTTGCGAGACCAATTTGGCGGCCTCCGAAATTGCGTCCCCGATGGAATCGAATGCCGCGCCGAGTCCGATCCCCGCACTTCGACGGGGAAGGTCGATCGTCGCCACCCACGCAGGAACTCTGGCGAGTCGCTCTGACAATTGCAGTCCCGGACGAATCTCGTGCAATAGTTTGACGACCCGACGTGTCAGAAGACTCGTCCGCAGTCCATCGTTTATTCCGAGTGGTTCAACGTCGCCCGCACTCGGAGGCATCGCGTTCCACCACACTTGCGCTGGGATCGACCCAGCGCTACGCATCGACTCGGCGATCGCGACGACTCGAGGAGCAATTGATCCTGGACGAGCTTCGACAACAATGATGTGATGGCACCTCTCGAGTATCCGGGTGATCACAGCTGTGTCCAGTGGCTCCGGAACTGTCAGCCGGAGCACCGGAACCCGCCCCGTCATCGCGAGTTCATCGAGCATGTGGCGAACGGCGACCGCGCACATGCCGAGTGCGACGAAGCCGTATTGCTCGCGCTCGCCAGGACTTGGGAGGTGCTCGAGTCGATTGAGCTCCATTCCACGGACGATTCGCAGCGGATCCGCGGAGTCTCCAATTCGAGGCAAGTGCCTTCGCCGGAGCCACGCATCGTGATCGACGCGGGCGACCTGACGATTCGGCGAGATCGCCAACGTCGATCCTGACCGCATGATCGCAACATGGACGATGAGTGCGGACGGGCGTCGCATCGCACGTGACAAGCGCAGGACCGCATCGCACGAGTCTCTCACGCCAGCGAGATCGCATGGTTCCACGGCCGTGAAATCCGTACTCCTACACAGACGCCTCGGGCATGTCGTCGGCACTGCGAATGGATTGTCCTCCATCACAACGCAGATTCCCGCCGATTCGCCAAGCGGTCCCATCGACATCTGCGCGAGTTGAAGCACCACCGTGTCCAATTCGTCGTTTGGAATCAAGATGACGACCCGCCGACCGCGCGCCGCCTCCTGCGCCGCCAGTTCGACTGCGCGAGTCGAATCTTGGACTGCGACGACACGCACTCCGTTTCGTTTCAAGATCAGCTGATTCGACTCAAGCTCAGCTGCGCGAAACACGCCGTCGAATGGCGCTCGACGCACACCGACAATCAAGTGGACATCGAGTTCGGTCTCGAGGAAGCCCTTCAGGATCGCCTCGGCAGCAGTACAGAGCGCAAAGCCGTCCGCTCGCGCCAGTGGCGGAGACCAGTTCGTCGCCGAATGGTTGTCCTCCGACGAGTTCATCGCCCGATCCTAGTTCCAATCTCGCCATCGTCACTGTGCTCGCATGATTTCATCGACGACGAATGCGAGGGCGTTGTCGTCATGGTCGGGCGCTCGTCGCTTCGCGAACGCCGCCACCGACGCATCAGCATTCGCCACCGCGAACGACTCCCTCGCCCCGCGCAGCATCCCAGCATCATTCAGTCCGTCACCCATCGTGACAACCTCCTCCTCGTCGATCCCGCGTGCCTTGCACAAGCGCTGGATCATCTGCCACTTGTCGACATTGGCGTCAAAAATCTCCAAGAGATGCGTATCGATCCCAGCCGTGCCGAGCGCGACGAGCGCCGGCCAATGCTTGATCGCGAGCCGGTCGGGGACTTCTCGGCGGATGGCATCGGCAACGACCGCGAGATCGCTCGCCATCGCGACCGTTCCGACACGCAGGACATCGGTCAACTGCGCGGCCCTTTCGACCTCATCAAAGTGCAATCGATCCACCGACCGTGTCACGACGGGATGGATGCCAAACCACCACCGACTCGCCGCATCAAGCTGCGCGTCGCCGACGAGCAGATAGTCGTATCCCGCCCGGGTCGGATCCTTCAACAAGTGGGCGAGGTGCCCGTGACGGATGAGGCTCTCCGTACAGTGACAAACCAAATCGTGCGAGATCACGATTCGATCGTCGCAACGACCAGTTCCAATGTCGTGAAGCGCTGCACCGCCGGCAGTGATAACCACTCCAGCCCCGAGGATTTCCTGCGAAATTTCCCGGCATTCGATCCAAGATCGCCCGGTTGCAAAGACCACGTCAACCCCACTCTCGCGAGCCCGTTGAATCGCCTCTCGGTTGCTGGTCGATACAGAACCGCTTCGATCGAGCAAGGTTCCGTCGAGGTCGGTCACAAGAATTCGGCAGCGCATTGAATTGGCTACGAATGCTACACTTCGACCCCTTATGGATCGAAAACGACTTGGCAACGTACAACAATCCGATCTGACTCAAAGTCGGATCAACGACGACTTCCTCTATTGGCTGAAGACGAGTGGCCCGAACTGGCTCCTCGCCGTGCTCGTTGTTGCATGCGTGATCATGGGTTGGAATTGGTGGCAGAACCGATCCGCTCAAGCGCGCGACCTCGCGTGGGCCGAACTTGATGCCGCCGACATTCCATCGTCTCTGATGACCGTTGCAGCCAAGCATGGCGACATCAACGGGGTCGCCTCATTCGCGCTCCTGAATGCCGGTGATCGCTACTTTCAGAGTGTCGTGATTGGACAGCGATTCGACCGCGAAGCCACAGCAGCCGATGCCCAAGTCACACCGGAACTTCGGCTCGAGTGGCTCAACGAGGCCGATGCTCTCTACGCACAAGTCATCACGTCTTCGCAGGCAAAGCCTAGCGCGAACCAGCGCGCTTTCGAGATCAGCGCATTGTTTGGTCGCGCCGCAGTTGCAGAGTCAAAGGGAGATGTTGACAGCGCGAGAAAATATTTAGAATTCGCACAGTCGCTCGCTGGAAGTGACTATCCATGGCTCGCGGGCCAAGCGAAGGCACGCATCGACACACTTGGTGTCATTTCGACGCCTTACCCGATCCCTGCGGCTCCTCTGGCAACGGCTCTCCCTATCACCTTTCCCGCAGGGGCAGCGAGCGGTGACGCTGACGCAATGCGTCTGTTGCTGAGTGATGTCGCGAAGGGCTCTTCGCAACCAGTCCAACCTGCACCATCAACACCACCAGTGACAGAACAGCCAGTCGCACCTGCGCCAGCACCTGCGCCAGCACCTGCGCCAGCACCTGCGCCAGTACCTGCGCCAGCACCTGCGCCAGGCACGTGACCGAGAGGGGTTCACTCGTGCCCCCTCAGCCATCGAGCGACGATCCGCCCGAGAGCCCGACGCCAGAAAAACTGAATCTGTTCACAACCGCTGGGACGGTCGACCGTGATGCGCTCTTCGCACTCTACGAAGAGTCAGCCGCGACCGACGACGACCATCCAGTCCAAGTGACATTCACGCTCAGCCATGATCTTGAGAAGCGATTGGATCGATACCTCGTCGATCGCGTTCCATTTCTCAGCAGAACGGCGCTCCAACGATTGATCGAGGAAGATTCGGTGATCGTCAACGGACGAGTTGCGAAGGCGAGTACGAAGTTGCGAAAGGGTGATGTTGTCGTCGCGACTCTTCCCCCGCCACCGAGTAGCGAAATCCCCGCCGAAGAGATCCCGCTTGAGGTCTTGTTCGAAGACGATGACTTGATCGTGATCAACAAGCAACCTGGACTCATCGTCCATCCGGCGCGGAGCCACAAGTCGGGAACTCTCATCAACGGACTTGCGTGGCACTTTCAGAATCGGTCGAGCGGACAGCTTTCGACTGTCGGCAAGGACTTTGCCCGCCCCGGGGTCGTTCATCGACTCGACAAACACACGAGCGGCGTCATGGTCGCGGCAAAATCTGATACGGCGCACTGGCGACTTGGCAAGCAATTCGAGAATCGTCAGACACAGAAGCGCTATCTCGCTCTCGTCCACGGTCACCCAGAACCTCACGTCGATCTCATCGACCTTCCCCTCGGCAAGCACCCGACGATTCGAGAAAAGTACGCAGTCCGACACGACGACACGGGGAAACCTTCGCAGACTGTTTATCGAGTGCTGGAAGAGTTCGACGGATACTCCCTGCTCGAACTCGAACTCCGAACTGGGCGAACCCATCAGATTCGCGTCCATCTCTCGCACATCGGATATCCACTCGTCGGAGACGACATGTACGGTGGTCGCCATGTTGTCGAGAGCGACTTTGGCGGACCGACTTCTACCCCATTACTTTGCCGCCAAGCACTTCATGCCGCACTTCTTGGATTCAAGCATCCGATCTCGAATGAACCAATGACTTTTCAAGCGCCGATCTGGAGCGACCTGCGAAGAGCGGTCGAGCTACTCCGGATCCATCGGTTTTTGCGACGCATCGATGCCGGTGGATCGCTCGTCCATGTCCCATAAAGTCCCATAAAGTCCCATAAAGTCCCGTAAAGTGCCGTAAAGGTTCCGTGGATTCAATGGGTCAACGCAACACCTTTCTTGCTCATTGAGAGAGCATCAGTGTTGCGTTGATCGGTTGAACTTACACTCTCATGAGCGGCACTTTTCTACCGCAGACAAGGCTTGACTGCGAGGACTCCGCTGCGCCAACGCCATCTCAAGACTTCTGCCAATTTTCGATGCGCAGCCCAGACACACGACAGAATTCGCGTTCATTGTTTGTGACGAGTGTTGCTGCGAGCGACAAGGCGTGACTTGCAATCATTGAGTCGAGGGGCCCGATGGGTGTTCCAATGCGCTCGAGGTCAGAGCGGACAGTGCCGTAGAGCTCCGCAGCCCTCTCATCGAAGGGAAGAATGGCGAGTGGCGCACAGAATTGCGCGATCAGAAGTTCGTGATGCATTGGGCGCGCCGACCTTGATGCGCCATAATGCAGTTCGGCAAGGGTGACACTTGAGATGAGAAGTTGATCGACCTCATAGCGTCGCATGCGTGCGAGCACCTTGATTGTTCTCCCACGCAAGAGGTCGATGCAGACATTGGTATCGAGCATGAAGCGAGTCACAGCCGTCGACGCCGCTCTGCGCGCTTGGGCTCGTTGCGCTTGCTCATGAAGTCGGCGTCCGCTTTCCCCACGGCATCCGACATTATCTGCCACGCGCCGGTTTTGGGGTAGAGCATGACAGCGGAACCGATTCGCTTGATGCACACTTCGTCATCTGCAAATCGAAACTCTTTCGGAAGTCGCACCGCTTGACTGGCGCCATTCTGAAAGATCTTGGCTACTGCGGATGGGCTCGCGAATGTGGCTGTTGGTGTGGTCGCAGGTCGCTTGTGTGCCGGCATCGGGTTCCTTGGGTTGTCTATACTTAAATATAGACTGCGCTCGGCGGATGTCAAATGTTTCGTCGCAGGGAAAAAGGTAACCCCCGCAAAGTCCGACCCCTAAATTCGAGAAGTAATTCTTGCAGCAGCGCCAGGGCTCAAGGTGGACTTCCCCACTTTCAGTGGACACGCATTCATACGAACCAACTCTCCTGGCCGCCTCGAACTGTTCGGGGCTGAGAGAACCAAGCGAACTGATACCAAACTTCAATCCATTCAAAGATCGAACTTTGCGCTTGCGCACGAGTCCTAAATTTAACGTGCTGAACAAGTTCCTTCTTCAGCGTTGCCCACAGACTTTCCATCATTGCGTTGTCATAAAAACCGCCAGCGCGGCACGCGTATGGCACGCAGCGGCTTCGCTCGTACTCACAACAAGCACGCAATAAAAATTGTGTAACTGCTTCAGCCAGTCATTCAAAAAGTGCGCTCGCTTCTGAGCATTCGATTCTTGGTATTTGGTGTTGGGCTTCAAGTTCGCGAAGTCGTGCGGTTGGATCGCTCGCTGTTGGCGAAGTCAAACCACCGATTCCGCGACGGGCACTTGCAACCCAACTGTGAATAGTGTGAATGGGAATGCCAAGATTTTCCCTCGCCTTGCGCGCGGACAAGCCTTCAACAAGAACAAGATTGACAGCAGACTGACGAAAATCGGGTGTGTATTGACGCAGAGTGACCAAGAATAATTCCCAGCGACACGCTCCTTCTGGCGAAATCAAACTCGCCAATTCTTAGTGTCCACGAAATCGGGGGAGGCTCACAATGTGCTACTTCTGTTCTTTGGACAGCGCATCGCCAAGGAATATGTCGGAGCGGCTGTGCTCGTTCCATACTTCATCCTCTGTATCAGCGGGGTGTTATTGATGTCGTGCAGCGGTACTCTCTGCGTGTGAGGTCGGGCACTTCATCTCTCGCACTCGCTGGATCGTTGACCTCGTGTCTCTTTGGCGGCCTGTTGGGCGGACTGATGGGATGCACCCATCCAGTGCTGGGACGGCCCTTGATGCTCGGCGCGAGCGTGACATGCGGTGCGGGAGCAGGCGGTGCACTCACAGTGGATGCGGGCGTCGTGTACAGCGCGGTTGTGAAGGCTCACCACGCGGTCGCGGTGAACTGCGCCGACGAAGGTGTTTTTATGGATCCTCTCGCCTCTCTTCACGAGCAGGCTGAGATGGCGGCGGCGCACGATCCAACGATTGTGATCGCGGTCGATTGGCTCTTCTGGCCGGTGCACCAGCCGATGTCGAGCACGCTCCCGCCTGCAGAACGAAGCGCGACGCGCTTGAAGAGTGTCGACGCGGCGTTGGCAGAGCTCGATCGCTTCGAGTGCGCAGTTGTTGTTGGCGACGTGCCGCACATGAAGGGCGCGGCTGGTGGAGTGCTTCGCGAAGCGCACGATCCAGGCGAGGGTG
>CAMBMO010000006.1 GCA_945868805.1 Singulisphaera sp. GP187
CAGGCGCGAAGTGATCGCGTTCCTTCGCTTCAGTGCTTCAGTCGAGACCTTGCTTCAAGTCCGCGATCAGGTCTTGCGGGTTTTCGATTCCGATTGAAAGTCGTACAAGCGAATCGAGGATCCCAAGCGCCTTCCGTTCGGCGATCGGAACGCTCGCATGGGTCATGATTGCTGGATGTTCGATCAAGCTCTCGACTCCGCCGAGGCTCTCAGCGAGCGCGAAGAGTTTGACCCGCTCGAGGAATCTGCGACTCTCGGCCACCCCGCCGTGGAGGTGAATGGTGACCATGCCCCCAAAGCTCGGTACGCCCTCAATGCGCATCTGTCTGGCAGCGAGTGCGTGCTGGGGATGGGTTGGTAGCCCGGGATAAATGACGCGATCGACTGCGGGGTGCGTGGAAAGCCACCCTGCAATCTGCTGCGCAGACGCGCAGTGCCGCGCCATGCGAATGGCGAGCGTCTTGATGCCGCGAAGAGTGAGATATGCATCGAATGGTCCCATCACGCTACCGATCGCATTCTGCATGAATCGGAGTTTCTCTGCAATCTCGCGACGACTCGTGACGAGGCATCCACCCACGACATCGCTGTGCCCTCCGAGGTATTTGGTTGTCGAGTGCATGACGATGTCGATGTTTCGCTCGAGCGGACGCTGAAGAATCGGCGAGGCAAAAGTATTGTCGACGACGGTGATCGCGCCGCACGCTCGTCCGACTCGGGCGACAGCGTCGATATCAACCACCTTCAGGGTCGGATTCGTCGGTGTCTCCGTCCAAATCATCTTCGGTTTGCATTCGCTTGCGACGCGTTCAAGGGTTGCCGTATCGCTCATGTCGACGAAGACGACCTTGAGCCCCTGCGATCGTTGTCGGACGCGTTGAAGAAGCCGATTCGTTCCGCCATAGACATCATCCATGCACAAAATCGTCTGTCCAGCATCGAGCAGTTCAAAGCATGTCGCGCTCGCCGCGAGTCCGCTCGCGAATGCGAAGCCACCGTGCGTTCGGTCATCTTTTTCGCTGAGTCCGCTTGACTCGATATTCGCCAGGCACCGCTCCAGGGCGAATCGAGTCACATTGTGACTGCGCGAATACTCGAACCCCTTGTGGACTCCAGGCGACTCCTGGATAAATGTCGACGAGGTGTAGATCGGAGGCATCACCGCCCCGGTTGTTGGATCGGGGTGCTGCCCACCATGAATGCAACGACTCTCGAGATGCAGTGGTTTCTCGCTCATCCCACAAGAGTAACGAGAGCGAGTCGCCTCTGCGAAAGCCGTCGATAGCTACCCACATCCGACCCAGTCCGGACTCAGGCACGAGCGCGCCGAATTCGTCTGAAGCAGGTCATCCCAATTCAGAATGGGATGTCTTCTTCGGGGGTAGGGACGTGTCCATCGCTCCCTCCGTCGCTACCACTGTTGCCCGGCCGAGACGTCGCACTCCCGTGGCTTGCGTTGCCCGGAGCAGATCCGCCATCGCCACTGCCACCGCCGCCGCCCGGACTTCCAATAAACTGGAAACTCTCAATGACGACGCGCATCTTCGAGCGCTTCTGACCATCCTTGTCGGTCCATTGGTCCAATTTCAGGCGACCTTCGATAAAAACTGGTCGACCCTTCGAGAGGTACTGCTTCATCACTTCGGCAGTTCGACCCCAAGCCTCGCAGTCGACGAATGTCGTCTCTTCGCGATCCTCACCTTCTTTGGTGCGGAATCGCCGGTTGACGGCAAGTCCGATCTCAGCGACGGACTGATTGCCCGCGATGTTCTTGAGTTCGACGTCCCGCGTGAGATTTCCCATCAATAAAACTTTGTTGTAACTCGCCATGGTGTGGCCTCCTGCACCCGATCCTATCGGCTCGCAAACACAATCTCGCAAAGCATGAAAAAATTCCCCACCCGATTCTGACGGGTGGGGAAGGAGTGTCGTTGGGGTACTTGAAGCGGGATCGGCCCGCCCCGGGTCGATCAGAACCGGTCGTCAGCCATCGGATTCGGAGCGCTTTCGCCTTCGCCTTCTGCGGCATCGCTCGTCTGCCGACGGAGCTTCGCCTCCATGATCAGACGCGCTTGTCCTTCGGCATCCTGCATCTGCTCCATTGACAAGTGATCGGCCTTGACGATCATTGCGCGCAACATGCGCTCGGACAGGGTGCAATCGCGTTCAATCGAAACGATGGCCGATGTCGGAGCGGTGAAGTACGCGAGGAAGTAGACGCCACGCTTATTGCTCTTGATATCGAAGGCGAGCCGTCGCTCGTCCCACTTGACGAGGCTGACAATCTCGCCACCGTGGCGGGTGATTGATTCACGGACATGCTCGGTCGCAGCGGCAAGATCCGCAGTGACGGCTTGCGGGAAGAGGAACATGCCTTCGTATTGGCGAACGGTAATTTTCGTAGCAGTCGACATTTGATACTCCTTGGGATTGATTCTTAATGAACTTTCAGAACTGTCATGATTGATTTGTGGGTGAATCTCCGACCTTTGAAATCACCTTCCGATTGAATTGATTCATCGTCGTTGCGAGTCCATCGCGACACCAGACTTCGCAGGCTTTACAAGCCTCCTCGATCCCCTCCTCCGCAAGCGGTTGCTGATCGGGAGTGAATCGGCCGAGCACATAGTCCGCCTGAGGAACCGACTCGGGCTTGTCGATTCCAATTCGACATCGATTCCACTCGGGAGTGCCGAGCGCGGAGAGAATGTCGGCGAGCCCGTTGTGGCCTCCAGCGCCGCCGTCGGCACGAACCCGAATCGTTCCGCAAGGAAGATCCAGGTCGTCGGCCACAACGATGAGATCGCTCGTCGCGTTCATCTTGAAGAATCCGATCGCTTCTGAGACAGCACGGCCCGATCGATTCATGAATGTCGTGGGCTTCAGCAACAAGACCCGTTGACCGCCGAGTTCGGCTTCAACGGTCAGTCCGCTGAATCGCGCGCGAGGGGAGCTCGCCGCCGAGTCGCCAAAGCGACGCGCCAGTCGATCGACCACCTCGTACCCGACATTGTGTCGGGTTCGAGCGTATTCGGGACCAGGATTGCCGAGACCAACGATCAACTTCAAGCGAAGCTCCTTCGGTAGGAATTTTGGATAGGAAGTGAACTGGGGCAGTAAGAGAATTACTTCTTCTTGTCCGCCTTCTTGTCGTCGCCCCCACCCGGGGCAGTCGCAGGATCTTCCTTCTTTGCGGTCAGCACTTCTGGCTCGGCAAGGGTTGCGGCAGTCGTGGCTGCTTCACCGGTCGCTTCTTCAAGCACAACGACGACTCGAGCGAGTGCGGCATGAGGATTGCTCACCGCGGTCAATCCCGCGGCCAATTTCAACTGCGCAACGGTCATGATGTCGCCGACCATATTGGTGAGGTCGACTCGGATCGACTCAGGAATGTCCCGCACCTTGCAATGAAGTTCGAGCTCGGAGATGTCGTGCGTGAGCACGGCGCCGATGCGCTTCGCGGACTCTGGCGTGCCGATGAAGTTGATCGTGACGCTGACCGTCACCATTTCGTCGAGATTGACGCGCGTCAGATCGACATGGACGACATTGTCGCCTTGCCATCCGAACTGCAGTTCCTTGACGAGGCAGGTCTCAGACGCACCACCACTCACCTTGATTTCGAAGACATGCAGTCCGCGTCGGAGAGCCGACAGCATCAACTTTTCGTTGACACTGACGGGAGTCGGCTCGCTGCCGTGTCCATAGATCACCGCCGGGAGTTGTCCCTTCAATCTGAGGCGCTTGGCATAACGGGTTCCCAATCGCTCGCGTGGTTGGGCTTCAAGAACGGGTACTTCATGACTCATGACATATCTCCTAGTTGCAAAGTGGAACTGACGCTAACGCTTAGCGCTTGACTCCCGCGCCATGTGTAAACAGCGCTGAAATCGACTGGTCGTGGTGAATGCGATGCACAGCTTCGCCCAAGAGCGAAGCAACGGACAAAACGGTCAATTTGGATTCGATCGACTTATGACGCTGGCCGGCTGGAATTGTGTCGGTCGAGATCACGCTGTCGATGGGTGATTCGAGGAGTCGTTCGCAGGCCATTCCGACGAAGAGACCGTGCGTGCAAGCGACATGAACCGCCTTCGCGCCATGCTCCATAACAACCCGGGCTGCTTCGCACACTGTGCCTGCCGTCGAAATCATGTCGTCGAACATCAGAACCGTTGTTCCATCGACCGAACCGATCAGGTTCTTGACCGAGACCTTCGATCCGCTATGACGTCGCTTGTCGATGATTGCGAGATCTGCCGCGAGCAAGTTTGCGTACATGTTGGCGACCTTGACATTCCCAACATCGGGCGAAACGATCGTCAATTCACCAAGCTCTCCGCGTATACGCCTGAAGTGATCGCTGATCACGGGCGCTGCGGTGAGATGGTCGACTGGGATGTCGAAGAATCCCTGAATCTGTGCGGCATGCAGATCCATGCAGAGGATGCGCTGCGCTCCCGCGGTCGTAATAAGATTCGCAACGAGTTTGGCGGTGATTGGAACGCGTCCTTCGTCCTTGCGATCTTGGCGGGCGTATCCAAAGTAGGGGATCACTGCTGTGATTCGTCGCGCACTCGCTCGACGAAGGCAATCAATGAACACCAGCAGTTCCATGATGTTGTGATTGACCGGATCGCTGCACGACTGCACGATGTAGCAGTCGCGACCACGCACATCTTCGTCGAGCTTGACGAGGAGTTCGCCGTCTGGAAAGATGATCGTTTGAGCGAGGCCAATCGGAAGTTCCAGGTGACTACACATCGACTGCGCTAAGGCGCGTCCAGTCGATCCAGCGAAGATCTTCAACTGTTCTCGGTCGGTTGCACTCATCGTCGGGTCTCCGTTTGAGATTGCGTGGAACGGGATGCTGGCTCAGCTGCCAAACCCCTCGACCTGAGAATATCCGCGACTTCCGCTAACTGTTCGGGGGTGTTGACTGACAGCACCTCGTCTGCGGGGACTGCATCAACGACACGCACGATCCGCCCTGCGTTCTTGAGAATGTGGAAGACATCCGTGATGTAATACTCGCCCGCCGCATTCCGATTGTCGACCTGGGCCAGCGTGTCCATCAAAGCGCCAAGCTCAAAGCAGTAGTAGGAAGGATTGACTTCGTGGATGGCGAGCTGATCCCGCGTGCAATCCTTCTGTTCGACGATCGCTTTGAATTCCCCACGAGAATCTCGATCGATACGTCCATATCCAGTCGCATCGGGAATGATGCTCGTTGCAAGCGTTGCGGCGGCATGGGAATCCCGGTGAGATTTCAGCAAGGCGATCGCCGTCGCCGTCGTGATCAATGGACCATCGCCACAGAGCACAAGGAGTTCGCTCGTTCGTGGAGTCTCCTGAAGGAGGGCGCGCGCTTGATCGACTGCGTGACCTGTTCCAAGTTGCGGAGATTGGGTTACGAATTCGATTTCCGACCTTTCCCGGAAGTGCGCACGGACGACTTCTTCTTGATGTCCCACGACGAGAATGACGCGCTTCGCGCCGGCCGCAACGGCGACATCAACGACCCACTCGACGAGTGGCTTTCCAAACGCGCAGTGCATGACCTTCGGCAGGTCGCTGTTCATCCGCGTGCCCTTGCCAGCAGCCAGGATGACCGCCGTCGTATCGTGGCCGAAGCTTTGCGAGCGTGAATTTATTGGGTTGCAGGTCACGATATCGATCCGATGTGGTTGGCGAAGCAGTTGGGATTTAGAACCACTCTGGATGTCGAACAATTCGAAGTTAGCCCACCTTGATTTGAACAAGGACTAAGAGAACCAAAATCTCCTGTGCTACCGTTACACCATGGGCCAATTGCACTGCCGAAGTGATGAAATCATAACCTCGGCGCGAGATGATCTAATTGTTCGAACGAACCAGAATTCGAACCCCTCGAGAGGGATTGAAACGCAAGGAAGTTCGGTACCACAGTGCGTTGGCTGGTGGCACCGCGCCGGATCAACCGACGACGGGAACGCTCGACGCGGGGTCGGGCGCCCATCGATGGGACCCTTGCCGCGGCTTCCTCTAGGCTGGAGTGTCCCTTGGCCGCGCCAAGACACCCCTTGCGGCGCCGCTGTTCCCAAGCATTGCTTGGAAGCATCCGTCACCGACGGCCCCTGTTTGAGGAGAAGAGAAGTTACTCCAAATGACGCAATTCGCAAGGGGTTTGGGGGCGGCCCTCGCGAAGTTTCTACGGCCAAGTGGGACATGGGTTCAAAGCGATGAGTCCGGCGGACCACATGCAGTTTGTCCTCGACGCCTATCGGGAAGGCGCATTCCCCATGGCAGACCCAGATTCTGGCGAAATCAGTCTGTTTTCATGCGATCCGCGCTGTGTCCTGCCACTTGAAGAGGGAGGTCTGAAAGAGGGAGGTCTGAAGATTTCGAAGTCGCTCAATCGGGTCTACCAGAGTGGAAAGTTCAAGATCGTTATCAATTCGGCGTTTGAAAGGGTCATCACGGAATGCGCGGTCGACCGTGCCCCCGAGAATCGATCATGGATCTCGAGCGATCTCGCTCGGCTCTACCTCGAACTTCATCGCCGTGGCCATGCGCACAGCGTCGAAGCGTGGCTGGGCGATGCACTTGGCGGAGCACTTGGCCATGTACTCGTTGGGGGCCTCTACGGCGTCGCCATCGGCGGAGCGTTCTTTGGCGAAAGCATGTTTAGCCGACCTGCGTTGGGCGGGCGCGATGCGAGCAAAGTCTGCCTGGTCTCGCTGGTGACACGATTGCGCGCGCGCGGATTCACTTTGCTTGACTGCCAGTATTCAAATCCACACATGCTCTCGATGGGTGCTATCGAGATTCCGGCGGACGAGTATCTCGCGAAGTTGTCCGCCGCAATCGACCGAAAGGGAGTTCGATCATTCGCGGATGAATGAGCGCGAAATCCTTGAAGGTGCAACCTTGAAGGTGCAACCTTGAAGGTGGGACGACGAGGACCCGAGCAGGACGCTGAAGAACCCCGGTTGTGCGCACAAGTTGTGCGCACAAATCTCGTCGTCCGAGCGATCAAACGAGATGGACTTTTCAACGTCCCACACGGTCAGCGTGCGACGTTTTTCGCCGCCACGCCGCGCGTCGTCACGTGGCGAGTAGCCTGCACATTCGCACTCGGTTGGAGGTCGCGACATCCACATCAGCGAGAAACCCAGCCCGACCGCACGAACGTGACAGCAGTTCCTGACCCTTGCGAGAATTCAGGGTCTTTCAGCAGCCTGCGAGCCTGCTACGGATTGAACAAGAAGTGCACAACATCCCCGTCGTGCATGACGTACGCCTTCCCTTCGCTGCGCAGTCGTCCGGCCTCGCGGATCGCTTTCTCACTCTTCAATTCGAGCAGGTCACTGACCTTGTAGACCTCTGCGCGGATGAACCCTTTTTCGAAGTCGGTGTGGATCACTCCGGCGGCTTGGGGTGCGGTGGATCCCTTGCGGACGGTCCAAGCGCGTATCTCCTTCACGCCTGCGGTGAAATAGGACTGCAAGCCAAGTAACTCGTACGCGGCGCGCGCGACCGAATCGAGCGCTGGTTCCTTCATTCCGAGCGATTCCAGCATTTCTGCCCGATCGGCGGGTGGAAGCTCGGACAGTTCACTTTCGATGCGGGCGCAAACAACGCAGACAATGCCTCCATTGGCTTTCGCGTACTCGCGAACTTTTTCCACGAGGGGACCCTTTCCGGTCGGGTCAGCCTCGTCGACATTGGCAACGAACAGGACGCGCTTCGCGGAGATCATTCCCAATTGCTGCAGGAGAATTGCCTCTTCGGGGGTTGGATTGAGACTTCGCACCGGTCGCGACTCGTTGAGGACGACACTGCACCGTTCGAGGATTGTTTGGCGTGCAACCGCGTCCTTGTCGCCGTGCATCGCAGTTCGCCTCGCCTTGTCGACGAGGCTCTCCACGATCTGAAGATCGGCGAGCATCAGTTCGGTCTCGATCGTTGCGATGTCCCGAATCGGATCAACAGTGCCTTCGACATGCATGACGTCCGGGTCGGTGAAGCATCGAACGACATGCAGGATCGCGTCCACTTCCCGTATGTGCGAAAGGAACTTGTTTCCCAGCCCCTCACCCTCGCTCGCGCCTCGAACCAGCCCGGCGATATCAACCAAGCGCAGTGCAGCTGGAATGATCTTCTGACAGGGGATGAAGTCGTTGATCTGTGCGAGGCGTTGATCCGGAACGGGGACGATTCCCACATTCGGCTCAATCGTGCAGAAGGGATAGTTCGCCGCCGCGGCACCGGCAGCGGTGAGGGCGTTGAAGAGTGTGCTCTTCCCGACATTTGGGAGTCCGACAATGCCACATTCCATAGGGGGGCAGATACTAGCGATCTCACTGCCCGCTACACTTTTGTCGCTTGGAGCACGGATGCGCCAGGTCGATCGGCGAGGCTCGTTGGGGATCGCAGTCAAGGAGGACTGAGTGGCATACCAAAGCGTGCAGCGAGATTTGCGAAAGCGGATTTTTGTCCTTTTCATCCTGATCGCCGGAGCTACGGCAGTGCTGGTCGTTCGACTCTTCACGTTGACGGTTGTTCAAGGGTCTTCGTACTCGCAGGCAGCAGAGGATCGCCTCGACGTCGAAACGCTTCTTCCGACATGGCGCGGGCGGCTCTTGGACCGAAAGGGAAGAGTGCTTTCTCACGATGTCGCGAGTTATGACTTGGCGGTGAGTTACCCGCTCGCGAAGCGCGAGTGGGCACGCGAGCGAGCAATCGCATCGGTCAAAGGCGAATTGGGGAATGGTTGGCGAAAACTCCAGGCATCGGATCGAGAAAGTCGCATTGCCGTCGAACTTCCATCGTGGCTTTCCAAACAAGAGTCGCTGATTCAATTTCTCTCGACGCGCGCAGGGGTCGCGCAATCCGAGCTCGATGAGCGCCTCGCGGAGGTCGCCACCCGAATCGATGCGCAGGCGAGCGCCATCTTTCGACGACAACTCGAAACACGTCGAGTGCGAGGGCAATCGCTTGATGTCAAGCCAGAGCAGATTCGTGAAATGCGCGAGACTCATGTGATCATGCGGGGAGTCTCAGATGAGACCGCCTTCGAATTGCGAAAATTGTCGGATGCGTTTCCCGGAGCGATCGAAGTCGTTGATTCTGCACTGCGCCACGAACCGTGGGAGACCGCTGAAGTGGAAGTGTCTCGGATCCACCTTCCTCGACCGATCCGCACTTCGATTCCGCTTGTTCTCAAGATGCAAGGGGCGCTCGATCAGGTTGTCGGATCTGTTCGAAACGAAGCCTGGAAAGAGGATTTGGAGCGCCGTCCATTCGAGCGAACGCGAGAGGATGGCACCCTCGAAATCGACCTCGGCGGATACCGATCCGGTCGTGACTCGGTCGGAGCGCGCGGAATGGAACGACAATTCGAAGATCAGCTTCGCGGGATTCGGGGGCGATCCACTCGGCATCTCGACTCTTCGACCATTGAAAGAATCGAGCCTGTTCCTGGCCACGATGTCACAGTTTCAATCGATGCGCAGTTGCAGCTTCGGGTACAGGCAGCACTCGATCCGCGTTGCGGATTGACGTCGGTGCAATCCTGGCACACCCATAGCGATGCGCTCCCCAATGGTGAGGCGTTGCCTGCCGCCGCTGTCATCGTCGATGTCCAAACTGGAGAAGTGCTTGCTGCAGCTTCGACACCGCTTCCTCAAGATGGGTTGCGCGCGGGGAAGGCGAGGATGGGGAGTGATTCGGCGAGCATCAACCGTGCAATCGATGCTGCGTATCCACCAGGATCGTTGGTGAAGCCGCTCGTCTATCTGGCGGCGGTTGCAGAAGGGCTCGCGCCCGAAGGCGAATCGATCGAGTGCAATGGTCACTACTTCAAGGATCGCACGGACGCCGCGCGGTGCTGGATATACCGAGAGCGATACAAGTTTGCGACACACACCAAGTCGACTGGCGGTCCGCTCGGTGTCGAGGAGGCACTTGCTCGTTCGTGCAACATTTACTTCTACACGCTCGCGGATCGAGTCGGTGCGGCAAAGCTTTGCGCGTGGTATCGACGATTCGGACTTGGGATACTTGGGGGGACGATTCCATCTGCGGAGGCGGCGGCGAAGATGGAATCGAAGCAAGACCACTTTTCAACTGTGGCACTTGGAATTGGACAGGGGAAAATGACGGTCACGCCGTTGGAGATTGCCAATGCGTACGCGATGATCGCTCGTGGCGGATCGGTCCGAACTCCTTCTTGGGTCGTGGGTGGTACTCAAACATCTGAGACATTTCAGTTCGCTCCCGCGGCGGTTGCGCATGTTCTTGATGGACTGGAAAAAGTCGTGAAGGCGAGTTACGGAACCGCTCATCACATGGACTTCGGCGATGGGTCGAGGGATCCGATCATCGAAGCTCCGGGAGTGCGGCTGTGGGCGAAGACTGGAACGGCTGAGGCGTCGGCTCTCAAGGTCGATCGTGACAACGATGGCACAGCCGAACGCATCGTGACAGACGCGGATCATGCATGGTGCGCAGCCCTGGTGGCAGATCAGGGAGAACGGGTTCCGCGTTACGCAATCGCGGTCATCGTCGAGCATGGCGGTGGTGGCGGTCGTACTGCGGGACCAGTGATGGGGGCGGTGATCCGTGCGCTTGTGAGCGAGGGATATTTGAGCGGGGATGGGCCGACGAGAGTCATCGGGGATGTGAGAGCCGGGGCGGTGCGTTGAGCGGATTTGTGCCAGGAGCTGCACGCTCGGTCGAGGCTGCACCGAATCGACCCGTTCTATCGAAAATTCTCGGCATTTCGTGGTGGAACATCGGTTGGATCCCGCTTGTTGGTGCTGCGCTATTGACGATCATCGGTATCGCGGCGATCGGGACAACCGAGCCTGACCTCGCGGCGCGTCAGTGGGTGTATGCGATCGTTGGCGTCGCCGCAGCGGCGGTGTTCGTCCTCCCGCTTCCGGCGATTATTGAAAAGTGGAGCCCCGGGGTCTTCATGTTGACACTCGGGTCGCTCGTCTTGCTCGTCGCCCCCGGCGTTCCGGAAGCAATCGTCCGTGCAAGGAATGGAAGTCGATGTTGGATCGACCTTGGTCCACTCGACATCCAGCCTGCCGAATTCGCGAAGATCGCGTGGATCCTTGCTTGCGCATGGTGGCTCAGGCGAGCCGCAGATCTTCGAACTCGCACCGGCGTTCTCTTGCCAATCATTCTGACTGCGGTCCCGGTCCTGCTGATCCTGATGCAGCCGGACTTGGGGACGGCGCTCCTCTTCTTTCCGACACTGCTTGCAATGTTGCTGACTCAAGGTGCGCGACGATTGCACCTCGGGATCGTCGTCGTGAGCGCGTTGTTGCTCGCACCAGCGACCTATCCCATTTTGAAGCCCCATCAGCGAGCTCGAATTGACTCGCTCATCGCGCAGCTCACCGGAGACGATCGTTACAACCGAACGATCGGATTCCAGGCGGATCGTGCACGAACGCTTGTTGGAGCAGGAGGGTTTTCTGGGAACGGATCGGAAGGAGCGCAAAATCTCGTGCGATTCAATGCACTTCCCGAAGAGCACAATGACATGATCTTCGCGGTCGTCGCCTGTCGTTGGGGATTCCTCGGTGGACTGACGGTTATCGCCTTGGAGGTCGCCGTCGTTGCGGGAGCGATGTGGGTCGCGGTGACATCGCGAGATCACTTTGGAAAACTCGTTGGAACTGGTGTCGGCGCGATGCTTGGATTTCAAGCGTTCGTCAATATCGGAATGACCGTTGGAATCGTTCCGATCACTGGGTTGACACTGCCATTCGTCTCGTCCGGGGGATCCAGTATCGTCGCTTCGTGGATCGCCATCGGAATTTTATTCTCGATTGCGGCGAGAGATGCGCGGGGTCGCCCGATCATGGGTGGCAGTGCAGCCCGAGGAAGCGCATGAGCGACCAGCACGGATCTACTGCCGAATTCACAACCGCGATCGGTGCGTATGGAGTCGAACTCGAACCGAGCGAGATCTCACAACTCTCGAAGTATCTCGATTTGCTTTACGTCGCGAACGAGCGCATGAATCTCACTGGCGTGCGGGACCGCGATCTGGCGTGGATGAGGCACATCTTCGATGCGCTGACGCTCGTCCCGATCCTGCAGCAGTCGCAGGCACGGTCGGTCGTCGATGTGGGGAGTGGAGGAGGGATTCCGGGATTGATACTGGCAATCGTCATGCCAGACGTCCAGTTCACGCTCGTCGAATCGACCGGGAAAAAGGCTCAATTTCTGCGGGAGGCTTCGGATGCACTGGAGCTGAAAAATGTTCGAGTTCTTGCGGAGCGAGCAGAAATTCTTGGCGCGGGCAACCTGCGCGAAGTAATCGATGTCGTCGTGAGTCGAGCGGTATCGCGATTGCCAAGTCTGCTGGAGTATTGCCTCCCCATGGTTCGGCAGGGGGGACACTTCGTCGCCATCAAGGGAGAGCAGGCGGGCGCGGAAGTCGCCGCATCGACCCATGCACTTGGAGAACTTCGCGGAGTCGTCGTCGAGCAGATTCGCACGCCAACGGGAACGTTAGTGGTGATCGAGAAAACCGGGAAAACTCCGAAGCGATATCCACGCGCTCCGGGTGAACCGGAACGCCAGCCGCTCTAGTTTTCAGGACGAGGTTCTGCTCCCTGACTGCGAAACCCCTTGTCCCTTGGGCGGGAGGCGCGCATCGAGTTTTCGCGCCCCGAGGAAGTAGATCCACTCGTCGCGTCGAGCTTTCGCTGCGCGTCGCGCCAGAGCAGGTAATCGCGGCGGCGATCGGTCGCAGCACCGCGGGCCACGAGCGTGGTGTTGAGCACGCGCGTCGTTGAACGTTGCTCGGTCAGTTCGGTCCAACCGCCGTCCGTCGCGCTTCGAAACCACTTGTCGTCACGCCGGGCGTACACCCGACCATCGAGGCCGACAAAGAGGTTTTCGTTCGACGAATCGGGTTGGAATGTGCTGTGAATCGGCGTCGTATTCGCATGTTCATCAAAAAGGCCGCCCAGTCGCGCCTCGCGCTTCGCGACCGTTTCGCATCCGGACCACCACTGGCATGTCCAGGGATTCCACCAGATATTCGCACCGAAAATCATCGGAAGTTCATCGGCGAACTCGAGCGCGTTCCCAATCATCGGCCAGCCCGTCCCGTAGACGATCGTTCCATCGTCGACGAATCCTCCCTCGTATCGCGCCGCGACGTCGAAGGTAACTCCCGTTGGATCGATCGAACTTGTCGCCGACGGATTCGCGAACTTCAGTGGGAAAAGCGGCGATGCCGCATCGAGCGCCGCAAGTTCGACTGGCAGTGAACGCGCCGGTGTCCACGGTCCGTTCGGGTCGGCACTCGTCCACCACGCCCCGTGATCGCAGCAGTAGCACTGCTCGGCGATCTTGATGATGGGACTCGACGCCATCGCAGACCATGGAATGGTCGAGTCTTCGGTCGATCCAAACTTCGCCTTCTCCCAAGATTCGAGTCGAAGTTCGTTCCCTTGGACGATCGTGCGTAGGCTCGGCAACGAGTTTGCCTGAAGCGCTTCTCGATCGGCGAGTGTTCCAGGGACGTGAGCAAGGATTTCTGCGCAGGGCGAATTCGCTGGAATCAGCGAGAAGGACGCGGGAATCGAAGTCGGCGCAACGGGACTCCACCCGAATTCGCCAAGCGCCTCCGTCCGCCACCACCTCCCCGCCAAGAGCACGAAGAAGCCGCCCATGTTGGTTCGCAGGAGTGGCACGCTGGCATTTGCACAGTAGTGGAGTTGATCCTGCACGACCTCGACGAATCGGGGCGCACCATCGATCGCAATCAACTCTGAGGGGAAATGTCGCACAACGACCTCTTCGGGCTTCGGCTGGGGAGCCACATCGATTGCGGGGAGGGTGGTTGATGGAATGAATATGCAGCCAGTCGGGCTCTTCGATTCAGCCACGAGCGCCTCGGGTAGCCGCGACGACTTCGTCCAGGGCCCGTCAAAATGTGCTGCGCCCCACCAGATGCCTCCCGCGCAGAGAAACCACTTCTCACCGAGTCGAAACACTGGCCACTGCGAGTTGATGCACGACTGGATTTCGCTCCCAGGGCTGATCGATCGCAGTTTCGGAGCGCCCGCAAAGAGCAAGAGAACCGTGGGCGTGTTTCGAAAGACGACATCGAGTGTCGGGCGCATCACGGGATCATCCACCGGAACCGCAAACGCCGTCTCCGTCATAAGCGCGGTCAAATCATCCCATGGAATCTCGATCGTTGCGGTCAGAATCGTCGTTGAAACGGCCTCCTGCAGCGGGGCGTTCTCTGCTTCGTTGGTCGGAAATCGAAGCCCTGGAACTTCGAGGTTGGTCAATGACACGATGCGACGATTTCGATCGAGCGTCGATCGCGCTCGAAGCTGAAGCGTGCCGATGACGGGGGCGGTTGCGCTGCGCAATCGGATCGACGCGGCACACTTGAGATTCACGATGCCATCGCGCCATTCATCGACCTGAGGTTGACTGATCGTCACGCGATCGCCGATAGCGGTTGTCGCAGTTCGCGGCCATCCCAAGCGATCATCGTTGGTGGCGATCGCGTTCGAGTGAGAGCTAGACTGCAAGATCGCGACGAGCGTCGCGATGAGCAAGATCGTGACTGACTTTGGTCGCATCGCGCCGGACTCAGTGTCGGGTGAGCACGAGTTCATCACCAGAATTGATATCGACAAATTTCCATTTGAGTGCGCGACCGATTCTTTCGATGACGAGCCACCCGATGTCCTCGTCGGTGACCTTCAGGATCATTTGAACAACGAGATCTTGATTGGGCGCAAGTTCAAACTCGATTCCGGGTCCGTAGAGGATGTCGCCGCTCTCCGACTCTGGGTGGGTGTTCATCGAACTGAGCAGTTTCTGGACAGACTTGCGGGATCCCAAAGATCCCGAACCCGGATCCCGACCGGACGCGACAGGAAGGACGACCAGCGTGCGCATGTGTGGATCGAGAATATGAGAAGTCCGAGCGCCTTGTACGACGGTCGCTCAGGGCTAGCGAATCGGAGCAGAACTAGCGAGCTTCGATGGTTTGGCGACATTTGATGCGATGTTTGCAGCTTGCCGGACTCGCGCATCGCGCCGGGGGGTGATGTCGCTCGCGATCCCGAGCCACTGAAGCCCTCGGACTTCCCAGTACGTCAGGTCGAATTCCCACCAGCGGTGCTGGACGGTGCAGCAGGACGGGTCTTGATGGTGATTATTGTGCCATCCTTCTCCAGCGGCGATAAGTGCGACGAGCCAGTTGTTGCGACTGTTCTCTTCGGTGTCGTGATTTCGGTACCCAAACATGTGCGTCAGGCTGTTCACGCTCCACGTGATGTGCCACACAAGCACGGTTCGCAGGAACACTCCCCAGATTGTGACGCTTGTGCCCAACATCGCTGCTTCGGAAATCGAGGATCCAGAGATCATCCCGATCCCGAACGGGATAGCGAAGTACGGAAAGCACTGTGCGACGTAGAAGAGGAGCGGTGTGATTGGGTGTCGCTCAAGCCAGAAGTAGAAGGGGTCTTGAAGGGTGTCGCGTGCGTACTTCGAATAACTCGACATATGTGTGAGATCGTGATTCCGAAGGAACAGCCAACCCATGTGTCCCCAGAGGAAGGTCACGAGGGGTGAATGCGGATCCTCGTCCTCGTCACTGTGGACATGGTGCATGCGGTGCGTTGCGACCCAACGAGCTGGCGAGTCTTGCAAACAGCAGAGCGCGAGTGTCACAAGCGTCCACTCGAACCATCGTGGCACGCGAAAACTTCGGTGTGTCAAGAGGCGGTGGTATCCCATTGTGATTGCCTGCCCGAAGAGATGAATCCCTACGACGCACGCAATGGCGCCGGTCCATGAGAAGAATTCTGGGAAGCACGCCAGCACCGCGATTGCGTGGACGAGGATCACCGGCAACAAGTAGCGCAAGAAGAGCACCGTTGGAATCGTCGATGAAGGCCTTGTCAACACCGCAGGCGATGGATTAAGAGTCATAGTGTGTTCATAGAGCGAAGCTCGAGGTCGACCGATCTTGACACCGTCCGTCCGTGGGCGGGTCGAAACCCTGAAGTGGCGTAGAGGGTAGCGACTCTCGCCCCAAGTAACGGCATCGAAATGAAAGAGTACGAATCTGTTAAATGACGGGAGCGAGGGGTTCGATCCGCTGTTCGAGTCGAGCCATTTCCTCGTCCGTCATCCACGGCAAACTTCGCAGTTTGTCGCGCAACCGATCGGGCAGTGGTTTCCCCGCTCGCTCGTGCGCTGGGCGACTCTTCCACCTGCGATGAACCCACAAATATTGTTCGGGGGATCGACGGATCGCGTTTTCGATGGCACGGTTGAATCGAGCGGTGATATAGAACAGAGGATCGGGTTGATCACGCCAGTCTCGTGGCATGATGATGTCCGCGTGCGCGAGCTCATAAGAGAAGGTGCCGTCGCATCGTCGCGCACATCCGGTCACGATCGGAATTTCGTACCTCATCGCGAGAAGGCCGATGGACTTGTAGCTCGACGCGAGTCGTCCGAAGAACGGGACAAAGATGCCGTCGTCGCCTGCGTTCTGGTCGGCGATGAAACCAACTCGTCCGCCCGCTTCGATCAACTTCTGAACTTCGGTCGTCGCTCCCCACTTCGTCAAGACCTCAAGTCCGCGTGCTTCGCGGACATCACGGATCCATCGATCGAGCCATGGATTGTCGAGCGGACGGGCGAGTGCGGTCATCTTGAATCCGAGAAGCGCGAGGACGAATCCGAGCAGCTCCCAGTTGCCACAGTGACCGGTGACAAAGAGAACGGGGTCACGGCCCACGAGCAACCGCAGTGAATCGTCTATTTTTTCAGGTCGTACATATTTCGGCCAGGCCGTCGGAGTGAGGAGGCGGGGGATCGCGACCGTTTCGACCATAAACATCTGGAAGAGGCTTTCGACCGACTTCTCAGCGAGGATTTTCACTTCCGCCGAAGCGAGTTCTGGAAAGCTCCGCGTGATGTGACCGAGTGCGCGCTCGCGGTGGCGCCGGACGGCACGAAAGTAGAGGCGTCCAGCACATGCGGCGGTCCGCATGTTCTGTGCGACCCCGAACATGTGGAATACCCCGAACAGCCCCCGAAGTGCGGCATATTGAGCGAGCGCGGTCGCGTGATGAAGAGCGCCATTCGGACGCACGTGGAGTCAATCAGCGCTCTGCGGCGCCAGTCAGAATCTGGAATCGGTTCCAGTTCAGGATCGGAACTTGCGCGGCAGTCGCGCTCGCGACCAGAGCTTGGTACGAGTCATACGCACGACTCGCCGCGAGTGAAGCGGCGTACGCCGAATCGTCCTCGCCAACGGATCGCAATTGGGCTCGCTGGGGAATTGAACCAACGACGACGAAGTCAACATCTGGAGTGATCTCGTCGCCATCAATGACGATGCCACCCCAATCTCGGATCTTCGCACGGATGTAGTCCGTTTCTGCGTCGGTGACCTTCCCGTCTGCGTCAACATCAAATTTCCCGTGGACAAGAAACTTGTACTGGTAGGTCGGGCTGTACACCGCGTTGGCGATTACATCGCCCTGCGAAACCGACTTTCCTTGCTTCTTTCGGGTCACTCGGGCTGTACTGGTCGTGTCGCCAACCTTGATGATCTCGATGCTCGCATAGCCAGGGGTCTGGTGATCGGACTGCGGGTTGTAGAGGATGGCAGAAGCATCGGAATAGACTTCGAATGTCATTCCGGGGCGCACCCGATCTTTGTTTCCCAGCGATATGTAGACCTGGTCTTTCGTGGCGGCAAGGTCGACGATTCGACCATCGACCAAGAGCGATGGATCGCTCGGCTTAATCCTGAACTGGTCCAATTGTCTCTGCAGTTCGCCCACTCGGCCGGTCAAACTCTGATTCGCAGCAACGAGGCTCGCTTGCTTGTTCTTTTCTTCGGCAAGCTGGTTCGCGTATTCGGACTTCGCCTGATCGCGCGCTTGGATGAGTTCGGCCTTGAGCTCGCCGATTTCAGCGATCGCACGCTCGCTCGAATCTCGATAGGGGGCGATCGTCTCGGTGAGTTGCCGGGCCTTGTCGTCCGCGGCCTTTGACTGTGCGGCTGCCTCGGCTTGGACGGTCGCGACCTGCGCGGTCAATTGCTCGACGATCTTCTCTTGTGCGGTGACTTTGGACGCGGCATCGTTCACACTGCGACGAGCCGCATCGAGCGCCTGCTTGACCGATTCTTCGCCTTGGAGGGCGAGCGCAGAACGAACGGCTGCGGCATCGGTTGAGGATTCACCTGTCACGACAGTCGAGAGTTCGGCGTTTCGGGTGATGAGATACTCGACGACGCTCTTGCTCTCTCCCTCGGCAGCCTGTCGAATGGAGGATCCGGGCTCCTGATCGAGGTAACCCGCAGGAGCGATATCGATCAGAGCTCGCTCGCTCGCTTTCGCGGCAGCATCGCTCTTATTTCCCTCGCTGTAGAAATAGATAGCTGTCGACATCGAGAGGACCGTCAGGATGACGAACACGACGACTGCAATGAGGGGACCAGAAGATCCAGATCGAATAGCCATGAGCCGAGTAGTGTCTCCACAACCACCGACTCTCGTCAAGGGCTATTTGTGCTTGCACTTGCATAATCAGCGCATTTCTGCGACAATGTTCCTCCGACGTTTTTCTGATCGCTTGAGCGATTGGCGTCGATCTTGCGAGGAACATCACAGTGCCAAATACTGAATCGGCGAAGAAACGAGTTCGACAAAACATAGACCGCAGTGCGCGCAATCGTTGGCGCCGGACGAAGGTCAAGGACGAGACGAAGGTGTTCCTGAAGGCTGTTCACGATGGAGACAAGGGTGCTGCAGAAAAGTCTCTGCGCCTTCTCTCGGGAATGCTTGATCGATTCGCGCTGACGCCAACGATGCATCGCAATACTGCGGCGCGACGAAAGAGCCGACTCGCACTTCGAATGAACAAGTTGACCGCAGTCGTATCCGCCTGAGCGAACTGGCGGAGACGACATGGGGATTGCACGATCCTCGGACCGATCCGCAAGTCGAAGTGCTCGACCAAGTGGCTCGTCGAAGTCGCGTCGAAGTGTCGCGACTGGTTACTACGAGCGTTCCAAGCAGCCACTCGAAATCTTGGCGGTGATCGCACCGCTGGTCGTGATCTACGAGATCGGGTTGGTTCACGCGCTCAAGGGTGCGCAGGGGACGCTGACCAATGGCGCGCACGAAGGGTTGGTGCGCTTCTTTACGAATTTCGGTGTTGACCCGGCGCGACTCAATCTGCCAACGCTCGCGCTCCCGTCGATCGCGCTTGTCGTCGTCCTGCTCGTCTGGCAGCTGCTTGCTCGCAAGCCTTGGAAGATTCATTTTCCGACAGTGGGCGGGATGATGATCGAGAGCGTGCTCTTCGCATTGCCATTGCTGGTGATCGCGCAATTGATCTCCCGCGCATTTGTCCCGGTCGGACCCGAAGAGTTGCTGCAGCTGACGGAACTCACCACCTTCGGGAAAGTGTCCATGAGTATCGGTGCTGGACTCTACGAAGAGCTGATCTTTCGAATGGTCGCGCTCTCGCTCTTACACACTCTGCTGGTCGATCTCTTCCGACTGCCAGAGCGCTTCGGAGTTGGCATCGCGATCGCTCTTTCCGCGCTCCTGTTCGCGCTCTATCACCCGCTTCGAAGTGAAACTGGTGGGATCGACCCGAGACGTTTCACTTTCTTCGTTGTCGCGGGTCTCTTTTTCGGAACGCTTTACGTCACCCGTGGATTCGGAATTGTTGTTGGCGCGCACTCGCTCTACGACATCGCCACGGTGGTCTGGCTCGCAAACGACTGAGTGGAGTGTCGGGATACACTTCGCAGTGCTGATGCAGTCTTACGCCATACGAACAATTGTCTTGGCAGTCGCCACTGGTTTGGTTACGTCTGCGGTCATACTCGTCGGCGCGTGGTGGTTTGATCAGGGGCTTCCAGCATCGCGACGGGACAGTTCAGCACCAATCGAGGATCTTGTCGCGCCCAAGCCGATGACCGACGCAGAGCTCGAAGCCGCCAAGGCGCGCAAGGGCACGGCGATGTCGATGCAACTCGATCAGGGTGCGTGGGTTCAAGTCGCGGGGAAGGACGGAAGAATTGCACAGCAGTACACGGCGGAGCGGATCAATCCGCAGCCCGGCGCGTTTCTGGGGATGACTGATCCGCGGACAGTCTTCTATCTCGATGATGGGCGCGTGGCGACGTTGCGAGCGAATTCCGGTCGCGTTCATGTTCCCAATCGCGCTCTCGAATCTGGAACATTCAGCGGCGATGTCGTCATTCGTGTCTATCGTCCGCTCGCTGGTGCATCGGTCAACTTGGCGAAAGATGCGCCCGCGCTGATCCTTGAGTCGGAGCAATTGGATTTCGACCAAATCATCGGGCAAATCACCTGCCCAACGGCGTTTCGGCTGACAACTGACATGTTGACATTCGACGGTGAAGGTCTCGACTTGCTTCTCGGTCGCGACAGTAGAACGATTGAGCGACTCACTGTCGAGCGTCCGCTCAGTCCGATTGTGATCGATCGAGCTCGAGAAAGTCATGCTCGCTCGGGGGTCGATGCTCCATCTGGCCAGATGATCCAGATCACTCCGGTGTCGTGGCGACCAAATGATCCGAAGGATCCGACTGACCCGACTGACCCGACTGACCCGAATGACCTAAATGACTTGAAGGATCAGGGCGACCCCAAAATTATTGCGGACGCCCAACGGTACTACCGCTTGGAACTCCATGACGATGTCGAAGTTCTGCGCTACTCCAGTCGTGATCGAGCTTGGACGAAGGGCGACGAACTTGTCGCAATCTTCACGCTGAAGAACGATCTTGTGACAAAGGAGATCGCACTCGGATCGCCGAGCGAGGCAATGCCTGCCGCGGACTTTGTGCGTCCAGTTCACGCAGGGATCGCGACGAGCATTGCCACCCGCGTGATCGCCGCACAGCAGGAACCCGTCGGGGATCTGCTGGTGGTTCGCTTTTCGGGGCAACTCAAGATGGTTCCAGTCACGGATCAGGAAAAGGTGCCCGAGACAGTGGGTGGAATGCATGTCAGGATCGATGGCGAAGAGGTCGAGTTGGCGAATTCGGCGGGACTGGCACTTCGAGCCAAAGATGTCGACATTGACCTCGTCAAAGATGCCCAAGGTCGCACTGCCCCTCAGACGCTGACCGCATCCGGATCGGTTGAAGCAACCGATGTCACGCAAACGATTTGGTGCGAAAACCTGCGCGCGCAATTCGAGAGTGTCATTGGCGAGGGATCAAGCAAGACCTCGGGCAAGGAATCAACCGAGAGTGATCCCGCCCTCGGTCCATCCGAAGTCACCCGAGTTGACGCCGATCGCGGTGTGCAGATCCAACTGAAGGATGGGGCGAGAGTCTTCGCCGATGGCATGGTTGCGTTTCCACCACTAGGACGGGCTGAACTTCGCGGACCTGGTCTTGCGATCGTTCGAGCGGGTGTCCTGATTGACGGGATACAAACTCTCACGGTCGACGACCGACATCGAACTGCGGAATCGCCGAGTGGCGGCCATGCGCGAAGTTGGGAAGAACCGATCGTTGCAGCTGATTTGCGCGGGAAGATCGCGATGCCGGCTTCGCCAGAGTCAATTCCGGAGATGGATGCGACTTGGCAGGGGGAGATGCGATACACGGATCTCGGGGCGAACGGGGCGAACTTGCACTTGTCGAGGGACGTCAAGATTCGTGCGCAACCACGACCGGAGGAGTTCGACGCGTTGGACGCGCAGAGCGTCCGGCTGGAGATGGATCGACGCCCATCGGAGGGTGGATCCCTTTCGGCGAGTGTTGCCGCGAGTTCGTTGACACCTTCGGGTGGCGACGTGCGACCGCGAAGGTTGGTTGCGACGGGCGACGCACGAATCGAAAACCAAGTGTGGCCCGACGCGACACGGACGGGCGAGCCACGGCTTTTTCAATTGCGAGGGCAGACGATTGACTACGACGCCGCCACAGGCGAGGCATTCGTCCCGAGTGCTGGGAGTGTGCTCGTCAACATTCCAGAAGGAAGTTCGCACGATTCGAAGGCTGAACAAAGCCGTTCCCGGGACCTCGCGGTGGCTGGCGGTGGAGTAGAGGGAATCAGTCGATTCCGCTGGGGATCGGCGATGAATTTGAAGCGATTGGTCGATGGCAAGTACATGATGACGATGGATCAATCTGTCGAGCTTGTTCGAGCAGGACCGCAAAAGCTCGACACATTGACTCTGACATGCGATCGCCTTGAAGCGACTCTGGATCGTCACAGTGATGCGCCACCCATCACGCAGACAGGACCTGCGCAACCATTCAACCTCGGTGGATCTGCCGAACTTCAACGGGTTCGTGGCATCGGTCGATGCTTTGTTCGGACTCCCGAGTACGACGTCGAATGCGAGGAGTTTGACTACAACGTCGTGACTCAGATCGCGCAGTTGCGCGCACGTGCCGGGCGCTTGGTGAATGTTCTTCCGAAGGGGCAGGGCACACCGCTCCGTGCGCAAGCGATGACGTGGGACCTAGAGTCAGGTCGAATTCAGATTCGGTCTGGGTCTGGGACGCTCGGTCAGTAGCCGGTCGTCGAAACTTCGCGCGTCAGATTCGATCGCGAATCGACCAGAGATCTTCGAAGAGCGGAGTGAAAAGAGTTGCACGGAGATAGGCGGCGCCAGGCGATCCACCTGTCCCCATCCGTGCGCCGATGGTGCGTTCGACCATCTTGACATGTCGGTATCGCCACTCTTGAATTCCCTCGTCAAGATCCACCATCAGTTCGCAAAGCATTCGCGTGTGGGGATGGTTGTGATAAATATCGAGCAGGACCTTTTGGACGATCTCGTTCGACTCCGGGAGTGCCCTCAGTGGTTGAGAGACGAGTGCTTCGGGAACGGGATGCCCATCGCGTTGTAGTCGCTTCAGGAAAGACTGCCAAAGAGTGATCTCACCCATGCGCTTGACGAGCGATGCGCGCTCGGCGGATCCCTCGGGGTATCGCTCGATGGCCGCCGCACGCCGATTGCCGAGAATGAATTCGAACTCGCGGAATTGGCAGGACTGAAATCCACTGGCATTCGAAAGCAGCGATCGAAACGAAAGAAACGAGACAGGACTCATCGTTTCAAGCACATCGATCTGTCCCACCATCGTCTTGAGAATCGTCAGCATCCGCTTGAGAGTGGCGAGCGACGTTGGATCGTCGCCGGCTTCGAGCATGCGCTGCAGAAAAACTGCCTCGTGGATCTGCTGCTTGAACCACAATTCGTACACCTGATGAATCACAATGAAAAGAGTCTCATCGTGTTCGCGTCCTTCCGAAAGCGGGCGTTGAAGGGAGAGCAGTTCCGGAATCTTGAGATAGTCGCCGTAAGTCATCGTCACGAAGACGAGGATACGGGGATGTTGTCGACACGGTACGAGTCGCTGAATGGGTGATCGATGCCCGCGAGTTCGCAGATGTGCCGCGTCGTGATCGTAGAACTGAGAAAAATGACCGGAAGCCCAGATCCAGGGTGGGTCGCGCCGCCAACGAAGTGAAGACCATCCACTCCTGGGTATGTGTGTGGAATCCTGCGGTGGAGCAGTTGGTCGAAACTGTGCGCGAGGTTGAATGTCGCGCCGTGGTTGATCCGTTCTTTCTGCCAATCGAGGGGTGAGACAAGGCGTTCCACCTCGATCCTGGAACGAATGTCGGTGATTCCGAAGACCTCCTCGAGTTGTCCCATCGCATCTTCGCGAAGGCGTGGCATTTCGTGATCCCAATTCAGCGAGCACTGTCCGGGCCGGTTGTTCGTCACCGGGAGGAGAACGTAGAGCGAACTCTTCCCTGGTGGCGCGAGCGAAGCGTCGAGCGGGGATGGATTGTGGACATAGGCGGATGGATCGTCGCTGAGTCGACCATCGTGGGAGATATCGCGAAACCGCTCCTCGTACCGACCGGACATGTAAATCGTGTGGTGCGGAAGATCGACTCGGCCTTTCAGCCCCAGATAGAGCATGAACGTCGAGCACGAATAACGCCGTGCGTCGATCGCGTCGTTGGTATCGCGTGGTCGCAGATGCGCAGGCACGAGATTCTTGAGCGCCCAGGTTCCATCCGCATTCACGACGACTCGGTCATGTCCGTAGTGACGCCCGCCAATGAGGACGCCGGTGACACGATTGCCATCGAATGTGATCTGCTCGACCGGGGAGTTGGTGACGATCTCGACGCCCATTTGTTCGCACGCTTTCGCCATCGCGCCGACAATCGAATTGCACCCTCCACGGGGATGCCAGATTCCGTACTCGTACTCGATGAACGGCAGAATGCTGAAAAGGCCGGGGCACTCGTAAGGACTCATCCCGAGATACTTCGCCTGGAAGCAGAGGGCGAGGCGCACTTTGGGATCTTTGAAAAATCTCCCCATGAGGGAATAGATCGACTCCCACGGTCGAACATGCGCACCGGCGCGAAGTCCATCGAGCGTGATCATGTCGAGCATGCTGGTGACGCGAGTTCTGAGTAGGGGAGTCAGCCGTTCAAGTTTCGTCCTGTTCGAGTTCATGAACCGCTCAAACGCGGGTCCGTCGTTCGGATCGATCAGCGAGAGCCGCCGGACCATCTCGTCGACATTCTGAGTCGTGTCGAGAACGGTAGGGCGCCCATTCGCATCGCCGATGATGAGTCGATACATTGGATCGAGTCGATGAAGTTCGACGAAGTCAGAGAGCCGGAACCCACAACTGCTAAAGATTTCCTCTAACACATAGGGCATGAGGAAAAAGGTCGGCCCGCAATCGAAAGAGAAATCGCCGAGCGTGATCCGCCGCGAACGTCCTCCCACGACTGGCTGTGCCTCGTAGACGCGAACAGACATTCCCGCGGCCGCCAGTTGCATCGCGGCGGCGAGACCACCAGGACCTGCGCCAATCACCGCGACGGATCGACCAGGAGTTAGATTTCGCGGTACGTGATCTCGGCTCGCCATTGTTGGCTTGAGTGTAGGCTCGATCGCGAAAGTGTTTGACGATATGCGCTCAATGAGCGGAGAGATCATGGACGAATCAATCGAGAGGATACACGATCGAGCAGTGCGTTCATCGAGCCATCAGTCGTCAATCGATTGGATGCGCATTGACGAGCGACTCTCTTGGCTTGAGCGCTTCGGCGCAGCGATCGATCGACATTGCGACGATCTGGTCGCGCTCATCCGAGATGAAACTGGAAAGTGTTCGTGGGAAGCGCTCGCGAGCGAGATCCTGCCACTCCGTGCGAGCATCCAGTGGCATCTCAGGCACGCGCCAAGTGTGCTCGCGTCCCAAAGGATTCCTGGAAAACCTTGGTGGTTGCTTGGGCAGTCTCACCGAGTCGTTCGCGTTCCCGTCGGTCGAGTGGCAATCATCGCGACTTGGAACTATCCAGTGCAGCTCTTGGGGATTCAAATCGTGCAGTCGGTGATCGCCGGAAACACCACGGTTGTGAAGCCATCGGAGCATGCACCGCGGTCGCAGGGCTTGCTGCTTCGGATCGCGGCGCAGGACATCGGAGCAGGGGCACTGACGCGAACAGCAGCGACACGTGTTGCTGGCGAACGACTTCTCGATTCGGAGCGATTCGACCATGTGATCTTCACCGGTTCGACCGAAGTTGGTCGGAGTGTCGCGCGTCGCGCGGCAGAAACGCTGACACCGACGACACTGGAACTTTCGGGTTGCGATAGTGCGTTCGTTCTTGCCGGCGCCGATCTCAGTTTGGCAGCGAAGAGCATTTGGCAGGCCGTCGTACTCAACGCGGGGCAGACCTGTATGGCACCACGGCGAATCATCGTCGAGTCCGCGGTCTATCGAGCATTCCTTGCGCACTTAGCACCATTGGTCGCGGGTGCGAAACCGATGCGGCTGATCTCGGTCGCGGCTGCGGAGCGAATGGATGCGTGTGTTCAGAGTGCGATCGCGCAGGGCGGTCACTCGCTGAGTGGTGTCGCAGAATCCGCGGTTGCGGATCGTGTTCGTCCCATTGCAGTCTTCGACTGCCCCCTCACGTGCGATCTCGCAGTCGGAAATCACTTTTCACCGGCGGTCGCAATCGTTCGTGCCGAAGACTTGACAAGTGCATCGGCGATTCATTGCAGTTACGCGAAGCACCTGTGCGTCTCGGTCTATGCGAGTCGCTCACAAACGAATCAACTAGCAGCTGACTGCGCTTTCATCGCGCAGCTGCGTGCAGGATCAGTGACATTCAATGACTCGATCATTCCAACGGCACATCCGGGCGCGTCGATATCGGGTACGGGCGAGAGCGGATGGGGATCGACGCGAGGAACCGCGGGACTCCTCGCGTTGACTCGCCCCGTGACAGTCTCGCGCACCAACCGTTGGATTCGAATTCCCGTCGGCGAACCCGATCCGGGGGCTCAGCGATTTCTCGCGAGAATCCTCGGCGTCCCGATGTCGAGGAAGGCTTGGTCCAAAGGATGAGCTTCGCGAGCACTCCAACAGATCGTCCATCGGCGATCATCATCGGTGGCGGACTTGCGGGACTCGCCAGCGCAGTCGAACTGACGACACATGGATTTGCGACGACGATTGTCGAGCGTGGCAATCATCTTGGCGGGAAGATGAATGTCCTCGAACAAGCAGGATTCAGCTTCGACATGGGTCCGACGATTCTGACGTTGCCCGAGGTCGTGCGGGGAATCATCGCACGAAGCGGTCGTCGGCCGAATGACTATCTCGATCTGGTGCGCCTCGACCCTCAGTGGCGGTGCTTTTATGACGATGGAACGATCATCGATCTCCGCGACGGTGTCGATGCAATGGCGAATGCGATGGATCTGCAATTTCCTGGCACGCGGGCGGCTGCTGGTTGGCGCGACTTTCTTGCGTACAGCCGCCGGATGTTTGGATTGAGCGAGAAAGTCTTTTTCTTCAAGGATCTGGAGAGTGTGATCGATCTCATGCGCCAGTCACCGACGCGCCAACCAGGAGTGCTTCGGGATGTCCTCGCGATGCGCGCTTACTCGACCGTTGGTCGGACCGTCCACAAGCATGTTCAAGAACCGCACCTCGCGCAACTCTGCGAGCACTTCCTTCAATATGTCGGATCGAGCCCGTTTCTTGCGCCTGCAATTCTCTCCTTGATCGCTGCGGCGCAACTCGACCACGGATGTTGGTACGCGATGGGCGGTACTCGATCGGTCGCACGTGCGCTCGAGCGAATCTTGCGCGAAGATCGTGCCACGATCATCCTTGGTCAGGGGGTCAAACGCATTCTCCATGCGGACAAGCGCGCGACTGGGATCGAATTGGACGATGGCCGCACATTGAACGCCGATGTCGTTGTGTCGAACTGCGATGTGCAGCGAACCTATCGAGACTTGGTCGGTGGCAAGATCGGTGCGAAGGCACACCGCGCGATCGCATCGAGATACAAGCCCGCGTGTAGCGGATTGGTCATGTATCTCGGACTCGATCGGCAGTACGACCACTTGCTCCATCACGATTTTCTCTTCAGTGCAGATTCGCGACGGGAGTTCGACGACATCTACCGGCGTGCAATTCCTGCGACCGATCCATCAATCTATCTGTGCGTGCCGAGTCGGACTGATTCAGCGCAAGCGCCAACCGGTTGCGAGGCGCTCTACGCGCTCATACACACGCCTCCGCTTCAGCCAGGACAGCGATGGGAGGGCGAGGGTGGAATACTTGAACAGTACCGGCCAACCGTGATCGAGAAGTTGAAGCGATGTGGCATGCCAGATTTAGAAGAACACATAATCGTCGAGCGTCATCTGACCCCGCAGTCGATCGAGCGGTTGTACAACGCCGAAGGTGGAGCGATCTATGGATTGGCATCGCATGGTCGATTGCAGGGTGGATTCAAACCGCGCAATCGAAGCGGCGCGCTTTCTCGGTTGTACATCGCAGGCGGAAGTGCGAATCCTGGACCAGGAGTGCCGATGGTTCTGATGAGCGGTGTCACGGCGGCGCGCGCTGCATGCGAGGACTTGTCGATTCCGCTGCGCGGATCGGTCCAAGCAGGAAACCAGCTATGCCCAGATCCGATGCCGACGAGCTGATCCTTCCGGCTCGGTGGAATCGGCGATTCATGTCCTGGTTCTTTTGGTACACGCGTCGACTCTTCGCGAAGAAGTTTCACGCTGTGTTGATGGAGCGAGCGAGCGTCGATGTATCGGCGAGCCTCGAAGAGTCGCCCGGACCCTTGATCATCGTGATGAATCACTGCGCCTGGTGGGATGTGCTCGTCTTCGTGTGCCTGCACGGCATGTTCGCGTCGACTCGGCGGGTGATCGCACCAATGGACCGCGCACAACTCAAGCGATTCTCGATCTTTCGCAGAATGGGGGTTTTCGGAATTGACCCCGACGATCCAAGTTCACTTCCAGCAATGATTCGTTATGTCGATGGAGAAGTTCGAGTCGATTCTCGTGCGCTCATCTTGCTCAATCCGCAAGGAAAATTTGTCGATGTGCGGAGCACGATCGAAGTAAGACCCGGAGCCGCGATGATCGCGTCTCGCCACCCGGGTGTTCGGGTCGTCGCAGTCGCCGTCGAGTATGGATTCTGGACCGACGCGAAACCAGAGGTGTTTCTTCGAATGCGCGAGGTCGCTCCGCCGGTCGATCCTTCCACCCCAGGATGGCAACGTGCGATCATTCAGGCAATGCAGTTGAATGCGACCGAACTTGCATCATGCGTGATGACAAGAGACCCTTCAGTCTTCGAACGGATCGCAGGAAAGGGCGTAGCACAGATCAATCCGATTTACGACCTTTGGCTCCGCGTGACAGGTCGTGGCGTCGCGATCGACTTGTCCAACCGTCGCTTGAATCGGGTCGATCTCTCACCGAGGGATTCGACTTGATCGACATCGCGGTGATCGCTCTCTCGGTATCGGTCGCCTGCTGTGGAGGCGCCGCAGTCATGGCGACCGCGAATCTGGTGCGTTACCGACGACCGCGAGCAACGATTCAGGAGCCCAGCGAATCCGTGTCGCAATTCGCCACTGTCACGGTCTGCATTCCGGCGCGCAACGAAGTGGCGAATATTGAAGAGTGCGTTCGGTCGGTGCTTTCGAGTCGAGGGATCGATCTCGAAGTGATTGTGCATGACGATCAGTCGGTCGACGGGACTGGTGCCATCGTTGATCGAATCGCGCTCGAAGATCCGCGTGTTCGTCGATTGGAATGTGAGCCACTTCCGCCAGGATGGAACGGCAAACAGTGGGGTTGCGATCGAATGGGTCGCGCCGCGATTGGGAAGTGGGTTCTCTTTACGGATGCTGATGTGCGTCTCTCGCCTGAGTGCGTTCGCTTGACTCTCGAGACGGCGATCCATGCGAAGTGTGATCTCATCTCGACCATTCCGAGGCAGATCACGGGGACCTGTATGGAAGATGCGGTCATTCCATTGATTCACTTCATGCTGCTTTCGTACTTGCCGATGGGATCGATGCGCAAGACGACGACTCCCGCCGCGAGCGCAGGATGCGGACAGTTCTTGTTCGTGAGTAAAGACGCTTGGGAGAAATCCGGCGGACATGAGTCCTTCCGAAGTTCAATGCACGATGGAATTCAATTACCTCGGTCGATCAGGCGCGCCGGGGGGAGAACCGATCTCTTTGATGGCACCGAATTGGTCTCGTGCCGAATGTATCGATCGTTTTCACAGGTTTGGCAGGGATTCGCAAAGAACGCATTCGAAGGATTAGGCTCGATCGCACTGTTGATCTTCATCACTTTCATTCATCTGACGGGACATGTGTTGCCTTGGGTGTGGTTGTTGATCGCGTGGCCTCTGGATCAACTGTGGACCCTTCCATCGCTCTTGGCAGTGGTGGCGATCGGAATTGCCATCGGTGAACGTGTCGCGCTCGCGCGCCGATTCCATCAACGACCTCGAAGTGTCGTGCTTCATCCAATCGGAATACTGTTGATGACCGCGATTCAGTGGCACAGTCTGTGGATCACCATGGCGGGAAGGCGCCAGTGGAAGGGGCGGGTTCAAGGCTGATCCGATCAACCCGCATCAACCTGCATCAACCCACAGGTGGGGTTTGTGTTGCGGAAACTCGCGGTGGCGCCGGAATCGCGGTCTGCATCAGAACCATCTGCTGGTACTTCGCACTTCGTTCCATCAGTTCGTGATGGGTTCCTGCGGCGGTGATCCGGCCCTGTTCGAGCACGAGGATCAAGTCGGCATGCTGGATCGTGCTCAGTCGGTGGGCGATGACGAATGTCGTGCGATCCTGTACAAGCGTGAAGAGCGCCTGTTGGATGAGCCGTTCGCTCTCCGAGTCCAGACTGCTTGTTGCTTCGTCAAGTATCAAAACTCGAGGATCGGCGAGGATCGCGCGCGCGATCGCGAGGCGCTGGCGCTGGCCGCCCGAGAGTCGCACGCCACGCTCTCCGATCCTTGTGTCATATCCAGATGGGAGATGATCGATGAATTCAGACGCATTCGCAAGTTCCGCGGCGCTGCGTGCTCGTGCATCGCTTGCAGAGCGATCCCCGTAGCGAATGTTGTCCATGATGGTGCCATCGAAGAGAAAGATGTCTTGCTCGACGATGCCGAGGGCACTTCGCCATGAATCCAGTCGGATATCTCGCAAGTCTCGACCGTCGACGGTGATCGATCCGTTCGTGGGATCGAAGAATCGTGCCACCAAATTGCAGAGCGTCGTCTTTCCGCTCCCGGATGGTCCGACGAGCGCGATCGTCTGGCCCGGCCTTGCGACGAACGAAATGTCGTGCAAGACATCCTCGTTCGCGCCTGGATATCGATACCCGACTGCATTGGCATGGATCTCCCCTTCGATCGTGTGCTTCGCCACACGGGGCGCACCGATTCGATCTGGCATTTCAGGCGCTTCATGCAGGAGATCGAGGATGCGGTCGAGTCCCGCGAGATTCGTCTGGAGGGCCGTCGCACTTGACGCGAGCATTTGAATTGGCATCAACAGCATCACGACATACGTGAGGAAAAGCACCAGATCGCCCGCGCTGAGCGATCCTTGCAGAACTTGCGTGCCGCCGTACCAGAGCAGTGCTGCCGATGCGACCGGGATGAACAATGCCCATGCAAGGTCGATTCCTCGCGACCACCACCAGACATACAGTTCCTGTCGCCCCATCAAGTGACTGCCTTCCGCATAGCGAAGGCTCTCCGTGCGTGTCCGAGCAAAGCCACGAACGACTCGCATGCCACCGAAGACCTCGGTCGCGTGCGCGTCGATCGAGTCGCGTGACATCTTGATGTCGCGGAAGATCGGTCGGATGCGACCGATCCAGGTCTTGTGAGTCATGTACACGACGGGAAGGAGGACGAGGGCGCCCAGGAGCAATCGCCAATCGGTCACCGCGAGGATCAGCAGACTTCCGATCAGTTGGATGACCGCACGCCACGGGTTGTAGAGCATGCTGAAGACCAATTCTCCGACTCCACCCGCGTCCTCGCGCAGAGTGGCGACGAAACCACCCGTGCGCATCTGATGAACGCGCGAAATCGGCAGCCGCATCGCATGCGAGAAGACCAATCGGCGAACTCGGTTCTGCACACGTTTGACATTGCGGGTGGCGAGCCAGCGTCCACTGATGCCAAAGATCACTCCAACGAAAGCGAGGATCACGACGGCGACCGCGAGTGCCGCGAGTAATCCCGACGGTTCATCGATGAATGTCCACGACGCAGGGATCCACCGCCTCACACCAGCGGAGAGTGGCGCGCGATTGAAGACATTGTCGATCGCGATCTTCGTTGCGGCGGGGGGGATGAGTTCGACTGCTGCTGAAAACGACGCAAAGAGAAGAGATGCAATAATTGTTCGTTTGTCCGCTCGCAGAAATCCACCGAATGCGTGCAGGAGTGTCCAGATATTTCTTGAGCGCCTCGCGCTAATTTCAGTTCCCTGTCGCGAAATCAGTGTTTTATTGGCAAGTCGCTTTGTCCGCTTGGCCGCCGAATCGATGAGGTATTCGCGGTAGCGCTGTCGACTCGACCAAGAAGGCATTTCCCGATGGTAGGGAGTTACTATGCCATCATGATGTCCTTTCGCTTGATTCCTATCGTTTGTATGGCTCTCGGGCTTTGCGTGCCGGTGGCACATTCGCAAGACGCTGCTCCTTCCACCACTGCGAAAGAGAAGCGGGGTCCTGGTCTTCGGTACGGCATCGCAGATGCGCCAAAGAAGTCTCGCGCCATTCGATTGGCTGCGTACAACCTTCAGAATCTCTTTGATCGGGTGGACGATCCAACGCTCGATAACAAGTGGGAAGAAGTGGCGCTCCAAGTTTCCGAAGATCGGGCTCAGGCGCTCTCAAAGGCGATTCGTCGATTGGATGCCGATGTATTGTTTCTCGAGGAAATCGAATCGAAGGAGGCGCTCACGTGGTTTCGCGACACCTATTTGAAGGACATGGGATATGTGCATCTTGAGAGCCTCGATGCGGGCTACTACCGAGGAGTCGAGCAGTCCGTCCTTTCTCGCTATCCGATCAAGAACGCTCGGGTCTTTCTGGACACGAAACTGGCGACATCTGCAAAGCAAGACGCGGCCGCCACGGACAAGAAGGCGCCCGCTTCAGGCGACTCGTCGTCCAGTGCTCCAGAAGACAGTTCGAAGTTTCAGCGCAGTCCCCTCGCAGTCGACATCGAGTTTAAGGATGGATACATCCTGACCGCATATTGCATTCATCACAAAGCTGGTGGCGAAAAGTTCAACGACCACCGCGAGGCGGAGGCGGCCAAGATCATCGAATTCGTAAAGGCGCATCTCGCGAAAAATCCCAGTGCAAACATCGTGCTCCTCGGAGATTTCAATTCAACCCCGCGCTCGACTTGTCGTGAGCTCTACAGGGATGCTGGATTGATCAACGGATACGACTATCGATCGGAGGCCGATCGCCTCAAAGAGAAGGAGGAGCTTTCCGAATCTGATCGCGCGGCACTACGAGAGAAGTACACGACGCACGAGTCGGGTCGACCTATCGACTACATCATGCTCTCCGAAGGATTCGCAAAGGATATTGTTCCAGGTTCGTTCTTCGTTCTCTCAACGCTCCATCCTGGCGATGCGTACGACTGGAAGAAGGACGAGCCTCCCGCGGGATACGCAAGCGATCACTATCCAATGGCGATCGAATTCACTCCCAATGACCAGCCCTCGAAGGCCAAGGCGCCCAAGGCGCCCAAGGCCGAGTCGAAGTAGTCGCGGAGAGCGCGAGGGGCTCGCCGATCGTTACGAAACGGGGTTGTGGTCGGCCGGCTGTGAACCCTTCTTGCCGAAGAATTGCTGGAAGGGGCCCGACAAGGCATAGACCGTGAAAGTCAACGCGAGCGCGACTTGGAACCACCAAACGGCAAACGCGATCGGCAACATGAGCCACGCGACGAAGGCGAACGACTGTCGCCCTCGGAAGTATCGATTGACGACATGGGCGTAGGGAACGCGAGAGATCATCGCTGCTGAGACGAGCAGTGTGGCGAGCGGGAGCAGGAGGGCAGAGGTCCTCTCGAAGCCCTCTGGCGGAAGCTCATGAAACCGAATCACGACCAAGTGCTGATGGAGCAGCGTGAGACTCGCAATCGTTCCGGCAGCTCCAGGCGATGGGAGTCCACGAAAATAGCGATGATCGGATTCTTCGGTCGAGACGACTTCCGCGTTGAATCGAGCAAGTCGAAGGGCTGTGCAGCAGATGTAGAAAGCCGCGACTCCCCACATGAACTTTCCGTAGAAATTGTCGGCGTCGGGTCCGAGGATGCCGGTGTAGTGATCTGGTCCGCCGTAGTAATAGCTGACGAGTCGCAGCACCATGAACGCCGGTGCGACGCCGAACGTGACCATGTCCGCCATCGAGTCAAGCTGCGCGCCTAGCTCATTGGCGCTCCGCGTCAACCTTGCGGCGAATCCATCCAGTCCATCAAAGAGCATCCCAAAGAAGACAAGTCCTCCGGCGATCGTCAGCGTGCTCCATCCCATCACATTGCTTGGCCCAATCGGCTTGCTCGCATAATGAATCGCCGCGAATCCGCAGACGAGATTGCCAAGCGTGAGAAGCGTCGGAATCACTGCGACGGTAATCATTCTCCGACGGTGACGCGAAGGACGCGGATCGTTTGGAAACGTCGGAGGCTGAACGGGAGTGGAGGCGTGGGATGTCATGGCGGCGATGGTTTCGAATTCGATTCTACGAAGGGAGCGTCGAGAAAGTTGCTCGCGGGGATCATTGGAATGACAACGATGCAGGGACGCTGTGGCAGTGGATCCGCTTCATTGTTCGATCGTGTGAGGAGAAGTTCGCCAATCGTTGGAGGTGGTGCGACCGGGGGGCCCGCTGATGATCCAGCTGAGGTTCCAGTTGACCCAGTTGATCCAGCCGCTCCTGGCGCCGAAGATCGCGCGCCCGAATTCGGGATCATCCCTGTCAAGAGGAGTGCGCTCCCTCGTTTGAGAGAGACGAAGAATCCTGCGGAGGGAAACGATTCTCGCTGAGTCGCGCGGGCGCCCGGCACGGCCGCACCAGCGAGGAAAGCGGGGAGTATCTCAACATCTGTGACTGCCCCCGATTCGAGTGGAACGGTCCACCCGCGGAGCAAGAGTTGCAGCGTCCCTCGGCCGAATCTTCGCGTCGCACCATCGACGACAGTCGCGCACGATCCGCGAACTTGATACTCCGAAAGTTGGTGCCATGTCGTCGCCTGGCCAAGCCACGCCCGAATGTTTGCGTAAGTTCCGCCGAGGTCGTCGAGGGCTTTCGGGAGATCTGAAAGCGGGACTTCCGCGACCAAGATTCCATTGGAAGCAAGTCGCCGCAGAATTTCCGGCGAAATCCCACTGGGAGGATGTCTTTTGAAAAAGGTCGCGAGCACTGATGGATTGTCGAAGAGTTGCCACCGAACAACCGCGATTCCATCGCTCGCGCCATCGTCGACTGGAAGCGTGATTCGTTTCATCGGGGAATTCGAAGGCGCGTCGTCCGCCGCAGCGTTTTCCCACTCAGGGCGTTGCGCTACCGAGTTCGCCGTACCGGTCATTCGTGGATTGCTCGATGGAGTAACCGCCTCGCATCCCAATGCGACTGCAATGAGCAGGGCGACGGTTCCGAAGGAGCAAGTGTTCGATGGATTCATCGCTGTGCGATCTATGTCGAGGCGGTCGCGGGGCAATCGTTGATGCGGTCGATCAATCGTCGAACCAAGCCGAAGTACCTGCGATTGTGACGAAACCAAAGTCGAGGAGTGCCCGCAGGCGCATCATCGCCGTCGAGGTGGGATCCTTGCGTAAATCCACCCGACGCGAGAAGATCCTTGAACTCTCTCTCGAACGCGGTACACATTGACGGTTCGAGTGGCGCGTCGAGGCGAATCACGAAGAGGTCGTCGACGTACCGACTGGATTGATAGCGACGATAGAAATTCGTGACGATGTCCGCCGCCTCCATTGGCGATGCCGCGATGCGGTACAGGTCTTCGTCTTCGGGGCTAATCCAACCATTTTCGTGCATTGATCCTCTGACGAAACGCTCCCAGGCGGTCCAGTAGCCACTCGTATGTCGATCTGCGGTCTCTCCTTCGACGAGGACGATCGGCACGATTGCATTGCGACCGCATTGCACAAGTGTGAGCGCTTCAAAGAGTTCGTCCTGAGTTCCGAATCCTCCCGGGAATGCCGCCACCGCATCGGCGCTTCCCATGAATGCCAGTTTGCGAGTGAAGTAGTAGCGAAATTTGAGCAACTTCGGGTCGTTTGCGATCACAGGATTGGGCTTGTCTTCAAATGGCAATCGAATGGAGAGTCCAAACGATTGTTCAGGGGTCGGTCCCTCGATTCCAGCTTGCATGATCCCAGGTCCTGCTCCGGTGATGGCCATCCACCCTCGCGCGGCCAGGAGTCGCGAGAAATCGAACGCGGCGCAATAGTCGGGGTGCTCTCGTGGTGTCCGCGCGCTTCCAAAGATCGCGATCTTGCGTAATGATCGGAAGCGATTGAACATCGTAAATCCGGCGCGCATCTCACGCAGTGCCTGACGAACCAGTCTCAGTTCACCCGTCGTCAAGTCGTCGTCGAAGAGCCGAAGCGAAGTGGCAACCATCTCGGCGACGAGCAAGCGTCTGTGCTCGTGGTCTAAGTCGTCCGGGCGCGCCAGCGTGGAAAGTTCGATCAGCGAGTCGATCGCGGTGCGGATGTGCGGCGCGACTCGTGGCAATCTTTCCTTCATCGAAGGGTGCTCGCGACTGGACCACTCGGCTTCAATTGGGGAGGTGGAATGAGACCGGGAAGGGGGGCAATCGATCCGACAGGTTCGGCAATCGTTCCGCGGACATCGATCTGGAAGAGTTGATTCGTGATGCCACCGAGAATATCGCTGATGATCGGCATTTTTCCACGGTTTTTCAGGCGAAGCGCCAGTTCGGTCGACTCGGTGTTGAGCCATCCTTCGCCCGCAAGAGAGAGCTCATTGCAGCTCAGATTGAATTCCTGAAATTGCAACCGATCCTGATCGATTGTGAAGGCGAAATCTCCCCGCTGCACGACTGGGTTCAGACTCAAGCTCAGTTGCGTGATCTGAAGGATCGCGATTCCGATTGGAAGTTTCGCTAGTTCGGCTTGCTGGATCGTCGCGCAACCGCGCCCGCGCCGAGTCAAAAGTCCATCGCCATCGCCACTCATGCCGATGCGTGCGTCCACGAGTCCGGGGTCGAGTGCGGGCGCGGCGCTTGTCATGTCGACGCCGTCGCCTTCGATAATAAGCGCTTCGAGCGGCACCCCGGAGAGAATGATGTCCGTCTCGTAGGCAAATGGAGGCTTCGTCTCGATCGTCGCGCTCGCCACGATGACTCCGGTGCTGAGGGATCCGTGAAAGTCCGTGATGAGCAGAAATGAATCTTCGGACTGTTTGCCGAGCCGAGCCGTGATGTCGTCGATCGATCGACCTGCGATGTTGACTCGTGCGTCCGTCACCTCAGCAGAGAAGGAAGTCGACTCGGCATCGGTCGAGACTCGCATGTCCATCTCTGCCGTGAAGCGCGAGACGTCCGGCCCGACATTGATCGAGGCGTCGTGAAGAGAGACATTTGCATCGATATCCAGGTGCGTCAAATCGCCGCGCGTTCCCATTCTCATGTTGACATTCGCCTTGAGGATGTCCCTGCATGCGAAGCCGATCGCGACGAGCGGATCGCGTGCCGCGATTGGAAGCGCTCCGATGACATGCTCGCCCGTCCCGATTGCGTGCAATTTCAGATCGAATTCGCCATCGTCGATCTTGCCATCCTCGTCCGTCGACATCCATCCGTGCGCGTTGATCGATCCACCTGGAAAGACAGCACGAAAGGGGGAAACCTTTAGTGAATCTCCACGGGCGTTGATGTAGGCGGGCACGGGGAATCCAAGCGAGAGCCGCGCGTTGGAGCTCCCGAGCGAAAGGTCGAGTAGCCACGCATCGATTTCAAACGACCCCGCGCTCGACCCGGCAGCGATGGAGTAGGCGAGCTGTGCGTTGTACCGACCCTCGGGACGAAACTCTTCGAGAAAGGACTTCGCCCCCTCAGCATCAATGCGTTCGAAGATCTCATCGATGAGCGGGCCGTGGATCAGTCCATTCTCGACCCACGCGCTGAGATCCAGCTCGCCGGTGTCTGTTCCGTAACTTCCATCGACACAGATTTGACTTGTCGTACCGCCTGACGATCCAATTGTCCCGCTGAGCGAATCGCACCGAATGTGTTCGCCTTCAACGGTCAATGTGCCCGTGTCGAATTTCACTTCGACTTTGCCGGCGGGCAACGTGATGCCAAAGACCTTCGGCTCAACCTTGACCGTTGCGAAAGGATCGCCACCACTCGGTGGCGTTTCGATCAAAATTTCGGCGTCGAATCGCCCGGTTGGTTCGTAGCGATCCCAGAGCTCAGTTGAATTGCCGCGCTTGTCGAACGGAAGCAGATTGATCGCGTAGTCCGCGAGATCGATCGCACTGAGGCGAATCGACAAGTCCGTCGAATTACCGTCGAGCGAAAGTCGTCCGCTTGCGTCAAGTTTCCCATCCCGACGAAATCCTGTGAATGATCGAACAAAGACAGAGTTCTCCGCGAGTCTGAAAGAGCCCGAGCAATCATCGAGTCCGAATCCAATCGGCCAGACGATTCCTTCGTCTGCGATGATCTCTTCAGTCGGTACGCTCGGATGAATCGAGCCTCCCCGCAGTTCGATATCGCAGACCACATCCAGATTGCCGTTCTTTGTGATCTCGATCTCACCGTTGAGGCTGAGGACGCCGAGCGGACTGAGCTGGGAGATAATCGTCCCCCCGCGCGAGAGCGTCTTTCCAGGCCAACCCATTGCGTTTTCATCTGGTCCAGGCGGGATTGCCATGTACAAGAGCGGATTCAGTCGATCGTCCTTCAGCGAGAAGTGCAGTTGCGGGCGAACGACCTTGTTCCTGGCGGCGTCGACGAGATCGATTCGACCGTCGAACGTCCCCTTGGCGCCATCGAAGGTCTCAAAAGTGATTCCATCTCCGAAGTCGATCCGATCCTCGTAAAGCACTATCTGCCCGCCCTTCGCACGAATTGGATATGGGAAAGTCGTCGCTAAGAGATCCGCGTGCAAGATGCGAATCGTTCCGGTGATGTCGACATCAACTTCGTTGCTCTCAGCTTGAGCGATATGGAGGTCGAGCGAGAGTCGTCCACCTGGAGTGAAGGCACCGTGATTGATGATTCGGCGCAAGTGGCCTGCCCGAGTCGAAAGGTCCGCGATTTCATCAGGGTCAACTGGTGCTCCGGGAGCGGTCAGTGTCGCGAGACGCGTCTCTGCATTGGAGAGCTCGGAGACAGCCTCGTCAATCTGCTTCGAGTCGAAAAGGACGCCTGCGTTCTGGAGCGATTCAAACCCGGCTTGCCAGAAAAGATCAGAGAGCAGTTTTTGTTCGACTTCGGGAAAGCTGTTGAAAAGCGTGTGATCGATAGGAAGAGACTCTGCGCTGATCGAGAGGTCGACTCCAAGCTCGGGACCCATGTTGGTGATGGATCCGTTGATGATGACGGTCTCACCACCAGGTCCGAATCCTCGGAGATCTGAAATGTGCGCATTCGAACCAGCGAAGTCGATATCGGCTTGGATGCCGCGGATCGGATAGGGAAAGTCATCAAATGCTCCCTCGCCGTCGGTGATAATCAGTTTGCCCGAACTCGCGAGCGGTTGAGCGATCAGTTCGCCGTTGGAATCTGTTGAAGGAGGCGCACGCGACGCTTCGAGCTCGACTGCGAATGCGAGTTCTTTCACCGTGAATGTTCGCATGATCTCTGCGACAGACCGAGGAACTTCGATCGCATTGTTGTGCGTCGCCTTCCCAAGCGAAAACTTCGGAACGGAGAGGTTGAGTTTGAATGGGGCGACCGCGCGAACTCGCTCGGCCCATTGCATGCGATCCTTCCATTGGAAATCCGATCCCATCAGTGCTCCGAAATCGAGGCTTAGCGATGCACGTACGGGAAGAGTCGCGACGCCTTCCGCCCCCGCGGTATTGACGAGCTCGAAGTCCAACCCACGGCACTCAAGCCGAGTTCCGAGCAATTCGAAAGTGCCCGTACGCAATCGGATCTGCGGATAACCCCGAGCCGCTGAAATCGCGCCGTTCTCGTAGTGCACCCAAGTCTCGAAAGTATCTAATGGCAGTGTCGCGCGAAAATCCGCGAGTTCCAAGAGACAGCGGATTGGTTTGCCCGGTGCCATCGCAAGTGTCGCAGACTTGACCGACCCTGCGGCATCCGCTTGTTCCACGAGTGCACGAAGTGCTCGCGGCATCGCGAGTCCGAGATTGTCGTCCACGCTCAGTCCCTTCGCCGAGAGTTCGAATGCCAGTGTCGTTTGGTTCCACCATCCTTCAAGATGGAACTCCCCATCGGGCTGACGCACATCGATCATGGATACTGATGGATCGACGGGAGACGGTATCAATTCGGCGGTCGTCGTGATTCGGTACATCTCGCGCACCTGATCCGCCTTCACGCGCTGAAACGAAACTCCACAGTCAACGATGGAGGCGTGTTCGATCATGATCGAATCTCCGCTCGTCTCATTCGACGCGGCGGGGCGGAGTTTCTGAAAGTTGTAGGTACCTCCGTGATCAGGATCCTCTGTCACCTTCAACAGCAGTCCACTCATTTGAATCCTGCGAATCGTGGTGCGCCCCCAAACGATAGAGAGCAAGTCGAGTTCGACGTGCAGACGATCGATATGCGCGACTTCACTGCCGGGTCCTTTCCAGTCTGGCGCAAGGAGTCGAACTCCCTTGATCTCGGCGGCGGCCCAGCCGGTCCATGCGAATGATTCGATCGTGACTGTTCCGCCGGCGGTCTGACCGATCTGAGCAGCGAGATACGAACCGACGATTCGTGGGTTCAGTACGACGACGATCAAGGTGCAGAGAACTGCCGCACTACCGCATCCAGTCAGGATGATCGCTCTTCTCCACCGGCGCTTGGTCGGCACGGACTTCCCGACCGACTTTGCGTTGGCTTTGGGTGGGCATTTCGGTGAGGAAAAACCATCGTCCATAGTTCGCGAGTGATGGTAATACTCATCGCATGATTCCTGTGATTCCTGTGATTCCTGTGGATTCCGCCACGCCCGCGACTTCGCTCTTGAGTTCGATCTGGGTGATCATCGAATTCGTAGGGGTTTCTGCCATCCTCTTGTTCGTGATATGCATCGCTTTGAATTCGGTCTTGGTTCGTCGCTCGGCCAATCGTTCCGAGCGGCCCATCACGCGTGTCGATCATTCCAGTCGACCGCAAGGATGGACAGAGTCAGGTCGACGGGCACGCATCGGTCCAGAGGACCCGTCATGAACTCGACGCCTCGGCGCGCAAGAACTCTCGTGACTGGAGCCGCAGTTCGAGTTGGTCGGGCGATAGCGATCGAGTTCGCCCAACGAGGTCACGATGTTGTTCTCGCGGTGAGGACCATCAACGATGATGCGGTGGCGTCAGTGGATCTCGTCCGTAGAGCCGCGGCAGAGTCTGGGCACGTTGACGCGAAAATCGAACTTCGCGCTGCGGATCTCGATGATCCATCGGCGGTGTGCGGGCTTGGAGCGACATTTACCGGTGAATCGCTTGATGTCGTCGTGCACTGCGCAAGCCGCTACGAGTCGCAGCCTCTTGGGTCGATCGAGGCGGAACACGCGCTCTCTCACTTTCGGGTCAATGCCCTTGCGCCGCTCCTCTTGACTCAAGCAGTGAAGCAACAGTTGGCGAAAAGCGTTCTTCCAGCGGGAGGTGCCGTCGTCTGCTTCACCGACATGCACGCAGAAGGTCGGATGTACACCGGATATTCGTCATACTTCGCGTCCAAGGGTGCGCTCGGGGCACTCGTCGGAGCCCTCGCGGTCGAACTCGCGCCGACGATTCGTGTGAATGGGATCGCGCCCGGCGTGGTCGAGTTTCCCGTGAGGTCGGACCCCGGGTTTCAAGCGAGGTACATCGAGCGCACGCCAATGAAGCGCGCGGGCACCGCGATTGAAGCCGCGAAATGTGTCGCATGGCTGGCGCTCGAAGCATCGTTTATGACTGGGGCGATCGTCCGGCTCGATGGCGGGCGATGGTTGCAGGCGTGAGCGCATTCGGGTGAACGCGACCACTCCATGCAACACCAGCCGTTCGGCGACGGTGGTAAGCACTCCGCGGGTGCCACGATCCAGGTTGCCCGCGGCGTTTTAGCGATCTGTGTTGGACCGACGCGCGCGGCACAACAACCCACATGAAACCGTTGGGTTGCATTTGCTTCGGCACTTACTTTTTGGTTGGCTCTGAACTCGAGTGCGCGCTTCCGCTCCATCCGCGTTGTCGCGCGACTTGTCGCCAAGAATGAGCCTGAATCGGATCGCCCGCTTCATCCCACTTCTGCGCCGATTCAACCGCTGACTGCGCTGAACCGCAGACCTCGGACCACCGTCCCCAAGTCTTCGCCGAGGCGACCTTGTCACCCATCGAGAATTGCGCTGCAGAAATCTCCCACGCAATCGCTTCCGTCAGTCTTGCCTGTTCCGGGAGAGCAAGAAGCAGAGTGAGTACTTCTTGATGGCGTGCGAGTTTGCGAAGTGCCTTCGCCTCTGGAACGCGTAGTTCGTCGACTCGTGGATCGAGCCTGCGTGCTTCGCGTGCGAGATCCAGGGCACCTTGAAAATCGCCGGTGCTCAGAGCGAGTCCCGAGAGCGCGCTGACCGGCCATGGCGACTTTGGATCGAGCGCTCGTGCAGACGAGAGTCCTACCCGCGCCTCGTCGACTCGTCCGGCACTGAGCAGTGCGAGCCCCGCAAAGAGTTGATGCTGCGGATTGGCTGGATCAAGTTTGGCAGCACGTTCAAAGAGAACGATCGCGGCGGTCAGATCGCCGGCACTCTGCGCTGCGACTCCGGCCGCGTTGTGCAATCCCGCGCTCGGCGGACTCAATTCAACCGCACGGGCATACGCCTTCGCAGCAGCGATGCGCGAAGCCATTTGTTGCGCGGGGTCGGTGGCCGCAAGTCCACACGCAATCTCGACACGGCCGAGCAATTCGAAGGCATCTCCGCTTTCGGGTGCGACTTCTGCAAGTCGAGTGGCAATCCTTCGAGCCTCGTCGATACGAGCGTTTCGAAGCGAAGTTTCGACCGCGCCAATAGCCGTGCGCATGGCAGCTGGATCATCTGGGTTCTCGAGCGGCTGGTCCTGCGATCCGTCGCATCCGCAGGGCGCACCCGTGACGAGCGCGCACGCGAGGAGGAGCATCATGGCTGTTGGGTAGGCCATTATGGCTGATCTGTAGACTTGGTTTGATATGTCCGAGATCACGCTTGCGAAATCGTACTCGCCCAGCGAGCACGAACCATCTGTTCTCGCCCGCTGGTCCAGTGCGAATTGTTTTCATGCATCGCCGACTGATTCTGGCGAGCCCTACTCCATCTTTATTCCGCCGCCAAATGTGACGGCGGCACTTCATCTCGGCCACGCGCTCAATAATACTTTGCAAGATGTGTTGATTCGCGTGGCACGCATGCGCGGGATGAACGCGATGTGGATGCCAGGTACAGACCATGCAGGCATCGCCACGCAATCGGTCGTCGAGAAGCGCTTGGCGGCGCAGGGCAAGCGTCGGACCGATTTTTCGCGTGAGGAATTTGTGGCAAAGGTGCAAGAGTGGAAGGACGAGTACGAGTCGACGATTCTCGCGCAGTTGAAAGAGATGGGTGCATCCTGCGACGAAAAGCGCACTCGTTTTACGATGGATCCAGTCTGCACAGCAGCAGTGCGTGAAGCGTTTTTTCTGCTCTTTCAGGATGGGCTGATCGAACGCGGCAAGCGCATCGTCAATTGGGATCCCGTCTCGCAAACCGCCATTGCCGACGACGAAGTCGAAATGGAAGAGGTCGACGGCTTCTTCTATTACTTGCGCTATCCACTCGAAGATGGATCGGGTCATGTCACGGTTGCGACGACTCGACCCGAGACGATGCTTGGTGATACAGCGGTCGGCGTGAATCCGCGCGATCCTCGCGCGGCGGGATTACGTGGCAAGCGGGTGCGCCTGCCGATCGTCGACCGAATCATTCCGATCGTCGAAGACGATTATGTCGTGATGCCAGTCGCGCTTGGTGGTGATCCAGCAGACGGAAAGTCGTTGTTTGCAAGTGGATTCCTGAAGGTCACGCCAGCGCACGACCCCAACGACTGGGAACTCGGTCGCCGCCACGGACTTCCTGCGATCAATGTGATGGCACCCGATGCATCGATGAGCGATCGCCATGGTTGGACGGATGTTTCGCCGGCGGCGCAGGCATTTGTGGGACTCTCGCGTGAAGCCGCGCGCATCGCGATCGTCGAGTGGTTCAAGAAGGCTGGCTTGCTGGAATCTGTGAAACCATATCGACATAGTGTGGGTCATGGTTCGCGCAGTCATGTTCCGATCGAGCCGTATCTCTCGGACCAGTGGTATGTGCGAGTCACAGATGCACGATTGAGCACAAGTGCGCTTCGTGCGATGGATCCAGCTCAGTTCGATGGCTCGAGGAGTGGACTTGCGGGCGAAGCGCGCGATGGCGACGGAGGATTGAAGTTCTTTCCGACGCGCTATGCGAAGACATTTCAGCACTGGCACGAGGGGATTCGTGACTGGTGCATCTCGCGTCAATTGTGGTGGGGGCATCGCATTCCCGTCTGGTCGAAGTCGTTCGATGCGGCGACTGCGCCTGCTGCGGGGACGTGGAGTGCGCAGGGTGCGGCGGAGATGCGCCGGACGCTTCCCGATGGACAACTTGAACTCTTCGTCTGTTTGCCAGAGTCACTCGATGCCACGCTTGCGCCCGCACTGGCTGCCATTGGATTCGTGCAGGATGCAGATGTGCTCGATACGTGGTTTTCTAGCGCACTCTGGCCGATGAGCACGCTCGGTTGGCCGAATTCAGGTCGGTTCGAAATGGACGGGATGCTCGACACATTCAATCCGAGTGCGGTGCTCTCGACGGCGCGCGAAATCATCACGCTCTGGGTGAGTCGCATGGTGATGTTCAACCGCTACTTCTTGAATGGTCGCTTACCCTTTCGCCACGTCTTCATTCACTGCATCGTGCAGGATGGATTTGGACAGAAGATGTCCAAGTCGCTCGCCAACGGCGTCGATCCTCGCGACATCATCGCGACCCATGGTGCCGATGCGATGCGATTCGTGTTGACGCAGATGTCGACCGCGACGCAAGACGTTCGATTGCCGGTGGATGTGCTCTGTCCTTTCACGCAGGAATCGTTCGCGCCGAAGACGATCACGACGGATGTCGGTCATGTGGTCGCGGCGCCAGTGCAATCCTGCCCGACTGATCTAGGCAGAGGGGATTTGGGCAGAAAAATGGTGAGCGCGTATGGATACGCATCGGGAAGTGCAGTGCCGACTGCGGACATGCCACTTGCGCGCAATACTTCAAGCCGATTCGACGCGGGTAGAAACTTCGCCACGAAATTGTGGAATGCATCGCGATTCGCGCTCGCGCAATTGGGGACGGCGACGCCGTCGAGTGATTCGCCGCCTGCGGTTGTGCCAGTTGCGCTTGCAGACCGTTGGATACTCGCGCGATTTGCACGTGCGGTCGATGGGATCAACGGATCACTCGCCGAGTACCAGTTCAATCCAGTCGCGGATGCGCTCTACGACTTTGTCTGGCGCGACTTCTGCGATTGGTATCTCGAAGCGATCAAGCCGACAGTGAAGAACGACCCGGTTCAACAGGCGGTGTTGCGCGGCGTGCTTGACGGCATCTTGCGCATCATGCATCCAGTGATGCCATTCGTTACCGAAGTGCTCTGGACCCCAGTGAGTGCGATCGCGACCGCGCCAGTTCGCGGACTTGAATTGCCGACTTCGCCGTTGGCGGCGACTTCGCGTTGGCCGACGCCTGATGCGTCGCTGAATGACGCACGCGCGATCGAATCATTCGAGCGCGTTCAATCGCTCGTCATTGCGATTCGCAATGTTCGTGGTGAGCGACAAGTGAACGATCGCAGAAAGATCGTCCTCCACGCGCCGAAAGAGGTTCTCGCCATCGTTGCCGAAGGTGGCGGAGCCGTCGAGACACTCGCGGGGATCGATCGAGTCGAAGCCATCGGTGCCTCGCCTCGTCCAGCCGATGCCGTTGCCTTCCCGTTCATGGGATCAGAACTTTGCGCGTCCGCACTTGTCGATGCCGTCGATGTCGGTGCGGAACGCAAACGCCTCGAACAGACGATCGTCGACCGAGTGCGGGTGATTGGTGGTTTCGAAGGAAAGCTATCGAATGCCGGTTATCTCGCGAAGGCGAGACCCGAAGTCATCGAGCAAACGAGGCAGATGCTTGGCGAAGCGCAAGCAGATCTCGTCGCCGCACGGCGGGCGCTCGATGTGCTGTCGACGATGGTGTGAGGTCTCGCCTTACTTTGATTTGCGTGCCCCCTCCGGTTAGGGCAGAATCGAGTGCTCCAGCGTTCGGTTTTGCCCGTAACGTGGGAGGTGACGAATCGCTCCTCGCGATTGCGATCTGAACTCTTGTACCTTCTCTCGAAGGCTTTCGAACCCGAGACGTCAATGAACCAGGCATCGCTCTTCACTCCGCATCACTGCTCACACAAGATTGACGCCGCACGCTGGCGCGTGGCGTGCTCGTTGGCGACTTTGCTCGCGGTCTCGCTCGCGTTTGCCGTGGGCTGCGCGGTATCGCAGCCTGCACCCGCAGCAACCTCGGCTCTCGTCAGTGCGCCTGTTGGATCGGTAAGCAGATCGGCGACGGGAGACGGTGGTCGCAACTTGACTGTTCGCGCGCCGTCTGCTGCGACAGCTCCGCTCGTTCAACCTTGGAAGAGCGCGACGCGTGATGGACACGAGATCATCACCGATCATTCCCGAATTCGCACGACGATCAAGAATGGCGATCTTCGCAAATTTCTTCCGATCTTCACCGAAAACGCGCTCGTTCAGTACACCAGCGCCCTCGTCGATCTGCCTGCTCCAACGAATCGGCTTGAAACGTACATCTTTGGAAGTCGCGACGAATGGGTCGCGTTCACTCGTGATCGACTCGGTGAAGACGCGCAGACATACCTCGGCCTCGGTCGTGGCGGGTACACATCGAATTCTGTGGCGATTCTGTACGACATCGGTCCGACTGACACGCTGACGATTCTCGCGCACGAAGGGTGGCACCAGTACTCGCAGTCGGTCTTTCGGCAAGAACTTCCTGTTTGGCTCGAAGAAGGAATCTCGACATATATGGAGGGCTATCGAGTCGATTCCGCCGGTCAGCCAGTCTTCGCTGCGTGGCGAAACTTCGAACGTTTCGGCGAACTTCGAGACGCCGTTCGTCGCGAGCGGTTGATCCCTCTGGAGAAGTTGCTCGACCACACCCCACAGCAATTCCTCAACGAAGGTCGTGAACAATTGCTCATCTACTACGCACAGGTCTGGGCGTTGACGCACTTTCTGGCTGAGGGCGACGGGGGGAAGTATCGAGAGGCGCTCAAAGAGATGTTGAACGACGCGGTGGCTGGGAAGGTTGGATCGTCGCTCGCGGAGCGCATGGGAACGGATGAAGATCGACGCTCAGTCCAACGGGGAATCTCGCGGGGCGGGCTTCGATCGCTTCCAGGAACTCTCGTCGTTCGCGGGTACTTCTCGCAAAATCTTTCGACGCTCGCCGCCGAGTACGACGCGTTTCTTCGACAGATTTGCGCACGTGGTTCGGGCGACGCAATCTGGAAGGGCGTCAGCCCGATTCCGGCTGAATTGCCAAAATAAAGCGACACAAATGTCCACTAAACGCCAATTGCATGGTGTCGTAGACAGAAGTGGCGCGGCTCGCCGCCCACCGACGGCTGCTCAACCTGACGCGAGCAGAACTTGGAAAACAAGCTGGTGTCTCGAAACGAACGATCGCACGGCTTGAAGTCGACGAGTTTGGCCGATTTGGCGGAACCGATATCAAGTTCAACTTCGTGAATTTCCCTGTGGACAAGTGGGGCACTGCGGCGAATCCAGTCGTCGACGCTGCCATCGCGGCGGATCCGGCGCTCTCATACATCATCTGCATCTATGACAGCATGGCCGGGTATGTGGTGCCGGCACTCGCGGCCGCGAAACTCGATGGCAGGGTGAAAGTCGTTGGCTTCAATGGAACACCGTTCGTGCTTGATCTCATTCGAGCCGGCAAGTTTGAGATGACCGTCGGCGAGAGTCTTGAGTGGGTGAGCTACGCGATCGCGGACGCGGAGATGCGACTGATCGGTGGAATGGGAGCGGTATCGAACATGCACATTCCGCTTCGTATCTTCACCACGGAAAATGCAGCGGAAGCGGGAGTGCCGGCGACCTTCACGAAGGGTTACGGCGATGCGTTCAAGTCCGACTACGCGAAACTCTGGGGGTTGTGAGCCGAGGCGCTGCGCAGTGCCCTGTCAGTCCCCTACCCACCGCTTTACAAAATCCGTCCCTCGTTCCTTCGCATCGAGTGCCATCTTGCCGAAACCCATGTGCTCGTGCGGCGCGCCGGTCGCGGGATATGCGTGCAATTCGATCGTGTCGGGGCGCGACGACCGTGCGCGCAGCGCATCCATGAATTGGCGCTGACCTTCGATCGCGACCCACTCGTCTAGTTCAGAGTGCAGCGCGAGCACCGGAATGTCCCGCCACGCCGAAAGGTGTTCAATCGGATTCAGGCGTGAAACAACCGCAGGCTGGTACATCGCACGTGCGCGCTGACTCTCCCAATCGCCGGTCGTTGATTCGAGCAACATTCCCCGAAATGGATGCGGAGTGCATCCGCGGAGCATCGCAGCCATGCCTCCAGCGCTCATGCCACCAATCATCGCGCGCTTTGTGTCGAGACCGAGCGCTGGCAGTTCGTTCATGATCGCGTCGACCTCGCTCGCCGCTTGCACCACCACATCGAGCGTGCGCGCTCCGTCGTGCAGGTCGAGATCGAGTCGTTCGCCGTGACCGGGCAAATCGACTGCAACGCATGCAATTCCAGCGCGAACGAGTCGCAGGTAGCGCCCTGGGTCGAGTTCCTTCGTCACCGTTCGTCCATGAAACCACAGAAGAAACGGCAGGGGACCGCTCGTCACAACATCCGGCCGCATCACCACAACAGGCACAGTGCCACCGACAAGCCTGCACCATTGACTCGCGCGCTGCAGAGATGACGGGAACTGCCCGTGACGATTTGTCATCGGCTAGTTCGCCGCCGTGTCGCCCGCTTCGATGCTCTTGGCGGACCCCCGCTGTGGCGCGTAGAGGAAGACATGCTGCTGCGCACCATATTCATGGGCTTCCGGACCGACGAAACCTGGGATCGAATAGTCGACTTCTTTCAAGTATTCGGGCGAACGCAAGACGACGAATGCTTTCTCCGCAAGGACTGGCCTCAGATTCGCGATGTGGCTGAGCACGCGCTGGCGTGTCTCCTCGTTGGTCATCATCTCGTATGGCGGATCGACGAAGACAATGTCGACGGGCTGTGGCGCCGCTGCAATACAACCTGGACCGAGCGCATCCGTCTGGACCCACTGCACACGATCACCGCAACCAAGCGTGTGGATATTGGCGCGCAAGTACTCGCCAACTTGCCGATTCTGCTCGACGCAGACGACTTTGCTGGCTCCGCGGCTCGCGGCTTCAAGGCCCATCGTTCCGACACCTGCAAAGACATCAAGTACCCGCGCGCCCTCAAACCATCCGCGCAGTATGTTGAAGATTGCTTCCTTGGTGCGCGAACCCATTGGCCGAGTCTGCGTGCCATCTGGAATCTGAAGTGTCCGCGATCGATATTCGCCACTGAGTATCTGGAGCATGAGGGGCAATCGTATGGATTTCCAGTCAGATCGGACATGCGGTCGCATCTGCTGTCGCACTGCGAGTAACTTCAAGTTCATGTCCATATCACTCTTGATCGCGCTCTTTTTTATCGTTCGTCCGCCTCCCAGTTCAACCGCACTCGCCGAGTCCGTGGACACCGCAATCGCAAAGATCGTCGAGATGCAAGAAGGACCCAACAAGGGCGAGTGGCCATACGAGGGGGTCTATAGAGTTCGTGGCGGAATCCCGTTCGGGTATCGCATTGGTGGCACATCAATCGTTGGCGAGGCGATTCTGCGAGCACCCAGTTATGCGTCGCACCCGGAGCGCATCGCTGCCATCGCACGTGCAACGGAATTCGTATGCGCCGGGATCGACGAACCTCTGCTTCAAGTGACAACCTATGAGGGTGGCTATGACGTGCGTCCCTGGGCATCGTGTTACGGCGCACGGTTCCTGCTCGCGCTTGAAGCACACCATGCCGTTCCCGCCGGGATGGAATCGAGCGTGAAGAAGGCGCTCAACTGGTATCTGGATTCCTTGCAGAAATTCGAAATTCCGCAGGTCGGCGGATGGAATTACGCTCGCGAACCTGGGGCAGAGACGCCAAGTGCGACAAGCGGATTTATGACCCCTGCGTGCCTGCAGACGCTATTCGAGGCGAAGGCGCAGGGGTACGCGGTGGATGATGGCGTCGTGAAGCGTGCGCTCGACGCGATGGAACTCTGCCGGACTTCCGATGGCAATTTCACTTACTCCACGAAAACGCAGGCGAAGATGCAGTCAAGGATGATTCCAGGGGCAGTGGGGCGGATGTGCGCGAGCGAAGCGGCGCTCTACCTCGCTGGTCGAAGCGATCAAGCGCAACTCAAGGTCGCCGTCGTAGATTTCATCCGTTACTGGGGAGAATTGGAAAAGCGTCGTGCGAAGAATGGGACGCACGCGGCGCCTTACGGCGTCGCTCCCTACTACTTCTGGTACGCGCACTATCACGCGGCACAGGCGGCGGAGTTGCTCGAGGAATCTGACCGAGCGAGCCTGCGCCAACAACTGAACTGGCTTCTCTGGCAAACACGGTCGCCCGAGGGAACGTGGAACGACCGAGTCTTCCCTCGGTCGGCGGCATATGGGTCCGCCATGGCGGTGATGTCGGTGCTGATGCCAGAGACCGCCACGCCAGCTCAGTGGAAGTGAGAGAATTTTTCGACGGTCCGGGAGCGAACATGTATAGCATTCCCACCAACTATGCCCCCAACCAAGACTCCTGAAGCTCCAACAATCACGCCTCCCGCCATCAGTGGAAGTGCTGCAGTTTCGACCGAGCCGATTCGTACCAAGCCCGGACAAGCATCGCTCGAAGGCGGATGGACCATCGACGATTCGGCAGAGATGTATCAAACTCGCTTGTGGGGTAAGGGATTCTTCGACATCAACGCGAAGGGGCACACGGTTGTTCGTCCGACGCGTACCCTCGGTCATGAGATTGACCTGTTCGATGTCGTCAGCGGCATGCGCGAACGAGGTCTCAATACGCCGGTCCTTCTTCACTTCAGCGATTTGCTCGAGCGTCGCATGCGAGATATGCGCGAAGCGTTTACAAACGCGATCACTGAGAACAATTACAAGGGCTCTTATCTTGGCGTCTATCCGATCAAGGTGAATCAGCAGCGACGCGTCGTCGAAGAGGTCCGAAAGTACGGAGTAGAACTCGGATTCGGTCTCGAAGTTGGATCGAAACCAGAACTGCTCGCGGTGATGGGACTGACGACCGATTCTCCAGATCGCCTGATCATCTGCAACGGCTTCAAGGAAGAGAAGTACATCGAATTCGTGACACTTGCGGCGAAACTCGGTCGCAACATCATTCCAGTCATCGAAAACATGGGCGAATTGAAGTTGATCGTCGAGTATGCAGACCGACTCGGCGTGCGCCCCAAGATCGGCGTGCGGATGAATCTCGCGACGCCTGGTGCGGGTCGCTGGCGCCATTCGTCTGGCGTGAAGGCAAAGTTCGGCCTCTCGCTTACGGAGGCCCTCGAAACGCTGGACTATCTGAAGGAACGCGGCATGGCCGATTGCCTACAGCTACTCCACTGCCACATGGGATCGCAGATCCACGACATCCGCCAAGTAAATTCAGGTGTGAACGAGCTCGCGCGCATTTATGTCGAGCTCGTCAAGCTGGGTGCGGGAATGAAATACCTCGATGTCGGCGGTGGCATGGGTATCGACTATGACGGCAGTCAGACCGCGTTTGAGTTTTCGACAAATTATTCGCTTGCCGAATACGCAAGCTCGATCGTCTACAAGGCGATGAGTGTTTGCGACGAGGAAGGTGTTGAGCATCCAATCATCGTCACCGAATCTGGCCGTGCGATGGTCGCACAGCAATCAGTACTCATCTTCGATGTCCTTGGGTCGAATCGACCGGATCGATCGGCACCGCCAGCAACGCTGACGGGGCTTCCGCTTGTCGACGGCGAACTGCCGCGACCGTTGATCGATCTTTGGGAACTTCACCAGTCCATCAGTGAACGTCGGTTGCTCGAGCAGTACCACGACGCGCTCGAAGCCCGCGAAGAGGCGATGCGACTCTTCTCGGTTGGATACCTGCCGCTGCAGCACCGTGCGATCATTGATCAGCTCTTTTGGTCGATTTGCGCGAAGATCCGAGACAAGGCCAAGGATATGGGCGCGCATATGCCCGAGGAATTGTCCGACCTCGATTCGACGCTCAGCGACACGTATTTCTGCAATTTGTCGATCTTCCAGAGTCTGCCTGATATCTGGGCGATCAATCAGCTCTTTCCAATCATGCCGATTCATCGGCTCGATGAAAAGCCGACTCGCAAGGCGACTCTCGCAGATATCACCTGCGACTCCGATGGCAAGATCGATCGATTTGTCGACGACCACGACATCAAGAAGTTCGTCGAATTGCACGAGTACAAGGATGGATCGACTTACTTGCTCGGGGCATTCCTCGTGGGTGCGTACCAGGAAACCCTCGGCGACCTTCATAACCTCTTTGGTGATACGCATGTCGCACACATCAAGCTCGACGAGAATGGACAGTGGTGGGTTGACGAAATCATCGAAGGCGATTCGATCGCAGAAGTCCTGAAGTACGTTCAGTTCGACGCGACGCAGCTCGGCGCGCAGATTCGGCGCGAGTGCGAACGTGCGGTTCGCAAGAAGCAACTTAGCCCCAAAGAGAGCAAGTTGTTTATGAAGATCTACGAAGGTGGTCTCGCGGGATACACCTATCTCGAACCGAATCGCACGCTCACGGACGGGTAAGCACGGGGGCGAGGATTCAACCCGGAAGGCAGGGTGATCGCCGAGAGAGTGCAGCACGTTTGCTCCAGAGTTGCCAGTTAAATCGCGCTTAGTATTTCTACACTTTGGTGTATGCCGCTTGGGTTTCAGATGTGTGATTCAAGCAGTTGGCATGGGTCGCATACTCTCAATCCAATTCCCCAGCCCATCACTCGGCGCCGAAGCGCAATCGATGCGGCGTCCGACGAGAAAAACCGTCGTCGCCAGAACCACGCGCTGAGCACCATCATTCCCGCACTCTGAAATCCCCACATCGGCCAAGAGAGAACGGCGATGATCCAGTTCACCGTGCGAAACACAAGCCGATCGACCCACGGTCCATCTTGCGCCGAGACGCGCTCGGCGTTCGTCCAGATCTCGGATCCGGGGTTGAATCCAGCCGCGATGAGCGCGTCGAGCCGAGGACACAGGCAAACAACAATGGAGTGACCCCGAGCATGATGACCGCAGTCCACTTGAGCGCGCGGTCGCTCAGTCGATGCGTCGCAACGACAATCCAGCCCACGATTGCGTAGATGAACAGAATGTCCCCGTACCAGATGAGAACCGCGTGTAGGACTCCGAATCCCGCGAGCGTCGCGAGCCTTCGAGTCGCGAACTTCCATCATGATCGTCCGTGCGCAGCGACCCGACCGAGCGAACCCTCGTCGGTCACGATGTCGAGTCTGGCGAATGAACCGCAGAGACGGGTGTACTGCCCGTTGGCATCTCGGTCCCTGGTTCCGGGCTCAATTGCAGAAGTTCGATTTCGATGTCCGCATCGCCGTCGTCCTGTCGAACCGCGACTTGTTGCTGCCGGGCGAGTTCGAGGAGCGCGAGGAAGAGTCCAATCATCTCGCCTCGCGACCTTCCCGAAAAAATCTGCCCCATGGTCATTCGACGACGCTCGGAATGCGCGAGTCGATCCACGAGATCAGCCTGATGCAGACTGATGGGAGTGTCGTCGTACTCGACGCGGTGGTCGCCGAGCCGCGAGATGTCGACGGACTGCATGATGCGCTCAAACGACTCGACTAGATCGAGCACGTGTGCATCCTCGATCTCGACCGAGAACTCATGATCCGCCAGCTCAGCTGGATCTGGTGCCATACCGCCGCCGTGCGAACCTGCGCCGTATCGACGCGCACTCTCGAGGCGAAGTCGGTCAAGCGTTCCCGCAGCGGTCCGGAACTGCTGATACGCCAGCAACTGCTGCACAAGTTCGAAGCGGGGATCGGCGGATTCCCGTCGCTCGACTGACGGCATGTCATCGATGGCACGTCGCGGTGCAAGTGTTCTGCTCTTGATCTCGACGAGAGTCGCAGCCATCACCAAGAATTCGCCGGCGAGTTCAACATCGACCCGGTGAATGTTCTTCAGAAACCCGAAGTATTGTTCGGTGATCATCGCGATCGGAATGTCAGAGATGTCGACTTCGGATCGGCGCACGAGGAAGAGCAGAAGATCGAGTGGCCCCTGAAAACTGGAGAGCCGAACTTCGTAGTCATCTTGCAGTGCCATCCGTGCAAGGTATCCGCTAACCTTGAGCGAATGAAAGCCCCAGTAGGCACATCCGAACTTGCTTTCTTGGCAGAGGTCATCGAAGCAGAATCCACCGCACTCGCTTCGATGTCGCGGGTGCTTCGATCGGGCGCTGTCGAGTGCAGTGGATGGACGCGCGCGCTCGACCTGCTTGAAGGATGCTCGGGCCATGTGGTCGTCGCCGGCCTCGGTAAGTCGGGCTTGATCGGCGCCAAAATCTCCGCCACTCTGGCAAGTTTGGGGCAGCCGTCGCATGTCATACATCCATCGGAAGCGGTTCACGGCGACCTCGGTCGCATGCGCGAGGGTGATGTCGCACTCTTGCTCTCGTACAGCGGAGAAACGGCGGAAGTGGTCGATCTGGCGCTGCACTTGAAGGCGGACGGGGTCGGGCGGATCGGGCTCTCGTGCCGATCGACAACGACGCTCGCTCGGCTTTGCGATGCACATCTGGCGATTGGCGACATCGTCGAGGCTTGTCCTCTGAATCTTGCGCCGACTGCTAGCACGACCGCAATGCTGGCGGCGGGGGATGCGCTCGCACTCGCTCTTGCACGGCGCCGAAATTTTCAGGCGGACGATTTTCACCGCCACCATCCTGGGGGAATGCTTGGTGCTGGGCTTCGCCAGATCACTGAAGCATTGCGCTTTAAAGTCGGTCAGAATCTGACCGTGAGCAGGGATTCCGCAACGGTTCGGGACGCGCTCGCGTCGGCAGGCGAAGGTCGTCGTGCTGGTGCGATCATGCTCGTGGATGGCGATGGGAGACTCTCGGGCATCTTCACCGACGGCGACTTGCGACGATTGGTAAATAAGAGTGGAGCGGGCAAGATTGGATTGGGCACAGGCGGTCTCGACGTGCTCGATGTCGCCATCTCATCGGTCATGACCGTACGTCCAACCTGTTTGCAAGTCGAGTCGCTCGTACGCGACGCGGTTCGACTCGTCCAGGAGAAGCGCCTCGACGAGATTCCAGTCGTCGATGCCGATGGCAAGCCAGTCGGGCTTGTTGATGTTCAGGATCTTGTCGCAATGCGCGTTATCGAAGGTTGATCCACAGATGGAGACCTACGCGATCGAAGTTGTCGGCGACCTGATGATTCTTCGGGCGGATGGCGGATTGAATTCCGGGACGGGAACTCAGCTCTCCGACCACATTGCAGATCTCGTCAAGGGAGGAGTTCGCAACATCATCGTCGACTGTTCCAAGCTGGAGATTGTCTCAAGCATGGGGCTGGGTTCGCTCCTTCTGCTGCATACCCGCATCAAACGCGTTGGCGGCGAGGTGAAATTGTGCGGTGTCAAGGGCGCGGTGGTGCAGCTGATTCGAATGACTAGGTTGGAGGGCATCTTCGGAATCTACGGAGATGTCGAAGAGGCGAGACTTGCATGCCGTGCGATCTCTCCGAAGTGATTTCGCCTGTGGCGATCGCTGTGACGCCTCACCCACCCAGCGCGGGCTTCGGTCGCGTCGCAAGCGAATCCGCGAGAACTTTCGCAACACGGTCCTGAAGCTTTTTCGCCTTGCCGACGGAATTGGCTTCGCTGAGATTGTTCGCAAGCACGCTGAATGCGTACTGAGTTCCGTCGGGTGCGGTCACGAATCCGCTCAGACAGCAGACCTTGTCGATGTATCCCGTCTTGCACTGCACGGTGGCGATGTCAGGGTTGATGTCTTTCATTCGCTTGCGCACGGTGCCCGATTTGCCGCCGACGGCGAGGCTGTCGACAAATGTTGCCCCAACGGTTGGATGATTGGCGAGTGCGGTCAGCCAAGCCGTCATTCCATCGGCAGTCACACGGTTGCCGCGAGAAAGCCCGGATCCATCCGATATGACGAATGGATTCGCCTCTGCGCCAATGTTGGCCGCGACTGATTGCTTGACCGTGGTTGCTCCGCTTGCCCACGAACCCGGCGCATTCGTCGTCTTGGCGGCAACGCGTTTCAGCAGGCTCTCGGCATACAGGTTCTGGCTTTCGACATTGCAGCGCGTGATCACGGTCGCGATGGGAGTCTGCAAAACAGGACCGACCGGTGTTCCGGTGGGTGCGGGGTCGGTCGGACCGGCGAGTCGCGCGCGCCCAACCGGGATTCCTGCATCGATCAGGCGATTGGCGATGCACTGCGCCAGAAACGCAGCAGGATCGCCGATTCCAACAGTGATTGGCGAGATATAGGGAACCTTCACGTTTCCGTAAATCGTCAAGTCGCCACTCTCGGGTTGCCGAGCGATCCACATCGTGTTGCGGTCGTTCTTGCCCGTGCGACTCGTGCCCTTGTTGATGATGGTCAGCCAAGGTGCTGATGGACTGAGCGATGTGATCTTGGGCGGATGTCCTGGATGGGGTTCCGCCGTGACACGCAGTCCATTGCCGTGAAAATTCACTCCAGAGGGTGGTGTGCAGTATCCCTCATCGAGTTGGTCCTTTGGCCAGAGTGGGTGGGCTCCTTCGCGGGCGAAGATGCGGTCGTCAACGACCAATTCGCTCACTCGTTTCATGCCAGTCGCTTGGATGGCAGTCGTCCACGCTTGCAGTAAGTCGTCGATGGTCAATCCATGGTGTGCGACACCGGTCGCATCGATATAGCTCGACTCGGCGAGGAGATCGGGATCACCCAGTGCGGGATCGCCGTCCCCGACAATGATCAGGCGATCGCCATCTCGCAAGAGCCGCGTTCGGAAGACGAAATCTGGACCCAGGCCAAGGAGTGCCGCACCCGTCGTGAGCAATTTCATGTTGCTCGCGGGTGTCATCGGATCGCTGCCATGGATCGATACGACTGAATAACCCGTCGCAACCTCGCGAACGCTGACGGCGATCACCGCCTTCTTCAGCCCAAGCGCATTCACTTCGGCGCGAATGGCGGATGAAATGTCGGGCTTGCTCGAGCTCGCAGGAGCAGTGCTCGAGAGAATTGTCGTGACAGCCACGACTGCGGTCGTCGCGAGGGTCTTCAAGTATGTCAAGTTGCGGGCAAGGAAATCGCGGGAGACTTTGGCGTACATCAGAATGGTTTTATCGGCGCAACGACCGCGAAGTGTTGGAAAAATGTCCAGTCGTTCCGCTTCGAAAGGACCGAGGCGGGTAGCGCACCAATCGCCGACAAACTGGCGACATCAAGAGGGGACGGATCCCCAGCGAGCGAGGATCACCGCGAGGTCGGCGGCGTCGATGATCCCGTCGCCGGGATGGGCGTGCGCGATGACGGCAAGCTTTAAAAAGGGGAGCGCATAAAAAAAGCGCCACGCAATTCGCGCGGCGCTTGGATTGCAAATCGTTGGAGTGTGACTCAGCCCCCGACGCGCATGCGCACGAAGGCCTTGAGTGTTACTCCCTTGGGAAGTAAATCGCGGATGCTCTTCTTGTCATCCTTCACATACTTCTGACCCATCAACGTGGTCTCTTCGAAGTACTTGCGGACTCTGCCTTCAGCGATTTTTTCGGCGATCTGAGGAGGCTTGCCCGAGGCTTCAGCTTCCTTCTTGGCTTCCTCGCGTTTCGCCACTACGAGATCCGCCGGGAGGCCGCTCTCGTCAACTGCCATCGGTGTCGGAACGACCGCCGCGATGTGTTGGCAAATTCCCGTGGCGAGTTCTTGTGGCAATTCGCCTTCGAACTGCAAGAGGACTCCCAACTTCCCATCGTGATGCAGGTAGCACCCAAATGATCCGCCATCGAGTCGAGTACCGCGAGCGAACGAGATGTTCTCGCCAGTCTTGATGCGGGTCGTATCGAGGCGCGCCGTCATCGCTGGAGTCATTGAGACTGTACCGGCGGCACTTCCGAGCGACATCTTCGAGAGTTCCTGCGCGAGTGCACGAAACTCTTCGTTCTTGGCAGTGAAGTCGGTTTCGGAACGGACTTCGAGGATTGCACTCTTCGATCCATCCGTGACGATTGAGATGCAACCTTCGCCCGCGGCTCGATCGGAGCGAGAATCCATCTTGCCCTTGAGGCGCTCACGAAGCAACGCTTCGGCCTTTGCCAGATCTCCGCCCGATTCGACGAGGGCACTACGGCAGTCGCCGAATCCAAGACCCGTCGAATTGCGAAGTGCCATGACGACCTTGGCATCAATGTTTACAGTTTCCATGGGTTGTCTCTTTCTTTGTGAGCTCAAGCTTCGAGATCAGGCTGGATCGGCACTGGCAGGAGCTGCGGTCGCCGTTGGTGCAACGCTCGCGGATTCCATCTGGTTGCCACCTTCGAGCCCGCCACCGACTTCATCGACTCGGAATCGACTTCGAACGCTGCGACGTCGTGGCACGGCGGCGTCGGACGTCTCGTCAGTCGGGGCAGCTCCTTCGGGAGCCGCCGTCTGTCGCTGAGTTTTTCCGTCGTTCACCGAAGTCGTGAGTTCGCGAATGATCAAGTCGATCGACCTCATCGAGTCGTCGTTGCCAGGGATCGGAATGTCGGAGTAATCGGGATCGCCGTCGGTATCGATTAAGCAAATCGTCGGGATTCCGAGGTTTTTCGCTTCGCGCACTGCATTCATCTCTCGGTTCACATCAACGACGACCAAAGCCGCTGGCAGCTTGGTCATCGATCGCACGCCGTTGAGATTTCGATAAATCTTCTTCAGCTCGCGTGTCAGTTGCGATTCCATCTTCTTCGAATAGCTCTTCATGCCACCACCCTCGACGAGTGCTTCGAGTTCTTCGAGACGCTTCAGTCGGTCACGGACTGTGCGGAAATTGGTCAGGAGTCCGCCGAGCCAACGCTCTGTGATGTACGGCATCTGGCATGCGGCACAGTGTGTCTCGATCGCTCCGCGCGCTTGTCGCTTGGTTCCGACGAAGAGGACATCTTTGCCTTCGCTGACCGTCTTCGAGATGAACTTCTTCGCCAAGAGCAGACCCTTGATGGTCTCGCGGATGTCGATGATGTGGATTTGGTTCTTGACTCCCTGGATGTAGGGGGCCATCTTGGGGTTCCAATTTGATCGGCGTTGACCGAAGTGGATTCCTGCTTCAATGAGTTCGTTGACAAGTGACATAGTGCGATTCTTTCTTTGAACACCACTGTCTCATGTCATTCGTGACATGCTGAAACAGAGGCAGCGACACCCGAACGGTCGGCCGGTGAGCCTTATGGCGCCGCACGCTCGATGAGGGCGCTTTGCGGGGGGGGAGAAACAGATGGAAGTTCCAAACTCACCGAATCTGGAACCTGTGCCATCCCCGTCGAATACAACTTCGAGCGGGAAGTGGCGGATGGACAATGTAGCACGCCCGCCGATCGCCCGCAACCTTACTATCCGACCTATGTCGCAAGAGGATTTCGATACGGTTCTTGGAAAAGTTTTCAAGGCTTACGACGTTCGCGCGACCTATCCATCGCCGCTGGACGAAATCGTCGCCTGGCGAATCGGATACGCGACCGCGCGGTGGTTGACCGAGCGCGCCGCGAAGGATGGCGTCGATCACCCGAAGATGCGTCACATCGTCGTCGGACGCGATATGCGCAAGAGCTCGCCATCGTTGGCGAACGCGCTCAAGAGGGGCATTCGAGATTTTGGGGCACATGTGATCGATGTTGGAATGGTCGACACGCCGATGACTTACTTCGCGATCAATCACTTCAACTGCGCTGGTGGGATCGAAGTGACCGCGAGTCACAATCCGGCGCAGTACAACGGATTTAAGGTCAGTCGGGTTCTCGCCAAACCCGTGGGAACGGGAAGCGGTTTGGAAGTGATCCGCGACTATGCAGCGGAGTGCGACGAATCGAGGGTCGAACGGCGCGCCGGTCGCGAAGAGCATGTGAATTTGTGGAGCGCGTATCGAGACCATCTGCTTCGACTCCTTCACCCATCGGTGCTCGATGGGACATCCCGACTGTGCGTCGCCATTGACGCAAGCAACGGGATGGCGGGAACGATGGCACCGAAGGTCCTCGATGGCGTCGCGGGAATCGAATATCAAGCGATCAATTTCGACAACAGTTCTGGCGAGTTTGTGCACGAGCCGAACCCACTCGTCGAATCGAATCTCGCATCGGTTCGCGCGGTGGTGCTCGCGGGCAAGATGGACTTTGGAGTCTGCTTCGACGGCGACGCGGATCGATGCGTGATCGTGGATGAGAGCGCCCAGCCAATCGGGTGCGATCTGCTCCTTGCGGCACTGGCGAGCGAGGCGCTGAAGACCGCGCCGGGCGCCGCCGTTGTTTACGACTTGCGTTCATCGCGAAGTGTGCGCGAGGCGATCATCGAGGCGGGAGGGGTTCCCGTCGAGAGCCGAGTTGGACATGTCTTCATGAAGGCACGACTCGCCGAAACCTGTGCCCCGATTGGGGGAGAATTGTCCGGGCACTTCTACTTCGCGGACATGTTCAACGCGGACAGTGGCATTCGAGCGTTTCTCGCCGTCGCGAGTCTTCTTGCGTCGAAGAAGCTGCCCTTGTCGAAAATTATCGAGCCCTACCAGCGATACCAACAGTCGGGCGAGGTAAATTTTGAGAACTCAGACAAGATGGGGGCACTCGCGGCGTTGCGCGCGGCATATCCGAGTGGGAAATTCACGGAGTTGGATGGATTGAGTCTCGATGCGGGGGAGTGGTGGTGCAACGTTCGACTGAGCAACACCGAGCCACTGCTGCGGTTGAATCTTGAAGCACGGGATCGCGCGACAGTCGATCGACAGGTTGCGGCACTGACGCCGATCCTTGGCAAGCGAGTCGAGCACTGATTCGAGCACTGATTCGAGCACTGAGTGGAGCAACGAGTTCCAGAATTGAGATGGCCGCGAAAGGACCTCCCGGCGCTCAAACATGCTCGCTGGCTGCGCGGACGCTTGCCAGCTCCGCAACTCGGGCGGGAGGTCTTTCGACGGCCTACACGGTTTGCGTGTGTCGCCGCGGAACCAGGTCCCAGGCGAGTTCCGCAGGCGACCGACGGAGCGTGTCGTCGAATGAAGTTGCGCAGATCGTGTCGGTCGCCGAGGATGTCTGAGCCCTGGGACCTGCGTTGCGTGGCGCTCTCGCCTGCTCCGATTCGGAGTACCAACTCGGCTGGCAGCAAGCGTTCCGCAGCGATCGCCCCCGTTTCTCGCCCTGCTATTCTTGGAGTGCATGCAACACACAGAATCGGATACTGCGACCGTGGTACTGGAGTCACTCACCGAAGGGCGAATCCATGTTTCCATTCCGAAGACGAACTACTCGCTCGACTTTGTTGATGCGAACCCCGCCGCTCGTGCTGGTCTCGCGGGTCAGGTCGGTCGCCACATTCACGGAGTTGTGCACGCTCGTGCGCTCAAGATGCACCTTGCCACCGGTGGTGGAGTTTTCATTGAACCAGTGCAAGGTCACCCGCGGAGTGTTCAGGGGCGCGTTCTCGCGACTGACATGGTTCACAACAAGATTCTTGCCCATGTGGTGATTCCGATGTGGATCGCGGTGCCCGCAGGGCAAGCCGCGTCAGATTTTTCCACTGGAGAATTGCTCAACTTCTATGTTGAGAGCGGGGCAAGCTTTCGTGCAGTCTCGGTCGCCGTCGCGAACGATCACTGATCCGTCAGGATTGCGCTCAAGACACGCTTTCGGGTACCCGGGCCGTCATAGACCGCCACTTCGCCAGCGCCGAGTCGATCGACTCCGACACGGACAAGTTGCGAACCCGATCCGCTGCGAACGCTGATTGCGCCGCCATCGGCATCGCTGGCAGCTCCTGCCACGATGACTGCTTTCCCATCGGGCTTGGCAAGATTCAACAATCCTCCGGTCGTGGAAGATCCCAATCCTGCGACTCGAAATCCACCTTGTAGGAATGCGATGATCGCCGAATCGCCCAACCCGGCTTCCAAAACTGCGAGAGGCTGATGCTGCGATCCAAAGAGCGTCACTCGCGCACCTGATTCCGTTTGCGCGACTGCCGTGATTCCATCTCCACCATCGGGTGCGAAGAGACTCATCGTTCCACCCGATTGCTCGGATGTCGATTCAAGGACTGCGGCGCGCGAGCCTGCTCGATTCGCGCAACCGACCGAACCGCCCGTTGGCAACGCGATCACCTGCGCCGCGATCGTTCCGTCGTTCTGTGAAACTCGAACGATTCCGCCGCTGCCGTCGCTTGCACCCATGGCCACAAGCTCATGACTCTCCGCGCTTCGAACGCTGATACCAGTCGATGGCCCCGACATCGTCGCGACAATTCGCGGGCGATTCTGTCCGTCTGCGACAACGAGAGCAGGACCACTTCCTTCCGCTCGGAGCACGGCGGATCCACTGCCATCGGGCATCACCGCTTCGACCCGACTGCCCTGAGCGGTGGCGTAGAGGCTGGCAACGCCAACGCCCGCGGTATTCCAGATCGCAAGATCACCGCCGTCATTGTTCGATCCGAGACGCAGAACATTCGTTCCATTATTCGCCCACACATCGATCTGGCCACCACTTTGCCCGATCCCCGCCAAGAGCACGACCTTGTCATTTTGGTCGACGACTTCGAATCGTCGCGCTCGGATCACATCCGGAGTCCGCGCTGATTGAGTCGCGGCAATTCCGGTCAGAGCGACGACCGCAATGCCGGCGAGAATCGCCGTCGTCTTCCAACTCCGCGCGCGTTGATGCGCTGATTTCAATTCGGTCAGTCTTGACTCGAGTTCGTCAATGCGCTGCGAGATTGTTTCGTTGGTCGTGGTTGAGTCGGTCATCGGGGGAAACTCCTTCTAATGGTTAGGATACGAAGATGGCAAAAAATCGCACCGTGAAGGCTTCTTCGATGCGCGCAAAGGGTGATCCAATCGGTCGCTTGCGCGATTCGCTTGGAGTCGCGCTCTTGGGAACGAAGTTTATGGGGCGTGCGCACTCGATTGCTTGGGCAAATGCGCCGAAGTTCTTCGACTTGCCGTTGAAAGTGGAGATGGCGTGGGCTGCCGGTCGCGATCCATCCGACACCCATGAGTTCGGACGAAACTGGGGATGGCGCGGTTCCACCGTTGATTGGAAGGAGACTCTGAAGGATCCATCGGTCCAGCTGATCGACATTGCGACTCCAAATGATGTACATCGAGAGATGGCGATCGCGTCCCTCGAAGCCGGACGCCATGTCGCATGCGAGAAACCTTTGGCGGGAACGTTAAAAGACGCTCGTGAAATGCGGGTCGCCGCAAAGAAAGCCGCCAAGCGAGGCGTGCAAACCTTTGTCTGGTTCAACTATCGACGCGCGCCTGCGGTCGCACTCGCTCAGAGGCTTGTGAGCGAAGGTCACATTGGCAGAATTTTTCATGTCCGCGCCGCGTACTTGCAGGATTGGGGTGGTCCTGCGACACCACTCGTGTGGAGATTTCAATCAGCGATCGCAGGATCGGGAGCGCATGGCGATCTCAACGCGCACATCATCGACATGGCACGGTTTATCACCGGACAGGAAGTCGATGAGGTCGTCGGGGCGATTGAAGAGACATTCATCAAGGAGCGCGCCATCGTCGCGGATGCGAAGGTCGCGCTCAGCGGTCGAGGGCGGCGCGCTCAGTCGACGCGGATGGGGAAGTCGACAGTCGATGACTGCGTGATGTTCTTGGCACGGATGTCGGGCGGAGCGGTTGCATCGTTTGAAGCGACACGGCTGGCTACTGGAAACAAGAATCGCAACTGCATCGAAATCAATGGTGAAAGGGGTTCGATCCGATTCAATTTCGAGCGAATGAACGAACTGGAGTTCTGGGACGACACACGGAGCGCCGCGGTCAAGGGGTGGACGAACATCCTCTGCACCGAAGCGGTTCATCCATACATGAAGCACTATTGGCCACCGGGGCACTTGATTGGTTACGAGCACGGATTCGTCAGTCAGGCGGCGGATATCACGCGCGTGCTTGGCGGTCACACGCCGGAGGTTCCACTGCCCGACTTCGAAGATGCGTGGAAGACACAGTGCGTGCTCGAGGCGGTGATTCAGAGCGCGCGTCGTCGCCGTCCGATCTCTGTGCGGGAGATCGACTGAAGTGGAAGATCATTCGCGAGTCGATTCGAATTTGCTGGTGAACAGACTTCGGACGGCTGAGCGCGGAGCACTCGCTGCACTTGTCTCGCTCCAGCGCAACGATGGACATTTCTGCGGAGAACTCGAAGGAGATTCCATCCTGCAATCGGAGTACCTGCTGATGAAGTGGGCGATCGGACAGGAGCGCGCACCGATGGTCGATGGTCGTGCAGCCGATGAAATCCTTGGCCAGATTTCTTCGTACTTACGAACCCAGCAACGACCAGACGGAGGATGGGGGCAGTACCCGGGTTCAGCGGCGGACTTGTCGTCGACGGTGAAGGGATATTTCGCGCTCAAGCTTGCAGGTGACCAAGCGAATTCGCCACACATGATGCGCGCGGCTGAGTGCGTTCGAGCGATGGGTGGCGCGGAACATTGCAATTCGTTCACTAATTTCTATCTGGCGGCGCTCGGTCAAATTCCGTGGTCGGCCGTCCCGACTATTCCGCCAGAAGTGGTGTATCTCCCGCGATGGTTCGGCTTCCATCTGAGCAAGGTGAGTGCGTGGAGTCGCACGATGATCCTGCCACTCGCAATCGCCAGCGCGCTTCGTCCAACACGCGAGATTTCGCCTGGGCTTGGAATCGATGAACTCTTCTTGGACCAACGCGAGCGAGCTCGGCTCTATCGACGCAGTGATGGGTCGCGCGTCTGGCGCGGTATGTTCGGTGCGATCGATCGTGCACTAAAGATTGCCGAGCGCTTGGGTGGAAGTCCATGGCGCAGTCGTGCGATTGCGGATGCATTCGATTGGATCATGCGTCGTGCGAGTCAGGATCACCCGGCGCCGACAAATGGCTTGGGGGCGATCTTCCCGCCGATGGTTTATGTGCAAATCGTGATGTACGCGCTGGGAATTGATCGTGACGATCCGCGCGTGGTGCGAGCTGAAACCGACCTTGATGCGTTCTTTATCGAGGAAGGAGGGATGATCCACATCCAACCGTGCTTCTCGCCAGTCTGGGACACAGGGATCGCGCTCTACGCGATGAATGACTGCGGTCTCGATGCGCACAACCTTTCCGCCGCTCGTGCCGCATCGTGGTTGGTCAGAAAAGAATGCGTCTTCCGAGGCGATTGGGCTGACAACTGTACGACGGAGACCCCAGGAGGCGGTTGGTTCTTCGAGTACGAGAACGGCTGGTATCCCGATTGCGACGACACAGCGATGGTGGCGATGGCACTGATCCGGACGGGTGGAGTCGCAGCGCAGGCCGCTGCTCGGCGGGGTGTCGCTTGGATTCTCGCGATGCAAAATGACGACGGCGGTTGGGCTGCGTTCGATCGCACGCGCGACCGGCCGATCCTCGAGTGCGTTCCATTTGCCGACCACAATGCAATGCAGGATCCATCCTGCCCTGATATCACCGGTCGCGTGCTGGAGTGCTTGGCTTGGCACGGCATGCGGGTTGGGGATACCGCTGTCGATCGTGCGATCGCGTACATCAAGTCAACGCAAGAATCCGAGGGTTGCTTTTTCGGAAGGTGGGGGGTGAATTACATCTACGGAACGTGGCAATCAGTCATCGGACCGATTCGGTGCGGTGTCTCACAGCGCGAACCATGGATCATGCAGGCTGGAGATTGGATACGCTCAATTCAACAGTCGGACGGCGCATTTGGAGAGAGTGCAGATTCGTACATCGATCCGAGCCTGAAAGGGAAGGGTGTCGCGACTGCCTCTCAAACGGCATGGGCTGCGATGATCTTGCAAGCGGTCTTCGGCGATCACGACGAGTCTCTCGAGCGCGCGCTCGACTGGTTAGCGCAGACACAACTGACCGCCAGCGACGCCGTCGATTCGACGCGCAATCCCGATGGTGATCCACCTGGATCTTGGTGCGAATTGGAATTCACGGGCACGGGGTTTCCACGCGTCTTCTATCTGCGATATCACCTCTATCGCCTCTACTTCCCGCTGATGGCGATTGGGAGATTCTTGCAAGCGCGCAAGATCGATGCGCAGAGAAGTCAGAACGGTGCGGTCGATTCGAAAGCAACCGCCGCGCCACTCGCCGGATGCGTAAATGCGAGCTGATCTGCGTGAAGGCAGAGTCGCTTCGAGAGGGAGCGGACTGGTTCAGGTGCGTAGAGGTCGTCGCCAAGAATCGGATGACCAATCGTCAAGAGATGCAAACGGAGTTGATGCGATCGCCCGGTCTTGGGGTGAAGATGCAATCGAGCGTGGGTCGGCGAATCGAGTCGCTCGACGACTTCATACCGGGTGATGCTTTGTCGTCCATTGACGTGGTCGATCTTCTGTCTCGGAGCTCGATCGAAATCCTTAGCGATCGGAAGGTCGATCGTTCCCTGATCTTCAGCCGGGTGTCCGCCGACGAGCGCCGAGTATCGCTTTTGAACGGTTCGCGCCTCGAACTGATATGAGAGGAGTCGATGGGTGTTGCTGTCACGTGCCATCACCATCAGGCCACTCGTATCACGGTCGAGTCGGTGCACGATGCGTGCTCCGGCGACTTCAGCAGCGACACGCACCGCTATGCAATCCGCCTTTTCTGGGCCGATTCCTGGCACCGAGAGGATGCCGCATGACTTGTCAATGATGACCAGTGCGTCGTCGATATGTACGATGCGAAATCCGCGTTCCAGGTGTGCTTCGGTTCCTACAATGTTCGGCTCTTCAGTCACTCACCCCATTATCGCCATGAACCCACTCGCTGTCATCGCATTCTCGTCACTCTTTCTGCAGTTCGTTCCATCAGTCGCCTGCGCGCAAGCTCCCGCGCCAGCTCCCGCCGAGGGGCCCGTAAAGGCCACTCCGACGACCGAAGATCCATCCGTTTGGTCGGAATCCGAGCGAGGACATCTGACCCGCCAGACTCAGCTCACATTTCCCGACCGTTTCATAAAGGCTGGTGAAGCATATTTTTCTCCGAGCGGAAAGGAGATCATCTTCCAGGCGGTCGAGCAGCCTGCCGAGGGAGCGACAGCGGATGACTTCTATGCGATGTTTGTTGCGGCGATCGGAAGTGACGCATCGGGTAAGTCAATCCTGTCGAATATCCGAAGGGTCAGCCCGCCGCACTCTGCCAACACATGCGGGTGGTTCGACGCATCGCGTACGAACACGGTTATCTTTGGATCGACACTCGTCGCGCCGCAATCGACCGACGCGCCTGGATACCAACGGGCGACTGGTCGGTACAAGTGGCAGTTTCCACCGGAGATGCGTGTCGTTGAAGTCGATCTCATTGAAGCGGGTTCGATCGCGTCGGGGACAATGACTCCCAAAGTTCTTGTCGGAGACGGGAGCGCATACACCGCAGAGTGCACGACGACCCGTGACGGACGAAATCTGCTGCACTGCACTCTCGTGAGTGGGCAGGGGGACATCATGGTCATGGACTTGAAGTCCGGATTGACCGCGCCCCTCGTGCAGATACCTGGTTACGACGGGGGGCCATTCTTCTCTCCCGACGAAAAACAGATTTGCTATCGGTCGGATCGGAATGGGGACAGCCTCTTGCAGGTTTATGTCAGCGACATCGTTCGAAATGATGCCGGGGCGATCGTCGGCACCAGCAACGAACGGCAGTTAACCGCAAACGAGTATGTGAACTGGGCTCCATACTGGCACCCGAATGGGAAGAAGTTGGTGTATGCCTCGAGCGAGGTCGGACACTCGAACTACGAAATCTTTTCAGTTGTTCTGCCAACGACGGGAATGACCGAGGTTCCGCGTCGAGAACGAGTGACTCAAGCCGAAGGAGCAGATGTCCTTCCCGTCTTCGATACGACTGGACGACGAATGATGTGGACGAGTCAACGGGGCGCTGGTCGATCGAGTCAACTATGGATCGCAGACGTCGTGGCGCCGACCGGTCCTGTTGCGCCTGTGGCGCAATCGACAGTCAAATGAGCATCTTCGACGACCGCCGGTATCTCATCCCGTTTCGGAGTCAACTGCTCCCTCAACTTTTCACGGACACGCTGATCATTGGAGGCGGCGTCGCGGGGATGCGCGCTTCGATCGAAGCAGCTCGGCATGGCAATGTGTTCGTCCTGACGAAGGGGCCGGTCGATCTTTCCAACTCGCAGGTCGCGCAAGGAGGAATCGCCGCCGCTCTCGACGAGAGCGATTCGACCGAGGCTCACTACCGCGACACGATGAGCGCGGGAGTTGGCCTCTGCGAGTCGGATTCGGTCCGAACATTGGTCGAGGAAGGTCCGGGCGAGATCGAATGGCTGATGGAGTCAGGGATGCGCGTCGATCGTGAACAACACGGCAAGGTAGCGCTCGGTCTCGAGGGTGGACATGGGCATCCTCGCATCGTGCATACCGACGGCGACATGACTGGTCGTGAACTCATGCGGTCGCTCTGCGCAATTGTTTCGCGAACCGCTGGAATTCGACTCTTCGATCGCTGTTTCGCAATCGATCTCTGTACGGACTCGAATGGTCGTGTCTGCGGTGCGATCACTTGGCACCCCAAGTATGGGTTGCAGGTGATCTGGGCACGCGCGACAATCCTTGCAGCCGGTGGCGCTGGACAGGTTTATCGAGAGACATCGAATCCGAGAGTTGCAACAGGCGATGCGATCGCCATGGCGTGGCGTGCGGGGGCAGTAATGCGCGACATCGAATTCATGCAGTTCCATCCGACGACGCTTTACATCGCAGGTGCGCCTCGACATCTGATCAGCGAAGCAGTGCGTGGCGAAGGAGCGATCTTGATCGATCGCATGGGAAATCGGGTCATGGAAGGGAGGCATCCGCAAGGGGATCTGGCGCCTCGCGATGTCGTGACACGTGGCATCGTCGAGCATCTTGCGCGCTCCGGCGATTCACACGCATTCATCGACGCGCGAAGCATGGGGAGCGCAGGATTCGCCAATCGATTTCCTGGACTCGCTGGAATGCTCGCTGGATTCGGGATCGATGGCGGAACGTCACTGATTCCAATTCACCCTGCTGCGCATTACACGGTCGGTGGCGTGCAAACCGATCTTGATGGACGAACAAATCTTGCGGGGCTTTATGCATGTGGCGAGGCTGCATCCAACGGCGTCCATGGCGCGAATCGATTGGCGAGCAACAGCCTGCTCGAGGGGCTCGTCTTCGGGCGTCGCGCCGTTCTGGCAGCGGTCAAGGATTCGCTCCCCGATCCAGTTCCGATTCGATGGGAGAGCAGAGTGCGAACAGTTGTGGCGGGTGAGCTCGATCTTGGCGATGTCCGGTCGAGCTTGCGGAGCGCAATGTGGCGGAATGTGGGAATTGTGCGCGAAGGTGCGAAACTTCGCGACTGCCTAGATATGTTTTCATTCTGGGGGCGATACGCGCTTGGATCAGTCTTCGAAGATCCAGAAGGGTGGGAGACACAGAATCTGCTCACGATCGGGCATCTCATGACACGAGCGGCGGGAGAGCGCCGAGAGACGCGCGGATCTCACGTCCGAACTGACTGGCCCGAAATGGATCCGGCGGGGGCGTTTCACTTGGCATGGAAGGTTGGAGAACCATCGGTCAGCAGAACGATTGTCCGTGCGGAGGTCGCGAGCACATGATGATCATCGACCGCCGAGCGATCGCTTGGTTCATCGGTGCGGTCGCCACGACAATCGTTGCTTGCGGACCGACGACGACAGTTCATGTGAAGCGGGGTGCGGGTTTGCTTGGTTTGGAAGGGGAGATCGGTCAAGAAACGATTCGCGACGATGGCACTCGAGTGATCATCGTCGACGAATTGCCGAGTTCAACAGATAGCACGGGGAAGAATTCCGGCGCAGCGAGCTCGAAAAAGTCCGCGATGAATCGAAAGTCGTCCGACGACATCCCGGTCTACACGGGTGCGCCGTACAGCACGGCTGGAGTGCCCGCGCCACCACCTCCCAAGAAAGAACCTGCAAAGGAACTGCAACTGCGCGAAGTCGAGCGCGACGGATCCATCACATTGCGGGCGGTGATGCCAGAGCATGTGATGGCACACTTCGTCGATGCAGTCAAGAGCCACGAGTACGGTCCGTTCTATCGGCAGATGCTTGCCGATGAAGCGCGCACGGCGTATGACCGCGCTGGTGGCGAGGAAGTTTTCGTGGCTTGGGCCGAGAAAAACCGCAAGGAGCTCCTCGCCTTTCTCAATCGGATGGGATCAAATTGGAGCAGTTCGGAAGTGATCACCGAGCGCGTAAACGCTCTTCGCATGCGCTATCGACTGGACCGCAGAAATCTCCCCGACATTCGATTCGAGGTCGTCGAGATCACCAATGAACATGGTGGCGTGCGTCTGGCGCTTATCCACTGAAGTTCATCGCTTGGTCATTCCTGCCGATGGAGGTTGCTACTCGAACGAGCCACGATCGAGCAGATCGAATGCATAGAGCGATCGAACATCTTTGGGCGAGAGTTCGGCAAGTCGATTGAGGAACTTGATCGCTCTCTTTGGTTTCTTGATTCCGAGCCTTCCGAGGAGCTGAAACTTCTCCTCAAGGATCGCGTCGAGATTCGCCGTGGTGTTTCGAGCGTGTCCGGATGGGTACATGATCAGTCCGCTGTCGAACTTCTCTCCGCTCGTCAATTCGACCACGATCGACGTTGGAATGCCATCGGGATACCTCCGGTCATACTCCGCGCCGCCGTGCTCGAAGTGAACCTTCGCCATCAGCCCGCGGGTGCGTCCGTCATTCAGCGCCTCCGCCGAGTAATCGTGGGGGCCGAGCATGATTTCCTTCCACCACTGGTCATTTGTCGTCGGCATCGCATCGCCAGTAGAGATCTCGTGTGTCTCGATCGCCTTGCGCAGGAGGGTCGAGACGATGTAGAGCATCGAGTGATCGGCAGACTGCCGCGTGCGCGGGTCGCGCTTTGCAGGATCACCAATGATCGAGAATGCTGGTTCGTACGCGCTGATTCGGATCGCGGAGATGTCACCGCTTCGTGCGAGCAGTGTTGGATTCGCGACAATGAGATCGATCAGTCCTTGGAGTGCTCCTGCGGATTGGTGTTCGTACAGCCCAAGCTTGAAGTGCATCCCCATAACGGCGAAGTCCTCGCCCGAAAACCCAAGCACGAGGTCGAATGGACTATCTCCCTTGGTCTTCTCGAATTGTCGGAACATGCTCTCGGGATTGCGGAAAATGTCACGAGGTCCCAGAAACCCGCGCATGGAGCGTTGCATCGAAAGCACCGCGACCTCTGCGCTGATGGCGGCCGATGCGCCTTTCGAATCTGACAACTGCTTTCCCGCACGGATCGCCCGCCATGGAATGTAGTGAGCGACCACCATGCCGATAGCACTCTCGATCTCCTCGGCAGTCGCGCCGAGCATCGCGCCGTAAACGGCTGCGCTTGCGATCGCACCGTGGACGACATGGTCGATCTTGTAGGTCTTGAGACTGAAGACCTCCGCAAGGCGACCGCGAATCTCGTCGATGGCGATCATGCCACGAAGAGTCGCCGCACCGTCAAGTCCAGCGATCGATGCCGCAGCAACCGCAACGGGATAAAAGTCGTTGTGTCCGAATTCGCCCGCGGTGTGACCGAGGGCGGGGTTGAATCCAAAGTTCGTGCCGTTGGAATCCCACTCGCGAACTGCGGAGCAATTCGCGACGACCGCTTTTTCGGGCGCGACCGTCGCGCGAGCACCAAAGACGCGCGCACCGGATTTCTTGCGGGGATAGTCGAGCGCCTCTTCGCGGAGCAATCGGGGTGCGTTAGTTCCGAGCGCCAATGCAGACGCGCCACACAGAACACTGTCAGTGTGGAAGAGCACGGTGCGTGCCTGGACGCTTTGGGCGGGATCGCCACCTTGCATGAAGTCGATCGCGTAGTGGCCGATACCGAGTGCTTGGTTCGTGTTCCGTGGAAGTGTGGTCGCGATCATGGTGTCCTGCCGTTTGTCGTTGGTTCGAGCCCCGAAGTCTACAGAGATGATTGAAGTCGATCAGACTCGTTCGATCAATCTAGTCGAGCAATGCTTCGTAAAGCTCGATGATGCCCTTGCCCTGCGTCGCGACCGTCTCGTAAATCTTTCGTCCACCAGCGACATCAAGCAGTTCCCGAACCAGCTTGGCTTCGCCCGCATGGTCTGCTTTGTTTGCGACAAACAAGTCAGCGATCTCCAGGATTCCTGCCTTGTCCATTTGGACGCTGTCGCCCATTCCCGGAACCGTGACAACCGCGGTGCGATCCACATGATGGCGAATCGCAACGTCGTTCTGGCCCGCGCCGACTGTCTCGATGATGAGCATTTCGTATCCCGCCGCGCCGACGAGTCCGACGAGTTGGTCGAGCGATCGATAGTCCTCTCCGACAATCGCGAGGCTGCGATAGAAAACGCTCTCGTCGACAGCATTGAAATCCACTCGAAGTCGATCTCCGAGGAGTGCTCCGCCGGTGATCGGGCTCATAGGGTCGAATGCGATCACTGCGATGCGCTTGCCTCGGCGCACTGCCTCTGCGGCCATCGCTGCGACGAGCGTGCTCTTGCCAGCGCCTGGGGCACCCGTGATTCCAACCACACATCTCGGGCGTTTCAGTTGCGTGGTTGCGGGAAGTGTTCCCTCGCACGCCATCGACATCAATCTCGAAAGCCGCGCGGTCGCATTTGCCCCGCTTGGGAGTGCCTCATACGGCTTCACGCACCCGCGCACACTCTCAACGATTTGATCCATACTCGTTCCCGTGTGGTAAATCTTCGCCACTCCGCGCTCTAAGAGAGTCGAGACATCCTCCTGCGGAATGATGCCCCCGACATTGACCGGGATGTCTTTGCGCCCCAGATTGCTCAGTTCTTCGAGCAATTTGGGGACGAGAACCAAGTGCGAGTTGCTCATCATCGATGCCGCAACGCAATCGACATCTTCGTCCCGCGCACCGATCGCGAGCCCGCGCGGTGTCTGCCAGAGGCCGGAATAGATCACATGGATTCCACTATCGCGCATGATGCGTGCGATGAGCTTGACTCCGCGGTCGTGACCATCGAGCCCCATCTTTCCAAGCAGAACTCGCGGGCGGTGAGGAAGGTCAGCGCAGCGGTCGCGCTTTTCGATCGCTGTCGTCGGATCGGTGAGCCCTCGCGGCATCAGGCATTGTCCAGCGGAGGGTTCTGTCTGTGTTCGTCGGATGATGCAGAGGTTTGCTCACCATTGGCGATCGATGGTGGATCCTCCTCCGCTTCGGGTGGCTTCACTCTGGTTCCGTCCGTATTCCACTGATCCGGCAAAAATCGGTTTGCAATCCGCCCAACGATGAGGTGAGCGTTTTCCATCATGTAGTCGTCGACTTTGATGGTCTCCCCACCGGTGCCGTGAACGATTGCGATCGACTTGCTCATCCATCTCGACATGTCGATGGATTGAATCCGATCGTGTGGCAGTCGAGATTCGTTGAAGAAGAGCTCGCCGTTGCCATCAAGCTCGAGTCGTTGGCGACGCAACTTGACGGTCGACCAGATGCACCATGGGGCACCGAGTAACCCGCACCCGACGACATAGACCCACAATTGAAGCGGACGGTCGTAGACCGCAACCATTTCAGGCGCACCCCCGTCTTTGACACTGTTGATGATGAACTTCGCCTGGTCGTACTCGGCGAGTTCGGTCGGGGTTAATGCAGCGGTGGTGGCGGTGTCGGAATTTTTCTGGAATCGTTCGACAATTGCCAGGCTTTCGGCATAAACGGAATAGTCCTGCTCTGCCTGGGGAATACGAACCCAATAGTCGTACGCTCCCCAAACCCCAAGAACTGCCGAGAGAACTGCATATCCCACCAGCCAGAGTATTCGCTTTGGTCTTGCCTTCGCAACAACAGCCATCTCTGGATTCTAGCGATTCCTCTTTGTCATGCGTAGATCCCTGAGTATCGTTGTCGCGATGCGAAACCGAATCGCCTTCTTCGCCGTTGCGGCAATCGGTGCGATGATCCTGAGCAACGCGAATGGCGCTCGAGCGTCGTGCCCCGGGGACACGAATGGTGACCTCGTCATTAATGCGACGGACCTCGCGATGGTCTTGTCGAGTTGGGGTGGTGTGGGCGGTGGCGATGTCAACGGGGATGGTTTCACTGACGGAGCAGACATCGCGTTCTTGTTTTCGCACTGGGGAGAAGTCTGCGAGATTTCAAGCCCGGAAGTGAGGCTTGCGTGCATTCAATTGCCCGCCGCCCCGTACGCATCATTTGTTGGAACATTCATCGTTGGAACAGACATTTCAGTCGCGATCGATCCTGCACTGACATTTGTGGTTGCAGGAGAAACGGCGGACTTGTTTGTGGTTGCCGCAAGAACCCAGATTCAGTGGGACAACGACGATCTGCTGATCGATGTTCGTGGCGCCCCTCAATCGATCGTATTCGGATCGGGTGGAGTTTCGGCGAACCGATTCGTCGTAAGCGGGTCTGCATCCATCTCGGCCGACGGCGGTCTTGCAGTCGGCCGTGGGTACGACCTCGTGGTGGACATCGATCGCGATGGTCATCTTTCGGCCGGCGACCTGATCGATGGGAGAGGCGACCGGGCTGGAATCTGGGTAACACGCGATCCGGGCGCGGCGGGTCCGCTCGCAGTAACGACACTCGCAAGCTATACGGCGACGGGTGTCACAGCGGGCTTCACGCTCTCGAGACTCTGGTACCCGACATCTATCGCGTCGATGACGCCTCGTCCCCTCGTCGTGATCTCTCATGGCAATGGCCATCAATACAGTTGGTACGACTATCTCGGCACGCACCTTGCAAGTTGGGGATACATCGTGATCAGCCATCAAAACAACACGGTTCCAGGTATCGAAACCGCGTCGACCACCACGCTGCAGCACACGAGCGCGATCATTTCCCAGCAGGCGACTGTTGCCGGAGGCGCCATCAATGGAAAGCTCGACGCATCCAAGATCGTCTGGATCGGGCACAGTCGTGGTGGCGAAGGAATCGTTCGGGCGTTCGATCGAATCTTTGATGCGACATACACACCGACCGGGTACGGATTGAGCAATCTCAAATTCCTTTGCGCGATCGCGCCAACGGATTTTCTCGGAGTGGGATCGGCGAATCCACATGCGGCAAACTTCATGTTGTTGTGGGGGGCTGCAGATGGAGATGTGAGCGGAATTCCAACGAGCTCGGTCGCGTGGTCGTTTGATCTCGCGGAGCGGAGCGCGGGCTTCCGGAACACCGTCTATGTCCATGGGGCGGATCACAACGATTTCAATTGCTGTGGAGTCAATGACTTCATGGGTCCAGCTGGAACTGCAATCTTGAATGCGGGCGCGCAGGCGGTGGCGAAAGCGTTCATCCTGGCTGGGGTCAAGTACCACATCGACGAGGAATTGCCGATGAAGGAATTCTTGTGGCGCCCGAGTTCGACATTGCGACCTCCTGTGGTTGTGGCGACGACGACGATTGTGAAGGAACTCGTTCATCCTGCGAGCGCGGGCGGCGTGATGATCGACAGTTTTCAATCTCAGACCTCGACGACGATCTCGAGTTGTGGCGGAACTGTTGTTTCGAGCGTCGGGAGCATCTCCGAGGCGCTCGCACGCGATTCCGACGGGAGCTACACCTGGAGCACATCGAGTCCGCACAATGGGTCGATCCGAGCGACGGCGAGCGATACTCAGCGGATGATCGCGTGGGATTGGAATTCCGCACAGAACATGGAGTGGTCGATTCCAGTTGCGATTCAAGATGTCAGCCTCTTGGAGTTCATCGAAGTCCGTGTCGGCCAAGGGTCGAGGCACCCCAACACTGTCACGCTTAATGGTGGCGCGACTTTCACCGTCACACTCCGAGACGCTGCGCTGATTGAGGCTCGTGTTTCGTCTACGGCTCAAGGCGAAGCGGTCAATCGTCCCTATCAGCGAACGGGCAGTGGCACCGGAGCAGGATGGCAGAACGAGTTACGGACGATTCGACTTCGATTGCGGGATTTTCAATCAGGCGGGACGGGGATCAATCTTGCGCAGATTGTGGCGGTGCGAATTGAGGTCGGGGGTAGCGCAGGTTCTGCGACGGGGCGCTTCATTCTCGACGATCTCCAATTCACAAAGGAGTGAGGCACGATCCTGCTTTAGAGCTGGATCGGCGTATAGCTCGAAGCTGTGTTTTCGACAGCGAGTCCGCACTCCGGGCAAGGGTTTCCTGATGGCAGATGGCGCACATCGTGCTTGCATCGTGCGCACCGCTCGTCGCGAAAGGCGATGAGCACATGGAATCCGCACTGCGGACAGGGATGCTCGCCGGTGGCGAATGTCGATCGCTTTCCGCAGCGGGGGCATGCCAGATCTGCGCCGGAGATGCTCCAGAGTCGCCCCGCGGACTTCCGTCCGATTCTGTAAAGAATAACGATTGCTAAACCGACGCAGAAATCCAGGATCACCGTGGCTGAGAGGAGTTGTCTTGTCCACGGATCGACGGCACCATTTTTCGCGAAGTCTGCTGCGATCAGACCAACGATTGCGGTGAGCGCTGCAAGAACAGGAGCGAGTCGTCTTTCAGCGCGCCCGAGGGGGAGAACGCCTCCGATTGTGATGACTCCGAGCGCGACTGCGAAACCACTCGCGACGAAGGCGTAGGAAATGATGTGTGGGATTGGTGCCACGTTTGAGTAAATCGCCGCGATCCAGTAACCCACGGCAACGACTGTGAACAACAATCCAGCGATCGCGGCGCATCGTCGCCAAAGCCGGAGAGTGCCAAACAGTCCAGCTGCGCACGCCGATCCAACAATGCCCCCACCCATGAGAATCATCCAGACCAACATGATCTCGCCGAGATCTTGGAACGAACCGGTGACGAATCCATTGGCGAGCAGAGCGGCTTCGATGACGACGGTGATGAGTCCGAGGATCGAGACGGCGACGACCGATGCGCGATGGTGCGATCCTTTCGATCGCTCGATCTGCTTCAGGGGAATGAGAATCGTCGCGAATGAAAATGGCAACACGCCGATCGCGAAGCCGAGCGCTTCTTCGCACACGATGGACGACGGGAAGAGTTCCGCCCAGATCAAGATCATCCCGATCGTCGTCTGGTATCCAACGATTCCGATCCAGACAAGTCCACTCAGCGTGAACCGATAGGTTTCGTCGCGTGGTAGGACCGGCAGGACGATCGCACATGCAACGGCGATCAGAGAGGTCGTTCCGGTGAATCTCGCCGGAAGATCGCTACCAACCCACGAGAAAATGGAAACCATCGCCGAGGCGCAAGCGACGAGAAGCGCACCGAGCATCGCACGCAGGAGAGCCGCTCGCAATGACATCGTGCGGATGGTACGCAGAGCGCGCAATCACAACGCCGAAGCGAGCGATGATCGCCCGATCTCGAGATCGGGGACAAGTCATCGACGCGCAAACCTGTCGCCGAGCTTTAAGCAGTTGCCGAAGGAAACTCGGGTTCTGGCTTGGCTTCAGCGAGCGGCGCAACTGGAGTCTCGATCACGAACGAAAGGTAGTCCTTGCCCTCTGGGCGAGTGCCATGAATCGTGTCGCCGGCCTTGAAGTCGCCGGTGAGCAGACTCTCCGCCAGTGGGTCTTCGATGAATGATCCGATCGCGCGACGCAGAGGCCGCGCGCCGAAGTCAGGGTTGTACCCCTTGTCGATGAGGAAGTCCTTTGCGGCCTGATCGAGCGTCAGATTCATGTTTCTCTCGCCGAGGCGCTCTCGAACCTTCGCCAATTCGATGTCGATGATCTGGACGAGATCGTCCTTGATCAGTGGTCGAAAGACGATTGTTTCATCGAGACGATTGATGAATTCAGGTCGGAAGAACTTCTCGGATTCAGCGAGCAATGACTTCTTCATTCGGTCGTAGTCCTGCACTTCCGCGCGCTTGGTGAATCCGAATGCCGATCCACCTTTGATGAGGTCCGCGCCGATGTTGGAGGTCATGATGACGATCGCGTTCTTGAAGTCGACCTGTCGACCGAACGAATCGGTCAGACGACCTTCCTCCATGATCTGCAAGAGCATGTTGAAAATATCCGGATGGGCCTTCTCGATTTCGTCGAGCAGTACCACCGAATAGGGACGTCGACGAATCTTTTCGGTTAACTGACCGCCCTCTTCGTACCCGACATAGCCAGGAGGGGCTCCGACGAGTCGCGAGACAGTGTGCTTCTCCATGTACTCGCTCATGTCGAGGTAGATCATCGCTTCGGGATCACCAAACATGAATTCGGCGATCGTCTTCGCAAGCAACGTCTTTCCCACGCCGGACGGTCCGACGAAGAGGAATGACCCCATCGGTCGCTTCGGGTCTTTGAGACCGGCGCGCGCCTTGCGGATCGCACGTGAGACGGCCTTGACCGCCTCATCTTGGCTGACGACCTTGCGGTGCAATTCGGATTCAAGTTGCAGAAGCCGCTCGGACTCGCCCTTGGCCATGCGGGTCAATGGAACGCCCGTCATCTTGGCGACGACTTCGCGGATGACTTCCTCGTCGACGATCGACTCGGTTTCGTTCATCCGGTCGCGCCAAGTCTGTTGGAGTTTCTCCTTCTCCTTGCGCAGTTTCTCGGCCTGGTCGCGGAGTTCCGCAGCCTTTTCATAGTCGGCACCCTTGACCGCTTCGTCCTTCTCGATGGCGAGTCGCTCGACACGCTCCTCGAGTTCGGTCAGATCAGGTGGCTTGGTCATGCTCTTCAGTCGCAGGCGAGCTCCAGCTTCGTCAATCACATCGATCGACTTGTCAGGTTGCACACGACCAGTGATGTAACGCGCCGACAACTCGACCGCACTGCGAAGCGCGTCGTCGGTGTACTTGACACGGTGATGCGTCGCGTATTTCTCGCGCAAGCCCTTAAGAATTTCAATGGTCTGCGCCGCATTCGGTGGTTCGACCGCGATCGACTGGAATCGACGCTCAAGCGCCGCGTCCTTCTCGATGTACTTGCGGTACTCGTCAAAAGTCGTCGCGCCAACGCACTGGATTTCGCCACGGGAGAGCGCTGGCTTGAGCACATTCGAAGCATCGATCGCGCCCTCGGCGCCTCCCGCGCCGACAAGCGTGTGCAATTCGTCGATGAAGAGAATGACATTCTTCGCACGGCGAACTTCGTTCATAACCGCCTTAATGCGTTCCTCGAATTGTCCGCGGTACTTCGTTCCAGCGACCATTGCTGCGAGATCGAGCACGACGAGTCGCTTGTCGTAGAGCAAGTCCGGCACTTCTTGGTTGATGATCGCCTGCGCGAGTCCTTCGGCGATTGCGGTCTTGCCGACGCCCGCTTCGCCGAGCAAGACAGGGTTGTTCTTGGTGCGACGGCAGAGAATCTGGATGAGTCGTTCGATCTCGTTGTGGCGACCGATGACAGGGTCGAGTTCATTATTGCGAGCCAATTCGGTGAGATCGCGTCCAAACGAATCGAGTGCAGGGGTCTTGCTCTTGGCGGTACGCCGAGGACCGCCTTCACGCTCGCCAGGTGGTTGCTCGCCCTGAGCTTCCGGTGGAGTTTGCGCTTGTTCTTCTTCTTGCTCGCCACCTGCGCCGAGAAGATTGAGAACTTCCTCGCGCACATCTTCGAGTTTCAAACCGAGATTGACGAGCACTTGTGCCGCGACGCCGTCTTGCTCGCGAAGGAGACCGAGCAGGAGATGCTCCGTTCCCACATAATTGTGATTCAGATTGCGCGCTTCTTCGATTGCGTACTCAAGTACTTTTTTCGCGCGAGGGGTTTGGGGGAGCTTTCCCATCGTGACCATCTCGGGTCCGCTCTTGACGAGCTTCTCCACTTCAAGGCGAACCTTGCGAAGATCGATCGTCAGATTCTTAAGAACATTCGCTCCCACTCCAGAGGCTTCTTTCACAAGTCCGAGCAGGATGTGCTCCGTGCCGATGTACTCGTGGTTGAAGCGCTGTGCTTCTTGATTTGCGAGGGCCATCACTTTTCGTGCGCGGTCTGTCAATCGTTCAAACATGGGGGAACCTCCTATGGTGGACTCTGAATCCTACGAAGCCGGCAAGGATGCCGCTCTCAACCCTGAGCATTCAGCGTGCCACTAGTAGAAGGATCGGATATGAATTGGCGTTACTCAAGTGAAGTGGCCAATTTTGGATTCCGGAGAGGGATCGGTTGGTTGGCAGGGGGAGCGGCCGGATTTTGAATTCATGGAGTTTGATGTAAGGTCCTATAACAGCTTGTTTCGGCCTGAAACCGCAGTTTTCTTCCCGCCAGATTGGGAATGTGCTCAAAACGGGCACAATTTCAATCGAGCAACGGCGAATCGGTGCTGGGAGCACCTTCGGTTGATCGCAGCAGCGTCTCAAGCATGGCAGAGGCTTCCTTGTCAATTTCGTGACGCCTTCTGAGCGGGTCGGCGAGGGCTGGCGCGAGCCCGTTGGACTCGAACCCCACTTCGAGTGCCGCCTCCTCGTCCGTCCACGCAAGAAGCACTTGCTCGAGTTCGGCATTCGCGATCGACCAGCGGTCGAGCCAAAGATCATGCGCCTTCCGAAGGCTCGCCAGTCGCGTCGCGTCCGTGGCGAATCGTTCCATCGAGGACTTGAATGGGGCAGCCGGCGATGCAGGATCGGGATAGATCTCTGGAAAGACCGTATGCAACACTTTGTCAGAGAAGCGTGCGCGATTCTCAACATCCAGCGCCAGTCGGATCTGATCAACAACGACCACCGCGCAGGCACGGATCGCCCTGCCAAGGAGCATCGGCGTCGCTCGCGTACGCCGCGTGGTCGCGGAGATCGATTCCGCGGCAAGTTCGCCACGATGGACTCGAGCGAATGTTGCAGAAACTGTCGGAGACAACTGCCAGTAAGCGCGTGCGCGGGCGGGCTGCTGTGCCGCGACCACTCGCTCATGCTGGAGCACCAGCGTTTCGATTGCCGTGCGCTGCGCGATCGGCATGTCGAGCGAGTCGAGAATGCCACGGAGGTCAACGCCATCGGCCCAACGCACCTTCGGAAGTTGTTCACTGCAATGACGCCAATGACTCCTCAAGATCAAATGTTCGATGAGTGCATTCCCATCCACACGCTCGCCGATGCACGCCACAATGTGGGAGAGAAAGAGCGCCTCAGCGTCCTGCAATCGATGGCGAATCGAATCGATCTGCCGACTCACATCGCGGAGGGATTGCGTATACGAATCGGTGCCAAACTCGAGCGAGTTACGCTGCGCGAGATCAGAGCAGCGTGACAGGTAGCCCTCCGTAGCGGCGGACCGAATCGCGTCGTACTGCACCACGAACCCCGGATACAACTCGACTGCGCAGGACACGATCAGATCACGGCTCCTTGGATCGATCGGGAGTGCATCGATCGCGGACGCGAGTTCGCTGCGATCAAGAACATCGCGGAACTGCAGGAGATTTACAAACCCTCGGCCGTTCGTTTCGGCTACGGGAAAAGTAGAGGCTGGATCACTCAGCCCAAAGCGCTCGGGCTGGGTCGAATCTGCGCGCTGGGTCGAATCTGCGCGCTGGGTCGAATCAACTGAATTCGCGTTGGTCGCGGGGGCCGCGCAACAGAACAAGATGATGGCGATGAATCGGAGCATTACCAGGTCAGTGCTTGGTCTGTCACCCGGCCGTTGACGAGCTTGACGATCCGATCCGCGCGCGCGGCAACTTCTGCATCGTGCGTGACCATGATCACGGTCAGTCCAGCCGCATGACGCTCTGCAAGCAGATCGAGGATCCCTGCGCCAGTCGAAGTGTCGAGGTTTCCGGTTGGCTCGTCGGCGAGCAGTACACGTGGAGAATTGACCAGCGCGCGTGCAATAGCGACGCGCTGTCTCTCTCCACCCGAGAGTTGTGATGGCTTGTGAGCGAGCCGGTGCGAGAGTCCAAACGAATCGAGCAATCGTCGCGCCGATTCTCTTGCCACCGCACGTGCACTTCCGTGCCCCGTCATCCAGTTCCCGACCATCCCGGGGAGCATCGCATTCTCGAAGACATTGAGTTCCTGGAGCAAGTGATAAAACTGAAAGACGAATCCGATGTCTCGGTTGCGATACGAATCCAAGCGCTTTCCGTGGGTAACGGAGATCGGCCGATCGTCGAAACGTATTTCGCCACCATTGTCATCGGGACGATCGAGTCCGCCCATCAGATGCATCAATGTGCTCTTTCCCGATCCAGATGAACCGAGAACCGCGACCCACTCCCCAGATTGCACGGTCAGGTCTGCACCCTTGAGGACTTCGACGGGAAGGGATCCAATGTCGTAAGTCTTTCGAACTCCGCGTGCTTCGATAATCGGGGGAACATGCGTTGCAATGATGTGATTAACCATAGCGAAGTGCCTCGACAGGATCGATATCGGCTGCCTTCGATGCGGGTATCGCCGCGCCGATGACGCTGAAGACCACGCCAAACAAAAATGTCCATCGAGCCGTTCCCCAATCAACTTGGTCCGGAACAATCGTGAAGTAGTAGACGCTCGGATCCCAGATCAATGTTCCGTGGTGAAGCGCGAGACCCGTCGCGATTAATCCCAGGACTGTCGTGCCAAGTAGCCAAAGCAGGATCGCAAGGAGTCGTCCTCGCCAGATCGCGTAGATCATGCCGAGGGCGCAAATCCCGGTGAGAACGAAGGCCCCGATCCAGATCACCGGTGGAGCATCGCTCCCGATCGCTTCATGGATTGCATTGACATTGCGCACGATGAGCCACGCGAGAAGGACTCCGAGTCCGCTTCCTAAGATTCCGATGATGAGCCCGTAGCGGAGGAAGATCCACATGACTCCGAAGCGGGATGCTCCAACGCTGCGGAGAATGCCGATATCGCGAGTCTTCTCGACGACGATCGACCAAAAGATGGAAAGGATCAGTCCCGCGCAGACGAGGTAGATCAGCGAGAAGAGCACGCGCATCATCTCGCGTTCTTTTTCGACTGGTGCGATCAAGTCGGCGAGTTGCTGTTCCCAGGTGAGGATATTGACGAAATCGGGCATCGAAGCCACGCGAGAGTTGTCCGCGTTGATGCGCTTGGCGAATGCCGCATAGCAAAGTTCGACTTCGGCGCGAAGTTGATTCGCAGAGACATCGGGCTTTGCCCGCACCAAGATCTTCGTGACGCGAGCTGGAGTGGTCCCGATCTGTGGATACCGGCCGTCCGGACCTGGTTCCGCATTGAGATCGTAAAGCGGCGCCTCGTCGAGGCGAAGCAGTCGCTGTCCTTCAGGGAGCGGGATGTAAACACGATTGCGATCGACCTCGTAAATACCGGTCTGAACCTCGTTGAGTACGGGAAATATCTGTTCGCGTGGTTCAGCGATCTTGCCCTGTCCCGAAACGGGCACGACCGTCAGAGTCACATCGTTTCCAGGCATAAACCACCCATACCGTGGGAGGTACGAGCCATCCTTCTGGCGCGCGTTTCCAATCGAGACATGCATTCCAAGTGTGATCCCAGGAGCGCCCGTCCGCGACTGAACCAGAGTCTTGCCATCATTGAGCACGTCAATATCAAGATGCTTGCGTGGATCCTCGTCGGACATCGCTGCACTCGCGGCGGCGTCAGCTGGTGGTCTCCAGTAGAGGTCATTCGCATAGTCCGTCACGGTTGCGAGCGAAATCGGATCGACCGCCCAGACTTGCACATGAGAAACTTCCTTCTGGTCTCCTCTTGGATACGGCATGCGGAGGAGTCCAATCGTGTCGATGAGAGGAGTCGCGCCTTGGACATCTTTGAGCCCCTTCAGGTCGACGAGGAATTCGTCGGTGTATGGCATCCCGCCGATCCCCGATGAAATGATGACATCGCCGACAATCAATCGCCCCGAACTCTTGAGCATGTCCAGGAATCCACTCATGACCGAGACCACGGTCACGACCAGCGCGACGCAAAGCGCCACCGCCGCGATCGCGATGAACGGGATGAGGCGCGAGGTCAGATAGCGATTAGAAAGAAGTGAGGCGTACAAAGAGCTCCATTATTCCACGAATTGTCCGTCCTGTGTCAGCGGGGGACCACCGATGGAAATCTCAGTCACTTCGCCGACGTACTTCCGCCCCGAATCCGTGGCGAATCCAGCTTTCGCACGAACAATCGTCAGAGTTCGCGTCGCGAAGACTGCATCGTTGGTTGCGCCGAGGGGTTTGCCCGAGTCGCAGTCCAGGCCGCTCGGAAGATCGATCGAGAAGACGGTGCATCTGGTCCGTGCTTGGGTGTTGATCCAATGAATTGCTTCGAGCAGAGCGCCAGTCGGTGCGCGATCGAGCCCAGTGCCAACAAGTGCGTCGACGATGACAATCTCATCGGACTTGAAATTGGTCGGTCGGTCGCTCCATGTGCCGACGAGTCCCATGCGACTCGCAGCATCGCGCATCGTGTGCGCGTCGGATCCTGAGTGACACGGCGCGACATCAAGCGCCAGCGATCGGATTCCGTTGCTGTGAAGCGCGCGAACGATTGCGTAGCCATCGCCACCATTGTTGCCACTTCCGCAAAGAACCACGACTTGCGCCGAGGGTCCGCGCATTTCGCTTCGAATGATCGACGCGCACTCGACCGCGGCATGGGTCATCAAGACGATGCTCGGGAGGGCGAATTCCAACGAACAGCGTTGGTCGTATCGGATCGCATCTGCTTTGGTGAAGCGTGCGTTCACGGCGAGAGCGTAGCGGTGAACCGTGTTCATCCCACGCGTGGACGCGATGGGGATACCCTCTGTCGATGGCAGTTTTTGTCGTCGCAGTTTGGATCCTGAGCGGGTTGTCTCTCGGAGGCGCCGCATACTGGTCGCTTTTCGCGTGGCGCGTTCACAGAGACGGGCGAAATCGACCGAGTCTGCGGGAGGGACTCGAAGGAACACTCGCACATTGGCCAAGCGTTTCGGTCATTATTCCAGCGCATAACGAGGAATCGCACGCTCCCGATCTCTTGCGGAGTCTGCTCGCGCAGTCCTATGGAGGGTCATTCGAGATCATCTTCGTACTCGATCGATGCACCGATGGAACTCGCGCCGCTCTCGAGCGCGAGCTTGCGCAATTCCGGGGCGACCCCGCTCGGACTCCGACCGTCCGCTTGATCGACAACGCAGAGTGCCCCGATGACTGGGCGGGAAAGTGCAATGCCGCCCACCGTGGAAGCGCGCTCGCGACATCGACGCTGCTCCTCTTCACGGATGCAGATACGACCTTTGATCCCTCACTCATCCGCGCATCGGTGACGCTCCTGTGCCAACGAGAATTGTCATTGCTCTCCGTGCTTCCAGCGGTCAGCATCCGTCACAACTTCGAGGCGGTTGTGCAGCCTGTCGCGGCAATGCAATTGATGAAACTCTTTCCGATTTCTCGCGCGAACGATTTGGAACGACCTCGCCCATTTGCAAACGGACAGTTCATGCTTTTCACGCGTGAGGCATACGATGCCGTGGGAGGGCACTCCGCGGTCAAGGACGATTTGCTTGAGGATCTCGCGTTCGCGAAGGCGATCGTGCATGGTCAAGGGCGAAGAGCTGGCGTCTTCATTGCGGACGAACTTCTCCGAGTGAGGATGTACGAGACATACTCTCAGTTTCGCGAAGGATGGCGACGGATCTTCATCGAGGCGTGCCACCGCGATCCGCCCAAATTGGTTCGATATGGCATCGAATGCGCGACTGTTGGCGCCGGAGTGGCGATGATCGCATTGGCGACAATTGCGATGGGGATTCTCGCAATGATTCTGAGGGACTTCCCGCTGGGAATCGCGGGAGTCGCGTGTGGCATAGTCGCCCTCGCCTGCCAGCAAGTCACGCTCCGCCATGCCTTCGGATTGATTGGAGCCCCAAAGATCGCGGCACTCGCCTATGCGTATGGATCGATCGCCGTCGCGCGCATCCAGTGGCGGGCTGCCCGTGACTTGCGAATGAACAAGTCGGTTCGGTGGGGCGGTCGTCAGTATGTTCTAAAGCCCTATTCGCGGATGAAGGCGATCAAACGGTCCCGTAACAATCGGAGGTCTGGCATTGAAAATTCTGCTCACGAATGATGATGGAATCACCGCGCCCGGAATCGCTGCGCTCTACGGCGCGATCCGCACACTTGGAGAAATCGTGGTGATCGCGCCGGCAGGGGTGCAATCCGCGATGAGCCACGGAATCACCTTTCACCGACCGCTGATGACTCGAGAGTTGCAAGTCAATTCGCAGATGCAGGGATTGTCGGTCGAGGGAACTCCCGCGGACTGCGTGAAGCTGGGGCTCCGGACAATCTGGGCGGAGCGCTTTGGCGCAGGTTCGAAGCCGGATCTCGTGATTAGTGGCATGAACTGTGGCGCGAATGTCGGGATCAATGTGATTTATTCGGGAACAGTTGCAGCGGCGATTGAAGCGGCGTTTCTCGGAGTTCCGGCGATCGCCGTCAGTCTTCATATCGGCGACTCAACCCGCATCGCGTGGGATCGTGCAGCCGAGATCGCGCGCGTTGCCATCGATCGAGTGATCGCCCATCCGCTCGATGCGCATCGAGTGATGTCGATCAATGTCCCGCGGACGGAGTCCAGTGATGCGCCGATGCCCAGTCTTCGCGTTGTCCGGATGAACACTTCCGCTGGTATCGACCGCCACGAAAGACGCGAGTCGCCGGAAGGGCGGGCGTACTACTGGCCAACCGGAAATGGAATGGAGTTTTTTCATACCGCCGAAGGGAGTGATGTTGAGGCGTTGATCGAACGCCATGTCACTATCACACCGCTCTGGTACGACCTGACTGATGACGCGTCGCTCGCGGCGTGGCAGAAGCGCTTGCATTGATGGGATGGGTGAGAGTGCCACCCGCTTACTCGTTTGCTTTAATTCAAAATGAATCGGATTCGAAACTTGAGCGTCTTGCCCGGTGCGAGTTGTTCCAATTGGGATCCTTTGGCACGCCATCGATAGAGCGCGTCCGTGACGGGTCCGTCGATGTCCGGATATCCGCTTGACTGCAGGACGGTGCAGGTCACCGGCACGCCATCGCGACCGAAGAGGATCTCGCAAATTGGATTGGATGGCGAAGTCGTGATCTTGGTCAAGATTGGAAGTTCTGGTTTTTTGGTCTTGATCTCCAATCCCTTTCGGGCGAGTGGTTTTCCATTTCGCCAAAGCGACGGCGGCACATCTGCAATGCTGGTCGCATCGGATTCGCGATCGGATTTCTCCCCAGAGGCTTTGCTCGCACCGACCGACCCTGGCGGTCCTGTCACTGGCGATACGACGGGCGATGTCGCACCGCCTGCACCACTGTTGGGACTGGGAGGAACCGCATTCTGTGGAGATTGGGCGGGAGGCGATGGCGGAACTGGATCAGGACTCGGAGAAACTTTGCTCTGCGGGGTCGGATCTGTCGGCGAGGTCGGATCTGTCGGCGGCGGCTCTGGTCGCGGATCTGGTTTCACTTCTGCAGTCGGCGGAGGGTCCTTCGCGGGATCTGGTTTCACTTCGGGGCGATCAATTGCAGGGGGGAGAAGGGCATCCGGACCTGCTGGTGCTGTTGGCAGTTCACTCTCGGCGGGTGCAATTTTGACGGGAGCGGGTGCGAGTCCACGCTCATCACTCGGAAGTGGAGTTTCAGTTGGGCTCGCTGTTCGAACAGCTTCAGCTAGCGCAACTGCGGGCGGAGTTGGCGCAGGGGAGGGAGGCACTGCTTGTTCAGGTGGTACCGGAGCTTGCGCTTTTTCTCCCGGGGGGACGGCGGGAAGTGGTTTGAAATCACCTTGTGCCAGAGCGCCTCCGCCCCCAGCATCTGTCTCAGTGAAGGCGGCTTGGTCAACCTCGGAATGCTGTGCGAGATGTTCCTGATACTCCGCATAGCCGATCCAAGTCATCCCTTCGTCTGCACCATCTTCTAATCCGGGAACAACTTCATCGTCTTTGAGCGCCAGTTCTTTCGCCTTCCTGAGTGCATCTTCCATTCGTTCGCGCTGGCGTCGTTCACTTTCGCTCTTCCCGTCGAGTGCAGAGTTGAGCGGACTCGTCCCGTGAACTCCCCACGATGCGCTCAATATGGGCCCGCCGATCATCAGGTGCAAGAACACCGCGATGACAGCGCCAACATAGAGGGGTGCGTTCTGTTGTCGCGACTCGGTCACGGTGCGATCGTAGTCGCGGGCGGCGCCTTCTCGTCCGTTTCGATCGGTTTCCCGACGAAATTGACCTGAAGTCCGCATCCCCGCAGTTTGTCCCAAATGCTCTGCATGACTGGTGCTCGATCGATCGTGCCCTGACCATCAGCGACGGCGATGTAAACGATGGTCTTGGGGTCTTCGAGTTTCGATTCTGCGACACGTCCTGAGATCTCGACAAGGTCGCAGGGAATGCGGTTGTAGTAGAGCTTCCCATCAAGCGCGATCGAAATCGTCGCGGCAGTCGCTGGTTTGGCGTTCTGAGCGCTTTGAAACTTGCGGAGTTCCATCGGCACGACACTGATTCGGACGGCAAGCGCTTGTGAATAGATGAAGAACGAAAGCAAGAACATCATCACATCGATGAGCGGTATCAGCTCGATGCGGGGTTCGTGCGATGTTCGACGGATTCGCATGGAGCGCGCCGGAGTAGGTCAAAGCCCGAGTTGCGCTGCCGCGAGCGCGGTCGGTACATCGTCGGTGAACTTGAAGAGTCGGTCGAGGCCGGTCATCAAGAGGATGCTCCAGACGGCATCTCCCACGCCGCAAAGATGCAACGAACCATCCGCAGACACAAGCAACTTCCGAAGCTGGAGGAGCGCCGCGAGGTTGGATGAGTTGAGATAGGTCACGTTTCGCATGTCGAGAACCACATGGAGTCCCGAGACTTTTTTCTCGGCGCGTGTGACCAAGGTCTTGAGATCCTCGCCTAACGCGGGTTCATCGAGTAGCTCGCCAATCACGATGCTTTCCGACCATTCGTTCAGTGACATGCGGTCGATCCTATCAATCGGTCGTAGGAGGCACCGGCTCGGAACTCGGCCGTGATCCTGAATCCGCGGGCTCACTCGCTTCGAAGCATGCGGCGCCGACAAGAGTGTCGTCTTCCTGCAGCTTGACGACGCGAACTCCGAGCGTGTTGCGTCCGACAAGTCGGACCTCACTCGCACGGATTCGCACAATCATGCCCCCGCGTGAGATGAACATGAGGTCGTCGCTCTCGAGCGTCGAGTGGACGGCGACCACGCGACCATTCCGTTCGTCGGCTTTGATATCGATGCGCCCCTTGCCGCCACGAGACTGCGCGCGCGTCTGTCCGTCTTCTTGATGGACGAGGTATTCGGCTAAGGACGTGCGTTTTCCGAAGCCGCGTTCGGTGCAAGTGAAGAGCGCAGCCTGATCGTCGCAGCGGACGAGCCCCACAACAGCGTCACTTTCGGCGAGATCGATACCCGTTACTCCTGCAGCGTCTCGTCCCATGACGCGCGCGTCGTTTTCGTCGAAGCGAATCGACATTCCCTCGACGGTGGCGAGCAGGACGTGGTCATTGCCTCTCGTTTGGACGACATTGACCAGCCGATCTCCCTCGTTGAGACGCACGGAGATAATTCCGCTTCGATTGACATTCTTGAAGTCCTTGAGCGACGATCGTTTGACACGTCCGCTCGCACAGGCGAAGAACAGATAGTCCTCGCTCCGCTCGAAGTCCTTGATCGGGAGATACGCGACCATTCGTTCCCCAGCTTTGAGTTCGACCACATTGTTGATCGCGCGCCCCTTGGCCGTTCGGGACATTTCGGGAATCTGCCAGACCTTGATTCGGTAGACACGCCCCGTGTTTGTGAAGCACAGGAGATCGTCATGTGTGCTCGCAATGAAGACTCGTTCGATGTAGTCGCCGTCTTTCGCGTCAGAACCACGCACGCCAACTCCGCCACGACCTTGAATTCGGAAGGTGTCGACCGGAAGTCGCTTCACGAATCCTTCGTGGCTGACGGTCACAGCCACATCGTGCTCTTGGATGAGTTCAGCGAGATCAAAATCACCCGCCTCGTCCGCTTCGATTGTGGTTCGCCGGGCATCTCCGAATTTCTCTCCGATATCGATCACATCCTGCCGGACGATTTTCAGAACGAGAGCATGGTCACCAAGAAGTTGCTCGAATCCGTCGATTTCACGAAGCAACGAGGCAAACTCATTGGCGAGTTTCTCAATCTCGAGTCCGACAAGCTGGATCAAACGAAGTGCGCCGATGGCGTCCGCCTGCACGCGAGTCAGACCAATCCCTGCTCCAACGCGACTTGCTTCGGCGATTCGCGTTGGGACCAGATGAGCGCTCGGGTGATCCTCAGCGATTCGGAACGCACGCTCCATCAGTCGCTGGATCGCCTCCTCCCGTGTCTGTGATGCTCGAATGATCGCAATGACTGCATCGATGTCGCAAACTGCGTAAACGAGTCCTTCGAGTCGATGAGCCTGTTGGCGTGCCTGGCGGAGTTGGAATTCCGTTCGCCGGCGGATGACTGAGCATCGATGATCGATGTAGCTCGAAATCAGATTACGCAATGGCAGCGTGCGGGGCTGGCCATTGACCAGCGCAATATTCATGATGCTGTACGTCGTCTGGAGCGGAGTAAATTCGTAGAGCTGGCGCTCGACGACCGCTGGATCTGCACCCTTGCGCAGAACGACCAGAATGCGTGTCTGCGCATCGCGTCCCGAGTGGTTTCGCACATCGACGATGTCGGGGATACGGTCATCCTTCTTCGCATCGACAATGCGCTCGATCAACATGCTCTGAACCACCTGATAGGGAATCTCTTCGATGATGATCATGTTGCGCCCATCGCGCGTCTCATGCCGCACCTTGCCGCGAACCGTCAGACGGCCGCGTCCCGTTGCGTACGCCTCGGCGATTCCACGACCACCAATGATCGATCCACCCGTAGGGAAGTCTGGTCCAGGTACAAGTGCTAAGAGACCGTCGAGTCCGATTTGAGGATTGTCAATTGTTGCAACGATTGCACGTGTGATCTCTCCCAGATTGTGGGGAGGCATCGCACTCGCCATCCCGACCGCGATTCCCGATGATCCGTTGACCAAGAGATTGGGGAACTTGCCAGGCAGCACCATCGGCTCCATCAACCGATCGTCATAATTCGGCTTGAAATCGACCGTTTCCTTGTCCAAATCTTCAAGCATCGCGACCGCGACGCCAGTCATTCGGGCTTCGGTGTATCGCATCGCAGCAGGGGGATCGCCCTCGATCGACCCGAAGTTCCCTTGCTTGTCGATGAGCAGGGCGCGCGTTTTCCACGACTGGCCGAGATTTACGAGCGTCGGGTAGATCACAGATTCGCCGTGCGGGTGGTAGTTGCCACTCGTATCGCCGCAAATCTTCGCGCACTTAATCTGCTTTCGACCGGGTGAGAGATTCAAATCGTGCATCGCGACGAGGATGCGCCGCTGTGAAGGTTTGAGTCCATCTCGAACATCGGGAAGCGCGCGATCCATGATCGTGCTCATCGCATAAACGAGGTACGACTCGTGGAGTTCACGATCGATGGTCTTGTCAGTGACCTGTCCGAGCGTCGAAATCGGATCTGAAGGAGCGGGTGGATTTGTCGTCACGGGGAATCTGAAATCCTACCATTTTCGACGGTTGTTTGCTCGACTCGACGCGAGAAGTCGGCGCACTCATTCGGCTTGTTTCGCGTTGGTTTTGTTACGACGCGGTGCGCGGACCCGTCGGTCGCATATGCGCAAGATGTTCGCAATTCCCGCCACTTCCTTCCAGGGGACTCGGACAGTGTGCGATGAGTTCGATTCCGAGAGCCTTCGATTCGCCGAGGACGCGGTCGACGACCAACTCGGCGATCGCGGGTGGCAAGATCCCCTTGACGAGTGCCTTGCGTTCCTCGCCCTCTGACTCGTAGTGGGGCTTGACAAGTGACACAATTTGACCATTCGGACGCAACCATCGAAGCGCAGCGGGTATTGAATGTCGTTGCCGAGTCCACGCCATATCGATGACGACGAGTTCGACTTTGTCGGGGGGCGCTTGTGCATAGAGTGCGTTTGTCCGTTCGCGCACCTCGACGCGCGGGTCGTTACGAAGTCGCCAATCCAGCATTCCGTATCCCGTGTCGACTGCGATCACCTTGAGTGCGCCGTTTTTTAGGAGGCAATCGGTGAAACCTCCAGCATTGCAGCCGAAATCGGCGCACACCAGTCCCGTGACATCGATCTGAAATGTCGCAAGTGCGTGGGCAAGTTTGGTGCCGGCTCGTGAGACGAATTCCATGGTGCTCTCTGAGTATTCTGGAGGCGCGGTTCTGGGTCAGCGCCCGAGCAGGGCGATTCCGAGTCGATTGGCGACTTCGATCATGCGGGGCTTTTCGAGCATGATCACTCTCCCAGCTCCGAGAACCATCAGTCGACATCCCGCGCCAGCGAGTCGTTCGAGCGTCGGGACTCCAACGGTCGGAACATCTGCGCGCATGTCGTGCGAATCGTGTGCGGTCTTGAGCATCGTCCATCCACCCGTTCGGCAGAGTTGCCCCGAACGATCGATCATCGCATCAGTGCCCTCCATTGCTTCGATGGCGATGACATCGCACTCACGCACAGCAATCGCCTGCCCAACCCCCAAGTTCGCGATCGACCTCAACATGGGCCAGGCGAAATCCACGTCGCGTTGTTGCGCGGTCGTCAGTTGAACGCGACCCATCACTCCGATGGTCGCAAGATGGTCGCAAATGTATGTCGTCGAGTCGATGAGGCGTACTCCACTCGTTGCGAGTTCGTCGGCGACCGCGCTGAGGAGCACGTGACTTCGTCGATCGAACCGCAGGCGACGATAGTAAAGGAGTGCAGCCCGAAGGTCAGGTAGTTGCCGGAGGGCGCGGAAGGGTTCGTACATCCGTGCCTTGGCGACCCTCCCTACCATGACAGCTTCGTCGATTTTCGCACGGCGAAGCAAGCGGATCCACCTCCCAATCTGGAGAACTCCTGCGTGCGAAAATGCGTCACAGTGGTCGGGTAGTTGGGGGTCAAATTGATCTCGCAACCCGATGCACACCACTTGGCGTCCCGTTGCGCGGATCCCGTCAGCGACCAGAATCGGCAGCAGTCCGCTCCCCGCGATCATTCCGACTCGTTGTGCTTGTGGCGTGAGCTCGGTCATCATTTCTCGACTGCTTTCTCGACCGTTCTCTCGACCTCGGGCCGAGGGTTGCCGTGCATCGGCAGCAGTGCCTGCGGGTCGTGCGCCTCGATGGTGGCAGTTGTGATCGCGGTGTGCAGGCGACGTGCGAGCAGATTTGGATCGGACTCCATCCACATCAAGTCCCGCGCCGCTGGACGAACGAATCCGTGGTCGACACCGTGAGTGACAAGCTGCCAAAGTGGGTCGGCAAACCCGCTTGTGTTGAGTAGCCCGATCGGCTTGGAATGTCGACCGATGACGCGACCCACAAGTGTCTCGAAGAATTCTTCCCATGTGCCGAGTCCACCGGCGAGGATCGCGAAACCGCCACCACGTTCTTCAAGCTGGCGCTTGCGCTCGCGCATCGAATCGACCACGATCATCTCATCGCAGCCACTCCAACCTTGTTCGAGGTTGAGAAATTGCTCAGTGATGATCCCGGTGACTCTCGCCCCAGATTTCTGCGCGCTTCTCGCGACTTCTCCCATGAGGCCGATCCCTCCGCCACCATAGACCAAGTCCATCCCGCGCTCGCCAATGGCTTGGCCGAAGTGGCGGGCTGCCACAAGGAACTCGGGATTGGCACCACGCGCACTTGCGCAGTAGACGGTGAGGGTTGGTCGCGATGCGCAAGTTGCCATGCGCTTCTACGATAGTCGCACGATGCACCGTGAAGCGGTACCGCTTGTGGATCGACTCGCGATGGGAGCGATCATTGTGGCCGCAGGAGCGCGGGTGATGATTTCGTTCTCACCCATTGCAGTCTTCGACATGGATCCTGCAATCGATGCCTCGCCATTCATTGGAGCGACGCCAGCTGAGAGCGTCTTGCTCGATGCGCTCGCTCTGGCGGGGGCATCTTGGTTGCTCGTGAAGCGACTGCTTTCCCGTGCGAGAGTCGATTTGTCCTCGATTCTGATTGGATTGGCGTGCATCCCTGCCATTGCCCTGGCGATCTTTCATGGCATGGGAGATGCGGAACAACTCTGGCGCGGATCGACCTGGGTCGCCGGGATTGCAATTGCGTGGATGATGGTCGTTCAGGGGGGTGGATCCGAGTCCACCTTGCTCCGGCGCACGATTGTCGCCTCGCTCGCGGGAATCGCCGTGGTCATGGCAGTTCGTGGCATCGCGCAATTGACCAGCGAACACATTTCGACAGTCGCGTACTACACCGAAAACCGCGACACCTTTCTCAGGGGGCAGGGATGGCTCGCCGACTCGCCGCAAGCACTCTCCTACGAACGAAGGCTGTTTCAGAACGAGGCGACTGGTTGGTTCGGATTCGCCAATGTCTTCGCGACTGTGGCGGCGGGATCGGCGGTGTTGATGGCGAATGTGGCGATTGGTCGGGGCGTCATCATTGCGCGCGCATGGATCTGGTTCTGCACTTGCCTGTGCGCTGGTCTCGTCATTGCAAGTGGCTCGAAGGGAGGAGTCGCAGCACTCGCGATTGGATTGATCGTGACAGTTCTTCTTCGAAAGGGCGCGGGGAGGGAGCGCCTGCTTTTCGTCGCGCTCCCGATTGTGGTCCTCTGCGCGATCGTCTTCCGCGGACTCATCGGTTTGCAGTGGGGAGAGCAAAGCCTGCTTTTTCGATGGCAGTATTTGATGGGAGCCACGGGAACCGTTCTCGATTCACCTTGGACTGGTGTCGGTCCCGCTGGTTTTCAAGCGGCGTTTATGCAATTCCGGCCTTCGGAGAGCGTCGAAGAAGTTGTTAGTGCGCACGGAGCATTCGCAGATTGGATGGTCGCGTTCGGTTGCGCTGGCGCGGGGCTCGTCGCGTTTCAATTGTTGATGGCGTGGCGATCGGCGCACGATTTGCGATCGGAAGAACTCCCTCGTGACGTGGAACCGATCGCTGGAGTCGTCGAGATGTCCATCGCCGCAGTTGTATTCGCGGCGGTCGTTTCGATTGCGTTCGAAGCACCCTCGCTCGATCTCGTCGGCTATGGATGGAGATTCATCGGGCTCGGTGCGGGCGCGGTGACCGCGTGGGCGATGGTTCGAATCATGGAGTTCATGGATTCCAAACAGAGACTGTTGTCGAAACACGCTCCCGCGGATTGCACAAAATCATCCGCTTCTCGCGCGGTTGGAATTGGACTCTCCGGTTTCGCTGCAGTCGTACTGACACACGGACAAATCGATATGGTTTTCTGGCTCCCTGGCAGTGCGATCTGGGGTTGGCTCGTGTTGGGGACGGCCGCCTGGTGGAATTGGCACTCGAGGAGTGAAGAATCACTTCGCCCAGTGCCGACACTTGGATTCACTCGTGTGGTGATGGCGGGCTTTGCATGCATTTTCGCGGGCATCGCCTTCGCGTTGGCATCGGTTGTATCGCCGGCTCTGATTGAGCAAGACGAGGTCGCATTGAAGGCGGCGGAATCCTTGCAGCAGGAGGCTCGCGTAGATTCGAGCGAGCGTTTGGCGATGGGACGAGCCCGCGCTGGCGCGTCGCTGGTCAGTGCAGCTCAAATTTGGCCACCTCGTCCTGCGTACGCGCTTCGAGCGGCGGAGCAGTGGAAGGCGGCAGCGTCCTGCGATCCGCTCCCAGTCGATTCGCCCGAATGGCTTCGATCGGGCATGGCTTGCGCACAATCGGTCGCCGGCATGAACTCATCTTCGTTCTCCGCGTTGCTCTTGATGTCGACGATCGCGCTTCGCGAAGCAGAGATCTCGAGCGGGTCGTGGCGTTCAGCCGAATTGGCATTGCGCGAGGTGCTCGCAGTCAATCCTCGGCACTCTGAGAGTTGGATTCGACTCTCATTGGCGCTTGCGAAGCAGGGTGACACGCTCGGGGCACGCGCGGCGCTCAATTCAGCGTTGGAATCGAACGAGACATACGCATTGGATCCACTGCGACAATTTTCGGCGGATCGAAGAGCGTCAATCGAACGGCAAATGTCCGAGTTGAAGTGAAACGGCCAGATGAGTCTTGCGCGGGCCCTGCAAGTCAGTTGGGTCGATGCGGTGGGGCGACACTCTGAGCGTCGGTCGAGCTCGTTGCCTCTTTGATCGCATGGATCACTTGCGAGGGCGTGTATGCGTCGCTCTTGAATACTTCGTGACCGTCGGGGGCGAGGATGACGAGCAGTGGAATCGTCACTCGATCAAATTTCTTGAGGAGAGTCCTTCCATGTTCGTTGTTTCCGGTGAGGTCGACCTTGACTGCCTTGATTGCGCCGGCTGCGAGCAGTTCGGTGACCCCCGAGCTCTCAAGCACCGTCTTCTCGAGTGTCTTGCAATTGAGGCACCACTCGGCAGTGAAGTCGATCAGCACGGCGTCGCCACTCTTGAGCGCTTCATCGAGTCGCGCAGGCGTGTAGTAGACCCAGTCGATCACGCCATCGTCCGTCAATCGAATGCCGATGCCCGCGCTGATGATCGCTATTGCGGCGCCCAGTCCACAAAAAACAGCTCGCAACTTGAAGCGCCGAGTCAATCGAAGCGTGCGCCAGATCAGCCAAAGTCCGGCGGAAGTCCCGAATGCAGACACGACCCACCAATAGTCATTTGTGGGGGGAATTGGTGGCGCAGCGAGGAAACCGGCGAGCCCCGCACCGGCGAAATATGCGGCGGCGGCCAAGAGAAGCAATCCCATCGTCTGCTTCACGAGGTCGCTCGCAGGTCCACTCTTTGGAACGTGGCTCACCAATTGTGGAAACGCGCTGAGGATGAAGTAGGGGAGCGCCATACCCGAACCGATGACGCCGAATACGACGAGCACGATCCAAGGAGTCTGAGTCGCCGCCCATGCAGCCGCGGCTCCCATCAACGGTGCGGTGCACGGGGTCGAGAGAACCGCCGTCATCACGCCGAATCCAATGGAACCGGCGATCGTCCCATGACGAAATTCAACACCGGCGATCGACTGGGGGAGCGGGATCGAGAAGAATCCGCACATCCCCACCGCCATGATCGCGATGATGATTCCGACCGTGAGAGTGAAAATTGGATAGTGAAAGAGTTGGCTCGAACTCGTGAAACCACTGACCAGTGCCACTGCCAAACCGAGGACGACCCAGAATGCGATGACACCGAACGAAAGGGCGCAACCGAGCGCAAAGCACCTCCCTCGATTTCCTGCAGAGCGTGATAGTCCCATGATTTTCAGCGGAATCACCGGGAGCACGCAGGGAGTTAAATTCAGCAAGAGTCCACCGAGACCCGCAATGGCGAGGAGCAAGAAAAATCCGCCTCCGTTGGGATCGATCGAAAACCGGAGGTCGAAAAAATCGAATTGGACGAGCATCGTCGGTGCAACTCCACCGTGAATCATTGAAAAGATGGATGAGTCGAATTGCGCGAAACCGGGCGGCGCGGCGCCGGTTGTAGCACCTGCCTTCACCTGCAATGTGAGTGGGATTTCAACAGTCACCGGTGCAACGCAATTCGTTGCCGTGCATGCTTGAAACTCGATCGTGAAAGTGACGGTGAGCGTTCCGGCGCTGGCACTCGAAGCGACGGACAACGGAACGAAGATCGAGGTCATTCCCTCAAAGACTGGGTACTTCTGTGGGCCGTCACCGACATCCGCTCGGACTTCGTGATAATCGGGCCACTGGGCAAGAACTTCCTCGGACGATCCCATCGGAGCCTCATCGATCCATTTTGAATCAGCGCGACCCGCTGCGCGAAGAATGGACCAATCGCTTGCGAGGCGTATTGAGGTGAACACCGCTCCATCGAACTTGGCGATGCCGTCCGGGACGGGGCGATCATCTGTCCAGATGTGCCATCCTGGCTTGATCTCAAGCACAATCGCGACGGGGAAGTCTGACCCTGGTGCGACCTCAGTCGCGAGCGCAATGACCTGAACTGACACAACATCGGCGGAATCTCGGACGCCAGCTTGGGCGAACGCCGACGCGCCGAGGAGGATCGACAGGATGAAACTCAATGAACCAAGGCGCATTTCAAGCATCCTACGAGCGATGTGTCGACCAATCGGAGTTGGAACTTGAAAAAACCGCATTGGGACGCTACAATCGCGGATCCTGTGGGGATGGCCTCCACGGGGACCTGTCTGTCCTTTGCCAATTGCCTGTTTTGATTTGATCTCTGTTTTGAAGTAATGAGAATGACCATGTTTACGAATCTCATGCCTTGTATCTGTATCAATCAAGCTGAATCGGCAATCCGAAACCGCGTATGACGCACTTGGGCGTCCATCCGCGCTTTGCTTTCGCAAAGAAATCGGCAAGGGCGATCGTCTCGTTGGAGACCCGCATGGGTTGATCGACGAACCGATCGCAGTCGGACGGGTCATGTGCGCCACCGCGGCGACCATGACCTTTTTTATTCGCGGTGACAATTCGAAAGGACCTCTTATGAATGAAATTATCCGACTGCTCGACTCCGTTGCCCGCGATCGCAATATCGACCGCGAACTTTTGGTTCAAGATCTCGAACTTGCGATGGTGAGCGCAGCGCGGAAGCATTTCAATTCTGAGGACCCAGACGAATTTGGTTGTGAAATCGATCGACTCGGCGGTACGATTTCGCTCTGGCGCAACACGGAGGAGCAGACTCGGGAAATCATCCCACTCGCAAGCCTCGGTCGCATTCCAGCCCAGACCGCAAAGCAAGTGATGATCCAGCGGTTCCGCGAGAACGAGCGGGTCTCGTTGCTCGACGAGTACTCCAAGCGTCAGGGTGAACTTGTGACCGGCGTCGCGCAGCGCTACGAGGGGAATGCCCTCATCGTTCAGCTCGAGCGCACGGAAGGATTTATGCCCAAGAGCGAGCAGATTCCAGGCGAGCAATTCCAGGCGGGCGATCGAGTCCGTTGCATCCTCCTTGATGTACGCGACGCGGGTAGTCAGGTGAAGATCGTCATGAGTCGCGCGCACCCAGATTTCATTCGCAGACTCTTTGAGTCCGAAGTGCCTGAAGTCGCAGAGCGCACGATCGAGATCAAAGCCATGTCGCGCGAACCGGGCTTTCGGACGAAACTGGCGGTCTCGTCAGTTGATTCAAAGGTCGACGCAGTCGGCGCATGTGTCGGGGTTCGCGGATCGCGAATCCGCAACATCGTCGACGAACTTGGGGGCGAAAAGATTGACATCGTTCGCTGGAACGAATCCAGTCAGGTTCTCATTTCCAATGCCCTCAAGCCCGCAGAAGTCGAAGAAGTCAGTCTCTGTTTCGAACTCGGGCGTGCGACAATCATCGTGCGGGATGATCAGCTTTCGCTCGCGATCGGTCGAAGAGGGCAGAATGTTCGACTGGCCGCTCGATTGACTGGGTGGGATGTTGACATCCTGACACCGCCTGAGTTTGAAAAGGGTCTGCAGACTCTGCAAGCGGCGGTCAAAGCGGTCGAAGGCGCGACAGACGAGATGCTCGATCGCATGGGAGCTCTCGGAATGATCAGTGTCTTCGATGTCGAGGAGATTGGAGAGACGAGCCTCGTGGAAGAATGCGGAATGACGCAAGAGCTAGCGACTCAGGTCGTGGATGCTTGTTCGGATCGAGCCAAGGTCGTCGCAGAAGAAATGCAACGAGATCGAGCCGCCGCAGAACTTCAGCAGGCAGAAGATGGAGCGGTCGCCGATGCGCTGCTGGGTACAGGTCAGGCACCAGTCCCTTCGACTGACGCTCGCAGCGAGGCTGCCGCGGACAACATCCTCGGATTCGGCGCACCGGAAACACCCACGAAATGACGATGCCCCTCGATCGCGATCAGTTGACTTGTTCACCCAGCGAATTTCAATCGTGTTCGTTCCTTCATTCTTTGCGGAGTAAGTTGTGGCCACGATAAAGAAAATTCGAATCACGCAAGTCGCCAAGGATTTGGGAATCCCGACGAAAGACATCCTCGCGAAGTGCATCAGCGAGGGCATCGAGGGAGTGACGACTCCGCAGGCGTCTATTTCGATGGGACTTGCCGAATCGATCAAGCAATGGTTTGGAGGATCTGGGACATCGACCGGAACCGAGTCGTCTGCGGCCGTTGATGTCGAAGTCATCCGCGAGCGAGTCAAGAAAGCCGCTCCTAAAAGGAAGAAAGGCGACCAGGCGATTGACAATTCAGCGCCGCTAGCAGAGCTGATCGCGTCAGCGTCCGCGCCAGCTGTCGCGCCTCCTGCGCCGGGAACAATCCCATCGAAGGAGCCATCGACCGACGATCTCATCCGGACCGCCACAGCCTCGCGTCCGCCAACAGTCATCGCGAACGACCCGCCGACCGTGAGGGGCGCGCATGTCCTTGAGAACACACTACTTTCGACGCCAATTCCAGTTGCCAAGGTCGCACCAGTCGCACCGCCGAAAGTTGTCGTGCCACCTCCTGTCGCAAAGATCATCGTCCCGGCACCGATGAATGTTCCGACAAGGCCAGCTCGCCCTCGTCCATCTTCCGAAGTCTTGCAGCAACCGACGAAGACCAGCCTTTCCGGTCCGAAGGTGATTCGAGTCGAGGCAGCTGACAATATCGTGGCGCCTCGCCCTCGACTGGTTGGTCCATTTGGAACTAGCAGTCGACCGCCGATGGGGCGTGGTCCAACGACTGGAACAGGAGCCGGTGACGCAGCTCGGCGAGGCGTCACGCCTCCCGCCAAACGGCGTCCAGCGGACGCAGGTCGGACCGGTCGTGCTGATACCACGCGAGAGGGATTCCGTCCCAAGGATCTTGAAGAACGAAACAATCGAATCGCAGAATCGGGCGGATTCTTCCGCAAGCATCGGACTTCGACTCGACCGTCTCACTCTCCACAAGGTCGAATGCTCGCCGCCAAGCCACAGGGACCAGTCCGTGTGCCAAATCCAGTTTCGGTGAAGGAACTCTCGGAACTCACGGGAGTCAAGGTCTCGGAGATCCAGAAGAAGTTCCTGCTTGCGGGAACGCCGATCACGATCAACACTGCGCTCGACTCGGACCAATCGACAGAAGTGATGATGGCATTCAATATCGAGATCGAAATCGTCGAAGCGAAGACCGCATCGGACGAAATCGAAGAGCGATTCGCTGCGCGAACACGAACTGATGAACGCACGCGTCCACCGGTTGTCACGATTCTTGGTCATGTTGATCACGGCAAGACGACGCTTCTCGATCGGATTCGGAGCACGAAAGTCGCTGCTGGAGAAGCGGGTGGTATCACGCAGTCCACGAGCGCTTTTCAGGTCGAGGTGAAGGCGGGCGACCATTCGCGCATGATCACTTTTATCGACACCCCTGGCCACGAAGCATTCACTGCCATGCGATCGCGCGGGGCAAAGGTGACGGACATCGTTGTGCTTGTCGTCGACGCAGTCGATGGACTTATGCCGCAGACGATTGAGAGCATCAATCACATCAAGGCGGCGAAAGTTTCAGTGATCGTTGCGCTCAACAAGATCGACCGTCCCGAGTACGACGAGCGGAATCTCCAGCGCATCTACGGCGAGCTCGCAGCGCACGACATGAGTCCCGTCCCTTGGGGCGGTTCAGTCGAAGTCGCCCTCGTCAGCGGATTAAAGGGAACCGGCGTTGCAGAACTGCTCGAGACCGTCGCGTTGCAGGCTGACGTGCTTGAATTGAAGGCTGATTGGGGTGGGAATGCGCAGGGGACTGTGCTCGAAGCGCGCATGGAGCCAGGTCGTGGATCCGTCGCCCAATTGATCGTGCAGGAAGGCTGTCTGAAGCAAGGAGACTTCGTCGTGGTCGGGCGAGCCTTCGGTCGAGTTCGAGACATCGTGAACGACCGTGGCGCACGTATCAAGAGCGCCGACCCGACTGCACCAGTGGCAATTTCTGGCATCGACATGCTCCCCGACGCAGGGGATAAGTTTTATGTGGTCGAGAGTCTCGCAGCGGCGGAAAAGGCGGCGATTGAACGACGGGCGTTCGAGCGCGACCGAGAGTTGTCCGCTCCAAAGGTCACCCTCGACAATATTTTCGAGACGATGGCGAACTCGAAGAAGAAAGAGTTGCCACTCATCGTCAAGGGCGATGTGCAAGGATCGGTCGAGACGCTCAAAGTTGTGCTGGGTCGCATCAAAGCAGAAGATGTCTCGATTTCGATCAAGCACGCGGCAGTTGGAGGAGTCAATGAGAGTGATGTCGAACTCGCTGCGACGACGGGAGCTGTCATCGTCGGATTCAATGTCACAAGCAGTTCGAAGGCACGGCAATTGGCCGAAGTACGAAAGATCGATATTCGACTCTACGAAGTGATCTATCAACTGACCGACGACATGGATAAGGCTGTTCGCGGATTGCTCGAGCCTGAGGTTCGCTTGCAGGTGCTCGGCCACGCCGATGTCCGCGCCGTGTTCAAGATCACTAAGGTGGGGGCGATCGCGGGTTGTTATGTCACAGATGGCGTGATCGAACGCAACGCCCAGATTCGCGTCACGCGCGACGGCATTGTGGTCGAGAAGGACCGTCGACTCGAGCAACTTAAGAGATTCAAGGAAGACGCAAAAGAAGTGCGCGCTGGAAACGAGTGCGGCATGAAGATCAATGGATACGACGACATTCGCGAAGGCGATGTGCTTGAGTGTTATCGAACGATTACTGTGCGGCCACTAGGTGGCGGAAATGCGTGAGCGACGAGGAAAGGGACCACGACTGCCGGACGGTGTATCGTTCGGATCGGATGGTTCGGTCCGCAACGAAGCTCCGAGTTCTCGTCCGGCGCAAGTGGCGAGCGTGTTGCAACGCGCGCTTCAGGATCGAATCGTTCGAGGGTTGTCCGATCCCCGCTTACAGGGAATGGTCTCGATTCAGGAAGTGCGCTTGAGTCCAGACTTGCTCTGCGCAAGGGTCAGAGTCTCGGTCTTCCCAGCTGATCGCGGGCCTCTCTCGTTGGCGGCACTCAAGAGTGCAGTTGGGTTTTTTCGATCGGCGCTACGCGAGTCGACGAGTCTTCGACGCGTTCCGCAACTGACATTTGAATTGCTTCAGGCCCCTGAATCCCCAGAGGAAAAAACCACATGACCGAAAAGAAGCCACCGTTCAACATTAACAATCTCAACTCCCTGGTGAAGAAGTACGGCGCGCGCGCACGTACGGAAGAACCAAACGCAGCGGAGTTGACCGCACTGCTCATCCACTCTTCGCTGTTGTTTGACGCGACGACGGAGATGGCGGATACCGCGATGCAACGCATCCGCAGTCGCAATGTCGACTTCAACGAATTCCGCGTGAACTTGGTGGAGGAAATGGTGACGACCATTGGGGCGAAGTACCCCGATGCGTTCGGTCGCATGCGTCGACTGCGAATGACGCTCTTCGATCTTTTTCGCCGACATCACCGTGTTGGACTCGAGCAGTTGATCGGAAAGCCAAAGCGGGACGTGCGAATTTATCTCGAGAATCTTGAGGGAATGAAGTCCTATGTCGTCTCGCGGGTCATGCTCATCGGGTTCGAAGTGTCCATGGTCCCCATCGACCAGACGACAGTCGACCTGCTCGTGCACTACGAAGTACTGCCCGAAGACATGAAGCCGGTCGCGCTTTCGGAATTGTTTAGCAAGAAATTCAGCGCGGATCGCGCGCGGCAAATTCACTTCGCGCTCGTTGCGGCAACGGATGCTTTTCACTCCTCTGGAAAAGCGGATACGGCACGCATCGCTCGCGAGAGCGTGAAGCAGCTCCGTGGTGCGGCGGCGACCGCGGTTGAAAAGGCGAAGGCGAAGGCCGAGGTCAAGAGTAAATCCAAGAGCAAGCCGAAGCCAAAGGCGAAGGCCAAGGCGAAGACAACCGCCCGTAGTCACTGAATTGCGAGAGATCGAACGGACGATTTGACGAGACTCCACTGATGGCAGGTCACAGCGCTTGGAAAAACATCAAGCACCGCAAGGCCGCGGTTGATTCCAAGCGCGGCAAGATCTGGTCGAAGGCATCGCGAGCAATCATCGTGGCGGCGCGCACTGGCGGAGCAGATGTTCGATTCAATTCGTCCTTGAGACTTGCCATTGACGACGCCAAGAGCGTCAATATGCCGCGCGACACGATTGAAAAGGCGGTCAAGAAGGGGGCTGGCGCGATTGACGGAGACGATTTTCAAGCGATTCGATACGAGGGGTACGCCAACGGAGGTGTCGCCATCATTGTCGAATGCTTGACAAGCAATCTCAATCGAACAGCTGGCGATATTCGAGTGATCTTCGACAAGAATGGCGGGAATTTGGGAGTGCCTGGATCGGTCTTGTACAACCTGGTTCATGCCGGGGTACTCCTGATTGGACGCGGCAACATTGGCGAAGAACAGTTGATGGACATCGTGCTCCCCGCAGGCGCGGACGATGTCTCCAGCGACGATGAAGTATGGCAAGTCACGTGTCCACCGTCTGCCCTTGCGAGCGTGCGCGATGCGCTTGAGGCCGCTGGCACACCGGCGACCGAGGCGCAGATCATGTGGATACCCTCCACGACGGTCGAAGTTGAAGGTGAACGTGCGATGCAGGTGAATCGCCTCATCGATGCGCTTGAGGAGCATGACGATGTGCAGAAAGTCTTTTCCAATGCGAATATTGTCGAGTGATCGATGGCGTGTGGTTGGCTTGGTCTGGCCACTCTTGACTCTGGCACTCTTGGCGTGGTGCATCGGATGTTCAAGCGCTTCACGCGATTATCCAGGAGTCAGCCCAGACGCGCTCTGGCAAGCGACGGTCGGTGCCGCCCGAAATCCGAAGTACTCCGATTGGTTTGTCGCAGAAAATGGCGTCTTTCTTGATGAAGCCGAAGGGCGGGTCGAGGTCTATCGAGAATTGAAGCGCGACTATGGACCGCCTGGCGGGGCACTGCGTCGCGAGAACCAGACTTGGACATTTTCGATTCGGGTCGAGGCGGACGATCGAATACCCAGAGTCCTTCTCGATACCCGAACAAAGATTCGCACACAGGACTTCTGGAAGCAAGCAGATCACTTCTTCAGCGAGATTGATGCGCGCTTGTCCCAATTGCCCAGCGATGAACTCACTGTTCCTGGAGTGCATCCAGCGGTTGGCGTGGCGGATCCAAACGGATTGCAGGCGCCAGCTGCGCTCGAAAGTTCAGACCACTTTGATCCGAGCAAACCAGTTCCAATCGCCCCGAATCGGAGTGATCCTCAAGCGCCGATGAACACGCCGTAACTCGGGAAGTTTAGGTCGAGGAACCGAGCAACCCGGCGCGCGCGAGTGCTCTGCGCGAGACCGCTGTGATGACGCCAAGCGCGAGCAGGAGCCCGCCGAATCCGATCGTAAGCTCGAGCCAGCCTTGCTGCGCGAAGAGCGCTTGGAAATCTTTCGCCCCGGTGGCCGCTGCGGCGGACGCTGCCATACAGAGCGCCATCGTGCGTGGAAGCATTCCGAGCATGGTTCCAGCAAGAAACGGAAGCGCACGGACTCCGGATGCGCCCATCGCTAGATTGGCGATCGCGAAGGGGGAGTTTGGTGGAAGTCGTAGCAACAGGATCAACACAAATGTCTTGGGTTGATTCGTCTCGACGAGTGCGGCGCGAATCACTTTCGCACGCGGATTTCGATCGATGAGCCCGATGATGGCGTGACCGCTGATGAGTCTTGCGAAAGCGAATCCGATCGTTGCTCCCGCAAGAAGTCCGCACATCACCGCTGTCGTTGCGAGCGTCGTACCGAAGACCCATCCACCGACTATCGCCTGTGCGTAGGGCGGAAGCAGTCCGAATCCGGTGCTGCACGCGAAAATCGCAATGAAGATGACGATGCCGACCTCGCCACGAGTCGCGAGCCAGTCACCGACTGGTCCCAATTCTGCGAGGAGGAGCATTCCCATGATCGCAGGCGCAGACACCCAGAGAAAACCGAGCGCGATCACGAGATTGCGACGGATTTTGCTCGTGGGGTGATCCGGGGGCGTCGGCGCGAGTGTGGTCATCATTGCTCGAGCGAAGGGAGATTCCTACGATCCGAATCCCGCCATTCGAATGGCGAGAAGTGCGCAAAGTACGGCAAATCCGATCGAGAGGTGCTTCATCGGGACCTTGTGCACGAGCATGGATCCCAGATTTGCGCCGATGAACGCTCCTGGGGCGAGTGCGAGAGCGAGCCAGATTGCGGATGCGAATGGAATCGCCGCGCCTTCGGGTGTCGTGGCATATTCGAGTGTTGCGTACTTCACAATCGCGCCGACGATCACAGTCGGAAGTACGAGGAATGCACTCGTCGCTATCGCGGCGCGAATGTTGAACCGATTGACGGCATGCATCAGTGGCACGGCGATCATCCCACCCCCGATGCCGAGCAATCCGGAAAGCGTTCCCATCGCAGTTCCGATGATTCCCGCGCAAGGCCAGCTGGTGCGTGGATTCTGTGGAGATCGATTGCCAGGAGATCGGTGACGGCGGAGTCGACGAATGACTTCAGCACCCGCGACATACGCCAGAAAGACGGCAAAGATTCGTTCGAGCCACACAGGATTTGGCAACGCGAGTCCGAGCGCGATGCCTCCGCCCACCGTCGCGAGGGAAAAGGGAAGCGAACGAAACGCGAAGGTCCATTGGATCGCATGTGCACGGATGTGCCGCGGGATGCTGCCCATGCTCACGACCGCGCTGATGACGAAGCTCGCCGCTTCATAAAGGTGGGGATTGCTTCCCTGCGCCATTGTGAGGAGCGGGATGATGACCGTACCGCCACCAATGCCGAAGAGCCCTCCTAGGAATCCGCCTGCGGCGCCAATGAGCATCGTGATGACAAGTGTGGAGGAGTCCAATGTGTGCTCGCGCGTTCGACGATAGAGAAAAAGGGGGAGGTTTGTCGGAATCCACGCGCGAATCGATACGTTGCCCAGATGCAAGCACTGGTCCATGCGTTCATGTTGCGCGGAATCGACGCTCTTCCCTGCGAGGTCGAAGTGCATCTCTCACCACATGGACTTCCCCAAATCTGCGTGGTGGGCCTGCCCGATGCAGCCATCCGAGAGTCGGTCGAGCGCATTCGTCGCGCGATCGAAGCGTCGGGATTTGAACTCCCTCGGCACCATGTCGTTGTCAATTTGGCCCCCGCGGGAACGCGCAAAGAAGGAGCCGTCTATGACCTGCCGATTGCGATGGGGGTGCTTGCCGCTGGAGGCACTGCCGAACCGAAGCGAGCGAACGCTCCTCAAATTGAACGATGGCTGATTGCAGGGGAGCTTGCCCTCGACGGGAGATTGCGTCCGATCCGTGGCGCGGTCAGTGCGGCACTCCTCGCACGCGACTCGGGCCGAGGGATCATCGTTCCATTCGAAAACGCGATGGAGGCTGAGCTCGTACCTGGTGTGCAAGTGATCGGAGCAGCCACACTTCGCGAAGTCGTGGAATTTTTTCGCGGCGAGGGTCCACCCGTCGCGTCAGATGGCGCGTCAGATGGCGCGTCAGCTTTCACGACCGAAGGGATCGCAATCGACGATGCGAAGAGGAGCGAGCGAGATGAACGCGGTTTGTCGGGCATCGCCATTGCGGACTCGGTCGTTGCAGGTATCGCCCTGCCGGAGTTCGCTGCGGGGCTCGCTCCAGTCGACTTTCGCGACATCAAGGGACAGGCAATCGCGAAGCGCGCGATGTTGATCGCAGCCGCCGGTGGTCACAATGCCCTCTTGCTCGGTCCAGCAGGTTGCGGCAAGACGATGCTGGCGCGTGCATTGGCAGGAATCCTCCCACCGCTTCAACCCGAAGAAGCTCTCGAAGTGATGCGCATCGCATCGTCCGTCGGAATCGAAGTTGTCGCAGGATCGCGCAAGAGCAAACTCCACATCGTGCGACCGGTTCGCGCGCCTCATCATGGAGCGAGCGCTGTGGCGATCGTCGGAGGCGGTCCGAGCGGACGACCCGGCGAGATCACACTCGCTCATCACGGCGTGCTCTTCCTAGACGAACTGCCCGAATTTCGGCGCGATGTTCTCGAAGCGCTTCGTGAACCCTTAGAAGGTGGGGAAGTCTTGATCGCGCGCGCAAGCGGTTCAGTGCGCTGGCCCGCGATGACGATGCTCGTCGCAGCGATGAATCCGACCGCGCGCGGCGATCGGAGTCCAGGAGCAAGTGGCAGCCGGATGATGGCCGACTATCTCGGGCGTGTCTCTGGCCCGATTCTCGACAGAATCGATCTGCATGTCGAAGTGAGACGAGTCGGAGCGCGTGACCTCGCGAGGGCGAAGCCCGGATCGTCCAGCGATGCGCTCCGTGAGCAGGTGATCGCCGCACGGGCGCGATCCCTCCGGCGACAGGGTGGCGCGCCGAACGCGAGACTCGCGGTCGATGTGCTTGATCGTCACTGCAGACTCGATGGTGCTGCGGCGGAGCTCCTCGTACGAGGCCTTGAAGAACTCTCGTTGAGCGCGCGCGCCTACGACAAGATTCGACGCGTCGCAAGGACCATCGCCGATCTCGCGGGAGAGTCCGAGGTGAATTCAGTCTGCGTTGCGGAGGCGTTGCAATTCCGCGCGCTCGGGAATAGATAGATCTGGGGCGTTCCCCACTGTGCCGAATCTCGTCAAATCAATCCCGGCGCGAATCCTCTCCGCATCGTGTTTTCGCAGACAGTTCGGGGCTCGACAAACTGCAGGAGATACTGAGCTCCGCCTGCCTTGCTTCCGACTCCGCTCATGCCAAATCCTCCGAATGGCTGCCGACCGACGAGTGCGCCAGTGATCGCGCGATTGAGATAGAGGTTGCCGACCCTGAATTCCTCGCGCGCCCGCATTAAGTGGGATGGCCGTCGGCTGTAGACACCACCGGTCAACTTGTACCGCGTCGCGTTGGCGACGCGGAGTGCCTCGTCGAAAGTCGCCACGCGCATCACTGCGAGGACTGGCCCGAAAATCTCCTCGTTGGCAAGTCGATGTTCCATGCGGATCCCGGAAATGATCGTGGGAGCGACAAACGGCCTGCCGACCCGCTGCTCAAGACCATCGGGAATCTTGAGCTGAATCTCGATTTTGCCTTCGGTCGATCCGAGTGCGACAAACTCGCGAATCTTTTTCGCGGCATCCTGATCAATGACCGGTCCAATGTCGGTTCCGGGAAGAAGTGGATCACCAATCGTGAGTGTTCGGGTCGCTTCGACGAGTCGGTGAAGGAAGGCGTCGTGTGCACTTCCCACGACGATGACGCGACTGCATGCCGAGCACTTCTGTCCCGAAAATCCGAAGGCTGATTGTCTGACTCCGAGCACGGCCTCGTCTAAGTCTGCGCTCTCATCGATGATGATTGCGTTCTTTCCTCCCATTTCGCAAACGACTTTTTTGACGCACTCCTGCTCGGCGTGAGTTCGTCCTGCCGCGGCCACAATGTCCAATCCGACTCCCTGCGAGCCAGTGAATGCGATCAGTGCGACGCGCGGATCGCGAACGAGCGCCGCCCCAATGGTCTCGCCGATCCCAGGCAGAAATGCAAGCGCATCCTTCGGGGCTCCAGCGCTCCAGAGCAATTCGCACATGACTTTCGCGATGCCCGGCGTTTGCTCGGCTGGCTTGACGATCACAGTGTTTCCGGTCACGAGTGCCGCGACCGTCATTCCGCAACAGATCGCCAACGGAAAATTCCAAGGACTGATGACGACCGCAACCCCCCGCGGTTGGAACCACTCTTCATTCCCCTCACCTACGAACTGCCCCAATCTTCGTGGCTCGAACAATTGGGCGGATTCGCGTGCGTAGTACTCGCAGAAGTCAATTGCTTCGCAGACGTCGCCATCCGCCTCGCGCCATGTCTTTCCCGCCTCGCGAATCATGATGCCGGCGAGCTCATCGCGACGAGAGCGCATCGCTTGCGCGGCGCGCACGAGCACCGAAGCTCGGTCGAGATATGGCGTGTCGCGCCATTTCGGGAATCCCTTGTGCAGTCGATCGATCGTCGCGGCTGCAGTTTCGACCGTGCAATCGTTTGCGACAATGGGGACCGACGCGCTTCCAATCGCTCGCGCGAATCCATCTCGCTGAGCACTCTCGGAAAAATCTCGCAGGCTCTCGCTGAAGAACGGTCGTCCATCGCCAATTTCTGGATGCGCGCGACTCAACGCATGGCGCTCCTGCGCGGGATCGATCCGGACGCGGCCATCGTCGCTCCCTGAGCCCGCGCCCGATGCCGCGTGTGGGCTCGCCACAAGCAGTGCGGAGTCCGTGCCATCGGAAAACCCTGATCGCAACCAGCTCTCATTACTCGTGTTCTCGAGCAACCTTCGAACGAGGTATGCCATCCCAGGAATCATCTCGCCGATGGGCAAGTACTCACGCACCCTTAGTCCGCGTGCGATCGACGCCGACTTCAGAGCGTCACCCATGCCATGAAGCATCTGCAATTCGACAGCGGATGGAGGAAGTCCAGATTGCTCGACCAGTGCGAGCGCGGCGCCGATCGACCGCGCGTTATGTGATCCAAGTGCGAGCTTGACTCCACCAACGCCGATCCGATGCGGTGTCGATGCGATCAACCGACTGGCCATGCGCTCGAACGATGCATCCGTGTCACGCTTCTGACTCCACACGGGAGAGGGCCAGCCAAACTGTTCTGCCTGAATCGTCTGCGAATCCCAGTAAGCACCTTTGACGAGTCGCACGGTGACCACCCGACCCGTTCGCTTTGACCAATCGATGATGCGCTGCGCATCCGATTCGCCACTGCGGAGGTACGCCTGCATCGCGAGACCCGCTTCAAATGGAACAAGCTCGCAGCAGCGCATGAAGAGGTCGAGTGTCAGGTCCTTCAGCGCATGTTGTTCCATGTCGAAATTCACGAAGACGCCTTGCTTGTGCGCCGCCTTGAGGATCGGTGTGAGCGCGTCGATCAGTCCCTCGAGCGAGCCCTTCGTATCAATCGGGTCGGTTCGTGCGAAGAGTGATGAGATCTTGATCGAGACATTTGTTCGAGGGATCGGCCCAAGGTGATCGCTCTCGAGGCGTGGGTTCGCAGTCCATGTTGCGACATCCAATGGGAGGTTGGCGATGAGGTCTGTGTACTTCGCACGGTAGTGGATCGCCTCTTCGTCGCTCAAGCAGGCTTCGCCAAGAAGGTCGACACTAAACGCCAACCCATCATTCCAAAGTTTCTTCAGCGTGGGAAGCGCGCTCTTGGCATCGGTCCCGGCGATGAACTTTGACGCCATGGATTCGATCTGCCCAGCCATCGTCTTTGCGACGAGCCCCTTCGCAAGCCCACCTGCGCGCAAGCCGAGATCGAGTCCGGGTGGCAAGCTGAGACCTGGCTTCGACATGAAGTCGACAAGGTGGTCGTAAATCGCGTCCGAGGTTCGAAGCGCAGGAAAGCAGTCGACAAAGTGGAAGAGTTGAACTTTAAAATCTGGGTCCTTCATCGACCATGCCATCAACTTGTCCGACCAGAACGCCGCGCTCATGACTCCAGCGCGGTCCTTGCGAGCCGAATCGAGTATCTCGAGCGCGAGCTCGGTCGCACGCTTTTCAATTCGTGCGTCTGCGCAGAGTGGCGTCGGAGGTCCTCCCGCGATCACTGCGACACTCGGCTTGGAGTGGTCGGATTTCGCCTTGGACTTTGTCGACTTCGAACGTGTAAACAAACCCATAGAGATCGTCGAGTATAGGAATGAGAACGCGAATTCGCGCGCGACGGAAGGCGCGACTGGCCGATCGCTCGTTCGCTAGCGTGTCACGCCTCGGATGGCAGGGCGACCGATCACAGCCAGTGCCTTGCGGTAGCTCTCAAGACAGCGTTTCGCTGCGCCATCCCAGGTGATGCCACGCACTTCAAAGAGCCCTCGGTCGCGGAGCTCGGCGCGAAGTGGAGGATGCCTGAGGACTGCGACGATCTTGTTCGCCATGTCGTCAACATTCCAAAAGTCGACCTTGAGAGCGTGCGTGAGCACCTCCGAGACGCCGGAATTGCGACTGATGATCACTGGAACGCGATGGCCCATCGCTTCAAGTGGTGCGATCCCGAACGGTTCCGAGACGCTTGGCATGACATACAGATCCGCGAGAGAAAACACTCGCTGGATGTCTTTCCCGCGCAGAAACCCCGTGAAGGTCATGCGGTTTCCGATTCCCATTGATGCCGCCATTTCGATCATCGCCGTCGCCTGATCGCCAGATCCCGCGACGACGAATCGCACATTTTTCTCGACTTCGAGTACACGCTTCGCTGCTCGGACGAAGTACTCAGGACCCTTTTGCATCGTGATCCGACCGAAGTACAGGACGATTCGTTCCGATTTCTCGATGCGCTTAATTCCATACGTGGAAGGTTCGAGGTCGACGCCGTTGTAGACGACATCGATCTTCTCGGCCGGGACTCCGTATCGGTTGACGAGGAGATTGCGTGTCAGCATGCTGACTGCCATGACGCGGATCGCTGCGTGCATCCCGCGTCGCTCGATGTTGTAGACCGCTTGATTCACGTGATCGCCCGAGCGATCGAACTCGGTGGCGTGGACATGCACAATCAAGGGTCGACCTGTTAATCGTGCCAGCGCGATACCCGCGGGATAGGTCAGCCAATCGTGTGCATGAATGACATCGAACGGAATCCGCGCCGCCGCGCGAACGCAGAAGTGCGCATATCGCTCCGCTGCGAGGATGAGATCTCCGTCGTATCCGCCGATCACGTCGGGCATCGGTCCGCGTTCAGAAGAGCCGAACCCTTCGGCCTCCGGGAGCGCTCGCCGAATCAGCAAACTTGTCAGAGTCTCGCGGCCGGGGCTCGTGTGTGAGAGCGATTCCACGATCTCATCGAATTGCTCGTCCGAGATGTTGTCCAGATGGTCGTTTGAGCGGGCGAGTACCTCGCGCGCAGTGGTCGTGATTCCGCTTCGCGCACGGCTCGATCCATACGATCCTTGAGCCATTGTCGCGATGTCGAGAATCTTGATCCGCTCTGGAGTTCCGCGACGGAGCGATTCGGCACGCTTGCGCTGGAGATTCGCTGAGTGATCGATCTTGATCTCTCGATCATGAATCGTGGTCTCTGTGATCGTTGCGTCCGGGGGAGCGATCCACGACGAACGCCAATTGACATCGCTTGTCGGCGACAAGAGTCTGACATGCGATGAATGGGATCGGTCAATCGAGCGCGGCAACGCAAAGGTGATCTCGCAACCCGCGGCGGTCAATCCTCGGGTGAGACCATGGCATGCGGTCCCCAATCCTCCAGTGATGAATGGCGGAAACTCCCACCCGAGCATCAGGATGCGAGGCTGAGTCACTCCTCGCTCCCAGCACCTGACATGTCTCCGAGCTGACGAAACATCGATTCAAACGCCAAAAGGTGGCATTTTGTTCGGCGCAGATCATCTGCGGCATCATTTCCGAACGGAATTGTGCACTCGAAGACGTATCGGCGTGATTCATCGCGAAAATGTCGGATCTTGGGTGGAGCGACGACCCAGTCAAGATCGACCAACTCCTCGCGGAGCAAATCTTCCATGGAGTCGTGCGACTCGACGAGCGCGGATTCGATCGACTCGCTCAGCCAGCGGTCTTGCGTGCCGAGGGAAAGACGCCAGCCATCGGGCGCGATCTCAACTCGGTACTCGGCACTCGCAACCGAGCTCTTCGCAGGGCACTCCAATTTCGCACCGTCGAGCGTCACCGTGCCGAAGACGGCTGCGGATTCCGCGGCCGATCGGAGCGATCGAAGGGTTTCGGGTGCGTGGTTGGGATGCATGGTGAAACGGGATCGGTGATGGTATCGAACAACCGTTAGAATTGTGTATATGGCGCAAACATGGACGGTTCGGCGCCTTCGATTGTGGATCGTCCCGTATTTGACTGAGCGATCGATCGACTCGCCTGCGATCTGCGCGGATTTGCTCCTCGCGCACGTGCTCGATTGCGATCGGATGCGGTTGTACATGGATCTCGATCGCCCGGCGAACACCCAGGAACTTGCGCGACTTCGAGACCTCGTCCAACGAGCTGGACGGCACGAACCCGTGCAGTACCTCGTCGGGTCCTGGAGTTTTTTCGGTTGCGAGATCGAAGTCGGACCATCGACACTGATTCCTCGACCTGCCACCGAATCGCTCGTCGAAGAAGCGATTCGTCGACTTCGCGCTCTCGAAGGGGCTCGGAGCGAAAAGTCCGAGCTTCGCATCGCGGATCTTTGCACTGGCTCGGGATGCATCGCAGTGGCGATCGCTCGTTCGATCGTCGCGTCCCGCGGAGGCCGAAAGCAACTGGCCTGGCAGAAAGTAGGAGATGGAGCTGCTAAGGATTCGGCTGGATGCGATCGCGGATCGAATGCCGATGCAATGGTGCGCGTCTACGCCGTGGATGTCGTTCCGGCAGCGGTCGAGCTCGCGCGACGCAATGTGCGGAAGCTCGGACTGGATTCGATCGTCGAGGTGCTCGAAGGAGATTTGGACATGCCATTGGTCGGGCGCGCATTGGAGGGAAGCCTCGACGTGGTCTGCGCGAATCCTCCGTACATCAGTGATGCGGAGTGGGCGAAAGTCCCCCCAAATGTGCGCGACTATGAACCAGCGTCAGCGCTTCGTGGTGGGATCGATGGACTGGACTTCGTAAGGCGGATCGTCGAGTGCGCGCCACGCTGGTTGAAGGGGGGTGGATCGCTCCTCCTGGAAATCAGTTCGAGTCAAGGAGATCAAGCTCGCGCTATCGCGGGAGCAAGTCGATTCGCCAAGATCGAGATCCTTCCGGATCTCGAAGGACACCCGCGAATTCTTGCAGCGACTTGGCCGGGTCAGTGATTTCGAAACAGTGCGTTGCCGCTTGGTGCAAACACCCGCTGTTCCTATTCGGGTGCGCCAAATGCCTTGCGGACTTCTTCGAGGAGCACGCTTGCTTGGAATGGCTTGAAAAGAAAATGGTTCAGTCCATCTTGCGTTGAACGGACGATTGAATGATTCGGGTCGTATCCGAATCCAGTCATCATCAAGAATGCGCACTTGGGTGAACAATCGCGAGTGCCACGGTAGACCTCGTAGCCGTTTCGGTCCGGCATTCGAACATCGGAAATGACGAGGTCGAACGGATTGCCCTCGTCCTGCGCGCGGCGAATAAGTTCGAGGGTCGCGCTCCCGTCTGATCTGTTCTCGACGATTCCGCCCGCTTCTTGGAGGAGTGCTTGGATCGTCTCGCGGACATTCGCATCATCGTCCGCAACCAGAATGCGCTTTCCAGTGATAAATGGATCCACTGTCCGATCGCGCGGAAGTCGGTCGATTCCAAGCACCGACTTCGGTCCGGCGGTTGCCCCGCGGATCCGTGCGCCGAGCGTCTCGAGCGCAAGTTCGAGTCGTTCGTACGCGCCGAGTTTTCCCGCCGCAAGATCCCGCGTCGCGTCCCGCAGTCGTTGCTGTGGCACTGTCAGTTCATCGCGCAAGATGGCAGAAACCCTTTCGCTCGTCGTGGATCGTTCGACGATCAACATGTCAAGGATGTTGAGAGCCATCGCCTGGTAGCGCCCATAGGTTTCGAGCGCCAGCCGATCTTCATCCGAGAACGCGTCCGCTTGCATGGATTCGACATTGACGACTCCGATGACGCGGTCGCGCAGAAGGAGTGGCACAGTCAGGCTCGAGCGCGCCCCTGGAAGCCCCGCGATATAGAGCGGGTCGGAGTCGAGGCTGCGCCCGATGTAGCTCTCGCCAGTTGACGCAACCCGACCCGAAATTCCGTTGCCACTTGCGCGCGCGTAAATGGACTCGCCGATCCGCAACGGATCGATTCCGTGGCCGATCACGAGTTCGAGCTGCTCGGTCCTTCGATTTCGAAGTCGCACCTCGAAGGGTTGATCCGCGAATTGAGTCTTCATCGTCGCGGCGATCTTGCCTTCGAGCAGTGCCAGGCGTTCGGCGACATTGAGTGGGTTGACGATTTGCGCGTCGAGGTCCAATAGATCCGCACCGGCGAGGTCGATCGCCTCGAGCCGTTCATTCAGTCGTGTGCGACTGGTGACGTCGAACAAGACACCCGTCGATCGTGCGTCTGATGTGGGCGAAATCATCAATTCGAAAAATCGCGTCCCCGACGCGAACCGCTTTCGCAAATGGAGCGTCGGGGAGGTTTCGAATTGCTTGATCGCGGTCGCGCACAACTCTGTGAAGAGGCGGAGCGTTTCGGGATTGTGCTCGGCGAGTCGACTGCTCATCCAGACCACTTCACCGTTGGCATCCACGATTCCCACTCCAGAACCAACATTGTCGAAGAAGTCGCTGAAGTCGTTGCGAGGTTTGTGCGACGCTGAATCGGTCATCGGGGAGGCGAGTGTACGGTTCCCCATACACTCTTCATCCCTCGCCATGATCGTCGTCGACCATGTTCATAAGTCATACGGATCGTTCAAGGCAGTCTCCGATCTTTCGTTCTCGGTGCCCGCTGGATCGGTCTGTGGATTTCTCGGTCCAAACGGGGCGGGTAAGACCACGACCATTCGGATGCTGACGGGAGCGATCGAACCGAGTTCAGGTCGTTTGGAATTGGCTGGAATCGATGTGCGGCGAAATCCACGAGCCTCCAAGAAAATGGTCGGATACTTGCCGGAGGGGAACCCGCTTCCCTTGGAGTTAACGGTTCAAGAGTATCTGAGGTTTCGGTGCGGACTCTGGGGCGTCGATCACGGCAAGCGAAAGGCGTCGATCGAGAGTGTTGTCGAGCGATGCGAGCTTGGTGAAGTTCGTGCAAAGCTTCTCGCCTCGTTGAGTCGTGGTTTCCGACAGCGCGTTGGACTCGCGGCCGCACTGGTCGCATCACCGTCGGTCGTGATTCTCGATGAACCAGGGACTGGGCTCGACCCAGCGACTGCGATCGCGTTTCGCAAGTTGGTGCGTTCGCTTCGCGGCGATCACACGGTTCTCTTTTCGAGCCACAACCTGTCCGAGGTCGAAGCGACATGTGACCACCTCGTCCTGATTTCACGCGGAAAACTCGTCGCTCACGGAACCGGGGCAGAGCTTCGGCGCATTGGAGCGGTCGGGGTGCGATTCGAAATCGAGTCGACTCGCTGCGATCCATCCTCCCTTCGCGAGGTGGTTGGAGTGACAGGTGTTCAAACGAGTTCGATGCATGACGGGTGGATTCGCACGCTGGTCGAAGTCGAAAGCGAACCGAGTGGGGAATCTGGGAGGGGCAGTACGGGCGCACTTCCGAGCGCATTGGGGGAAGCACTGCATGCCTCAGGAGCAGTGGTTCGCCGATTGGAGCGGGTGACTCCCGCGCTCGAAGAGATTTTTCAGCGTCTGACGCGCGAAGGATCAACGGTTGGTAGCGGAGATGCTCGTTGATGCGCGATGTCCTGACGATCGCCGGTCGCGAGTGCGTCGCGCTCTTTCTGACTCCGACGGTTTGGGGGGCACTCGCGGTCTTTGCGTTCGCAACTGGAATCATCACGGGGATCGCGGTTCTCGTGCCCGGTTCGCCCGCGGAACTTCGCACAGTGGCCGCGGCTGCAGGGTGGGCGATGCTCCTCGCCGCTCCCGCGCTTTCGCTTCGCCCGACGACAGAGGAGCGACGCACCGGTTTTTGGGAGGTCCTCGCGACAAGTCCAGCGAGCGTCGGATCGATCGTCGTTGGGAGATACCTCGCGGGATTGCTCGCCCTCGCACTGCTCTGCCTCGTCGGACTGGGTGGTCCGTTTGCAGTCCTCGAAACTCTGACGCGACCTGATCTCGGTGCCGCGCTCTGCGCCACACTTGGCGTCTTGCTGGTCGGGTCGGTCTATCTCGCGTCCGGTGCATTCTTTGGATCGATCTCGACGAGTGCGTCAGTTGGATACCTCTCCACTTTTTTCTCTTGGGTGGTGTTGCTGATCGCGATTCGATCGATCGCTCCGGTTCTTTCGAGCGCTCAGGCGGACATCCTTTTCGCGGCCGATCCCGTGCGTCGCCTCGAAGGATTTCTCGATGGCGAACTTGATTCCTCGAACATTCTTTACTTCATCTTCGTGACGGCGGGATTCTTGATTGCCGCAGGCGCGGTCCAGGCGACGGAGGCCGAGCGAGGAAGTCATCGAGGCGCTCTCGGAGTTCGGTTGCGAACGGTTCTCGGAGTGATGGTCGCGTTCGCGCTCGTCATTGGTCTTGCCGCGATTGCGCATGCTTCGCCACTTCGGTTCTCGAGAGACGCAACGAAGAGCCGAGCGTGGGTTCTGGATGATCATGCGCTTCACATGGCGGGCGCATTGCCCCAAGGGTGGCGAATCACATGGATCGCGCCGATCGGTGGGCTGGACTCGGCGGTGGCCGATCAGCTCGCGGAGGTTTTGAGCGCGTTCGATCATGCGCGTTCCGACGCGCGATCACCTCATAGGCGGATCGATCCCACGACTCCAACTGGTGCGGCGGAATATGCCCTGTGGCTCGACGAACTCGTTGGCCGCAGGCGCGGATCTCCACGGGAGTTGCATGACGCAGTCGAGTCAGGAATCAAGGAGCTAGAAATCCTCGGGGAGTACGCATCGAAGGAGTGCGCTCAGATCGAGCTGGTGCTCGGACAACTCCCGGCCGAATCGCAGGATCGAATGCAACTCGAACAGACCGTGGGTGCGATGAAGGCGGTTGCCAGTGGAGCGCCAGTCCTCGTCCAGACGATTCGTGCAATGCAAGTCGGTCGACCAGATCGCGCACTCTCTGATCATTCGGAGTCGGCGGAAGTCGTCGCGGGAAACAATCGAGATTGGGCGATGCAGCTCGGGTCGTTCTCGAATTGGCTCGCCGGGCGTGGAGCGGATGCGCAGGCGGCTCTTCCGCTGCAGGAATACGCTCACAATGCGCGTCCCGAGCTTGGGGTTCGCGCACGGGCACTGTTGCGGACAGTGGATGCACTCGATGCAATTCCGACTGATCCGCTTCAAGAGATCTCGGTCGGACTCGCGCGCGGTGGTGGTGTTGCGATTGAATCGCCGAGCGGAGTCGCATTTCTGGAAGACTCTGCGCTTGCCGTAAGTTCGGCGGATCAAGCGTCAACGGTTCGCTTCGATCGACGATTTCGCATGGAGCAATTGATCACAGGCGCGATTGGGAGCATCCGGGACGACCAGATTCCCGAGGTGATTGTCGTTCATGCAGAGGATCGGACCATGCTCGTTCCTGCGACGGACGGATTCGACAGTTGCGCGATCGCGGACGCACTTCGTGCATCGCGTATCGGAGTGCGCGAATGGCGGGTCGCAGCGGAACCTCGTCCCATCACGGGTGATCGAAGTGTCTGGTTGATCATTCCACCACGAACTGTCGCGGTCGAGCGCGATGCGCGCGAACGGGTACTCCTCGAGGCGGTCGGTGAGCTTGTCGCCGATGGACAGCCTCTGTTTTTCTCACTCGGTCCAAGTCTTCGACCTCTCGCAGGTCGATCCGATCCATGGAGTGAAATCGCGATGACCCTCGGCGCTCGCGCACTCTCCGATGCAGTCATCGTCGATGACATTCCGATCGCGCAGGGGCGAACGCAGAGGCGCACGAAAATGGAGGTCGAAGTGATTCCCTCAGATCGTGCGCTTGCGCGGGCACTCGTCGATCAGAAAATTGGTTTTTCAGTGGCGATTCCGATCGATCGCGTCACGGGCGTTTCAGGGATGAGCAGCGACGCGATCCTCGCCACGCGCGAAGGACCGAGTCGTGCGATCGAACGAGATTGGCGACGCCGAAGTCCGGATGCTCGATCAACAAAGGTCGTCACCGAATCGACTTCGGTGGCGGTGGCGACGACACGACGTGCGCCGAGCGGGCAGACGATTCGCACGATCATCGTTGGTTCTCCATCGTGGATGGTGACATCCGTCGTCGACGCGGCACGGTCGTATGGAGGAGGTCGCGAGGCATTGCAGCATCCAGGAAACCGCGAGTTCGCCGTGAACGGAGTTCTCTGGCTCGCCGGACTCGATCAACGGATGGGCAGCGGCGGGAGCGGGAGGGAGACCCCTCGCATCGGCGCGCTCACGCTTCGCAGACGAATGGAATACACGGCTGGTTTGGGATTGGGAGTCCCGGCAATCGCACTCTTGATCGGAGTCGTGATTCGATTCTGGAGGTCTCGCGGATGAGCTGGCGAGCACTTACCTTCATGTGGATCGCGAGTGCCATCGCGTGTCTTTGCGCATGGTCGCTCTGGACCACTCAGACGACCGCAGGCGGGATTCGACTGGAAGCGGGTTTCACTCAAGTCCTCCCCGAAAACGCCGTGCCGTGGTCCCGCGTCGATCGAATCGTGATCACACGGAGCCCGGAGAATCGATTCGAATTCGTCCGTCGTGATGGGCGCTGGTTTCAGACTCACCCTTTCGACTTCCCAGTGGAATCAGCACAGGTGATGGAAGTCGTCGATCGGGCGACTGCGCTTGTGGCGCGCGAACCGATCGCTGGCGAAGAAGCTGCGGCCGAGACACTCCGAAAATCTGCCGGACTCGACGCGTCGTCTCCCTCGATCGTCTTTGGATGGGGCGATGATCAAGCGACCATTCGCCTCGGTCGTCGCCTGCCAGCTGGATTCGCTTGGGTCGATCTGGGCCAGGATCGATCGCAACCACGCGCTGCGAGGTCGTCGCTTCACGATGCGACGCTGATGAGCGATTTACGCCAGTGGCGACAGCCCATGCTCTTCGCTCGTGCAGATGTCGAATGCGATCGACTGGTCTGCGAGAGCGTCGCGCGTGACGGATCGTCGCAGCGACTCGAGGTCGTGCGAGACGGACCTGACTGGAAGGTCGTGTCGCCCATCGCAACGCGAGCGGATCGCGTTGCGGTCGAACGGTGGCTCGATGCGCTCGCACGCGCGCAGGCGACGGGATTCGTGGTCGACCGTCCGACGGATCTCGCGCCGTTTGGATTGGCGAAGCCGAGCGGAATCGTGGAGATTCACTCCACCGTGCGTGCGTCCGACGGCTCGGGGCGCCTCGTTGCCGAGCAGCTGACCGAACGTTTGGAAATTGGTTCACCTATTCGCGCGGGCGCTCAGGAGCGATTCGCTCGCTTGGCAAATCACCCGGATGCGATCATGGAGATTGACGCAACCGCAGTTGCCGCCGCGATTCCTCCGACATTGCTCATGATCGACCCGACCGCAACCGGCGTACGGCCAGAGGACATTCGCGCAGTTCGATTGGAGCCGTTGGCGGGAGATGCGCTACGAATCGAACGACTCGGTGCGGATTGGCAAATCTCGAATTCGTCGGGAACGCGTCCAGCTGTGAGTGAGAATGTCGGATGGCTCCTCGGCAAACTCTGCCAACACAGAGCAGCAGAAATCATGCTCCGCTCTGCGCCTGCGGACTTGGTGGTGGGACGCATCATCGTCGAATCATTCGACGGGCGAGAGATTTCATCGCTCTCGGTATCGCGAGAACGAAACGAAGGACGGTATGGATTTGATGATGGATCTGGAGTCTTGCGGATCTTTTCGCCGAGTCTGGGATTGAGCTTCGATTCTCGTACCTACGAATCGCCCCCTCAACAGTGAGTCGTGCGACGCCAGAGTGTCATCGTGTCTTCGCCGCGTAATCGACGGTCGAGGAGGCGGAAGCGGAGCGGGTCCATCGGCTGAATTTGGTCTTTTTCCCTCGAAATCTGGGTACTCGAGTCGTCGCCGCTCGCAAGCGGGCCAGTGAAGCACCATGCATCGTCGATGAGGTCTTCTTCGAACAGTGCTCCCAGTAATCCAGCGCCCCCTTCGACGAGAACCGTTGAGACTTGACGACTATGCAATACCCGCAAGAACCCAGCGAGCGATCCGCGGAGGAGTCCCCGAAAGCACTGGTGCACATTAGCACTCGCGGGTGTCGGCAGTGGGAGCAGAGTCACGCCTGCATTCGCGAATTCCGATCGTCGCTCATCGGAGAGTTCTTGGATCGCGGTCGGTAGGGCGGCGATCGAGACCGGTCCGTCGCGGGCTGTTCGAATGATCTGTGCATCGATCGGGGTCGCGAGTTGAGGATCGACAATGATTCTGCATGGAATGCGACGCGCTCGCGAGATCCGAGGGAGCAAATGCGGATCATCTGCGAGAAGGGTGCCGATTCCAATCATGACCGCATCGACTCTTGCGCGTTCGCGGTGAACCATCGCGCGGCTTCGAGGTCCACTGATCCAGCGATTCTCTTGATCCCGAGTCGCTGTCCGTCCATCGCTCGTCTGCGCCCACTTCGCAATCACCCACGGGCGCGCGCTTCGAATCCGAGCGAGGAACGGCGCGCTCACATTCGTGCATGCAGTGTTTTCGATTTGCTCGACAACAATTCCTGCGGCGCGCAATCGATCTGCGCCACCGGCGGCGAGGGGATTGGGATCAGCGACCGCATATACGAGACGCGAAATTCCATAAGCAATGATCGCATCGCAGCAGGGCGGTGTTCGGCCGTGATGAGAGCAGGGTTCGAGAGTTACGAATGCAGTCGCTCCTTGAGCCGATTTTCCCGCGACCTTCAGTGCGATTGGTTCTGCGTGGAGTTGCCCATCGCGCGCGTGATAGCCCCGCCCGACAACCTCACCATCCTTTCGGACAATGATGCATCCGACCATGGGATTGGGTTCCGCTCCACCATGACCGCGCAGTGCCAAGAACGCAGCGCGGTCGAGCCACTGAGTGGCAGTCGTCAACCGGCGTGCATCGGTGGACGCGCTCATGCAGCCTTCGTGCGAGTCGCACTCACTGCTTGGCGAGCACTTCGTCCTTCAGGCGATCCGGCATGATTCGATAGGTGAGGGGTTCCATCGAGCTCGATGCTCGACCCTGGCTCATCGATCTCAAGCTGGTCGTGTAGCCGAAGAGTTCCGACAGTGGAACCTCCGCGGTCACAAGACGCAACACGCCACGCACTTCGCTATCGGTGATTTGGCCTCTTCGGCTTGCGATGTCGCCCGAGACACTTCCGAAGAACTCGTCGGGAGTTGTAACGACCAACTTCATGATCGGCTCCAAGAGTGCGAGCCCCGCTTCAGTGCACGCTTCGCGGAAGGCGAGAGCGCCCGCTTGTTCGAAGGCGATCTGGCTCGAATCGACATCGTGGTATGAACCATAGACAAGTTCAATCTTGACGTTGATGACCGGATAGCCACCGAGAATTCCACTCGCGGCTGCCTGACGCGCGCCATACTCGATGCTCGGGATAAATTCGCGGGGAACAACGCCACCTGCGATCTTGTCTTCGAAAACGACGCCGTTCTTCATCACCAACTCCTCGGCTTCGGCTTCTTCCTTGGTCATCGGTCGCACATTGACGACCGCGTCGCCGTACTGACCACGACCACCCGACTGCTTCTTGAAGAGTCCGCGGACGCGTTCGGCAGATCCGGTGATTGTCTCTCGGTATGCGACACGTGGCTTGCCGACGCTGACCCCGATCTTCATATCTCGAACGAGCTTGTTCTTGATGATTTCAAGATGCAACTCGCCCATGCCCGAGATGATCGTCTCGCCCGTTTCATCGTTGTAATTGGAACGGAATGAGGGGTCCTCGCGACGAATCGTCGTAAGTGCTTCTCCGAGTTTCTTCTTGTCGTCAGCAGTATTCGGTTCGATCGACATCGAAATAACCGGTTCTGGGAAAACCATGCGCTCGAGCACAATCGGGTGATCGGGATCGCAGAGTGTGTCTCCAGTGAACGAGTCTTTCAGTCCAACGACCGCGACAATCTGACCAGGTCCGGTCTCGTCGAGGGCGTTGCGATGCTGTGAATGCATTTCGTAGAGACGAGAGACATTTTCTTTGCGGTCATTGCCCGGATTCAGCACACGCGAACCCTTTGTCAACTTTCCCGAATAAATGCGCAGGTAGGTGAGCGTTCCGGCGACATCAGAGACCACCTTGAACACCAACGCTGAGAATGGAGCGTTTTCGGAGTGCGGTCTGCTCAGCTTAATGTTTGGATCGCGGGCGTCGGTTCCTTCGACGTCAGGGCATTCGGTGGGGCAGGGTAGATAGTCGATGACGGCGTCGAGCATCGACTGAACGCCGACATACTTCAGCGCCGATCCGCAGATCACTGGAAATGCGCGAAGTTGAGTACAGGCCTTTCGAAGCACTGCCTTCATCTCGGGAACGGTGATTGAACTCGGATCAATGAGATACTTTTCAGTGAGTGCATCGTCGAGTTCAGCTATTTTTTCAACCATCTTGTGGCGCCACTCTTGCGCCTTTTCTGCCCATTCCTCTGGAATGTCAGTCTCCGTGATGCTTTCGCCGTTATCCGCCTGCGACCAGTAGAGCGCACGCATCGTCATTAAGTCGACGATTCCTTTGAAGTCATTTCCCCATCCGAGCGGGTACTGAATCGGGATTCCGTTTGCGCCAAGGCGAGTCAGAATCGAACCGTAGGAATAATCGAAATCCGCACCGAGTTTGTCCATCTTGTTGATGAGGCAGAGTCGGGGAACGCCGTATCGATCGGCTTGTCGCCAGACCGTCTCACTCTGGGCTTCGACGCCTTCCTTGCCATCGAAGACTGCGACCGCGCCGTCAAGAACGCGAAGAGATCGCTCGACTTCGATTGTGAAGTCGACGTGACCAGGCGTGTCGATCAGGTTGATCTTGTATTCGACGCCCTTGTGATCCCAAGGGCAGGTGGTTGCCGCGGATTGAATCGTAATCCCGCGCTCTTGTTCTTCAACGAGCGAGTCCATCGTCGCGGTCCCTTGATGTACTTCACCCATGCGGTGAATCTTTCCGGTGTAGTAAAGCACGCGCTCTGTGACGGTGGTCTTTCCTGCATCGATGTGAGCGCAGATTCCAATGTTTCGGACGCGATTGAGGTCAGTAGCCATGTGCGATTCTCCAGTGTTAAAGAGCCCCGAAGTCTAGCAAAGAAGCGCACTTGGTCAACACACAGGGGAGCGAATTCAGAGTCGTTCGATCTCCCGAAATCAAGCTCCAATGGCATGGATTGTTCAGATCGCGCGCACGAGGCTGGCTTCGTTCAGTCCGCTTGCGACAAGCGCGGGGCGAACCGAGGCAACAAATCGGCGTCCGTCCTTCACATAGCCCGCCGTCGGAGCCAAGTCGGTGACCCGCTGTGCAAACCAGCGATTCAGTCGTGCCATCCAAAGCTCCCGGACATACTTCGCGGTCATTGACGCGAGCGCGATCGGCAGGTGATTCGCCTCCCCCTTGACAGTGAACGAGATCACCAATGGCATGCTCCTCCCGTCTAATTGATAAATGCTCTCTCTCTCGTCCTCCGCCAGAATCGTAATGCGATCATCCGGGAATGCGCGGAGCAGATCGTCCAGATAGCGCATGCGCCCGCTCTGACGGTCGGCCGCGATGCGAATCGCCACGCCATCCCGGCGAGATCGAAGCAATCGAACGTGATCGATCAAGATCGTCCAGGGCACGCTTGTCTTCACCATGCCTCGCCGTGCCGCCTCGTTGATCTCTTCGGCATCGATTGATTCGCATGTCACTCCGTGTCCGACGATGGACGCGTTTGTCGCCGCTCGTCGGAGCATTGCTCGGGCAATGCCAATCTGCGCTTCATCGCACGCCCACGGAAGGTCAATCGTGCCCGCGTACCAAGGAGCGAATGTCGACGGATCGGAAGTGCGTGAGCGACAAACCCGCGCAAAGAGCTCTCGGTCGGTAGAGAGAGGGCTTGCATCTTGCTCCAATGCGAGAGCAGCGAGGACTCCACGTTCGATCGTCGCCATCGGATGCGCTCGCGTGCTCGCACCCGATCCCTTTAATTTCTTGCTGTCATTGATCGCAATTCGCCCACGTCGATCAGTGCCACTTCGGCAGACAGCGGCCGAGAGTGCCTTCCAGAGATTGGGTGGTGCGAGTGGATCATTCGCGCCTTCGATCGACCACTCCGAGCATGCGACGCAGAGCGGGCCGATGAGCGGTCCATATCCAGCTTCATCAATGCCCGCGTAGATCAGCATTCGATGCGTATTGTGACGATGTGTCGCTATCCTTGCACGATCACCCACCCGAGGAGCCTCTGACATGACACAAGCCGCCACCCGTCCTTCAACCCAGTCGTCCACCGAGTCATTGCTCGGAGCGAGCGCAGATGCGCTCCTAAATTACAAGGCGAAAGTGAGCAAGGATCTCCTCCATCTGCCGGGTCCAGACTTCATCGATCGCATGTACATCCAGAGTGACCGCAATCCGCAGGTCCTCCGCAATATGGCGGCGATGTTCAATACGGGAAGGCTCGCTGGAACCGGTTATTGCAGCATTCTTCCTGTCGACCAAGGGATCGAGCACTCCGCGGGAGCGAGTTTCGCAAAGAATCCGATCTACTTCGACGGCGAAAACATCATTAAGCTCGCCGTCGAGGGTGGGTGCAATGCGGTTGCGACGACCGTCGGCGTTTTCGGGATGGTCGCACGCAAGTACGCCCACAAGATTCCATTCCTCGTCAAACTCAACCATAACGAGTTGCTGACATTTCCGAACCAACACAAGCAGATTCTCTTTGGATCAGTCGAGGAAGCATGGAATCTCGGCGCCGCAGCCGTTGGCGCGACCATTTACTTCGGTTCGGAAGATTCGGATCGAGAGATCGTCGAAATTTCAGAAGCGTTTCAGCACGCACACGAATTGGGAATGGTGACGGTGCTCTGGTGCTACTTGCGCAACAGCGCGTTCGTGAAGGACGGCAAGGACTATCACACCAGCGCAGACTTGACCGGGCAGGCGAATCACTTGGGTGTCACGATTCAAGCGGACATCATCAAACAGAAGCAGGCAGACTGCAATGGCGGCTACCAAGCGCTGAACATGGGTGGATCGAGTTACGGCAAGTTCGACCCGCGCATCTACACGGATCTTTGTAGCGATCATCCGATCGACCTCACCCGATACCAAGTCTTGAATTGCTTCTCGGGACGGTCGGGACTTATTAATTCTGGTGGCGCGAGTAGTGGCGCGAGCGACTTGGCAGACGCAGTTCGCACGGCGGTGATCAACAAGCGTGCTGGCGGAACCGGTCTGATTTCAGGTCGCAAGTCATTCCAAAAGCCAATGGCGGATGGAATCAAGTTGCTCAACGCGATTCAGGATGTCTATCTCGATCAGCGAATCACGATCGCCTAGTCGCGCTTGTCGTCCACTTCATCAGCAGCGAGGATCACGACCACGGGCTCGCCGAGATTGGTCATCGTTCTCGCTTGCGAAAGTTCAGGCCTCTGCTCGGCAAGCGGGTTCTTTATTGATTCGACCGTGAGGCGGGATCCAGCGCAGATTTCCACTGGATCGAGAAACACCCACGGTTCCGAGAGGCGCTCGTTCCAGCGGGGGATGTCCAGCAGAATCGTTTCATGGCCATCCGGTGCGACGGCTCGAACTCGAAGAGATTGTGTATTCGATCCCGTTCGCACGAGGATCGCAATCGCGCGCATGTTGCCATCGACAACGATGGGCCGAAGTCCACTCAGTGAGAGTGCATCAAGAACGCGCGATTCAGGATCGGCTGGAAGTAAGTCGATCGATGCTGTCGACGATTCGACCTTGCCTCGCGCGTCCGCATGAACTTCTGTGACGAAGACGGACTCGGGTGGAATGCGAATGGCGAATCCGTGTGGGAGTTCCCAGCGGGGTGCGAGTCGCGACACGGCGCCGGCGGATCCACTTGCAACCAGCCCGATATCACCGACAGCGTCGTAGCCAGGTTCTGGATCCGCCGTATCGAGTCTGCGCGCAAATCCAGCGGAATCCGCGAGCAGCGATACGCGGTGGATCAGTCCTGGGGAATCGCAGTTCAACTCGAGGCCTGCCACGAGAAGTGGCGCGTTCGCCTTCGGTGACACTGCAAAAGTCCGGATCGCCATTCCAGGTTGGGCGCCGAGCTTCCAACCATTGGTGACCGCTTCCAGCCGCGCGCCATCGAGCGGTGCTCGGCCAGGATGCGGTGGCTCTCCTGGCGTTGTTGGTAGCGGTCCCGGCGCACCCGCATCGAGCCACGCCAGAAGTGCTCGCTCGTCGACAGCCGAGAGTTCTCGCGAGCCCCGAAGTGGTGATCCAGTCGTTGCGGGGAGCCACGGCGGCATCAGTCCATCACGGACGGCCAGAGCAGCGGTGGCACTTCGGCGAATTCGCGCCGCGTCGGTCGACAAATCGAAAGCGGACGGACCCTCAGATCGATGGCATGAGAGGCATGCTCTGGAAAATACTTCTGCACCAGCGACGACATCGATCGCTCGATCGCCAGCACTTTGCGCAACGATCCCCAACGAAATGACTGCGAAATCGATGAACGAAATCACACGGTCCAATTCGCCAAGACGATCGCGAGATCGGGACCGCTCACGACGCCGTCGTTGTTGATGTCCGCGGGTTGATTCGCGGTTCCCCACGCGCTCAGCATGACAGCCAAATCCAACCCACTGACGATTCCATCGCTGTTGAGATCGCCTGGGATTGCAGTGGGTGCGACGACGATCGCTCCATCCATGCCCCCGAGGCAGTGAGGAGCGCAGAAGTATTGAATTGTCTGGCCAGCGGCGGAAGCCGGCACGACCCACGTGAATGTTGGCATGCTCGTGGAGAGAGTGGCATTGAACGATCCGCTGGCAGTGCAGTTTGGTCCGCTTGTCACCGTGTGACCGCCGCCGTGCCAGACCCACTTGATCGTGTCCCCGACCTGGGCATTGACCGAGTCTGGAGAGAAGGTGAAGCTCAGCTGGTCGACGGTGATGATCGCGCTCGTGGCGGCGCTCACGATGAAGAGTGTGCTGGAGAGAGAAAGGATTGTGGTTCGCATGTGTGAGATCAAAAACTCCATTCAGGTCGCAACTCAGGCGACGTCATCGGGGAAGGGGACAAGCCACAAAACAGCGATAAGGGCGGTCCAAAGATAATGCAACCCAGACCGATGTCAATACATTCCACAAATTATTGGGCGGAGGCAATCGCGGCCTGTTTTTGCGCCGCACGAAGTGGTTTCTGAGCTCGGCTGGACTCTGTCATGCGCCGAACTTCTTCCGAATCCGCGTGCTCTTCTCCAAAGCGAACCAGTCGCAGGCTGTTCGCGATAACGAAAACGTATGCGGCGGCTTGATAGAAGGGGGTGACCCAGATGTCGATTTGACCCGCTGCAGCGAGCGCAAGACCAATCGTCGCAAGCAGGAGACTCGCAGCGATATTGACTGCGATGATGCCACGTGCTTTCGATGCGAGTTCGAGCAGGAACGGGATGTGCCGAAGGTCTTCGTTCATGAGCGCGACTCCTGCGCTATTGGTCGCGATGTCGGATCCAGAGAGTCCCATCGCGACACCAACATCCGCGCTCGCAAGAATCGGTCCATCGTTGATGCCATCTCCGACGACGAGGACCCTGTGTCCCCGTTGAAGCAAATATTTCAATTCTTCGTGCTTTTCTTCGGGTAGGCACTCCGCCTCGATGGTGTCAACTCCAACCGCTTCACCAACTTGACGAGCGACAGCGAGCCGATCTCCCGTGAAGATGCAGACTCTGCGGACTCCCAATTGGCGAAGGCGCGTGACGGTTTCAGCGGCATTTTGCCGAAGCTTGTCTTCGAGACCGACTGCACCGTAGTAGCGATTGTCGACCATGACATGGACGCTGGACATGCCTTCGATTCGTTCTTCGACTTTCGCGATTTCCACGGCAAGTTCGGGGTTGAGTTCGCGTAACCACTGCGCTCTTCCGGCATGAATCGTGCTCCCTGCGGCAGTCTTTGCAAGTACTCCGCGTCCATGGATTTCTTCATACGAAGTAAGCGCGCCTGGCTGGATACGTGCGCGAGTTGCGGTTTCGAGAATGCTCCGTGCGAGCGGATGATTTGAGGACTGCTCGCAATCCGCGGCAGCTTGGAGTAGCGCAGCTCCCTCGCAACCATCGGCTGGGGCGAGTCTGCTGACGCTAAATTTTCCGGTCGTGAGCGTCCCGGTCTTGTCGAGCACGACTGTGTCAATTCGCCCAGCCGCCTCAAGCGTCCGTGTCTGCTTGATCATTATCCCGAGGCGAGCCGCAGCGGCGAATGCGGCGACCATCGCGGTCGGATATGCGATCAGGAGGGCGCCTGGACAAGTAACGACCAAGACGGTGATTGCGCGAACGGCGGCTTCGCTTCGAACCTCGGGGATCACGCTCTTGCTCGTGAAAAACCAAACCAATCCAGCGACCATCAGCACGACTGGTACGTAATACGCGGCCAATCGCTCGATGAGCTCCTGTCGATCACTTCGAGAATTCTCCGCTTCACGAATGAGCGATTCGACCTTCCCAATCGTTGTTTCTCCGGCGACAGCCGTGACTTCTAAATCGATTTGCCCGGTCAAATTGGTTGTTCCGGCGTACACATCCAGTCCCGCTTGCGCTTCGACTGGTACCGCCTCACCGGTCAACGAGGCCTGATTGATGCTGCTCGTCCCGCGAATGACGCGTCCGTCAGCGGGCAGGTTTTCTCCGGGACGAACGCGCAAAATGTCTCCAACTTTGACAACGCTCCGTCCCACTTCACGCTCGGTTCCCGATTGGTCGACGATTCGCGCCATATCCGGTGTCAATTCGAGAAGTTCGCGAATGGCCCGTTGCGCGCCCCATGCTGTGCGTGACAGGATCAGCTCGGAGAGCCAGAGAAAAAAGGCGAGGAACCCAGCGGCGAGATAGAGGTGATTGGCCATCGCAGCGAGCACCGCCAATGTCGCAAGCGAGTCACTCGAGGGTCGCCCCACGCGAAGCTCCTTGATCGCTCCGGTCGCCATCGGCACGGTGAGGATGATCGCTCCGATCACAGCTGGAATTTGAGCGACGGATGTCTCGATACCGAAGAGGGCTTCGCCAAGCCAAGCGACGAGGAGCAGCATCCCGCCACAGAGGGCGATGAAGAGCCTTCGCTCAAGTCGCGCGCCTCCAGTGGAGGAATCCGCATCTTGGTTTGCTTGCACGGTAGTTGATGCGTTCATGGTTGACATTCGTGGTGGAACTCCGATTCGGATTTAGGTTATCACCGCTTGATTCGAAGAGTCGTGGTAGGGTGATTGGATGGCAGAACGGGTCGCCGTGATCGGTTGCGGGCAGTTTGGAACGGTCTTGGCGTGCCATGCGGCGAGCGCAGGGCACGAAGTCTGCTTGTGGGGGCGCAACGCGGATGAGATTGCTCCGCTCCTTTCGAATCGCGAGAGCCCTCGGATCAAGGGATTTCGAATACCTGCTGAGGTGCGTATCACCATCGACGCGCAGGAGGCGATGCGGGGAGCGGATCTTGTTCTGACAGCCATCCCTAGTCAGTACGCACGATCGATTTGGCGGGTTCTCGGTCGCGACTGTCCCAAATCGGCGATCGTGGTGAGCGTGGCGAAAGGATTCGAAGTCGAGTCAATGAAGCGCCCAAGCGAAGTGTTGGTGGAACTCGGAGTCGGGGCGGAAATCGTGACACTCTCCGGACCGACGATCGCGACGGAAGCTGCTCGCGGTCTACCGACGGCGCTTGTCGCAGCGGGATCCGACTCGGCCACTCGGCATGTCCAGAGAGCCTTCGCGACGGATGCGTGGAGGATTTATTGCACGACCGACCAAGTCGGCGTTGAGGCAGCCGGCGCGATCAAGAATGTGATCGCACTCGCGGCTGGAATGATCGATGGAATGCAACTTGGAATGAACGCGAAGGCGACACTGCTGGCAAGGGGCATCGCGGAGATTTCTCGTTTGGGCACCGCGCTGGGTGGCCGTCGCGAAACTTTCTTTGGTGTCGCGGGAATCGGCGATCTCGCCACCACCTGTTTTAGCGCGGACGGTCGAAATCGCACATTGGGCGAATTGATCGGGCGCGGTGCATCGTGCGAGGAGGCTGTGCGATCGATGGATTCTGTCGTTGAAGGAGTCGAGACATGCCGGGTTGTTGTCGCGCTCTCTGCGCGACACGGCGTTGAAATGCCGATCGCGAGCGCGGTGCATTCGGTGCTCTTTGAAGGCGTGACTCCGCGAGATGCGCTCCGGGATCTCATGCGCCGCAACAGCGGCGAAGAACGCATTTAGCTTGGATCCGGGCGAGCCCGATCGAGACGCACCGACGAATTTCAGTACGGGACGTTTGACCTTCCCCCGTACTTCAGACCATATTGTATGACAGTTTTCCCACTTCGCAAACACCGCCGAGAGCAGGGGAATGAGCGGAAACTGCTCCGCAGCGAGGGCGAGCGTCACCAATCCCACCACTCAGCACCGCGCCGTTACACCTGATCCACGGAAACGCCGCTTCACAGTGGACTTGTCGGGCACTCTCCCGCGACACTCGAAAAGCGAAGTCCTATCAATACGACGGGTCTCGAAAACACATGATCACCAGCGACGCGCGGAATGTGTTTCGAACGAGACCACGTGGCGGATTCTTGCTCTAGGCGAGAGCCAAATCGCCAACACCGCTGTAGCCAATCGTCTTGTGCGAGAGTGGATACCCATCAAAGTAATAATCCGCATCCTGCACCACGGGCGACCCCGTCTGAGAGAATCGACCATCGCAGTAGGTCAGCATGTCCCCAAACAAGTCCTCCTGCTGCTTCCCGCCGGTGAGGCCGGCGCCCTGATTCCCTTGGTTCTGGTGACTCAAGACTGCGGCAAGCCCGGCGAAGCGTGGAGCGAGTGGCATTCCATCGGGACCGGGTTTGATCCAACCAGCAGTGAGCGCCTGCGTCACAAGTTTGCATTGGTCGATGTGCGACATGATCATGGAACCCCTTTGTGGATGAATGACGAACTCCCGCAAGGTAGCCGCACATCGATCAATCGACGCGTTCGTGCGAACTGCCTATGCTCCCCGTCCTGACTGCGGGGTAGAGCAGCCTGGTAGCTCGTCGGGCTCATAACCCGGAGGTCGTTGGTTCAAATCCAGCCCCCGCTATTTAAGTACTCGCCCTGCGGCGAGTAGAAGTGAAGTGAGTACTCGCCCTGCGGCGAGTAGAAGTGAATTGAGTACTCGCCCTGCGGCGAGGAACGCAGGCAAAGGCGCCCTGACCACTCGGTCGGGGCGTTTTGCGTGTACCCCCCTTCTACGGGCAAATCGGAATGCTGCAGCACTCGAATCTGCCCGTAGAGGGGGGGTCGGCACATCGCGCCCGCTCGCGGGAGTCCTCTCACCGTCACCGAAGTCTTCGTTTGTTCTTGTTCTCGCGCTCTGCCGCGTCGATCGCATCGCCAAATCCATCCGCGCGAGCTCGCTCAAGAAATGCGCTCGTGACGTCCGGCAATCCAGCCTGCGTGCGCGACTGCACATATCTAAGAAACTCCCATCCGGCCCTCGCACTGACGAGTTGCGCGTACACGCCGCGCGCCACATCCTTCCGCGCCCACTCTGCGTCGCGCGTGGCAAGTGTGTGCGCGTACCCGTACGCCTCATGAGCATCTGGAAAGCATCGCGCAAGCGATCGCTCGTCGGCGAGAAATCGCGCTGCGCCCCAGATCATTGCACCAAATGGATCCTGCCACGCACCTCGATCGGCTCGCAATGCCGCGAGCGCATCGACGGTCTGCTCTTCAACGCCCCGCTTCGCCTGGTCCGAGTACTCGAGCCACAACTCGAAGCGCCACGGATTTGGATGATCGGCCAACGCGCCTGGCTCGAGGCGCTTCCAATGCTTGGTGAACACCTCGCGAATCATCGGAAACTCATCCCCAATCGTTGCAAGACCAAGCAGCGACAATCCGATCCCGACGGCGTAATCACCATCGCCCCTCGGATTGCGATCGAACGATTCAAGGCGGTTCAGCAGTCGTTCGAGCGTGCGCGCCGCACCGGCCTCATCGTTCGCTTCAAGCTCGCTGCGACATCGGTCGTACATCGACGAGAGCGAAAACGCCTCGAGCAATC
>CAMBMO010000007.1 GCA_945868805.1 Singulisphaera sp. GP187
GGGGAGAAGCGCCAATTCGATGTCGGAGTTCGCACGAGTACCGATGTGCTCGATGCGGCCGCGCGCCTCGCTGACGCGCAGAGTCGCGAAGTGGATGCGCTTGCGGGATACGAGATCGCGCTGATCGATCTCGCATTCGCGACAGGTACCACGCTTGGAAGTTCGGGAGTTGTGCTGCCGGATTCGGTCGACCCCGCGTCAGTGCGCGATGCATGGCCATGAGAGACGATCGCGATGGATGGGAAGCGGAATCGCGATGGACGGGAAGCGGAGTCGCGATGGATGGGAAGCGGAGTCGCGATGGATGGGAAGCGGAATCGCGATGGATGGGAAGCGGAATCGCGATGGATGGGAAGCGGAGTCGCGATGGATGGGAAGCGGAATCGCGATGGATGGGAAGCGGAATCGCGATGGCCGCGAAAGGGACCTCCCGGCGCTCAAACATCCTCGGCGACCGACACGATCAGTCCAACTGTGCTTCGAGAGCAAACGTAGTCGGCCGCCTGCGGAACTCGCGCGGGAGGTCCTTTCGACGGCACACACGGTTTCAGTTTTTTTGAACGCGAAGGCGCCCGTAAAACTGAATCGGAACTCAGGGCGCGAAGGCGCCCGTAAAAATAGCGCCCGTAAAAATGGAGCCGAGGGGAGTCGAACCCCTGTGCCGATCCAGATGAAAAGCCGCATCTACGCGTGTAGCCGTCCATTCAATCTCGGTCTGCGCTCCGTTGGACGGCGTCGTGCAGCAGACCTTGGCACGCAATTTTCTCGTTCCTCTGCGGCGTGCCAGCCCTTTGGAACCAGCCCGATTTGTGTCGGTCCCCCGCCTCATCGGGCGTCAAGCGGGGTGACCGCGCGACCAAATTAGGCCGCGAGTGCGTACTGCGTATTGGCAGACGTGTTTTGCATCCTTTTTACGTGGCCTGGATGCTCCACGACGCGCTACGACAGACCATGGCTGGCCGGTCGAAGCCAATTCGGCCCCGAGTTGTCAAAGAGCACCCCGTCACAGGACGGCACAGCATTCTACGGTGCTTCTGGGTGATTGGCGACTTATACTCTCCAGTTGTGCGTCGCTTTGGGAAAAAAATCCAGTTGATTGGCGGATTGATCCTCCTCACGATCTCAATTGCGTGCGATCGGACAGCCATTTCCCAAATTTCAGTGGAGCAAGGTTTATCTCAGCAAGATTCATCACCGAAGGACTCACCACCAGTGACTACTAAAACCGTCGCAACGCATGGGCGCACATATTCCAAGTCTGCATTCGATGTCACTCCGCTCTCAAGGGCCGCGGTCGCCGAGCTTGCGACGAAACTCGATCCAGAGACATTTAGAGTGACGCAGAATTCGGGGACGGAACCTGCTTTCTGCGGCAATCTGGTCGACAACAAGAAAGACGGCGTCTACTGCTGTGTGGTTTGCGGATTGCCTCTCTTCGCAAGCTCTCACAAGTTCAATTCGGGCACAGGCTGGCCGAGTTTCTTCGCCTCGGTCGACCCGCAACATGTTTCGCGGCGCGAAGATCGCGCGCACGGCATGATCCGAATCGAGATCAACTGCGCCCGTTGCAATTCGCATCTTGGGCACGTCTTCGAAGATGGTCCCGCACCAACTGGACTTCGGTACTGTCTCAACAGTGCATCACTTGTTTTCCGTGAAAAGGGATCGACCATGCCGAAAGAGAGCCAGCCTGTTTCAACCCAAGTGGCGTACTTCGCGGGCGGTTGTTTTTGGGGCGTGGAGCACATCTTTCAAGAGGCTCCTGGGGTCATCACTGCGGAAAGCGGTTACATGCAAGGCAAGACGGAGAATCCGACATACGCACAAGTCTGTGCGCACGACACTGATCACGCTGAAGCGGTCAAGGTTGTATTCGACCCTGCCGCGATCTCATTTGAACAACTGCTCGACGGATTTTTTCGCATGCACGATCCAACGCAAGTGAACCGTCAGGGCCCGGACAGCGGAACGCAGTATCGGAGTGGTGTGTACTGCTCGTCGCCCGAACAACTCGCGCAGGCGAAGGCGTTCGTTGCAAAATTGACGGCTGGGAAGAAGTTTGCGCAACCGATCGCAACGCAAATCGAGCTCGCGAAGAAGTTTTATCCCGCAGAGGAGTATCACCAGGACTATGTCGATAGGACGGGACAGACCTGTCATGTCGGGAATCCGTGGCCTGAAGTCCTAGGCGTGGCGAAGTAATGTTTCCATCGTTAATTGATGGAGTGGCTGTACTCGTCTTGGCGCAGGCGGCGACATCGCCATCAGCTGTGCCTGAGAAGAGTGCCGAGTTTCTTCGGGCTCTCAAAGCGATTCCCACCCCGGCGAAATTGCGTGAATGGCACGATCTGCTGGGAAGCGAGCCCCATGTCGCGGGAACGGACGGCGATGCGCGCGAGATCCGCAGAATCGAGTTGGCTTTTTCCCAGATGGGACTCGAAGTTGAGACCCACGATTTTTGGCCGCTGCTCGCACGTCCTATCGCGGCGAGGGTCGAGATCGTTGAGGACGCGAATTCGAATCACGCTCGCGGCTCGATCGGCGACCCGAGCAGCTCGTCGCGACGGGGCGTTCTTCCTGTCATCGAAAAGAATCTCGCAGAAGATCCGGCCGCCGCACATCCAGATCTCACATGGGGTTGGAACGCATATAGCGCGTCGGGCGATGTCACCGCCGAAGTCGTCTATGCAAACTATGGAACGCGCGAGGACTTCACGCGGCTGAAGGATCTCGGTATCGACCTGAAAGGCAAGATCGTCATCGCGCGCTACGGCGGAAACTTTCGTGGATACAAGGCGAAGTTCGCAGAGGAAGCTGGTGCGGTTGGATTGATCATCTACATCGATCCTGGTGACAGCGGTTACACCAAGGGCGATGTCTACCCAACCGGAACTTGGGCCAATGACTCGTGCATCCAACGTGGATCGATCATCAGTCTTCCCTATCCGGGCGATCCACTGACGCCGGGAGTGCCCGCGACGAAAGATGCGACTCGACTTGACCCCGATTCGATCGACTTGCCGAAGATCCCCGTGCAACCAATTGGATATGGCGCTGCGGGGAAGATCCTCGCTTCGATGTCTGGCAGGGAGGTGCCCGATGCGGCATGGCGCGGAGGATTGCAGATGCCATACCGCCTCGAGGGTGGATCCGCGCTCAAAGTGCGGATGAAAGTCGAACAGAAGCGAGAAGTTCGTCGCACTGCGAATGTCATCGCACGACTGAAGGGCACCGCCAACGACGGGTCGGTCGTCATCGTCGGTTGTCATCACGATGCGTGGGGATTCGGTGCGGCCGATCCACTCGCGGGCACGATCGTGCTGATGGAAACTGCGCGTGCATTCTCGGAGTGCGCCGCGAAGGGGATGCGCCCAAGGAGCGACATGTTGTTCTGCGCTTGGGGCGCGGAGGAGTTTGGGATCATCGGATCGGTGGAGTGGGTCGAGGCACACGAGTCCGAACTCGCCAATGCAATCGTGTACATCAATCTCGACATGGCATCGATGGGACCGAATCTCGGACTTTCATCTTCCGCATCGATTCAGCGTGCCGTTGCGCAAGCGTGTGGGATCGACGCGTCAAAGGTCGGTGCTGTCGGCGGAGGGAGCGACCACGTTGGATTTCTGTTTTGGTCGGGTGTCCCATCCGTGACAATTGGAGCGAGTGGCGCGCCTGGAACCAGCTATCACTCGAACTACGACACGGTTGCGTGGTATCGAAAGACGGTGGGGGAGGATTACGCAAGCGCGATGCTCGTGACCGATGCGACGCTCGCGACGGTCGTGGAATTCTCACAGAGTGTTGTGCCACCGGTATCTGCTGTGTCGCTTGTTGCGTCGATTCGAAAGAACTGCGCCGACATGAAGGCGGCCGATGCAGCACGCCCATCGCCATTGGTCGATGCGCGCAGGGCCGCGATCGATCAAGTCGACGGATGCTTCGCCAGCTTGGAAGATTCCGCCAAAGCATTTGATCTCTCTCTGCTCTCTGCTCGGTCGAACTCAAGATCAGCCGGCGGGCTAGTCGAAGTAGCGACACAAAAAATGGCGGCTCGCTCACGGTCGCTCGATCGAGCGTTTTTGGATCGTGATGGCGTTCCAGGACGCCCATGGTTCCGCAACCTCGCAATCGCATCCGATAAGGACAGTGGATACCGCGGGATGGCACTCCCGTCCCTTGCCGATGCGGACGATGCCACGGCGGTCGTAGCGGCCGCAGAACGCCTCTGCGCGTGTGCAACGCGACTGAGGGCGATCCTTCTGGAGGAGACCGTTTCCGCACCAGATCCTGCCAAATAAGTGGCGATTGGATTTGGCAATTTGGCCTTCAACGCTATAGTTTGTCTGGAATCACCCCTCTTTCGGGGGTGCTATCGTTCATTCGGACCAGTTTCAGCTCAGAAAGAGAACCCATGCGCCTAAAGCTCGCCATCGTTGTAGGACTATCTGCTCTCGTCGCCTCGACCGCATCTGCGGGGGTGACCGCGATCAAGCCAAAGCTTGTCATCGGTACGGGGTTGACCTATCCAACAACGATTGCAAGCGCGCCTGGCGATACGACGCGACTGTTCATTTGCCAGAAGCGTGGAGTGATCTCGATCATTGACATCTCTGGAGCAACGCCGACGCTTCTTGCAACTCCGTTTCTCGACATCGACTCGCTCGTGACTGGTGGTGCAAGTACTGGCGACGAACAAGGATTGCTCGGGCTTACTTTCGACCCGGACTACACGGTCAATGGTCAGTTCTATGTTTATTACACGACCGCGTCGACGAATTTGGTCGCGCGCTATTTGAGATCAACCACCAATCCAAATGTTGCGCAGACGACTGGCGTGACACTCATGAGTTGGGCCGATCCCTATACGAATCACAATGGCGGATGCATCAACTTCAAACCTGGTACGCGAGATCTGTACATCGGCACTGGTGACGGCGGAAGCGGAAACGACCCAGCTGGTAACTCGCAGAACCTGCTGAGCAAGTTGGGCAAGATGCACCGGATCACCCCGACGGTCGGCGGAGCGACCCCGTACCACACGATTCCAGCGGATAATCCATACGTTGGAGGTGCGTCGACGGTGGACGACAGTGTCTGGGCGTACGGCCTGCGAAACCCATGGCGATGGTGCTTTGACAGTGCCAATGGCGACATGTACATCGCGGATGTCGGACAGAATGCGGTCGAGGAAGTGGATTACGCGCCGTCGAATGTTGCTGGCGGGCGAAACTATGGTTGGCGCTGCACCGAAGGATCATCCTGCACCGGACTCACCGGCTGCACATGCAACGGCGCGACGCTGACTGCGCCTGTACGCACGTACACGCACAATGCGGCGGGCGGATACTCGATTACCGGTGGCAATGTCTATCGCGGCTGCGCGATGCCTGCGATGCATGGAATCTATTTCTATGTCGACTATTCCACCAACAATTCATGGTCGTTCAAAATGGTCGGCGGAGTCGTGACAGAATTCGTCACGCGCAATGCAGAACTTGCGACATCAACGACTGGCGTCGCTGTCAACCAAATCGCTTCTTTCGGAGAAGATGGCAATGGCGAGATCTACATGGCAGATCACGGCGGTCAGATTTACAAGATCGTTCCAGCCGCTGGCGAAGTCGTCTGCAATCCACCGAATCCATCCGACCTCAACGGCGACGGAGCTGTCGATGGTGCCGATCTCACCCAACTCCTCGGTTGTTGGGGAGGGACCTGTGGCGACATCAACCAAGATGGTTACACAGATGGTGCAGACATGACGACATTGCTCGGCGCGTGGGGCACTTGATCAGTTTCCCGACGCCTGTCGAATGAACCGGGGTCTCTCGTTTTCTCGCTAGATTTTCGCGTGCGCGTGTGACTTTGCGCGGATTCGAAGATTGATCATCTCAATCACCAGCGAAAATCCCATCGTGAAATAGATCGCGCCCTTTGGAAACTTGACGTGAACCGACTCAAGCATAAGTGCCGCGCCAATGAGGACGAGGAAGGAGAGCGCGAGAGTCTTCAGTGTCGGGTGGCGCTCGATCAATCGCGAGACTGATCCGGCGAAGATTGCCATGACGGCGACGGCGAGAACGATCGCGGCGATCATGATCGTGAGATTGTTTGCCATGCCGATGGCAGTGATCACGGAATCGATAGAAAAGATGATGTCCATCATGCAGATCTGCGCCAAAATGAGTGACATCGTTGCTCGCTTCTTTGATGATTTCAAGGCATCGTTTGGCGATTCAACTTGATGATGCATCTCGAGCACAGCCTTGGCCATCAGGACCATTCCGCCGATGCCGAGGACGAGATCGCGGACGCTTGGTTCGAATGCGTGACCGAGGATCGAAGTTGTGAAGAGGGGTGTCGTTAGCTTTGCGAGCCAATCGATGCAAAGCAAGAGCAGAATGCGAATTCCCATCGCGAGGCCGAGCCCCCAATGGCGAGCGGTCTTACGTTGTTCCTCCGGAAGTCGACCTGAGAGGATTGCGATGTAAACGACATTGTCGATTCCAAGAACGATCTCAAGCGCACTCAATGTCACGAAGGCGATCAGATTGTCAAAGGTCAGGAGTTCCATTTCGGTGGGGTACGATATGGACAAGATGAATTCCTCGCGAGTGTCGATTTCCGTTGTTTGGGTGCTTGTCGTTGTCGCAGCGTTTCACGGCACATTGAGCGAGCAAACGGCAACGGGTCAGACGGTCGAACAGACGTCACCGCCGGCTCCAGTGTCGATCGATCCTCCCATCGTCGACTTCGGGAAAGTTCCTCCCGGCTCGAAGCTTCCTGCGAAATTCGCGATTCGAAATCTCGGCTCGAAACCCATCACCATAAAATCGGTCATTCCGAGTTGCAAGTGCACTGGCGTCAATGCACTCGCGGGATCGGTGATCGCGCCGGGCGCATCGGTCGAGCTGCTTGCGACGCTCGAAGTTCCTGGAACTCCTGGCGAAAAGGAGGCAAAGGTTTTTCTGACCTTTGAGGGGTTTGGAGCCCCCAGGATGGCCGTTATCAAGGCCGATGCGAGTCTGCCGATTCGGGCGAGCCCCGCGTACATCGATTCGCTCAAGTCCGTCGTCGAAGGGACGATCCAAGTGACGAGCGAAGACGGCAAGCCATTTTCCATTCTCAGTGCCGGGGGCGCCACGCCGATGTTCGTTGGATTCGATCTAGCGAAAGACGCGCCGAGCGCGCAGTACACACTTCGTTGGAGGGTGCCAAACACGCCTTGCGAGTTGATGCCACTTTGGTGGATCGTCGAGACCGACCGTGCGAATTGTCCACTCGTCGCAATGCGGATCCGAAACGAATGCACTGGGTCAGCAGCCGACCCGACGAAGACAGCTCGATACTGGTTTTTCCCAGAGGCACTCGGAGTCGCAGGTCGACTTTGCGCGGGGGAGTCCACGGTCGTGCCAATCGTCATCGAGCACTACAACCCCAGGGGCAAGGGAGCGATCGTCCGACCGGACTGGGCCGAGGTCAAGGCAGTTCGATCGCTTTCGCCTCAGCTCACTGCGACGCTCGATGGAATTCGGCCAGGAGGCAAGGACGATCTGGCGGTGCTGATTCGAGTCTCCCCGACCGCTGGAGTGAATGGGGTTATCTACGGGATGGTCGAGATCGAAACGGCGACGGGCAAGGGAGTCTGCGCAATCTCGATGCAAGCGTGCGAGAAACAGGTGGAATCGAAGCCGTGACGGTCCTTCCAGAACTCAACTTTCTTGATGCTGATGCGATGATCGAGGTCTTCGAGCAGGCTGCCGATTTGATGCATTCTTCACTCCTGCGTCGCGGGTCGACCGTCCATCTTCCTGGACGGGGCAGATTGCTCGCAACCGGCGATGTGCACGATTATCCAGGACACCTCGAAGCGATCATTCGGATTTCCGAGTTGGAATCATCCGCGGATCACCATGTCATGCTTCACGAACTGATTCACGGCGAGAATCTTGTTGACGGAATGGATGTTTCCTATCGCAATCTCGCGATCGTCGCCGAACTCGTCAAGCGATTTCCGCTCCAAGTTCATCCACTGCTTGCCAACCACGAGCTGGCGCAGTGTCATGGAATGAGTGTCAGCAAAGGTGGTGGCGACCAGGTGGCGATGTTCGACGATGGGCTTGACTATGTCTTTGGTGACCGCGCTGAAGAAGTCGCAACCGCGATACGAGAGTTCATACTCGCTATGCCACTCGTGCTCCGCACGGAGAATGGACTCTGGTGCTCCCATTCCATTCCAGGAAGAGAGGACTTTGATCAGAGCGCGTTCGATCGCAACCTGACGACCGATGATTACAGACCGCCATCCGGAACAGCTTGGTGCACTGTCTGGGGTCGCCTTCAGGATCCAGAGCATGTGCGAAAACTTCTTTCGCGTCTTCGTGCGAAGTTGTTCGTCGTCGGCCACTGCTACGCCGAGATGGGGATCGAGAGCCCGGTCGAAGGCCTCCTCGTGATCAACAGCGACCACGGACGTGGCGTGGTTGTTCCGGTCAATCTCGAGTGCGCATTGCCATCGACTGAATCTCTCATCCACAGCGCCATTCCGCTCGTGCTCTATCGAGCCTTGTACTGAGGATTGCCCCGATGATGCACGAAGTCGTGACGAGCGGGATTCTCGCGATCGAATCGAGTCAAAAGGCGATCTCGGTCGCAGTGCGGGATCAGTTCGGCGTGATTGTGCAACGAATCGCGCCCGGGGATCATCGAGAGAAGGATTTGCTCCTTCCGGCGATCATTTCGCTTTGCGCAGATGCGGCGATCACCCGCCAAGATTTGCGTGCGGTCGCGGTCTCGACGGGCCCAGGTGGCTTCACTGGACTCCGCGTCGCGATCGCAACTTCGAAGGGGATTTGCGAGGCGCTCTCGATTCCGGCAATCGATGTTCCGTCGGCACTCGTCGCGGCGATGGGAGCGCGATCAAGTTGGTGGCCACGCGACCGAGAAGCAATTGTCGCCCTCGCTTCGAAAGGCGAAGAGAGTTGGATCACCCACGTCTGCGCGGACGAGTTAGGGAATCTCTCGGTTCGTTGCGCGAGTTCGATGACGGCAAGCGAGTTCGAACCAAGAGAGGATTGCGTGTTGCTCGCCGACGAGTATTTGCCGGTGGCACTCCTCAATGGGGCCATCGAAGCGAAGATGACGATCCTGCCCCCGGTCTTTCGGGCGAGCGACCTGCTCGTCGTGGCTGAGCATCGGTTTGCCAGTGGCGATGTGACTGACGCAGTTGCCCTCGCGGTTCGCTATCCGCGCGAACCAGAAGCGGTCACGCTTTGGCGACGTCGATACCCCGACGGGTTTTCTCCAAAAAACTAGTCGAATCGGTGATTGGGGGTGAATGAGGTCGCCCAATTGACCGATCACTTCGTGAAGGAACCACTCCATGAAGCGGACGAGAAGTCAATCCATGAGTCGAACGAGCGCCGGAGCCACGAGTCGACGATCGAGTCGAGATCCGAGTTCCGCGTGCGAGCTTCGTCGAGCGCTCGAACGGGCCAATATCCTGTTGGTCGGAAAGGTTGAGTGGCCACCGATCGCGCCATCGGCCGACGACTGCACAGATGCACTTCGGAGCGCGCGCGTCGAGCGCGTCAGTTGCGCCCGAGATGCGGTGAGGTGGGTGCGCGGACACTCACTCGACTTCGTCGTGATCGATCATGCAGGCCTTGGCTTTCGAGCGAAGCTCGTCGTTCGCGTTCTTCGTCACTCGTTTCCGTCAGCGCGAATCGTGAGCTTTGGAGTCCTTCCGTCAGCGACGATTGTTGCGGATCTCTTTCGCGAAGGGATTACTGACTGGATTGAACCGCACGAATGGCAAAGAGATAGTTCGATCTCGACGCGTCTCGCGTTTGACATTGAGCGAGCGATGATCGACCGAATTCGCGACGAGCGGTTCTCTGTGCTCGAAGGCGCCTGTCGTCGACTCACCCATGAACGAAAGGTGCTTGAGGAAAAACTTGGAGGTGCCTGTGCGAATCTCGCGGATGCCGAAGAAAGCGCTCGTGACCGCGAAGGGATCGCAGCGATGCAGGCGGAGTGCCGAACCCTGCTCTCGCAGGAGAGCGAAGTCGAATCGATCGTCGAGCTCAGCACTCAGTACCTGATCGCGCGGGTTGGCCCGACCAATGCGGCGATTTTCCTGATGGATCAGGGGGAGTATCGGCTCGCCGGATATGTCCGCGACGACCTTTCACGGCGCGCCGCTGGTGGGTTGGTCGATCACATTGCGAGTACCTGGTGCGCGCGAATCGCGGCGCATCCAACTGTGGTGCGATTCGGTCCGAGCGACCCGCCCTCTGCACGGTTCGCCGAATTTGCGGGAGTGCTTCCTGGGCGATCGATCTTCGCGTTCGCATCGCCAAATCTAGATCCGATCAACGGCGCCGCGGTGATCGTGCTCTTTCGAGATGGTCAGAGGCCATTCAGTATCGAATTCGAAAAAGTTGCTCGCGCTGTCGGTCCGGCGTTTGCAAGCGGTCTTGCGCGGGTGCGCCGTGTGCTTATGCGTGCCCAGCCGCAGTGGCCGAAGAGCTCGCCCGATTCGCCGTCAGAGTGATGTCCTTCGATTTCATCGAGACGAGAATCGTGACTCCTCCCGTGACACGATCGCCTTTCGCGACCCGCACAACATCGGTCAGTCGCGTCGGAACGATGAGCTCGGTCGTCGATCCAAACTTGATCATTCCAAAGCGTTCCCCGCGCGCGAACGAATCCCCGGCCGAAAGTGGACAGACGATTCGTCGGGCGATCGCTCCGGAAACCTGTCGGACACCGAGGCGCTCACCTTCCGAATTTCTGAGGAGAATGAGGTTGGACTCGTTGACCTGCGCGCTCTCCGGCGATCGCGCGTCGAGATAACGACCTGGTGTGTGGAGTGTCGAAATCACGGTTGCTTCGCACGGCATACGATTGATGTGCACATCAAGCACGCTGAGGAAAATGCGAACGATGGTCGCTGGGCTGTCGGTGGCGGGATGATGATCAATCGTGAAGACCGCGGAGACAACTCCATCTGCCGGGCTGACAAGATCGAGCGAACTTTCCGTCGCGGGTTTTCGAAGCAGGGGATCGCGAAAGAATGCGGCGATGACGAACCATACAAATCCGACTGTTGCAATCACCCAGATCGGCGGAATTGATCCACGTCCTGCGATCAAAACAATCGCGATAGCAATAGCCGTCGCGAGGCCCCACTCTCGAAGTCCGTAACGGGAGAGAATCACTCGATTGCGCGTCCGACGAAGAAGCCGATGCCGCCAGCAATGATTGTTGCGATCGCCAAACCGCCACCCCAGACCATCACATCCTGAGCGATCATTCCAGAGAGAATGCTTCCACCACCCATTCGGCTTCCCATCACAACGAGCGCAGCGAGGACGATCGCGGCGAGCGATCCAGCCATCAGTCCAAGCCCCATGCCACTTCCCGCTGAGTCGACCCGTTCAGCATGCATTGCGACAACGCCGCTACCGCTCGAAGCAGCCGCAACGGGGCTCCCACCCGAATCTTGGTCGAATCCATCCCCATCGGATGGTTCGGCGAAGAGACCAGTACCGCCAGAAAGTGACGCACCAGTGCCAAAAGTTTCGTCGCCTCCGTCATCGAGAAGTGCCGCGCCAACGGTTGATTGATCCGAATCGGTCGAGTCATCCATCATTCCGCTACCCGAACCGACTGTCTCAAGAGAGAGTCCGCCCGAGCCACCCATTCCTGCGAGATCTAGGAAGTCTTCGGATTCCGCGACGGGCTTGCGAGCGGGAGGAGGCGCCATCGAACCGCTTGCATCGGAAGCCATCGCCGTTGCAGAGTCCCCTCGGCTGTCATCGAGCAAGTCGATGCCACCACTCGGATTCGAACCAACGGGCTTGGCATTCTTGGAATCCTGCCCATCATCGAGACCCAAGTCGAGATCCAAGTCGAGACCCGAGTCGAGATCCAAGTCGAGACCCAAGTCGAGGCCCGAGTCGAGGCCCAAGTCGAGATCCAAGTCGAGATCCGGATCCCTCCCTGCATTCGCACCTGACTTCGAAGGGAGTGGCGCGATTGCGCTGGAATCCGCCGAGTCAAGGAGGTCGAGTGGCTCGACGACCGGCGCCCTTGGCGGAGTCGCGCTGTTGGATTTCGGTGGTGCAGGTGCATTTGGAATCGCGGCTGCCGATGCGCCAGAATCGCTCAGCATCAGCCCTTCGTCGAGATCGAGATCAAGTTCTTCCGATTCCTTGGCACCTAGAGCTTCCGTTACATCATCGTCAAACTTCAAGTCGTCAATGAATGCTTCACCCGAAGACTTGCCCGAAAACTTGCCCGGAAAACTGTCGGGAGTCGCGGGAAAGGACGATCCAGAACGACCCGAATCGAGACCGTCGTCAGCAGGAATATCGAGGTCGATGACATCGTCGACGACCAATTGATCGATCACGGTTCGTTTGAAATGCACCTGGTCGTGCATTCTGAATTCTTCAAGTTGTCCATGCTGAACCATGCTGGTGAGGTCGGATTGGGACTTTCCGAGCTTCGCCGCCGCTTCGTCGATCGTGTAAAAGAGCTTGGCCATGGTGTGGAGGGGAGAGAATACCTACGCTACGGTTCCAATGTTGGTTGCGCAAGGCATTGCTCGGCGAAACGAGGTCAAGCGAAACCTCGCTCCACGCGTTGAAAAGTGGTTCCGCTCGGCCGCACGCGACCTTCCATGGCGCCGAAGGCGGTCCCCGTACGGCACCCTCGTCAGCGAGGCGATGCTGCAGCAGACCCAGGTCGATCGGGTTGTGCCAGCTTGGAGGCGCTTTGTGGGGCTTTTCCCATCGCTCAAGGCTCTCGCAAGCGCGCCAGAAGATCTGGTTTTAGAAGCCTGGCGGGGGCTTGGCTATTACCGGCGAGCTCGAAATCTGCACGCGACCGCGAAGGAAATCGTGCAGTCGCACTCGGGGATAATTCCTCGAGAGCGTGAGGCGCTCGAGGGGTTGCCGGGGATAGGGCCGTATTCCGCAGGTGCGATTGCGTCGATCGGATTCGGAGCTCGTGAAGCGATTGTGGATGCAAATGTCGCAAGAGTTCTCATGCGAGTTCACGGACGAAGTGTCGTACCGACCTCTCCGCGCGGTCGAGCCTGGCTCTGGGAGCGAGCCCGTGAGTATGTCGATGGGGCAGTTGCGCCATCCGACGCGAACGAGGGATTGATGGAACTGGGAGCGATCGTCTGTTCGCCGACATCACCCAAGTGCGGCGAATGTCCACTACGTCGATCATGCGACTCGAATCGAAGAGGCACGCAGGATCGCATCCCCCGTCCGCGAACAACTGCCAATCGATCAGTGCTCCATGTTCAGGTCATTCTTGCTCTGGTGAATGGTCGACGAGCATTGGTCCGTCGCGACACAACTGGGTTGTGGGCTGGACTCATGTTTCCACCGACGATCGAGTCTCCGCGAGCACTCTCCCGGTTCGTGATCGCCGAAAGGCTTGGCGTGTCCGTGGATGCACTAAAGGTGAACCGTTCGTTCTCGTTTTTGACAACGCATCGCTCGGTGCGCTTTCGCACATGGAATTTGGACGATTCCACAGCTCGCAAACTGAAGGATTCGAATGCTCTTCCTTGGACATGGCACACGCCACAATCCGTCGAACGGCTCTCGATCACAAGTGCGATGCGGCGTCTCTTGGAGGAAGCATTCGTGCCGGCTTCACAAGCCAAATCTGGCAAGCGAGTAAGATCGAGTAGACGATGATGCGCACCTCGAAAAATTCGGTCGCGTTGGCGGTGTGCGTTGGAGCTCACCTCGTCGTCGCGTCATGTGCGATCATGCTGGGTTGTCAGCCGAAGGAGAATCCAGTGCTCTCCAATGAGCGTTTCCCGGGCGAGAAGTACCCACCGAATATGTTGCTGACCGAGCAGCAGTCAGCTGAAGTCGTCTCGGCACTTCGTGCAACAGCCGCTGGTGCGAACGTGGAGCCGTTGACATCGGCTCCGGACTCCGTGCGGTGGTCGGATGTCCCCGCGGCCGCCGAAGAGGCGGTTAGTTCAGCCGAGATGGGTGTCGCAACTTCGACGCTCGTCGCAGAGACGTGGACCTTTGATCTTCGCACGCAGAGTGGCGAACCTGCAAAGCTGGTTGTTGTGCGTCGTCCGCCTCCGGCGATGTATCTGGCGACCGCTACGGTCGGATCGTTCGGCGAGCGATTCACAGAAGCAGAACGGGTGGTCCGCGAGTTCAGAATGGCCATGCGACGATTCGGCTCTCTCAAGCGACCGTCGTAGGCGTTGCCCGACCGCCGATGGCACGCTCGAGAGCGCGCGCAATTTTCAGGAGCTTCGGTTCCTCGAATGCCTGCGCCTGAAGTTGAACCCCAACTGGAAGCCGTCGGTCCGTCGTCTCGTCAAACCCGGCTGGCAGCGAAACTCCGCAGATGCCCGCGATGTTGGTGTTGACCGTATAGACATCACACATGTACATCGCAAGGGGATCGGTCATTCCTCCGATTGGAAATGCGGCGGTCGGTGCGGTCGGCCCGAGGATGACATCGCACTTTGAAAATGCAGCGTCGAACTCCCGCTTGATGAGACCGCGAATCTGGAGCGCACGGCGGTAGTAGGCGTCGTAGTAGCCGGCGCTGAGGACGTATGTGCCGAGCACGATTCTGCGCTGCACTTCCTTGCCGAATCCTTCGGCGCGGCTCTGCGCGTAGAGATCGAAAAGATCGGCGGCATCCTTGGATTTCGTCCGGTGTCCATATCGAATCCCGTCGAATCGGGCGAGATTGCTTGATGCTTCCGCAGGAGCGATGACGTAGTAGGTCGAGATGCCAACGTCGGTGAGTGGGAGGTCGATGTCGACGATCGTCGCGCCGAGCGCGCGGAACGCGTCGACGGCACGTGCGACCGCTTGATCAACCGCAGGCGAGTTGCCAGTGCGATACTGAGCTGGAAGTCCGACGCGAAACACTCGCGGAGTTTCTTCAAGAGTTGTCACGACATCCTCGACGGGTCGGGGAGCACATGTCGAGTCATGCGGATCATCTCCAGCCATGCATTGATAGAGCAGAGCGGCATCACGCACACTGTGGGTGATCGGTCCAATCTGATCGAGACTGCTCCCGAAGGCGACAAGACCGTATCGCGAGACTCGTCCGTAGGTCGGCTTGAGTCCGACCACACCGCAGAGCGATGCAGGTTGGCGAATCGATCCACCAGTGTCGGATCCGAGCGCGCCTGCGCAAAGGTTGGCGGCGACCGCGCTCGCACTCCCGCCGGAACTTCCGCCTGGAACTCGCGACTCGTCCCAAGGATTTTTGACGGCACCCCACGCGCAATTTTCGCAAGAGGATCCCATCGCGAACTCGTCGAGATTCGTCTTGCCGAGGAGCACTGCGTCCGCCGCGAGAAGTCGCTCGATCACGGTCGCATCGAAGGGGGAGCGATAGTTTTCAAGTATTCGCGAGGAGCAGGTCGTGCGTCCCAATCGTGTGACGATGTTGTCCTTTATCGCGATCGGCACGCCGGCGAGCGGCCCGACTGGCTTCCCTGCCGCAATCTTCGCGTCGACAATTTCAGCCGCGGCGCGCGCCTCGTCGACGAAGACTTCGTGGTAGGCGTTGAGCGAAGCGTCTCGCTTCTCGATGCGTTGGATATAGCCATCGACCGCCACGCGCGACGTCGTCTTGCGGGCGCGAATCTCGTCACGAAGTTCGACAAGATCCGCGATCACGACGACTCTCCTCCGAGGACTTTCGGAACAGCAAGAAAATCGCCTTCGACGGAAGGTGCGTTGCGCAGAAGTTCGGCAATCGCCATGCCTGGAACGGCGACATCGTCGCCAAGTCGATTCACGAGTGTCAGCGGATGTGCCATCGGTTCGAGGCCGTTCGTGTTGACCTGCTGCAACTGCGAGATATGCCCGAGAATCGCAATCAACTCATGCTGAAGGGGTTCGAGTTGCGACTCGGGAATGGCGAGTCGAGCAAGTTTTGCGACATGTCGGACTGCGGCAAGGTCGAGCGCTGGTGCGGTTTGGGAATCGTCGCTCATGCGAAAGCGAGTCTACTCACCGATGCCGATTGCTTTCGCGATGGCGCGACCGTGCGGAAGCGCATACCGTTGTTCCTCGATATGGAGCCTCGCCGATTAAGCACTCGAACGCGAATCGTCCGCGCGGTCATTTCGACATCAATGCTGCTGGGCGCGGTTGCGATCTTCGTCGCACTTGCGCTGACGCGCCCTCTGCCGGGGGTGAGCGATGGGGCAGCGAAAGCCCAGAAGGTCGCTGTCTTTCGACCGGTACTCGTCGATCTTCCAAGGCAGTGGATCGGGTACGGCACCGTGCGTGCGCTTGAATCCGCAGATGTTCCTGCGCGTGTTGGAGCGACGGTGGTCGAGATCGCTCGTGATGCCAAGGCGGGAACGGTCATAGCGAAGAATCAATTCCTCGTACAACTCGATGATCAGGATTTTCGACGCGCACTCGATAGCGCGAATCAGCAGATTGCGGCGATCGACGCACAGCTCATGACGCTCGTGGTCGAAGAGGACGGACTCGCCAAGCGACTCGCGCTCGCGGTCGAGGACACGGCGATCGTTCGTGAAGACGAAAAACGTACGCGCAATGCGCTCGAAGCAGGAGCGGCAAGCCAGCGCGAGGTCGATCGCGCACGCCAGCTTTCGATCGTCGCAGACCGTTTAGAACTTGTCTTGCAGGAAGCACTCAATCAAATGGTGCCAAAGCGTGCCGCGTTGCAAGCGCAAGGCGAAATCCAAAGGTCGCTCCAAAACAACGCGCAAGCGAGCGTCGATCGGTGCAGGATTGTCAGCCCCATCGACGGAGTCCTTCAAAGGGTCGATCTCGAAGTCGGCGAGAGCGTCGCGCCGGGGCAGGTCGTTGCACGTGTCGTCGATCCACTTCAGGTGGAGATTCCCATTCACCTGCCATCGTCGGCACGAGGTTCGATTCGAGTGGGTGACCAAGTGGAGTACGAGATCGTCGGACAAGTGCCTCGACGAGGCACATCGGCCATCGCGCGGATCGAACCAGAGGACGATCCGATCGAGCGTACGACGACGGTCTATGTCGAACTATCGCAATCTGCCGAGGACATATCGCGACTCGCCCCCGGCGAGTTTGTGGAGGCGATCGTGCAGTCGCGAGACGCCACGAAGCGCACCGCCGTTCCGCGGAGATCGGCTCGCGCCGAGCGGGTGATGGAACTTCTGGACGGGAGATTGCTTCCACGCAGCATCTCGGTTTCGCACTCGTTTCACGGGCTTGTCGCAGGGTCGGGAGTCGATGATGTCGAGTGGCTGATCTTGAGAGATCCACTCGCCGAAGGAATGACGATCGCCCTGGACGGCGGTCGCTCGGCCGAATCGGGGACGATTGTCGAGGCGGTTGAAACACCTGTGGCGAAGACCGTGCAACCATGATCGGTCTCGTTCGGTTCTTCATTCGCACGAAGGTGCCTGGGAAACTCCTGACGATTGCGATCATTGTCGCGGGCATCATCTCTGCGCTGACAATTCGGCGCGAGTTCTTTCCCGACATCGAGACCGATGCAGTGCGAATCGTGCTGATGTATCCCGGAGCCACGCCACAGGAGATCGAAGACTCGCTCGCGCGACGAGTCGAGGATGTTGCGATCGAAATCGACGGCGTCGACCGGATCGAAACTACGATTTCAGAAGGTGGTGGCGGCATCATCGTGAAGTTCGACGACGGGTCGGACATGCGCAAGAAGATCGATGACCTTCGCGACCGAGTTGAAGCACTCACGGATCTTCCTGCGGAGTCCGAGCGCATTCATGTCGTCGAACTTGAAGCGACGATTCCGGTCATTCAAGTCACAGTGTCGGGTGATGGGAACAGTCAGATCTTGAAGGATGCCATTCGACAAGTGGCGGACGATCTGCGGACATTCTCTGGCATGGGGCAGGTCGTCATCAGCGGAACGCGCGACGAGGAGCTTCGCATTGAAGTAAATCACGGCGATCTGCTTCGGCACGGAATTCCAATCACGCGCGTCGCCGACGCTGTTTCTGCCTGGATGCGGGATATTCCAGGAGGAACTGTTCGAAGTGTCGACGGCGAGACGAAAGTTCGCACACTCGGCGTGGATCATCGGGCGGATCAGATCCGCTCAATTGTCATCAAAGCATTTCCCGATGGAGGACTGATCCGAGTCGGCGACATCGCAGTGGTCGAGGAGGGATTCGTCGACGATCTGGTCGTGCGCACCTTCAACGGCCGTCCAGCGGCGAATTGCACCGTCTTTCGCATGACTGGCCAGGACGCAATCGATATCGCGATGTTCACTCGTGGATATGTCGCAGCGCGACGGGGCGAGCCACTCGAGCCATCGACGCTCGAGCGGTTTGTCGGTGGTGCGCGAGTTGAAGGGTGGACGCTCGGCAATTCGCGTGGGCCGATGGCGGTGGCGATTCAGAAACACAATGACTTGGCGATGCTCATCGAGGGTCGGCTTGACTTGCTCATCAGCAACGCGATCCAAGGTGGGTTGCTGGTCTTTGTGGCCCTTCTGCTGGGTGTGCACTGGCGAGCCGCGTGTTTTGTGACGCTCGGAATCGTCGTCGCGGTCTTCGGCACGATCTGGGCGATGGATGCATCTGGGATCTCGCTCAACATGCTGACGATGTTTGCACTGCTGTTGTCGATCGGCATCCAAGCGGACGACGCAATCGTTTTCTCTGAGAGTGTCGAGTGCGAGACAGCCGATCCGAGCGTCGGCGTAGAGGACGGCGTCGTGCGTGGTGTCCAGAAAATCGTCTGGCCGGTCGTGGCGAGCGCCGCGACGACGATCGTTGCGTTTCTTCCGTTAGGGCTTGTGAAGGGAAGTGTTGGTGATCTGCTGGGAAATCTTCCAATCGTCGTAACGCTCGCGCTGACGATCAGTCTGTTTGAGGCAACCTTGCTGATGCCAGGGCATATGGCTGGCGCAATCACGAGAGAACGGACGGGTCGTCGCGGAATCATCGATCGATTGATGGGGCCCGTCGATCGTTGGCGCGAACGTCTCTTGTGGCCAACCATCGAACGCTGTTACCGCCGAGCGGTGCTCTGGTGTGTCGATCGACGCTACATGACAGTCGCTGCGGGTTTTTCTGCATTCATTCTCTCGGTCGGGATGATCGTGGGCGGGCGACTTCCATTCACCTTCCTTCCTTCGGATGACAGCGAGACATTTGTTGTCGACATCCGCCTGCCGCTCGGGTCGAGTCTTGACGCGACGAGGGCACTCGGCGCCAAGGTCGAAGAAGTCGCACGTGGACAGGCGGAGACCCAGGCAGTCACTTCGCTCTACGGCGTGAGTGTGAATCTCGACACCGCCCTGGCGGATCGATCCTCGAGCAACCTCGCGCAGATATTTGTGGAACTCGCGCCTGTCGAGACCCGTGACCGCAGGTCGAGCGAGGTCATCGATTCGATCGTCAAGGTCGCGCAGTTGCTCGACGGAGCAGAGTCGATCCGCGTTCGCGAATTTACGGGAGGTCCAACGGGATCCGACATCACGTACGAACTTTCTGGGTCAGATCTCGTGCAGTTGCGCGCGGCGGCGGAGTCAATCAAGACGATGTTGGCGGGAGTGCAAGGAGTCATGAATGTCTCGGACGATGATTTTGATGCGGCGCCCGAAGTGCAGGTCGTCGTGCATCCGGCCGCAGCCGCACTGGGATTTACGCCAACAGATGTCGCACGGCAAGTGCGTGGTGCGCTCTTCGGTTTGGACGCGCACGTCTTTAGCGCGAACCGAGAGGAAGTGGATGTTCGAGTGAGGCTCGACGACAAGTCACGCGCAAACTCGGATGTTGCGGATCGGATGTGGGTCGTCTCGCCCACGGGTGCGACGGTTCCGCTCGGCGAAATTGCCCAGATTCATGAACGCGCCTCCTCGAGCATGATTCGCAGACTCGATCGCGAGCGAACCATTACCGTCACGGCTGATACAGAGGAGTCAACCCGTCCGGAATCCGTCGTCGAAAAGGTCACTCCGGCGGTCGAGGAGCTGATGCAAGCCAATCCGGACGTGCACATCCGAGTCGGCGGTCGACAGCAGGATTTGAACGACGCGTTCGCAACGCTACCGCTGGCGATGGTTGCGGCACTGCTGATGATCTACGGGATTCTGGCGTGGCTCTTCGACAGTATGACACAGCCACTCGCGGTGATGGTGTCGATCCCATTCGGGGTCATCGGGATGGTCGTCGGGCACATGATCATGGGTTACGACCTGACATTCCTGAGCCTGATCGGATTGATCGCACTCGCAGGAGTCGTTGTGAACAACGCGCTTGTGTTGGTGGAATTTATCAACATGGAAGTCGATGCGGGTAGACCGTTGCGCGAGGCGCTCGCGATCGCTGGGCAGAAGCGAATTCGCGCGATATTGCTGACGAGCATTACGGGAGTCTTGGGATTGGCGCCACTCGTGCTCGCACAATCGTTCCAAGCGAGGTTTCTCGTGCCGATGGCATTGACGTTGAGCGCGGGACTCGTCAGTGCGACGGTACTCACGCTGATTCTGTTGCCCTCGTTCATTCACATTATTGAGGACACGAAGCGAATGGTTGGGCGTGTGTGGAATGGACCACCCGATATTGGAGCGGTGTGATCGGGCCGGCGGATCCGTGTCGTCATGACGGAACCGACGAGAGAGCCGTGAAAAGTCCTCCCAGGGCTCAAACATGCTGCGCTTCGCCTACGCGGACTCCGGCTCGGCTTGCAAACTCGCTTGGGAGGAGTGTTCGAACGGCCCACACGATCGTCGTGTGCAGTTCCGTAGCGTGGATGAGTTAGCCTTCCACATCTATGGCGAAGAAACGAAAGCGAAGTGGGTTGGTGATCGGGATGGATCTCGGCGGGACGAACATGACGGTGGGCGTGGTTGATTCAAGCCACAAGGTGCTCGCATCGGTCAAACGAAAGACGAAGGCTGCGCTTGGGTGCGATGCAGTGATCGAGCGAATCGTCGGAACCATTGAACGAGCGTGCACAATGGCGGGAGTGGAACTATCCAAGATTGACGGCGTCGGAATTGGTGCGCCGAGCGCGATCGATTTCGAAGAAGGGGTCGTCATCAATGCGGGGAATCTCGGTTGGAAGCATGTTCCACTGCGGGAAATTCTTGAGAAACGCCTCGATGTTCCGGTGGTCGTCGAGAATGATGTGAACGCGGCTGTGTGGGGTGAGGTGAAGCTCGGCGCGGCCAAGTCCGCGAGCGATGTGCTGGCGGTGTGGGTCGGCACGGGAATCGGGGGCGGTTTGGTGCTCGGTGGCGAGATCTACCGTGGCTCGTTCCACACTGCAGGCGAAATCGGCCAGATGATTCTGAATCCGCGCGGCGGCGTCGGGCGCAGAACACTTGAGGAGCATTGCAGTCGTCTCTCGATGGTGCGCGCGATGGAGACGATCGTCGGCTTTTACCCGCAGAGCAAGATTCGCGACGCATTCGCCGTGCGCGGCGAGGACGGCATGACCAATATGATTGGCAGTTCGGCGATTGCCGAGTGCTACGAGGGTTGCGACGAATTGGTCGTACGAGTCATCGACGATTCGGCGGAGTTGCTCGGGATCGCCATCGCCAATGCCGTAACGCTCTTGTCGGTTCGCACCATCGTGCTCGGTGGCGGCGTGGTGGACGCACTGGGCAAGCGATATGTAGAGCGCGTTCGCGAATCATTCGAGTGGCATGTTTTCCCGAGCACACTGCGCAAGTGCCATCTTGTCGTGAGTGAACTCGGTTCAGCTGCCGGCGTACTCGGTGCCGCGCTGCTGGCGCAAGAGCGGGGGAAGCGGTAGCGATTCGGGGGCTGCGCAAGTGTTGGTGTGTTGCGTGACCCCGTGTTACGGGCAAAGACCGCCTATTTTCGGTCGAGTTTTGCCCGTAACAAGGGGGTGATGCAAGAACACAGGCAATCGACCTGCCTGAACTAACCACACTCCTAAGCGACACCGGTCGTGCACTGGACGGCGATTTTTCGATTGACAGTGCTCTTCTGATTCCGCGATGCGACGCCAATGGGTCACTCGATCAAATCACCCCTTGGATGTCTTCAGCTTTCGACCGCGAACATATGTGCCGCTGACGACCGACTCGCGCGCCAACATGATCACCGCGAACAGCTGCGCATCGCGCGCCAACTTGGTCACTGGATTTTTGTACATGTGCTTCAGCGTCATTGCGTAGGTATTGCACTTCGATGGATCCATCACCACAAAGTCAGCTTCCTTGCCAACATCGAAGTTTCCAAACCGATCCTCTTGGTCAAGCGCACGGGCGCCGGCAAGCGTGCCGGTGAACAACAGCTCGGCAGGGTGGAGCGAAATCGATTGGTCATCACTTGGATAGGAATCCATGCCCACGGGTATCCCCTCAGAAATGTGCGCCTTGAAACAAGCATTCAATATCTGCGGAACAAAAAACTCGTCGCCCCCGCCATAGTCACTACCGATGGCAATGTTGACACCGGCAGCAACGGTGCGCCGCCACGGCATTGTTCCAGATCCAAGAAAGAGCTGAGAAACAGGACAATGCGCGATGGAACTTCCGGATTCAGCAAGCCGAGCAAGTTCTTTGTCGGTGCAGTGCGCGCAGTGGGCGAAGACACTTCGCTTGCCGAGGAAACTCTTTCCTCCGACTTGAGAGCCAGGCAGAAACTTCCCGTCATAGGTGTCGAGGTACGCGGCAACCTTGTAGACAGCTTTGGTGCTATCAATCTCGCCAGTCTTCGGCCGCGCATTTTCGTTGAGATGCGATGTGAAGTACACGCCACGATCTCGATATTCGTGATACAGATCGCCCAAGGCCGCCAATGTCTTTGGAGTGACCGAAAGACTAAATCGCGGGACGATCGCGACAAACTGCAGTGCCACTTTGCGAGCTTCAGGAGTGAGCGGGTGCCATTTCTCAATCTCGGCTCGAACTAATCGGACCGCTTCTTCTTCAGTTGTTCTTTGCTTCGACCACTCAGGCGCGATCGTCTCAACGCCACGGCCGCACACGATGCGTAACCCACGCTCTCTCGCTGTTTCGAATAGAAAATCCTGTGCGTGGGGAAAAGCGGATCCAAAGATCAGCCCCATCGTGGTTCCCGAGTTGATCATGCGGTCGCACCACTCATTCGCTGCGGTACGCGCGTATTCCGGATCCGCCAGCAGTCCTTCGGAGGGAAAGACACAGTTGTTCAGCCACTCAAGAAGCTGACCGCCGCCATACGCACCGGCGCAAAACACCTGTGGGAAATGCATGTGAGTATCAACGAAGCCCGGCAATATGTAGCAACCATGATGATCAATGACTTGGGAGCCATCCAGTCCCGCGGGTCGATCAGCCCAGTTGCCGCAGTACACAATGCGACCGCTCCTATCAATGGCGAGGGCACCATTTGGAAACCACGCGAGGGCTTCTGCCGCGGCGGTGACCATTGGTGCGCCAGCGATGTGAAAGATGTGCCCCTTGTGAATCGTGATCATTGAGATTCTCCATTGCCCTGAGTATCAATGCTGCCGGTGGTTGCGAGGTGGACTTACAAATCCACGAGCGGATGCCGATCGCGCTTGGCGAGCGTGAACGCCATGCCGGGAACCAGTGGTGCGATCCGTTCTGCGAGTCGAGGTAAGTATCCACGCTCGCTGTTGGTGTGACCCGACAGCAAGAGTGTGCATCCTCGTCGCACTGCGGCGAGTTGTTCGTGGTGCTTCGCTTCGCCAGTGAAGAAGAGCGTGGCTCCTGCGTCGGCGGCGGATTCGAAGAGCGACATCCCGGATCCTGCGCAGATCCCGATCGTCTCGTGCTGTTTGGTTATCGTCTCCGAGGCTTCCGCACATTCAACGCGCTTGATCCCAAGATGCTTTCGAAGTCTTCGCGCGATTTCGGCGGTCGTTGCGGGTTCCGAGAGTCGAACCAACCGGCCCTGTCCCTCGCGTGCGCTCGGTTGCGCCGCGAGGGCGTGCACTTCAATCGCGGGAGTCTCGTATGGGTGCGCCGCACGTAGTGCAGCGAGTGCCGTGGGGAGTGCCTTCGGTCCGCAGATCATTTCAATTCGCTGCTCCGCGACTCGTTCGAGCTTGCCCTTGCGACCGGCGCGCGGGCGCGATGCGGGTCCACCATAAAAAGTTCCGTCGACTTGAAACGACTGCGAGCACTGCGCGTAGTCGCCAATGCGTCCAGCTCCAGCGATCGACATCGCCCCCCGAATTCGGTCGACCACTTCAGCTGGTGCGAATGTGACGATCTTAAACGCCTCGCGCAGCGAAGCCGAGGATGCCGCATCGAGCGGTCGTCGCTCTCCGTCGCCGACGCCATCTGCGAGCCAATCATTGACTCCTCCAGCAACGGCGTCGAGTGCGGTGTGTGGCGAAAGCACTGCAATTCCAGCGCGAGCCGCACGAAACAACCCGCCCGTCGCGGCGTCCTGCTTGACGAGTTTTCGAATCGGATCGAAGAGTGGCGGGTGATAGGCGATGATCGCCTGAACACGCAGTTCGCACGCTTCCGAGACGACTTCGTCCGTCATATCGATTGTCAACAGGACGCGTTCACAAGGTGATTGAGCGTCTCCCAACAGCAACCCGACATTGTCCCAACTCGCCGCCAATGCCGGCGGAGCGACCTGTGCAAGTGCCTTCGCAAGATCGCCGATTTGTCGTGTTCGCCTCGCCATCGATGTTCACGCTACCTATTCTTGCAAAATCTCGACTTTCACTTCACATGGTGAAATCGAATCGTAGAATCTGTCTATCCATGACGACTCGCCCCACCCCGGCAGCGGGCTCCTGTACATCGACGGCGAAGGCGCCCACGAGTGCGGAGCAGGTCAGAAAGCACTTTGTACTCGATACGAATGTGCTCCTCCACAACCCCCAGTCGATCTTCAAGTTCGAAGAACACGAAGTGGTGATACCGCTTACGGTGCTGGAAGAACTCGACACATTCAAGAAAAACAATGATGAGAAGGGGCGCAATGCTCGGCAGGTGATCCGTGCGCTCGATCGGCTTCGCAGTATCGGGCATCTCTTTGAGGGTGTCGTCTGGAACGAGCAGGGAGGATCGATTCGCGTGATGCGCTTCAAGGCAGCTGGATCGTACGACCTCGACTTAAGCATTGTCGACAATCGAATCATCGGCGTCGCGCACGCGTTGCATGCCGCTGGACTTCGTGCAATCTTTGTCTCCAAAGATATTAATGCGCGCGTGAAGTGTGATGCAATCGGCGTTGCTGCCGAAGACTTCGAAGCAGACCGTGTCGACGCAGACTGGCTGAACACTGGATTCATCACCAGCCGTGTCCCGAGAGAATTGATCGACGACCTCTACACCGAGCGGCAATTGCCGATCGCCCGCATCGAGGCGGTGCCTGGAGCAATTCCAATCCACGCAGATGACGACAGTGGCGAGAAACCGACGCTGCTGCCGAATCACTTCATCTCGCTCGTCGACGAAACCGATCCGTCCCACACGGGATTGGCGCGAAGACTTTCCGACACAGCGCACATCATTCCCATCACTGGACCGCGCAAGCCGATCTATGGAGTGATCGCGCGCAATGTGCAGCAAACCATGGCACTCGATTTGTTGCTCGACGACGAGATCAAGCTCGTCACGCTGATCGGCCCCGCAGGGACGGGTAAGACCCTCCTCGCCATCGCCGCGGGCATGCACAAGGTCTTCAAAGAGGAGCGATTCGACAAATTGCTGGTGGCGCGTCCAATCATGCCACTCGGCCGGGACATCGGCTATCTGCCTGGAGACAAGGACGAGAAGTTGGCGATGTGGATGCAACCGATTTTCGACAATGTGGCGTACTTGCTTTCGACTCGCGGTGGTCACGGCGGATCGGAGCCAGATAGCAAGACGACCGAACAGCGCATCGACCAATTGATCGCATCACGAAAGTTGGTGCTCGAGCCAATCACCTACATCCGAGGTCGAAGCATTCCACACCAGTTCATCATCGTGGATGAGGCGCAAAACCTCTCGCCACACGAGGTCAAGACGATTGTCTCGCGCGTGGGTGATGGAACGAAGATCGTTCTCTGCGGCGATGTTGGTCAGATCGACAATCCATATCTCGATGCGGCGAGTAATGGTCTTTCGCACCTGATCGAACGTATGAAGGGTCACCGACTCGCGGGTCACGTCACGCTATCGAAGACGGAGCGCAGTGAACTGGCGAGTCTCGCGGCGGAAATGCTTTAGCAGGTCGATCGGCTGCGATTCGATCGAGCACATTCGACAATTCAAGCAGTCGCGACGCGGCGACTCTGTACATGCCGATTTGACCGAGGACGAACTCCGAAGATTCCGCGCTCATGACACGAATCCGGGGACGTGCACGAATCGCGGGGACGAGTTGTTCGAGAGCTTGGGACTGGGTGTCCAACTGTCGAGTCGCCGTCGCGAACGGCGCGTAATTGCCACTTTCGAGGGCATTGCTCCCGACGAGGCAGGTCGTGGCGATCGAATTCGCGCAATCTTGGAGTTCGGCGAGATCGATAAACAGAGTCTCGGGATCCAGTTTCGCCATGACTCGATTGAGCGCGAGCGCGGTGTTGGTGTAGACGATCAATGTTAAATGGTCCGCAATCTCCTCAATGCGCTCGTTCGTAATCGCTGGCTCGCTTGCGCGGGGTTCACTTTGCAGTGACTGACTCAAGTTGCGACTTCGCAAAATGAGAGACAACATCTTGTAGCGGAGTTGGGTGAGATCGCCTTGCGTACCAGAATTGGACGGAAATCCCAGCGTCGCAACTTTGCTCGCGCGCTCGAGAGTGAGCGCGAAAATGCGCGTCAGCTCGTTGCGGGCGAAGTCGGGTCGAAACCAATTAAAGATCGCGAGCGTCACAAGCGTTCCAAGCATGACCCCGATTATTCGCCCAGAGGGCGCCGCAAGGTCGATCGTTGGTTGAAATGTCGTTCCGAGGCCGATCGCAAGGCAGAAAACCGCTTGGACGCCCGCATATGAGATGTGCGGGCCACCCGTCATGATCCAAATCAGTGGTGCACTACAACCGATCCAAACGAGCAGAAGCCCGGGAGAACTGTCGACTGTCGGGATCAGAAAGAGGATGGCAAATATGGACATCGCCCAGCCGACAAGTGTCCCAACGAGGCGCAGTTTCGCACGAGCTCGCGTCCCTTCACTCGATCCACCAGTTGCTGCAACCACCATCAAGGGGGTGACCATCATCGTGCCCAGACTCGGGAAATGCGTCGTCGCCACAAAGAGCAGTCCGATGAGACATGCGGTCGCGAGTTTGATCGAGAACCAGAAGCTGCGGGTTGCGTCATCTTTCAATCCTGGTGCGAGGAGGGGCGTCGAGATCATCCGCAAGACATCTGCGCGATTCACGTGCGCGTCCTCGGTCCGCTCGCCGAGCGCGGTTGAGTAGGTTGCATGAAACGCCCGGCAGAGCGAAATCGTGGACATAAAACCTTGAGAAACCAATGGCGAAAGTCCGGTTCCTTCACGAATGCCCAACCGTAGGATCTCTGCCTCGTGGGCGCGCGCGAACGCTTCGATCGCAGCTCTCAGCGACTCGAAATCGACTGGTGCTGTCTCGAGCGAAGCGATGAATTCAGCGTCACGTTGCTTCGATGTCGCGGCCCATATCCGTAGTTGAGTCAGAATGGAAGCCAAGGACTCCATCAGCCGAATCGTTGGCTCGATCAAGGCGGCGTTCACCGATGTGCCGTCCAATTGTTTGGAGAGCGCGATCGTGTTGCTCGTGATCGACCCGACAGCACCGATGAGCGTGACGCGATCGATCAGCGAGGCGAGGTGATGTCTGGCACTCTGGTCGGTGAATGCGGCATCGCCGAGGAGTACGAACATTTTCTGCGCAACGGCTGGGTCGAGCGACTTCGGCGGAAGCGCAGTGCGTGGTCGGTCGATGTTGCGCAATCGATCGATGATCCACTGCGTGCGTTGCAGTTCGGCGTCGACCGCGACGATGTATTTGCTTCGAAAATCTCGAATGGGTCGCACGGGATAGATAAGCGTGAGCGCGATCCACGAAGCGATGACGCCGAGGGCGACGATCCAGAATCGTTCGAACGACACCTGAGCGATCTGGTCGAAGCCCGTGGGTGACTCCAACGCCACAATCAGAATCGACAGCGCGAAGACCCAACCCACATAGGGCCTTTCACTACGGGCAATCACTAATCCTGCAAGGGTGATGGCGGCAAAGAATGACGCGAGGTAGAACCAGTACTGCTGATAAAAGACCGCAGTAATGATGTACGCAAATGCCACGCCGGCAAGTGTTCCAAAGACTCTTTGAATCATTTTGTGCACCGATGAATCGACACTCGGCGCACAGACGATCATGATCGTCACGATGCACCAGTAGCCCTGATTGAGATGAAAGATCTGAATCACGAGCATCGCGAGGGTCGTCGCAAAGAGCACGCGGATCGTCGCGTGCCACCTCTCTGTGCTCGGCGCAAATTCCTTGCGCAGAAACGCGGTCAAGCGAGATTCTTGTGCCGCGAGCCAGTTCATGCCCGTGGAGCGACCGTAGTTGGTGAGCTGCAATCGGCCGCGAGTGCGACACGGAGAATTCGCGTCTTTGCAATGCACTCAAGGTTTTCTGTGGCTGGATCGCTCTCTGCGACGATTCCGCAGCCCGCGTGATAATCGATCGTCCACGATTCTGGATCTGCAGGGCAATGAACGTTCCCCGCAATCTGTGCGGTCCTCGTGAGTTGCGCAGTCCGGATTGCAACGCTGAAGAGTGCCGAGCCGCAACTGCTCGCGAGTCCGATCGCACCGCAGTAAGGACCGCGGTCGACCGATTCGAGCTCGTCGATGATTTGCATTGCCCGAACTTTTGGCGCACCCGTGACTGATCCTGGTGGAAAGCACGCCGCGAAGAGGTCGGCGAAGTCGTATTGTTGTGCAAGTGTTCCCGATACTTCTGCAACGGTTTGCAAGACCGTCGGGTGGTTCTCGAGCGTCCGGGCTTTGTCGACGCGAACGGATCCGATCTCACACACTCGGCCAATGTCGTTTCGCATGAGGTCGACGATCATGTGAAGTTCTGCAGTGTCTTTCTCGCTCGCCATCAATTCATGCGCATCCGCCGGGTCTGGACGTGTTCCCTTCATCGGTCGAGTCGTCACTCGTCGCGTTCCACCATCGAGATCGAGAAAGAGCTCGGGGCTGAAGGAGAGAAGCGAGCGACTTTCGTCGAGTTCGAGATACGCGCCGTATCTCGAGGCTGTCGTAGTGAGCGCGTCCAGCGCGAAGTGGCGGGCGCATCCACGGATCGTCGCCCGGAAGGGTTGCGTGATATTCGCCTGGAAGATGTCTCCTGCGTGGACATACTCGACCGCTCGAGCGACCATCCGTTCAAAGTTTCCTTCAACATCGATCGGGCGAAGGTGATCGCCATCGATCGCCCACCACCCACGACGAGCGCCTTGTTTGGGATGAACGAGAGAAGCGACCTCGGCAGCATCGGGATCGCCAACTTCAAACCATCGTCGATGTTTATGCGAGTAGACAAGCGCACGCGGCACATGGCAGAGGACTGCGTCGGGCCAGTCGCTCGATGGTCGCTTCAGGGTGATTCCGCGTGGCTCGAACATCGCCCCACATTCATAGCCAATAAATCCGATCCACCCGCCGGCGAATGGCAAGCGAACGCGACCGCCGTCAATGAATGCTGGCGCGCGCGCAGGCGCAAGATCTCGAATGAATTGCATCAAGTCCTTGGGCTTGCCGACTCGTGCGTCGATTCGCGTGGTATCGGTCCGAGGTGAGAGAATTGTCCAGCGATCGAATGCGTCCGAGTCGCCTCCCGAGACGAGGGCGAGCATCGGCACATCGACATGCCAGGCCATCATCGCTTGCCGGGGCGTGATATTCCAGTTCAATTCACGAAGGAATCCACTTCCGATCATTCGATCATCCTAACCATTCACATGCTCGATTCGATCGCGTGCACCGTGTAGGATCAAGGTCTTTCCTCGGAGCCAACATGCCAAGCGCAACTGCCAAGCGACCATCACCCTCACGCACCAAGATCAAGAAAAAGACGCCGAAGCCCAAGCGCGTCAAGATGGTCTATTTCTTTGGACAAGAACGTACCGAAGGACGCGCGGAACAAAAGTTGCTTCTGGGTGGCAAGGGAGCGAATCTTGCGGACATGACATCAATTGGTTTGCCAGTGCCGCCAGGCTTTACGATCACGACAGAAGCGTGCGCGATGTACAGCGAGGGTCGCAATCGACTTCCCCATGGATTGATGGACGAAGTCTCGAAAAACATTCGACTTCTTGAGCGCGAACTCGGCAAGAAGCTTGGAAGTTTCAAGAACCCGCTTCTGGTTTCGGTCCGTTCTGGCGCCGCGGTCTCGATGCCCGGGATGATGGACACAATTCTCAATCTCGGACTCAATGACGAGGTCGTGGCGGGACTCGCGTCAGCGACGGGCAATGCGCGATTCGCCTTCGACGCCTACCGACGGCTCATCAACATGTTTGGTGACGTCGTCATGGGGGTCGACCATCACCGCTTCGAGCATGCGTTTTCTGAGATCAAGGCGAGATACAACACAACTGAAGACACGGCAGTGCCAACCGCGGGTTTGCAGGAACTTTGCGATGTCTATAAGACGATCTATAAGGACAGCGTCGGCAAGCCCTTCCCCCAGGATCCGATAAAGCAACTCGAAGCCGCTATTGGTGCGGTCTTTCAGAGTTGGAACGGCGCGCGTGCGATCGCCTATCGGCAGATCAACGGAATTAAGGCACTCGCCGGGACCGCGGTGAATGTGCAGGCGATGGTGTACGGAAACATGGGCGACGATTCGGGTACGGGTGTCGCGTTCACGCGCGATCCAGCGACTGGCAAGAACATTTTCTACGGCGAGTTTCTCATCAACGCTCAGGGCGAAGATGTTGTCGCCGGTATTCGCACGCCGCTTCCGATCAGCGATATGGAGAAGTGGGATTCGAAAGTGTGGAAGCAACTCTTGCAAATTCGTAAGAAGCTCGAACGTCACTACCGTGACATGCAGGACATCGAATTCACCATTGAACGAGGACGGTTGTTCATGCTGCAGACTCGAAACGGCAAGCGCAATGGAGTTGCCGCCGTTCGGACCGCGGTGGAAATGGTTCGCGAGGGACTGATCAACGAGCGCATGGCTCTCAAGCGAATTCCCGCCGGAGATCTGGTGCAGTTGCTCTTGCCTTACTACCGACCGGAGGACAAACGCGGCGTCGAGATTCTCACGAAGGGGATCGCAGCGAGTCCTGGCGCGGCATCCGGGAAATTGGCGTTCACTGCGGCTGAAGCTGTCGAGCGCACCAACGCTGGCGAAACTGTCTTGTTGATTCGGCGCGAAACTTCGCCTGAAGATGTCGCGGGAATGCACAAGGCTGCGGGAATTCTCACTTCGACGGGCGGCAAGACCAGCCATGCTGCCGTGGTGGCAGTGGGATGGGGGAAGTGCTGCGTCGTTGGCGCGGGAGAACTTTCAATCAATGTCGAGGCGGGCACCTTGACAGTCAAGGGTCGCACATTCGGTCGTGGAGACATACTTTCGATCGACGGCGCGACCGGCGAAGTCATGCCTGGGAGTGTTGCGCGAACGATTCCCGAGGCAATTTCGGGCGATTTCGCACAGGTCATGAAGTGGGCGACGAAGTACGCGACTATGGGCGTTCGAGCCAACGCAGATTCGCCGGCGGATGCCAAGCGTGCACGCGAATACGGCGCGATTGGAATCGGACTCTGCCGGACCGAGCACATGTTCTTCGAACCGGATCGCATCAAGGCAGTTCGACAGATGATTCTGTCGAGTGAAGTCTCTCAGCGCGAAGCGGCGCTCGCGAAGCTCTTGCCCTATCAGCGTGGCGATTTCATTGGCATCTTCACTGCGATGGACGGGCTGCCAGTCACAGTTCGACTCTTGGATCCACCACTGCATGAATTCGTTCCGCACGACGAACCTGCCCAGCAGGAACTCGCCAACGAGGCGGGTGTCCCTCTCGTGGATGTTCAGCACCGAGTGACACAACTGCATGAAGCGAATCCAATGCTCGGCCATCGTGGATGCCGGCTCGCGGTGACCTATCCCGAGATTCTCGTCATGCAAGTTCGTGCGATTGTCGAAGCGGCGATCGATTGTCGTCACCGCCGAATCGATGCTCGCCCCGAGATCATGATTCCCCTCGTCGGTACCAAGAAGGAACTGGCGTTGCTCCGCACGCTCACCGAGCAAACTCGAGACCTGGTCTTCAAGGAACGTGGCGCAAAGAGATTTGACATTCCAATTGGAACGATGATCGAGATTCCGCGTGCGGCTGTCGTCGCCAACGAGATCGCGGAAGTTGCCGAGTTCTTTTCCTTCGGCACGAACGACCTCACGCAGATGACATTTGGATTCAGCCGCGACGACATCAATTCATTTGTGCCGGCGTATCTCGAGAAGGGGCTTCTCGAAGCCGACCCATTCCAGTCGATTGATGTCGATGGCGTCGGGGCGCTTGTGGCGATGGCGTGCCAGAAGGGGCGTGCAGTCAAGCCGAGATTGAAGCTTGGAGTGTGCGGTGAACATGGTGGCGATCCTGCGTCGATCCGCTTCTTTCAGACGTGCGGTCTTGATTATGTTTCATGTTCGCCGTTCCGCGTGCCGGTGGCACGGCTTGCCGCAGCTCAGGCGGCGATGAAATGATTCGATTGGCCACGATCAATCTGATCGCGTTGATTTCACTCATCGCTGCGGGGTGTCAGTCGATCGGGAGCGTCCACATGTGTTCGATGACCGAGTTGCCTCGCGCGCCGACACCGTATCGGCCGCAGGAGCCGGCATTGTCGACTGCGCCGCTGTATTCACAGCGGCAGTACGACGCGCCGTACTACGCGATTGCGCCGACTCTTGATGGAAGGGGCGATGATGTGGCGTGGAGTTGCGCGCAGTGGACGGAAGACTTCACGGACATCGAAGGATCTACTCGCACGACGCCTCGCCAGCGCACGCGCGTCAAGATGCTCTGGAACAAGGAGGCACTGTTTGTACTCGCCGAACTTTCCGAGACAGACCTTTGGGCGACGCTGAAGACCCACGACGAGATCGTCTTTCAGGACAATGATTTTGAGATCTTTGTCGATCCAGATGGCGATACGCGCGAGTACTACGAAATCGAAGTAAATGCACTTGGGACGATCTTTGATCTCTATTTGCCAGAGACGTATCGCGCGGGCACGAAGGCCAATCATGAGTGGAACGCAATGGGAATGCGCCTCGCGATCGCACTCGACGGAACGCTAAACGATTCGTCGGATGTCGATAAGAGTTGGTCTGTCGAGATGGAGCTCCCGTGGTCGATCTTCGCGCCCATTCCACACTCGGACGGGAGTGCAACATTCCAGTCGATCGCGTGCCCGCCGAATGTGGGGGACCAGTGGCGCATCAACTTCTCGCGCGTGCAATGGACGCTCACGAAAAGTGGGAAATCCTACGCCAAAGTTGCGGGAAAACCAGAAGATAACTGGGTCTGGACCCCGCAGTGGATTATCGACATGCATGTTCCGCAGTGGTGGGGTCGGGTGACATTTGTCGATGGGCTGACGCCAGTGGCAAAGGTCGCCCGCTAGCATTACTCGGAAGCGGTGCCCGGAAGAAATGCTCAAATGAACAAAGCAGGCCCTCAAGATCCCGTCCGCCATCAGAGCGCGATCATGGAAATGCTCGGTATCTCCGGTTCGGGAGGGAGTCTTTACTCCCAAGTCATTCAGCGCATGCTCGCCGCCGCAGAGGTTGTCGGAATTCCCAACGACATCCAGATGATTCTCGCGCGACCGAAGAACGAGATCGTCGTCAACTTCCCCGTCCTGATGGATGACGGCGACTATCGGATGTACACGGGATACCGAATTCAACACAACGATGCGCTCGGTCCGTTCAAGGGAGGCATGCGATTCGCGCCACTGATGTCGCGAGACGATCTTGGTGGGTTGGCGATGTTGATGATGATCAAGTGCGCGCTTCTTCGACTGCCATTCGGTGGCGCTGCAGGTGGAGTCGTCTGTGATCCGCATGTCCTCTCACGGGATGAACTCATGCGAGTCGTCCGACGCTTCGCCGCGTCGATCGCACATCACATCGGACCGGACTACGACATCCCGGGTCCCGATGTCGGTGCGGATAGTCAGGTGATGGCATGGTTCGCAGATACCGCGGCGCAGATGACTCCAGATCGGATGCGACAGGGCATGCGTCCAATCGTGACGGGGAAACCTGTCGAGATCGGCGGCGCGTCCGGTCGAGACATCGCGATGAGTACTGGATTCATCCACATGCTGCGCGACATTCTGCCGGATTTCAACATGAAACTGAGTGGGCTTCGTTTTTCCGTCTGCGGATTTGGTCTTATGGGAGGGCAGATCGCGCGAGCCTTGACCGCGGAGGGAGCGAAACTGGTCGGCGTCCTCGATCGCCAAGGCGGCATCGTCTCAAGCTCATCAATGGAGCCCGAAGCTGTCTCGGAGCGGATGAAAACCGACGGAGTCTTGAGCGGAGTTTCAGGCACGAGAGCGGTCAATGAGGAAGCGTTCTTTCGCGAGCCAGTGGATCTACTCATCCTCGCCGCGGGCGAACAGATCATGAGTCGTCAACGCGCCGAGTGGGTCGCGGCACCGGTGGTCGCGGAAGTCGCTCATGCGCCGTGGACCGCGGATAGCGACGACATTCTCTTCCAACGGGGCGTCGATGTCATGCCATCCGTTCTGTGCAATGCTGGAGCCGTCGTCGGATCGTTCCTCGAGTGGACGCAGAATCGCACATACATCCCGTGGTCATCGATCGAATTCGACCGGCAGATCGAACAGACGATGGTGCTCGCGACTCGCAGAGTGAAGTTGGCGCGATTGCGATTCGAGTGCGACTGGCGCACCGCGGCATACGGAGCGGCAGTCGAGCATCTCGGCCGTGTCTACGAGTTGCGCGGCGTTTTTCCCTGACCAATCCACTCTCGCATCGTGGAGGTTCATCCATGCCATCCATTTTCTCCCGGATCATTCGACGCGAGATTCCATGTCACGAGATCTACCGTGACGATCGCGTGATCGCGTTTCTCGATATCGCTCCGGTCTCGAAGGGGCACGCGATAGTGGTTCCAACCGAAGAGTGCGATTTTCTGCATCAGCTGAGTGACGAGAGCGCGGCCGCAGTCGGACGGGTGCTCCCTCGCGTCGCCCGTGCAATTCTCGCAGCGACAGGTGCGACCTCGTACAACATCCTCCAGAACAACGGGAAGCCGGCGCATCAGGCAGTTCCACATGTCCACTTCCATGTCATTCCAAAGCACGCCGATGGGTCCGGACTCGGCATTCAATGGAATGCAGGCCAACTCTCGTCCCACGAGGGAGCGACGCTCGCGTCGATGATTCGAGAGCAAGTCGGAAGATGAGTACTGCGCGAAGCCCGAGCCTCTGGTCGGTTTCGCAGTGGTCGACGGTGCTCCAGTCGACGATACTCCGCTGTACGAATTGGAAGTCAGTCACAGTCTTACAAGAAACGGATTCGACGCAGGACTTCGCGCGCACGCTCGGTCCGGGTGAGATTGTTATCGCTGCGAGACAGATTGCGGGGAGGGGGCGACTTGGTCGTTCATGGCTCGATACCGGGGATGCAGGCCTTGCCATCAGCATGAATGTCGCGACGGGTTCGTCGGAGCTCCTCGCCCTCTCGTCGGCAGTCGCCACCGCGGAGGCGATCGAGGATGTCTGTCGTGCATCGTCTGGTCACGCGCCGATCACACAGCTGAAGTGGCCCAACGATGTGATGATCGCGAAACGAAAAGTCGGTGGAATCTTGATCGAGCGACACGATCGCGTTACGACCATCGGAATCGGCATCAACTGTTCCCAGCGGGGTTTTCCTGCGCAACTTGCGGAGCGGGCGACGAGTCTCACGCTTCAAGGATTCGAAGTCGATCGAATCGAGGTCGCTCGAGCATTGCTGATGCGCTTCGACTACTGGCTCGGTGCGACCGATGAGGCGATCGAAAGCGCGTTCGTCGTACGCGATGCGCTTGTGGGAACTTGCGCATCGTTTCGAACGCCTGACGGCATGATCGAAGGAATGGTGCTTCGGATCGACCCCGCGCGAGGATTGGTGGTGCGAACGAGTCGTGGCGATCAGTGGCTCTCCGCCGCGACCACGAGCGTCTTTGTTCCAGAAGATCGCACGGAGTAGCTGTGATTCGGCATGATTGGCGATGTTTCGGCGCGGCGATCGTCGCAGATCCGACTGCGTTGGATTCAGCTCGATCGAGCGTATTCTGCAACCGATGCGTCGCCACACGATCCGAGCCAAGTGCCTTGTTGCCTGCGCTGTCGCATGGTCGATTGGAAGCGCCGCCGTTGGCCAGTCTCGACTGCCTGGAGAGCTCGATCGATCGACGCGGGAAGTCGATACATCGTCGAATCATCCGGTGGAGCCCAAGGTCGCGGATCGAGGCGATCTCACGATGCCAGGGCGAAGCATGCCCTACGAACTTGCTCTGCCACAGGGATTCGATCGAGTCTTCGCGGTGCCCGGGAAGGCGGGCATGTTTTATCGCGGCAACGGTGGGCTCTACATCGTATTTGAGGAGGGCGAGTACGCGCGCGGTCAGAAGGGAAAGGAGTACGCGATGGTGCCGGCGGGTGCGTGCTACTACATCGGGAAGCCAGACTGGTCGACAATCGTGAGACGAAGTGATCTTGCGGCGGGAAGTATTCAGTCGCAGCAGGAGATTCGAGATGAAAGTCAGGCGAAGGCGAACGCGACGACGATTGATCGACAGCGCAACGACGAAGTTCAACCCCTGAGTGCGGCAGACGAATCTCACCGCGATCGAATCGTTCGGTCTCCTACGGGATCGGAACCTCCACTCGTCGTCGGCAACGAGGCCGGATTCGGCGCAGGGACGGCTCGAGGCGACCTCGCGACTGACACGATCGAGGTTCCCAAGCCAGCCGAATTCGAATCGAAGTCTCCCGATGTTGCTGCTTGGGCGGGAACACTTCCGCAGGGAGTCGACCGATCGTTCCTCGTTGGCGATGGTTCAGAAGCGCGTCCGAGATTTACCGTCGATTTCTTCTATCGCCAAGAGAGGCTCTCTCGGCTCTTCCAGCGCGCGAAGAACTCAGTTCAGTAGCGACGGATGCCGTTCGTTGAGATCATTTTCGCCTCGGTCGTGCATTTCGCGTTGTATTTAGCGCATGCGCCAATGCAATCTCCGGTTCGAATTCCGATATCCGTCGACGCAGATGTCTTCGCGCGATTGCCTGGCGCGCAGGAATTCGCGGCGACCAACGATGCTCCGATCGCGGTGCGCGGTTGCGTGCTCTTATTGCCGATCGCTCGGCGCAGTCCCGAGGTTCCGTGGCCGTTGTCGCTCGACCTTCGACTTGGAGATGGTCGTCGCGTGACAGGTCGGATCGCGAAAGTGGAGGTGCGTTCACAAGGAATGACTGGGTGGACATCGCCGCTTCGAGTGACGGCGACGACACAGGCCGAGGGAGATGATGACATCGTCTTGCTGGCGCAGCTACCCATCGATGGAGACGATGACTTCATGCTTGGAGATCAGCGGATTACGCCGATGTGGATGGATGGGCTCACGACTTCAGTCACGGGCGGTCGCTCGGAACAGTCGCTCCGACCTGAGGAGAATCCAGATCCGACTGCTCCCAGCGAGTACTTCCGCACCGTGTTGCAGGCGTACCGCATGGGTACTGCTCCGTCGACACCCGAAGGCGACGAGCTCGATTCGCTCTTCGCACGGGCGAGCGCGGGACTTTGGTCGGGCGCAATCGCTCGCTTAGAGGAGAATGATCGAGCGACATCCAACCGAGTTCTTGGAGACCTCGTAGGTCGCGCGCATGGAGTGATCGGGACCTCCGCCGTCACGATGGCGGCGTGGAAGACCGATGAAGACGATCTCGATGCGTTGCTTCGCGCCTTGCTCGCTCCTGGGACCGATGGAATTGTGATCGTCGAGAGTGCGAAGTTGTGGCTCGAAAATCGTTCGCCACTTCTATGCTGGGTTGAGCGGGATGAGGGTGATGGGGTCGTGATCGGGGTTGCGAATCCGCGGGCAGAGCCTCACTCCTTGAGATTTCGATGGCCTGATCAACGGGATCCAAGTCTGCTGACGGAGATCGGTCCCGAGTCATTTCAGACTTACCTCGTTCCGAGGACTCGGCAACCCGAACCGGACACCGTGGCGATTGACGATTCACTCTCGATCGCCATGCATGAACAGGGATTGACATCCCTACTTCCTCCCGCGAATCTTTCGAATCCGAGCCAAGCTCGTACGGCGATCGAGGCGCAGGCACGTGCGCAACCGATCTTGACCTTGGAACATGGAACCAATGTTCTCGCGATTCCGGTCGGCTCGGGGCGAGTGCCGATTCGACCTCCTGGGCTGGGATTTGGAACATTTCTTCCAATTGCCAATTTGCACGAGATGCGAGCCGGATCGCTGAAGTCGCCCCCCGAAGCATGGTCGACGAGTGCGGGGATTCGTCGTCGTCCATCGGGATGGGAAGTTCTCGTGCAATGTCGATTTCCAGTTGGCGCGAATCCAATCACCGACCAAATCGCACTCGTCGTGGAGGGCGGCTCATCGCATTTCATCAAGGTCTCTCGTGATGGCACTGTCGAAACAGACGATCCCTCGACCAAGGGATCCGCTAGCGTGCATCGATCGAGCGACCGATGGCGCGTTCGCTTTCCATTACCCGAAAGATGGGTCTCCGGATCCGATGGACGTGTGGGTCACTTGGGGTTGTCGATTTCGCGAGTCGTCAATGGATCAGGATCTGATGCTCCTCCGGAATTCGCGCGTCGACAATTCGCTGGATTGGCGCCACTGGGAATCGCAGCGGATGCGAAGGGAATCCCTCTTGAATTATCGAGCTGGGACCTCGAGAGCGTTACACTCGCACCATGAAGAGAGAAAACGCCACTGGGCCATCGAAGAATCCGGGTGATTCGCCTCGATCGGTGGTGCAGGTTGATGAACTCCCGGCTCCTTCGACCACTGGAATGGAACATACCCGAGTTATCGCGTTGCTGAATCAGAAGGGTGGTGTTGGAAAGACCACATCGACGGCGAATCTCGGAGCGGCATTCGCTCTGGCTGGATTGAGAACGCTTGTTGTTGATCTCGACCCACAGTCGAATCTTTCACTTCACTTCGGGCACGAGCCAGCCGCCGATCAACCGACGGTGCGCGATCTATTCATGAACCCGGACCTTGCTTCAAGCGAGATGATTCGTGTTGCGAGAGAGAATCTTTGGTTTATCCCAAGCGATACTGAACTCGCGCTCGTCGAGGGCGAGCTTGCGCTGCAACCGAATATGCAGCACATCCTCGCGGAGCGATTGGCGCCGGTCATGTCATCGTTCGATGTTGTGTTGCTCGACTGTCCGCCGAGCCTTGGTGTGTTGACGGTGAATGCGCTCACCATCGCCGATGAAGTCATCGTGCCGACTCAGGCGCAGTACCTGGCGCTTCGTGGTCTTGAGAAACTGCTCGAAACCGTATTGCTCGTGCAACGTGCGCTCAATCCGCGCTTGACTGTGGCGGGAGTGCTCCTGTGCATGCACGAATCCCAATCGAGTCACGGGAAGGCGGTCGTTGAGGAGATGGACAGCTACTTCGCGAAGTATCGCGGGAGCGAACTCCCATGGCAGAATGCCGAGGTCCTGCGACCCGCAGTGCGACGGAACATCAAGTTGGCGGAAGCGCCCAGCTTTGGCCAGACGATTTTCGACTATGCGCCGACTTGCGCGGGAGCAGCGGATTATCGAGCGCTCGCAGAAGCAATTCGTCGGCGGTGGAAGCCACTCGAATCGCGAGAGTCAGAGCACACATCGGCAGGAATTGCCACATCGTGATCGAGTCGAATGGTCGGTTTGGAGGCGGGATGGGCTCTCGCGAAAGTGTTCGTTTGCGACCCACGCTCGGCGCGGGAGGAATCAAATGCTGGAGAATTCTGGCGGTGATCGCGTTCGCGATTGCCCTCGTCGCAACCCACTGGCCTCGACTGGTCTTCGGTCCAGAAGCGCCGAGCGATAAGTTGCTCCACGCGTTGACATTCGGAGTGCTGACATTCCTGCTTTGGCGGACTCGATGGATTCGGAGCGGTCTGATCGTCGGGATCGCGATGATTGCGTACTCAGCCTTTGACGAAGCGACGCAAATGCTGCCGTGGGTCCATCGACACACATCGATCGACGATTGGATCGCGGATCTCGTCGGAGTCGTGTGCGCGACACTGCTCATCGTTCGCCCATCTCGACCCAAGTCGGCGGTTGCACGGATGCGCTGTGATCTCGACGACGCCGCCGATCGCGAAATGTTTGGGCGTCCCTTTACATGGGCGGCGCTTGCAGTAGCAGCAGCACTCGGAGTGCTCGTTGGAGTGCCCGCAACCGTTGCGATCAGCACGACGTTGCTTCTTGATCAGCGACCGTGGCACACCGCGTTTCTTGGGGGTATGTTTTTCTGCGCAGTCGGTATCGCGTGGTCATGGAGATCTGCCATTCGCGCCGCCGTCGGGCGCCTGACGCGCGCGCATGCGTGCTTCGGCTGTGGCGCGACGATTGAGAGTGGCGGTGGTGATTCCGAAGGGTCGTGCGCTTCCTGCGCAACGAAGTGGCGATTCGCTCAGTGGGTTCGTCCCGCAGTGGTCGACGATCGTGGCACCGAAGTTTGCAGGCGTGCGTCGATCGTGGGAGCGCTTCGCGGGGGCACGATCGCACTTGTGACTCTGGGCGGAGTGGGAGTCCTCGTCGTCCTCATGTCGCGCTACCGTGCCAGTACCGGCGACCTTCGATTGCCGACACCCGACATGCGCGACCTGTTTTCATATGCATTCGCCGTGGCCGCAGTCGCGATCGTCGTTCGTTCGATCCTCGCGGCAAACTTCCGAGTACGGGAACTGGAAGGTGTCCAGTGCGTCGCGTGCGCTCACGACCTCCGAGGGATCGCAACGACTCGAAGTGTCGGGATCTGCCCCGAGTGCGGACGAGAGTTCGCGCGCGTTGGCTCTTGAGAGTTGTGGATCGCGACCCGCGACTGTGACAGACCCCGAAAGGGGCAGGAGCGTCAGTGATTGGGGGGCGGGGCGAAACCTTCGGGCATGACCGCTGGGGAATTTGGGCTACTCGCAGCACTCGGTTCGCGCGCGTTCGCCGGGGCAGGCGTATTGCCCGGCGCGAGCGCCGAGGCGAGCTGCAAACGCAGGATCGCAGGACTCATCATCGGATCGATCTGATTGAGCGCAACCTCGACTCTCGCGGTCCTCGAATCCTTTGCGAAGTTCAAGACGGTGGTCTTGCCACGGGCTTGCCGAGAGACCAAGGACCAACCCGAGTCGATGAACATTGCCTGAGTGGAATCGACATTCCGCGTCGTATCCGAGACATCGCCGCGGTAGATCACTTCGACGGATGTCAGCGTTGCGCCATCGTGTTGGATATCTCGTGTCACCAGTGGCTCGAAGCCGACGACATTCGGGACATCGCTCTCGAGAATCATGGGTGGCGTACCGCCACACCCGACTTGGCAGATCGCCGAGAGGACAATCAAAAGGTGCATCGCGATGATTGGTGTTGAAGGTCGCATTTAGCCGATGGGAGAAATCTACCCGCTTCCCGCGGACGATATCCCATGGCTCGAAGCTTTGAGTTCCACGCGCGCACCGTATCGTTCTTGACATTTCTCAGTCGAATCACCGGGTTGGCGCGGGACGCCGCGATGAGCCGTGTCTTCGGTGTCGGGGTCGTGACAGACGCATTCTCCTTCGCGTTCATGGTTCCGAACCTCTTTCGGAGGCTCTTCGGCGAGGGTGCATTGACATCAAGCTTCCTACCCGTCTACGCGCAGATCCAGGAACGCGATCCAGAGATTGCCAAGGCGCTTGCACGAATGGTTCTCTCGCGAGTTGCAGTCTTCCTCGGTGCAGTCTGTCTTCTGGGCGAGTTCATCCTCTGGTTAGTTTGGCCGACTGGGGGGGAGGATTCGGCGATCCTCTCAGCTCGTCTCGTTGCCATCCTGCTTCCGTATATGCCGATGATCTGCCTTGTCGCGCTCATCGGCGCAATCCTTCAAGTTCATCATCGATTCGGACCAACCGCCGCGGCACCGATCATCTTGAACGTCATGATTGTTCTGGCCAGTGTTGGGCTCGCGCCATCGGTGATGCGCAAGGCAGGATTTCAGGAAATCGATCCGTATGTTCACATTATGGTGGTCGGGGCGAGCGTGGTCGTCGCTGGTGTTCTGCAGTGGATGTGGAGCGCGTGGTCGCTGCGAGGATTGGATATTCGCGGTGGCGTGATCTGCGCCGAATCGCGTCGTCGATTGAAGCAGGTCATCTATCAGGCGGTTCCCATGGCGATTGGCTTGGGAGTTCTTCAAGTCAACACATTTGTCGACGGGTTGATCGCTAGCTACCCGACGCTTGTGGGGCCAACGATTTTCGGCATCGCGTATCCCTTGCAGGAAGGGTCGATGGCGTCCCTTTCGTTTGCGCAGCGGTTGTACGAGTTTCCCCTTGGGGTCTTCGGCATTTCGATCGCGACAGCGATCTTTCCGCAACTCTCGCGCGAGGCAAAGGATCCTGTCGCTTTTTGCGCATCGATCTCACGCGCACTCCGATTGGCGGTGTTCATCGGTCTTCCCGCAAGTGTCGGATTGATGATGCTTCGAGTTCCGCTGACAGCGACCGTCTTTCAAGGCGAATCGTTTTCGGCCGACGACACCGCGCGTGTGGCGTCGATCTTGCTCGCCTTCGCCCCTGCGATCTGGGCGTACAGCGCGAATCAACTTCTCACTCGCGCTTTCTACGCGCGTGGCGAGTCGATGACCCCAGTCATCGTCGCCGTCAGTATGGTCGCGCTCAATTTCGCTCTCAACGTCACGCTGATTTGGACGCCACTCAATACCGCGGGGCTTGCCCTGTCGACAGCGTTTTGCTCAATCGTTCAGATGTTCATTCTGCAGCGATTGCTCGCGCGCAGAGTCGGTCCGCTTCTGACTGGCGAAGTCCTCGGTGGATGGTGGCGGACGGCAGTCGTGTCGGTCGTGATGGGATCGACGATCGCGCTTGCGATGTACTTCACGCCATCAAGTTCGAGTTGGATCGGCACGGCTTGCTCTCTCCTCGCGTTTGTTGCGCTCGGTGGTGGAGTCGTCTTCGCAATGTCGATGGCACTCCGAATGCCCGAACTGCGATGGGTACTCGGCCGACGCTGATTCGGTCGGAGGCTCTCGCTTAACCGCCCGACGAAGCAGGCCGCGGTTGGAGCGTGATCGGATCGCGCATCGGCAATTGGATCGGCGCTCCGAACTGAGCCTCGAACTGCTTCATCGTCGCGCGACCAGCCAAGTCGCCCTTTGCAATGTCAGCCCAGTTCCCGACGACGAGAATCGTCATCTGAGAGGGGACGAGGTACTTCTGCGCCACAGCCTGGATCTGCTCGGCGGTGACCGCACGGATCTTGTCTCGGTAGTTCTCCCAATATCCCGCTGGTCGGTTGGTCCACTCGTCGCTGACGAAAACGCCGAGCATTCTCGGCTTGGAAGCAAAGGTCGAAGGAAATGTCTCAACGAACGAGTTCTTCGAGACTTCAAGCTCTTCGGGCTTCACGAGCGTGTTTCGCATTCGATCGAACTCTTCGAAGATGAGCTTCGCCGCCAACGCGACCGTCGGGCTCTTGCTTTCGAATGCAGACCGAAAGACTCCTGGATAAAACGGACCAGCTCCAAAGCCGGACCCCGCGCTATAGGCCAGTCCTTCGTCGCTTCGAACGCGTTGCATGATGCGACTCGAGAATCCGCCACCACCGAGAATCTCGTTCATCAGCGTATAGGCGTAGAAGTCGGGATTCTCTCGTTGGATCGAACGAAGTCCAATCGTGACTTTCCCTTGTGGAATGTCTTTCTCGACGAAGTACACGCCAGGTTTCATCTGGTGTGTCGGCGGAGTCGGGGATGAGTTCTTCGGACCCGTCGCCCAGCCTGCGAGCGCCTTTTCGAGCGTCGCTGGCATCGTCTTCGGGTCGAAATCTCCAGAGACCGAAATGATCATGTTTCCTGGATGAAAAATCTGCCCTGACATGTTCTTCATGTCGCTTTGGGTGATTGCTTCGATGCTTGCGCCGGTCGGTTGTCGCGACTCGAAGTGGTCTTCGCCGTAGACGAGATATCCCCACTCGCGACCACTGATCGATCCAGCATCATCGTTGCGTTGCTTGAGTGATTCGAGCGCGTCACCCTTGGCGATCTTGAACTTCGCCTCATCGAATGCGGGATTCTTCAGAATGTCGATCAGGATCGCCAGGCTCTCGTCGAAATTTGTCTTCAAGCAATCGACCGAGGCGGTGCTGATCCACTCGCTTCCTCGGACTGCGAGGTTGGTCGCCATGAACTCAAGTCGTTCATCGACTTGGTCGGCGCTCATCGTGGCTGTTCCGCCTCGTCGCATCATCGATGTCGTCATTCCTGCGAGTCCAGCCAGATTCGCTGGGTCGAGGTTGTTGCCGCCCATACAGCTGATCGACAAGTTGATCAATGGGAATTCGTGGGTGGGAAGCATGTAGACAGTCGTTCCATCGGAAAGTGTCGTCCGGTAGTCGCTCGCACTTGGAGCCACGAACTTCAGGGGCGGAAAGGTGATTGTCTCTGGGCGTGGCGGAATTGTTCCGTTGCTCGGTCCGGCATTGGTTCCGGCGTTTGTCGTAAATCCAAGCGTGGTCGCAAGGATCGCGGTTGTCGAAATGAAGAACAAGGTCGTTTTGATCGAATTCACTTGGCACCTCCTGTTGATTCAAGTTGGGTAATTCTCTCTTGCATTTTCTTCATCATGAAGTCCACCATCGGTTTCGCCTGAGGTGGAATCTGAGCGGCTCCTGCCATCATCTGGTTGATATTCGCCTTCAGAAGTTCGGCATCCTTCTCTTGCATCAACTGCGCGACCATCTGTCGTGCACGTGCCTGCATTGGCGCCGGCAACTTGGCGATATCTGGATCATCGGCGACTCCGCTTGACGCGCCACCCTTGCGAAGAAACGTCGCCACCGACCTGTTTGAAGAGTCGAAGTACTTGCGCGCGACTCGTTGAATGTCCTGTGCGGTCACCGCTTGAAGCTTCTTTGGACTTTCGTTGATTTCCTCCCAGCCGCCGAGCGCCTCGGAGTAGGCGATGCCGATCATCAGTCGGAAATTCGCTTGGAGATTTCGATAGGAGTCCGCAGCGACCTGGTTCTTCACCTTCTGCAATTCATTATCGGTGACGAGTTCGTCCTGAAGCTTCTGAAGCTGGGTGTACCAACCCTCTTCGAGCTGCGCGGGCGTTCCATCGCCCTTGGTCTCAGCGCTGAACGCGAAGTATCCCGCGTAGTGGCGACTGTCCTGCTGAGCCGATGTGCCGCTGGCGATCTGACTTCCTTCGACCATCGACTTGTACAGGCGCCCGGTGCGTCCATTGAGGATCTGCGACATCATGTCGAGCGCGTACGAATCCGCATGCCGGAAAGGCACCGTGTGATACCGAACCTCGACTTGAGGCTGGCAGTCCGCTTGTGCATTCATGCGTTGCTCCGCCATTTGCTTCGCTTCGAGCGTGATGACGGATGGCGGAGTGACGGTGCCTGGCTGCAGACGGGAGAAATAGGACTCGATCTGTGGCTTGATCTCAGCTGGATTAAAATCTCCGACGATGATTCCGACCAAATTGTTTGGTCGGTAGTAAATATTCCAATACTTCTGCGCCTCATCCATCGTGTACGAATTCAGATCGCTCGTCCAGCCGATGACGGGCCATGAGTATCCGCTCGACATCCAGAACATCGCGTCAAACTGCTCTTGGAAGGCGCCAGTGGGAGTGCTCTCGGTGCGCAATCTGCGTTCTTCGTGGACGACATCACGTTCGCTATAGAACTCTCGAAAGACGCTGTCGTTCAGTCGATCGCTCTCCATCCAACACCAGAGTTCGAACTTGTTGCTCGGCACAGTGATGAAGTAAAAGGTCAGGTCGTTCGAAGTGAACGCATTCATCCTGCTCCCACCACCCTTGGTATAGACCTGGTCGAATTCGTCCTTGATGATCGAACCGATTTGCTTCTGGGACGCTTCAAGGGCGGCGATTTTGGCGTCGATGGCGCTTGCATTCGTTGCTCCCTCGGTGGTCTTACGATCGATCTTTCCGAGTTCACTCTTGAGTGCCGAGAGCGCGGTCGTGTTCACGCGACCTTGCTGGCTATCCATTGAGGTCTTGAGGTCTGCTCGCATTTTGGCGAGTTCAGGAGTGTCGTTGACGGGATTCCATGGGTCGTTGATTTCTCCCAGGAAGTACCGCTCGTATTGGATCGTCCACACGTATCGATTCATCGCGTCGCGCAGAGCTTTCTGTGCATCTCGGAATTGCGCATCCTTCTTTGGGTCGGCGGTTCCGATCGAGTTTGTTCCTTTGAACATCATGTGCTCAAAGAAGTGCGAGATCCCAGTGATTCCCGGGCGCTCATTGACACTCCCGACCTTTGCCAGCCATCCAGCCGCGATGATGTTTGGTTCATCCGTGCGTGGAATCAACAGAAATTTCATACCGTTTTCAAGGGTGAAGATCTCTGGGTTGAGTTGCTGTGCCTGCGCAGAAACAACTGTGGTGGCGGCGAGGGTGATGGCAAGAATCGATGCGAACGTTGTCTTCATCTGTTTCTCCATTTTGGGAAGGATATTTGTAGTCGAATTCTAAAGAAAGTGCCTCCAGGCAGAGTTTTCGGGCTATGTTCTGAACGTGAGATTCGACCCATCGATTTCCACGGCAATCGCCGTTGGCTGTCTCTCCCTTCCCGCATTCGGGCAGGTGAGAGTGATGAATTACAACTGCGCCCACTTCGGTGGTGATGCGGGTGCCATCCAATCAGTCATCGTGGCCGCTCATTCCGATAACAAGACCGGGTGGGCGAAACCAGTCGATATCTTGCTCTTTCAAGAGGTCACTTCTGCAACCGTCGGGACACTGCAAACCGCGGTCAACTCGGCCGCCCCTGTCGGCACGACCTATGCGCGAGCAACATTCACCACGTCTTCCGGTGAGGACGCCTCCGCCGGTGCTCAGTGTGCGTTTTATCGTGTGCAGACCGTTTCCGAGACGGCGAGCGCCCATGTGGACATCTTCACTGGCGCGGGTCGCAACGCCGATCGCTGGCGCTTCAAGCTGAATGGATACTCGTCAAGCGCGGCTTCTCTTTACGTTTACAGCGCGCATCTGAAAGCCTCGCTCGGTTTCGAGGACGATCGCGAAACTGGAGCATTGGCGATCCGCCTGAACGCCAATTCGATCGGGGCAGGAGTTCGCGCGATCTATGTCGGCGACTTCAACATCTATGTCAACACCGAAAGTGCCTACCTCGCCTTTCTCGCGGCGGGAAACGGTCGCGGCAACGATGCACTCGGTACTGGCTCGTGGTCGGGTTCGTCCAATGCGTGGAAGCACACGCAGAGTCCACGGCTTGCGTCGGGAGCTCTTGTTGGAGGCGGTATGGATGATCGATTCGATTTCCATCTCATGACCGACCAGTTGTCCGACGGCGAAGGTTTGAGCGTGATCGCGTCGACCTATCGATCACTCGGAAACGATGGGAATCACTACAACATCGCGATCAATACAGGCGCGAACACCTATTACCCGTTGGAACGATCGCGATCGAATGCGCTCGCGAGTGCACTGTTCAACGCGTCAGATCACATCCCCGTGCTCGTCGACTATCAAGTTCCAGCGGTGATGGCAGCGACGATTGGGGCGATTGCACCCCGTGTGATTCAAGGCGCGAATCTCACGGCGACCGTCGCTGTGCAGAATGTGGTAGTGGTCGCCACCAACATTGGATCCGACGAACTGGATTACACCGTCTCAGGAGTCGCCGGACTGATTGGTGGTGCTTCCTCGGGCATCGCGCCTCTCGCACCTGCGGTGGCAAATGCGGTGTTTTCGGTCAACACCGGGACGATTGGAGTGCTCGAGGTCGAGGCGCAGGTAACGAGTTCATCGGAGGCCGTTCAAAACGGCGCGATCGTATTGCCAACTTCGTGTGTCGTCCTCTCACGTGCGAAGCCTTCGTGGCAGTCGACCTCACTCGTGACGAGCATCACGGTGCCACTTTCGATTGCGACCGGTAGCTCTCCAGTGAACTTCGATGTGCCGCTTCACAACTATGGCTGGCAGTCGTTGCAATCGAAACTCGATGCGGACTTCATCTCGTTCCCTGCTGGTTCCGCGCTCTCGCGGGTGGGGGGATTGCCGATGTCTGTCGCCGGAACCCCGGGGCTTCTGCATCTGCGCCTCAATCCAGTTGGATTGCCAATCGGGCTCACAACCATCAATGCAACCCTCTTGACGAGTGATGAAGACATCCCAGGCGAAGGAGATGGATCTTTGAGCCTCTCGATCGCGGTGACGGTCGGCGATCAATCACAACCGGGCGACATCAACGGCGATGGTGTCGTAGACGCAACCGATCTTGCCATTCTGCTTGCGCAGTGGGGCGGTCCTGGGAGTGCGGATATTGATCACTCTGGGGTAGTCGACGGCAATGACTTGGCTACTCTCTTGGGGAACTGGGGTTAACTATTGAGGATTGAGTTAGTCTTTGAATGATGAAGCGAGAAATGAATAACACCATGAAGATCTACGCTTTTCCTGAGCTTTGGACGAAGGCTTGCGCAGTGGCGCTCGCGTCGACAATTGTGACGGGCGCTTGCGCAGTCGATTTGGCAGTTCTCAGCGTCGAATTGACCCAAGGCGAGCAGTTCGGCACGACGACGCTCGTCGGTGGACGACCGACGATGGTGCGAGTCAAAGTCCGGATCACAGGTCAAACGACAGCCCAGCCGAATGTTGACGCAGTCCTTCGCATGTATGTCGGCGGAGTGCAAGTTTCGGGATCACCGATCTTTTCACACAATGGACCGATCACCGCGCCGATCGCTCCCAACTCGATCAATGTGAACGACACGCTCAATTTCAAAATCGTCGCTCCTGTCAGCGCGGATGTTGACTTCCAAGTCGTGGTCGATCCGCTCAATCGAGTGATCGAATCCGACGAATCCAACAATAGCTTTGCGATCAATAACAAGGTTTTCGCCTGTCGCAAGGTGCTTGATGTCGCATATGTATCGATCAATTACGCCCCCGGTGGCGGGCAACCGGTTGCCGCGACGATCGAGCCAGGAGTCGGCGATGCATTCATGCGTGGCATCTATGCGATGGCCGAAATGAACTATCACCGATCTCCACTCGGACCGTACACATTTTCGTCGGATATCAATTCGCAGAGCAGCGCATTGCTCGCGGCGCTCCAGACCATTCGACTGACGCAGATTCCCGCTGCTGGATACGCACGACCCGAGTTTGTTTACGGCTGGCTGTTGGGGAATCCCTTCAGTGGCAATGGTCAGGCGATCGGGATCCCTGGCGATGTGGCGTTCGGCAACTCAGAGGCGTCTCGATTTCAACGCACATTTGGACACGAGATTGGCCACTGCTGGGGGAGGAGTCACACCAGTTCCACAATCGGATTCATTGGATTCGATGTCGAACACCACCTTGTCAGCCCGCTCTCTCTCGCACAGACGCACGCGACGACTCAGAGCGATGTGATGGTCGCGGGGCTCTTGACCAATCAAGCTTGGGTCGACACTGGCACCTACAACGACTGTCTCTCGGACACGCGCTCGCAGTGCAGTGCGTTCGCGCCTCCTGGTGGTGGCGAAGATCCAGCCTCCGATGCGCAGCGAGTCCTCCAGTTGAGCGGCGCATACCAACACGAAGTCGGTCGCATCGACTTCTTCCCAGTCAATCAGATCGACCTCGCCGCACCGACCGCCGATGATCGAAACGGAGATCTGCTTGTGCAATCATTCGGCGCTGAAGGTGATTTGCTGTCAAGTCTCCGGTGGCGATCGGGAACAACTCGAGAGTCCTGTGCATTGTGCACGAAAGGCAAGCCAGAGCTTCACGAAAGTACTCCAGTTTCGGTTCTCATTCCCGCGAGTGTGCGAGGCATCGCCCCCGCCCGGATCGAAATGCGTGAAATGAAGAGCGGACGATTGTTGGCGACTCGAACGCGCACTCCGTCGAGTCCGATCATTGCGAGTCTTGGAAGCAGAATCGTCGACGGAGCGGGTGTCGCCCATCACATGATCGATTCCGACGCGCAAGAAGTCGCTCCATTTGTCGAAATCTTCTGGGGAGCGAGCGATCAGGACGATGACTCGTTGTCCGCGGACGTTTTATACAGCCGCGACGGCGGAGCGTCGTGGTCTGCGATCACTGTGAACGAGACGAGATCGTCGATCAAGCTTTCCCTCTCCGACATCCCGGTCGCGCCGAGCGGGCTGGGAATCGTCAAGCTTCGCGTGACCGACGGACTGAATGTGGTCGACGCAGAAATGCCGGCGGCATTGGGAGTTTTCGTTGGTAAGAATGCGGACGAGGGAGCGGTCGCGGGAAGCGCGGATTGGTCGACGTTCTGGGGGAGCAATAATCCAGACATTCATCTGATTTCTCCAAACACCACTGGTTCCTATCCAGACGGCGCTTCAATCCTCCTGCATGGATCGGGATGGGATCTCGAAGATCAGTACTTGCCAGAGAGTGGCTTCACGTGGACCTCGTCACTCGCCGGACCGATCGGGACTGGCCGTCAGATTTTCACATCGGCACTCAACCCGGGCACGCACACGATCACCCTGCGCGGTACGGACTTGGATGGGTCGTTTCTCGAGAAGTCCGTCTGGGTGATTGTGACTGAGCGACAGACGTTCACATCGGACATCAACGGTGATGGCAGGGTGAGCGCGATCGATCTCGCAGCGATTCTGAGCAACTGGGGTGGAAGTGGCGGGGGCGATCTCAACTTTGATGGCGTCGTTGACGGCACCGATCTCACGGCACTCTTTTCGGGGTGGACTGGATGACGAAGTTCGGCATAAGCCATGTCGCTGACGGGAAATCGCGGCTCCGTTGGATTTTCATCGCTTCACTCGCCGGCGGGTTGATCGGTGCGAACGCACTCGCGGTGACCGTGACCCTCGGTTCCGTGAAGGACGCGACGCTCATTTCTGACCAGTTGCCCGAGCTCGCGCTTGGCGCCGCGTACAGCATTTATTCGGGGCGTGTTGGGACTCAAGGCAATAGCACCCTGCGAAGAGGGTTGATGCAGTTCAATTTTTCTTCGATCCCCGCTGGATCGACCGTGACGAGTGTGCAACTGAAGCTCTATATGAGCGCTTCGCAAACCGGTACCCAGACAGTCAATCTCCAGAAGTCGCTCCTCTCGTGGGGCGAAGGCGCCTCGTTCGCATTCGGTGGCGGAGGTGCGCCGGCGCAGACCAATGACGCGACTTGGTGGAATCGGTTTTATCCAAGCCAGCCGTGGCCGACTCCTGGTGGTTCGTTCAGCACAACCGTCAGTGCCTCGAAAAGTATTGGCGGAGTTGGTTGGTACACATGGGGCTCGACGACTCAGTTGGTCGCTGATGTTCAATCATGGATCGACCAACCGCAGTCGAACTTTGGATGGGGCGTCCTCGGAAACGAAGTGACGTTGCAATCGGTGAAGCGATTCGATGCGAAGGAATCCGGCGCGAACAATCCGCAGTTGATCGTTATGTACTCGCCACCACCGGCGAATCCGGCGGATGTCAATAACGATGGCCGCGTCGATGGAATTGATCTCGCGATCGTTCTCAGCGCCTGGGGTACTTCGAACGGGCAGGCGGACATCAATGACGATCAGTTGGTCGACGGAGTCGACCTCGCGCTCGTGCTCGCTGCGTGGTAAAACAACATCGTGGATGCATCATCGACGCTGATCGAAGCGATTGGACTCCGCAAGAGTTTCGGTTCGCTCGAAGCGGTTCGGGGAATCGACCTCGCAGTTGTTCGCGGGGAAGTGCTCGGATTTCTCGGTCCAAACGGGGCAGGAAAATCGACAACCATGCGGATGCTGACAGGATTCTTGGATCCAGACGAGGGGACGATCAAGATCGCTGGGGTCGACCTCGCGACAGATCCTCTGGGCGCCAAGCGCAACTTTGGATACCTCCCAGAGGGTGCCCCCGCGTACTCGGAGATGCGTGTCGAGGACTTTCTCGCTTTTTCAGCCCGGGCGCGTGGATACCGAGGCGCGGAAGTGTCGCGTCGAGTCGACCGCGCTGTCGAACGCGTTCACTTGGAACCCTGTCGCGGTCAGCGAATCGAAACGCTTTCAAAGGGATACAAGCGGCGGACCGGCATCGCGCAAGCGCTCTTGCACGATCCACCAGTGCTGATACTTGATGAACCGACGGACGGTCTCGATCCGAACCAGAAATTTGAAGTGCGCCAGCTCGTGCGCGATCTGGGTAGGGATCGTGCGATCATTCTCTCGACCCATATCCTCGAAGAGGTCGAGGCGGTTTGCACACGTGCGGTCATCCTTCACCGAGGGAGGACTGTCTTTGATGGAACGCCGAAGGAACTCGATGCGAGAGTGCCGGCGCACATCGTCCACAACAGACTCGACCACATTTTCCGAACTCTGACAGCGGGCAAAGATTCATCGAAGGATCGCCACGCGACGAAACAGATCCGAGGGCGATCGTGAACGAAGGTCCTCCCGCGACGCCGTCTGCGCTCTTGCGTACAGCGAGTGTCTTTCGACGAGAATTCTTCGCGTACTTTTCGACTCCGATCGCCGCCGTCTTTTTGGTGATGTTTGTCGCGATGGCGGCACTGCTGGCTTTCCAAGCGGGAGGGTTGTATGCGCGTGGTCAAGCGGATTTGCGCGCTTTTTTTCAGTGGCAACCATGGCTTGGGTTGTTCTTTATGCCCGCGCTCGGAATGCGACTGTGGAGTGATGAGAGGCGGAGCGGTTCGATCGAACTCCTCATGACACTTCCCCTCACGACGCGCGACATGGTGTTGGGGAAGTTTCTCGCCGCGTTGGCCTTCGCATGTGTCTCGCTTGCACTTACGACGCCCTTGTGGATCACGGTTTCATGGCTCGGGAACCCCGATCATGGAGTCATCTTCGCGGGGTATCTCGCATCGGCGCTCCTCTTCGCGACGATGCTGTCGGTGAGCACTTGCATCTCCGCTTGCACTCGAAATTCGGTTGTGGCATTTGTCCTTGGAGTCGCTGCATGCTTCGTATTGCTCCTGACGGGATTTCCGGTCGTCCTCGATTTCTTCTCGCAGTGGGCGCCAAAGACCGTGATCGAGGCTGTCGCCTCCATGAGTGCGATTGTGCATTTCAACGCGCTGACTCGTGGCGTCTTTGATGCACGTGATTTGCTCTATCCGCTGTCGGTGATCATTGCGTTCTTGTGGATCAACGCGATGGTGCTTGATTGGAGGGGATCTCGATGAGTCGTCGTGCAAGACGATCGGGAAGCATTGGTGGGATCCTGTTGATCCTGATTGGACTGGTCGTATTGAACGCAGCTGCGGCATTCGGTTTGATCGGATGGCGTATCGATTTCACGAAGGAAGGTCTTTACAGTTTCTCGCCTGGTACCCGTGCGATACTCAAGACGCTCGACGAGCCAGTAAGGATCGATCTCTACGTTTCGCGCGAGTCGATTGCAGATATGCCAGAGCTCCGATCGCATGCGCAGCGCGTCGAGGAGTACCTCGAAGAACTCGTCGATCTCTCCGACGGGAAGCTCGAACTTCGCATCGTCAATCCGCAACCATTCAGCGAGAGCGAAGACGATGCGCGCGCTGCGGGACTGGTCGTCCAGCCAGTGAACAACAGTGGTGCGACGGCGATTCTGGGGTTGGTGGCCATTGGACCGACCGGGCGGACGAAGTCCATTTCCATCTTCTCGCCTGGTCGAGATTCGTTCATCGAGTACGAAGTCTCGAAGGCGATCGCGACCGTCGGACGATCGTCGAAGCCGAGAATTGGATTGCTCTCTTGCGTGCCACTCCAACCGGCGACTGTGCTGGTGGATGGTTCGAGTGGTCAGCCCCGAAAAGCTCCATTTGTGATCGAACAGATGCGCGAACTCTTCGATCTCGTCGAGATTCCAGCGGATGCAGCGAAACTTCCTGACTCGATCGGCGCGCTCCTGCTCGTGCAACCTCGAAAGCTCTCCGAGTCGATGCTGCGATCAATCGACGCATGGGCGGTTGGTGGTCGACCGCTCGTCGTTCTGGCGGATCCATTCGCAGAAACGGATCAGCATCCAGATTCGCGTGTGATGGGTGCGAAGGTGCCAGCGACGGTCTACGACTTTCCGTTGCTGAGCGCTTGGGGGCTCGACATCCCGCGCGAAATGACCGTTGGCGACTTGAACTACACCACGCTCATTCAGACTCCAGCTCCCGGCGGAACAATGCGAGAACTGAATTATCTCGCTTGGCTCAGTCTGAAAAGAGCAGCGCTCAATCAAGAGGACCCTGTGACTGGTGGCTTTGAGGCCATCAACCTTAAGAGTGTCGGGGAGATTCAACGCGCGAAAGATGTCGCCGCCGGTATCGCACCTCGAATTGAGCCACTCATCTTTTCGAGCAATCGATCGCAGCTCATCCAGACGTTGAAGCTCGGATACTTTGGCGATGCCGAACAGTTGCTACGCGATTGCAAGCCCGACGGCGTGATCCGCACACTCGCCGCGAAAATCACTGGCCCCATCGGAAGCGCGTTCGGTCCCACCATCGGGGAGGCAAACATTGTGATCATCGCCGATGCGGATCTCCTCGCCGATGAAACCTGGGTGAGGGACGATCGTCAGTCGGGAATGAAGCAGGCGTTCTCGGACAACGGTCCTCTCGTCATCGGATTGCTTGAGCGGATGGCGGGTGATCCAGCGGTCGCGACACTGCGATCGCGAGGAGGATTTCGAAGGCCATTTGAACGCGTTGAAGAAATTCGAAAGTCCGCGGAGGAGCGATACATCGCCCGCGAGAAGGACTTGCAATTGGAAGTTCGAAAGACCGAAATCAATATTGCTCAGCTTCGAACTCAGAGTGGAGGAGCGGAATCGGGATCGATGATCCTTTCGGCGCAACAACAGGCCGAACTCGCGGAACTGCAGACGAAGGTCAACTCGTATCGCAAAGAACTTCGAGGCGTTCAGTATGGATTGCAACAAGATGTCAACTCACTTGGGCAACAATTGCTCGTGTTGAATGTGGTGATTTGGCCCATTCTTGTCGCGCTCGTCGCGGGTGTTTGGTGCTGGAGAGCGGCACGTCGGGTCGATCGATCTAAACCCGAAGAGAACTAGCGGGACGCTGGAGCCTCGACGGTTCTGCCTCCATTTATCTCGTGAATCATGTCCTCGTGGTCGAATCGCCGATGGCATCTGTACGGCACTTTCGCCGCAAGGAGGATTCCATGGGATCAGATAGCGGACAATCATCGTGCTCGACGAGCGGTGGCGGAAAGTGTTGCAGAGGGGGACTTTGTGCAATGCTCTTCAAGCTTGTGCTCATTGGACTACTCACGTGCATCGCGAGCAGCCTCTGGGAGATGAACAAGTCGGTCGTTGCGATTTCGACTGCCTTGGCAAAGCCCTGACCCAGCAATCTGAGCCAGCAAGGGAAATCATCGCTTCGCCGCGGACTCAGTTCGTCGGCTTCGTGGGCATCTCGTGTGCCTCGGCACACCAGATGTTTCGCAATCGAACGGGACCCTCTGCATCGCTCGGGTGCGCTTGAGCACCTCGACGTCTTCATGGACGAGTACTCCGTTCCATACGACGGTCATCCGCGCATTGGCAATTTTCCTTTGACCGTCCCACTTTGGCGCCGTGAACCAGATGTCGTATGTCTGCCAAGTGCCTACTCTGGTCGAAGCGTTGCTGCGGGGGGATTTCTGCTGATAGATCGAGCCAGCCTCGTTGAATGTCGCGGGGCGCGGTGCGACTGGCCAATTAGCCGGTGTGCCGTCGAGTCGGACCCACTGCTGCAACGGAGTCGATCCAGTTCCATCGAACAACAACCAAACCTGGAGTGTCTACGGCGATCGCCCAGTGCAATCTTGAATATTGAATGGTCGCATCGAGAGCACTTCACCTTCGCGCCAAGGATCGAGATTGAGTCGGACTTGCCGACCATCGGGCGAACTGCCCGCGAGTGTCACTCGAACTGGATGCGCGTCAACCTTGGGTCCGCCGTACGCCTCGCGTAGTTCATATCGCCACGCTTCGAGGCCTTGCGAGTGCATGAAGACTGTCCCTTGGTAATGAGCGCCGACATACATCTGACCTCTGTGCGGACCATCGATCGCGAGCACGGGCTCGCTGGGGGAATTGCCAATTTCTCCATGAGGAAACCAGACCACCGGAGGCTCTGCAATGTCCGTGCCACCGCGACGCTCTTGATGTCCATAGAACCCCTCCGCGTGGAGATGGTTCATTCGACTTGAGGGCAGCCACGATCCTTAGTTGTCGCAACCGAAAAGCTCGCCATGAAATCCCCGTCCCATACCGTTGAGAGTTCGAAGTCCTTTCGCATCGCGACGAAGATCTGATCCATGGGTCTTGCATGACCAGAGCGAGCCAGGTCCGTCTGAGACTGGGAAATCACCGAGCGATCTCGGCAGGTAATCCGTCAGTCCGCTGCGAAGGGGGACGGTTCCACTGCCAATCCATTTCGCTTGTCACATGCGTGGCGCTCTCGAACCATCCGAGCGACGAGCCAGTCCATTCGTCTGCGAGATCGAGCCATGCATCGGATGTCCCTTGGAGATCGATCCCCTCGACGATCGCCACTTTGTGACTCGAGTCGAGCGTCGGCGAATCGACGAGAGATTTAGACGCGATCCGGTTGATGAGGAAGTCATCAGATCCTTCGCGAGGATGGGCCTGCGACGTTTCCTGAGAAAAGTTGAAAACCTTCCCGCGCCAGTCGACCGTCCCTCTCCAGACCAAGTCGATTGCGAAGGTCCGTGGATTGAACAAGGCGAACGCGCCGTTGTGGAGGTCGACGAGGACCATGTCGGGGCGATCCGCGAAATCTGTTCGTTTGACTGTCGCAGTCGGGAAACGACTTTCCGAGGAGATCAGCATCAACACTGCCAGACCGGCGATGCAACTCGCGCTCCAACGAGTCAATCGGCGATGAATTAGGGCACTCGGCACGATCGTCGGGATAGACCTCAAAATCACAACCGCCCCATAGATCTGGGGCGGTTGGTCGCTCGAAAGGCCGGGGTGGGATTCGAACCCACGAATAACGGATTTGCAATCCGTCCCCTTAGGCCACTTGGGTACTCGGCCACGAATGGGCTATGGTGGCTTGTAATTGGCTCGCCGTCAAATGCGAGATTTCGTTTCCGCGCGAGGGGGTTTCCCGTAAACTGCGATTGAGTCCATTCGAACCAAGGAGCGAGCACAGATGAACCAAGCGATCGAAACTGCACCGGAAATCACGAAGGCACCTCAACCACTTCTCGCAGGACCGCTCGGTCCTTGGGCGGTTGTTGTCCACAACGACAACATCAACACCTTTAACTTTGTCATTCTCTGTCTCCAGCAGATTGCGCGCCTCGAGACGGGTATTGCAATCGCGAAGACGAACGAGATTCACCACGACGGTGCATCGAGTGTCACTCACACGCACCGCGAACACGCCGAACTCATCCGCGACCGATTGAAGAGTCGCGGCCTCACGGTCACGATCGAACCAGCCTAATCGTTCGCCGTGATCGCCTTCAAGCGAACCGCAATCGCCCCCCTCGCACTGCTCGTTACGACAGCGATCGTTGGCGCGCAGACACCGCCTGAAACTCCCGATCAACCCGCGCCATCAGCGCCCATTGCGCCATCGATTGCGCTCCCTTCTGCCGATCCGATCGGGAGATCCGCCGTCGAACCACCCGCGGCCGCTCAGTCCGGTTTGACTATTTCTCCCGCGCAGGAGGCCGCGGAGATTCTCGCTTCGGGACGATTTCTTGCGCCGTTGATTCCAGAGGGAGGAATGCTCGCTCGTGCGCAAGGATCGCTGAGCCGCGACGAATTCCTCGGCGTCTGGACATTCGAACTCTCTGATCGCGTGAACGGCGCCGCAAACCGATCGCTCATCATCCTTCCAGCCGAGTCGCTCGCGGACATGATCAAGCTGCATCAAGCGAAGATCAAGAACGGTGCGACCGCGCAACTCTTCGAGGTCAGTGGATTCGTTCTCGAGTGTCGTGGCGTGAATTATCTCTTGCCATCTTTCTCGACGCCGATCGAGCGAAGAACGGATCGTCCAGGCCAGTTGCAGTTGATTGCGCCCGGATCGAATGGCGCGACTGGTTCGAAGTCAGCGACTTCCACCGTGAAGCCCAGCACGCCGACCACGAATGAGACGAATCGGCAGGCAGTCGCTCAACAATTGCCGTCGCCTTCAACGCCGGCCACTCGGGTCGACCCTGAGACTTTCGCTCAGGATCTTGAACGCCGATTGAACGAACGAGTGGCGGTGATTCCATCAAGCAGCGATCCGAGCGAAGGCGCGACTCCTGCAGCGCCTGGTGTCGATCAGCCATCACTCGTAGTCACGAACGCTGGCACGAATGCTGGCACCAGTACGGATTCCGACGCGATGCCTGTGATCGAAGCGACCATCGAAAGCCAGGCGAGTTTTCAATCGCAGACAGCGACCGCAGGCACGATGGTCATGCCGGCCATGCGCATTCAAAGTCGTCGCGGCACGGTGACGCGCGATCCATTGACCGGTACTTGGAGATTCATCTTCGCATCGGGAGTATGCGACGATGGAGATGTCGCGCTCGAACTCCTTCCGTGCGCGATGCTCACACAGCTCATCGACGGCGCGCGATCGGGTTTCGCACGCGCGACGATCCTGCTGACCGGCGACATCACAGTTTTTGAAGGGCGCAATTATCTGAGACCGATTCGCTCACAGCCATTGACGGCGGGGAAGTGGATCGGACCCTGACCAATCGCCCAAGTCGCCCCCTTTCGAATGGGTGAGAGACTGCTATCCTCTCTCGCCTTATGGCAAAGAAAAACACTGCGTTTCCAACGGCCCTCGTCGAGACATCACTTGGCAACTTCGAGGTCGAATTATGGAATGATGTCGCCCCGAAGCACGCCGAGAACTTTACGAAGTTGGCGAAGAAGGGTTTCTATAACGGTTTGAGCTTTCACCGCATCCTCGCCGGCTTCGTCATTCAGGGTGGATGTCCGACCGGAGACGGAACTGGTGGACCGGGATGGAATGTGAAGGCGGAGTTCAACGACCGTCGCCACGAACCTGGAGTGCTGTCGATGGCACGATCGGGCGATCCCGACAGCGCGGGAAGTCAGTTCTTTGTCTGCCTCACGCGCGAGAATTGCAAGCATCTCGACGGCGAGTACACGGCGTTCGGCAAGGTCACATCTGGAATGGAAACTGTGGACAAGATCGCAGCGCTCCAGTGCGATCGGCAGGGCAAGCCGAAGAACACGCCGAAGATGCTCAAGGTCACCGCGTCGTGACGAGTGCCGACCCGCTCGGCCAAGGGCGTGGCGGGGAAATCGCAGGGATCGTTGCAGGAGACCGATTCGCAAAGCTTCGCGAGACGATGATCGCCTTTCGCGATGCACGTGAGTGGCGACAGTTTCACGATCCGAAGAATCTCGCTGAAGGACTGAGTTTGGAAGTGGCCGAGCTTCTCGAGATTTTTCTCTGGAAGACCACAGAAGAGTCTCGGTTGATGGTTGCCGACCCTGCAACCATCGCGAAAGTGCGAGAAGAGGTCGCGGATTGTTTTCTTTACTGCGTCCTCGTCGCGGACGCATTCGGCATTGATCTCATCGATGCGGGGCATGAGAAGATCGAGATCAACGGTCGCAAGTACCCAGCTGACAAGTCGCGCGGTCGGCGCGAAAAATACGACGCGCTTTGACCCATCGGGTGGCCGCGCGAAGCGGAGTTTCAATCAGCGAATCGTCGGCGGAGGATCGCCCGCTTTCGCGAGTGGTTTGATTCGATCGTCGCGACGATCGAACCCAGGCATCCGAGCTGGCGCTTCGACGAGTCTCATCGCAAGAATTGCGGGAACCTTCTCCGGTCTCCCTTCGCTCACAATCGCAATCGGGGTCGCGGCGATCGAATCGATTGTGCGTGCTCCCGAGACCGCATATCCAAATGCGCAGTACTGCCCATCCAGTCGCGCGGTTCCTTCGCGCCCGAGCGCGAAGAAGAATTGCGAACCCGCGGAGTGCGGTTCATCCGCCCGTGCCATTGAAATCACTCCATAGTCGTGGGCCAGCGCGCTTGGTTCGAGCGCGAGCGCGAATCCAGGTCCACCATTTCCAGTCAGCGTTGGGTCGCCTCCCTGAATGACGAATGGATGTCCATCGCGATCGGAGGGGACAACACGGTGAAATCCGCCTCGATCGTAAAACCCATCTCGGGCGAGCGTTCGAAAGTTCCACGCCGTACTTGGTGCTTCGTCCGGGGCGAGCGCGACCAGAATCTCTCCATGGTCAGTCCGAACGATCACGTCCATGTCGACATAGGTCCTAAATCCAGAATTGACGGGAGGATCACCAGCGATCCACGACTTTCGCGCCTCATCGATCGTCGTGTCATCGGCATCGAGTGGGCGATCGCCCCATCCGACGATCCTGGTGTACGAAGTGACCTTGTCCGGTCGAAGTGCACGTGCAGTTCGAACGGGAGGCGGTTCGCGCAGTGGTTGAATTACGATCGGAGGTCCGACGGGCCGATCGTCCTGCATCAATTGAAGCCACGCGGACTGTTGCAGTGATGCCGTAGCTGTGATTGCTTCAACAAGATCGACGCGACCTTGAACCCCCTTGGCGATCCCTAGAACTTCGCCGGATCGATCGATGAGAAACAACGAAAGGGTCGCACTGGGATCGGCGCGGCGCACAATCACTTCGATCGGTCCGTGCTGGGATGAATACAGTTTTGACGGGCGGGCTGAAGCAGTCATAGTTGACGCAGACATACTTGGATCGGTTGGAGTCTCGCGAAAGCGACGGAGTCGTTCCGCAACTTCGGGAGCCATCGGCGTCGGCACTGGGCGCGTCGGATTCGTTTCGCGATCCGATTGATTTGGAGAACGGGAAGGATCGCTTTGAGACTGCGCTTCCATCGCGGCGAAGGTGCACAGGATCGCGCCCAGAATCGCAGGAGGGATCGCTCTGGGAATCGCGTTTCGCATCCTCTCACGCTATCACAAGTGTTCGTCATGCCCATGCCGATCGATCCCGCTCCAACGAATCGCGACCCACTCGTATGATTCGATCCATGACCGCTTCGACGCGCTTGCAAATTGCACAGACACGATTGATCGTGGGGCTAGAAATCCACATTGAGCTTGCGACTCGGTCGAAGATGTTCACTCGAACGCCCAATCAGGCGCATCCCGATTACTTCGAGGCAGCACCAAACACGCTGGTTGATCCCGTCGTGGCAGCTCTTCCGGGAACCCTTCCTGTCATAAATCGACGTGCAATCGAGATGTCGATGATGGTTGGTCTGGCACTGAACTCCGAGGTCGCCGCGCGATCGAAATGGGATCGCAAGAACTACTTCTATCCAGATCTTCCAAAGGGATATCAGATCAGTCAGTATGACCAACCCCTCTGCGTTGGCGGCTGGTTCGATCTGGCTCTGCCCTCGGGCGCGACGAAGCGAATCGGCATCGTGAGGGCGCATCTCGAAGAGGACACCGGAAAACTCGGGCATGAGCTTCCAGGGGGACTTCCATTTGACGGTTCGTTGGTGGATCTCAATCGCGCGGGTACGCCGCTGTTGGAGGTCGTCACTGAACCGGACTTCGCGACGGCCGAGGAAGTCGTGCTCTTCGCCCAGGAATTGCGCAATCTCTGCAGATTTCTCGGCGTCACCGAAGGGATCATGCAAAAGGGACACATGCGATTCGAGCCCAATGTGAATCTCGCCTTGACGCTCGTCGACGGTACGGAGGTTCGCACGCCAATCAGTGAGATCAAGAACCTGAATTCGTTTCGCTCGGTTCGTGGCGCGATCGATTATGAAGTGGAACGCCAGGCCAAGGAGTGGATCGCCACTGGTCGTGAACAGGGGCGGGGAATGAAATCGACCCGTGGATGGGACGACGAAAAGATGGTGACGGTCCTTCAGCGCGAAAAGGAAGACGCGCACGACTACCGCTACTTTCCCGATCCGGATCTCGTTCCAGTGGAGGTTGATGCGGCCTGGCTCGCAGCGGTTCGATCGGAAATGCGGGAGCTTCCGTGGACCCGGCGAGATCGGTACATCGCAGCGGGGATCGGCGAGAAAGATCTTCGTCAATTGATGGATCTCCCGTCGCTGTGTGATTTCTTCGACGCGGCGGTCGATGCGGCTGGTGGCACATCTGCGTCGGCGGCGGTGGCGAAGATCGTGCTCAACGCTGGAGCTCGGCGGGCGAACGAGAGCGGAAAGTCCGTCGCCCAACTTGGAATCACACCAGGGCAGATCGCGGAACTCGTTGCGATGCGAGAGTCCGGATCGATCTCCGCGCAAGGTGCCGATCAATTGTTCGGTTTGGCGTGCGAGTCGTCAGATTCGGTCAGCGAGATTGCGACTCGCGCAGGACTACTCGTCAGCAACGACCAAGGGCAGTTGGAGGCGTGGGTCGACGCGGCGATTGCGGCGAATGCGCAAGCTGCGGAAGATGTGCGCGCCGGGAAGTTGGCGGCAATCGGACGCATCGTCGGATCGGTCGTGAAAGCGGCGGGGGGATCGGTCGACGGAAAGGCGGCGCAAGCGATGATCATCAAGCGCCTCGGGGGAGGACCATGATGTCAACGAACCCCGTCCCCGATTATTGGCGCAACCAAGGTATCGAACAAGTACTCATCGACGAAGAATCGATCGCCCGCCGTGTTCGCGAACTCGGCGCGCAACTTTCCATCGACTGCAGCGATGGCGAGGGAATCGTCCTGCTGGTCGTGCTCTCTGGTGCCGTGGTCTTCGCCGCCGATCTGATGCGCGCGATCTCGGTACGTCTGGCGATTTCGATGGTTGGTGTTGCCTCGTACGGGTCGTCGGTCACAAGCAAAGGTGCAATTCTGACTTCAAACCTTCCCAAGAACCTCCAAGGCAAGCATGTCATCATCGTCGACGAAGTACTTGATTCAGGTGGAACGCTGAGATTGCTCCGCGAAGAGCTCGAAAAAGTCGGCGTCGCATCGCTCCGAGCGTGCGTCCTCCTTCGAAAGCAACGCGAGCAAGCACTCTCGACGAAGTGCGAGCTGATCGGCTTCGACATTCCAGATGTCTTTGTGGTCGGGTATGGGCTGGACTTCAACGAGGAGTTTCGCAACATTCCATTTGTTGGCGTTCTCGGTCAGGACGGGATCCATGCGAGATCGGCGCGGTGACGCCAGCGCTCGCGAGTTCCGCCGTTGAAAGTCGGGAACTCTCGGGGGTCATTCCAGATGACGAGACAATCCTGCTGATGATTCGTCCCAGTCCGTGGTTCATCGTCTCGACGAGCATGAGAGCCGTCCCCGCCGCTGCTGCTGCAGGAGCTGTCCTCGTAGTGGCGTCGCTCGATCCTTCGATTCCGTGGGATTTTCGCGGGGCGCTCTTCGCGTCCACCGCAATCGTTCTCGCACGGGCGGGATGGCAGTCGATCGACTGGTTCATGCGTCTGTACATCCTGACTGATCGTCGAATCGTCGTGCGTCGAGGAGTTGTCGCGGAGATTTTCGAGTGCACGCTTGGCGAAGTTGCTGGGATCGGTCAGCCTCGGCGGTGGGGCGAGCGACTTGGCGGGACGGGATCGTTGGCCATCATTCGGGGACCTTCGCGCAAAAGTCGCCGTACGCGAGGTACAAAGCTGGCGCGGTCATCGAACGATGTGCAGATGCAGGCAAAGTCAGGCGAGATTCGACGAGCTCAACCTCGCGTGCGAGTGGATCACCCACTGGAATGGTCGGTGATCCGCGATGCTGAAGTTGTGCGTCGCGCAATCCTCGGGGCAGTTTCGCGATATCGATGAAGGCCGTGCAATCCCTTCATTGCCACCGATTTTCGCGCGGGTTCGCGAGTTTTTCGCCAAGCGATTTCAGTGAAGCGGAATCAGTCGGATCGACTTCGCTTGGAGCAACGATCGAGATCACCGCATAGAAGTTCCCCGCCGTCTTTCCAGTCGGCGCGATCCCCTTCCCTGTGACTCTAAGCTTTTTACCACTTGAAGTGCCTGGTGGAATTCGAAGCGAGATCGATCCTTTCAGGAGCGGAACATCGACGGTTGTCCCGAGCGCCGCTTCGACGATGGTGATCGGAACATCGATCGACACATCCATCCCGTCGCGATAGAACCATGGATGCGCCGAAACTCGAACGGCGACGATGATGTCCCCAGCAGGACCGCCGTGCGATCCGGTCTGTCCCTTTCCGGCGACCCGCAGTGATCCACCGCTCGCGATTCCCGGGGGAATTCGGATGTCGATCGCACTGCTCTTCCCTTGCGCATCACGAACCGAGATGCTGCGGTGTCCTCCAACCGCTGCTGTCATGAAGTCGACAGTCACTTCGAGATCGACATTCGGTCCGACCTGCGGCGTAGCTGCGCCCGATCGTCCCCGTCGCGATCCACCGCCCCGGAAAAAATCTCCGATGCCTCCGAGCCCACCCAGCATCTCCTCGAAATCGCCCGGATCGACGTTTTGCCAAGGCCCGCCTGATTGCGGCGCTCCGCGACTGCCCGTTGGATTCGCCGCGGTTCCAACGCGACCAAACTGGTCGTACTGCGCCCGCTTGGCAACGTCGGAGAGCGCATCGTAAGCCTCCTGAACTTCCGAGAATCGCTTGGGTGCCTCGGGAGACTTGTTCTTGTCTGGGTGGAACTCCTTCGCGAGTTTCCTGTGCGCCCGGCGAATCTCATCCGCGGTCGCCGACCGTCCGATTCCGAGCACCTCGTAATAGTCCCGTGCCATGTAAGGAATACGAGTATAGGAGACGCGCAGTCGCCGACTCGTACAATTGGGGACGATGTCGGACGCACAAGCTTCACGATCAATTTCGCTTCACGTATTGGCAGCTTCACGAACCTGCTCGGTCCCATCGGATCAACCGATTCGAGATTCTCGAAACTCCGCGCGCCGATTTACGATCCTCATCATTGTGCAGATCCTGATGATCGTGCATGTCGTCCAGTGGCTTGTGGTCGGAGTGACGCTCGCTCCGATTGAGCCGAGCGAATCGATGGAGACGATCAAGCACGGTGCGGTGACGGTCGGCTTTATCTTCTTTTCGCTGGCGATCTTGTCGACGGCAATTCTGGGGCGTTGGTTTTGTGGATGGGGCTGCCATGTGGTCTTGTTGCAGGATTTCTGCGCGTCGCTCCTGCGTCGGATCGGTTCTCGACCGAGACAGTTTCGATCCAGACTTCTTCGATATCTGCCCCTTGCACTCGCGATCTATATGTTTGTCTGGCCGATGGTCTATCGATTCGCCATCGCGCCATTCGTTCAGCCCGATCTCATACCCGTCGAGATCTCTTGGAAAATGACGACGACCGACTTCTGGGCGACGTTTCCGGGGTGGATGATGGCAATCCCATTTCTCGTCGTGTGCGGATTCGTCGCGGTCTGGTTCCTTGGCCAGAAGGGCTACTGCACGTATGGATGCCCCTACGGCGGAGTCTTCGCTCCAGTAGACGAGCTTGCGATTGGTCGAATTCGCGTGACCGACGCTTGCGAAGGTTGTGGTCACTGCACTGCAGTTTGCACATCGAATGTTCGCGTGCACGAGGAAGTCGCGCGGTACGGAATGGTCGTCGATCCCGGTTGCATGAAGTGCACGGACTGTGTGTCGGTCTGCCCGAAGGACGCGCTCTACTTTGGATTCGGTCCGCCAGCGATCGGCATTCCAAAGCAACCAGTCCCCGAGGCTCATTGGGATCTCTCCAAAGGCGGTGAGGTCGCTCTGATCGCGGCCGCACTCTTTGCCTTCTACTCCGTCTACTTTCCCTTTGGTGAGAGCGCGGCGAAGTCAACGGTTCCGCTTCTGTTCGCATCGGGGATTGCGGCATGCTTCGCATTCATGGCGTGGAAGTCTTGCGGAATCTTGCGTCGCAAGCCGACGGGATTTCACCGATTGAGTCTCGCGAAGAACGGTCGCGTGCAGCGAGCCGGGCTTGGGTGGTTGGCGGTGACTGCTGTCATTGGGATCGGACTCGTCGACACGCTTGCGGTGAATGTGTTTGGCTGGATCGCATTCCGCAACGATCTTGCGGTTCAGATCGATGAAACAACGGTATTCGGTGGAGAGCCATTCGACCTCTCTCCTGAAATGAAAGTGGCGGCGCAGAGCGGAATCGAGTGGTACGAACAGACTCTCTCGGCGAGTTCGGGAGGGATCGCGATACTTTCGACTCGAAACGATGCCGTCGAAAACCGCCTTGTCTGGCTTCATGCGGTGCTCGGAGAACTTCCAACCTGCGAGGCAATCCTTCGAAGTGCATGGGCGAGAAGTCCGCAAGAATCCATATGTGTGCTCCTCGGTCGTGTCATCGAGGCGCAGGGGAGAGAGCAGGAGGCGACGGCATGGCGGGGGGCGGCTATCGAGGCGAATCCTCAGTGGATGCTGCTCGTCGAAGAGAACATCTCGTGGCTCGTGCGACGAGGTCGGACCGATGACGCCATCGCATTCGCGCGCACCGAAACGGTTCGGCTCCCAGAATCAACGTACTCGGCGGGTCGATTGTCGACACTCCTGATCACCCATGGATCGACCGACGAAGTGGAAGAAGGGATCGTCCTCGCGCGAGTCGCATTGAAGCGCGAACCGATGAGTGTGGGGATTCGCGTCTCGATCGCTCTTGGCGAACTGCGTCTTCGTCGGCCTGCCGATGCGGTTGCGACCCTGATGCCCGTCATCAGCGACGAGACCACCGAGCCGCGACTCTTCGAACTTCTTGCGCAGGCGCAGCGCACGCTCGGCAATTTGCCGCAGGCGGAACGGGCGGAGGCGCGCGCCGCAGAGCTTCGATCCCAACCTCCACGATCGCATTAAAACTGATCGCATCAAGACGGATCGCATCAAGACGGATCGCATCAGCACGCCCCAGAGCGGTTCGTTCTTCGAATATTCCGCGCGGACGTCCATCCTCTCGTTGAACCGATCGCTATCCTGAACCTTCCTTGATCATGAGTCTTTCCATTGTCGACATCCTCGATCCCAAAGCGATTCGCGTCCCGTTGGTCGCGACCGATCGTCGTTCGGCACTCGAGGAACTCGTTGATGCGCTCGCGAGCACGGGCGCGGTGATCGATCCCGAGCTCTTCAAAAAGTCGGTCTGGGATCGCGAACAGCAACGATCGACTGGGATCGGCGAGGGGCTCGCGATTCCGCATGGAAAGTGTGCGGGCGTGTTGCGACCGGCGATCGCGGTTGGGAGATTGGCGGTGCCAATCGAGTTCGGCTCGATCGACCATCGTCCGGTGCGCCTGATCGTGTTACTCGCATCGCCTCCGGAGAAGACAACCGAGCACATTCAGGTTCTTCACCGAGTCAGTCGGATCTTTTCGAATGTCGCGACTCGAGAAAGAGTTTGCATGGCGCCCGATGCGAGTGCGCTCTACGACGAACTTCGAAGCGCGGACAGTGCGCTCGTCGATCGTTCGTAGCGATCAGTTCAGGGAGAATTCCCCCCTTACGCGATCAACTCCACGATGCGATTTCGGCTCGGATGGTCACTCGGCAAAGCCAAATCAACATGAACACCGGGAGCGCAATCCCCCAAAGAACTCCAATGGCAGTACCGCCAATCGCAAGCATCTCGACGGTCTCTGCCGTAAATAGAGATTGGCCACCTTGTGTCGGCATCGCAGAAAACTGGTGCTTGATCGTGAAAAAGCCGACGAACGAACTGGCAAAGACGAGGACGATCTTGATCGCGGCCCACGTGAGAAGGATGGTCCTGGATTTCGCGCGACGCTTCGTGAGCTTGATTGCGCCGACAAGCAGAATGATTGCCACTCCCATTCCGATGATTTGAACGACGGCGCTGAGTATCACGAACTTCGGGTTCAGGGCTGCTGGCATTTGCTCAGCGTTCACCCCCGCAAACGTTTGCATGTATTCGCCGGCGACGGCCCCGAGGGCTCCGCAGAGTCCGCCGAGTGCGCCAAGGATTCCAAAGACGATCGCCAGGATTCCAAGGTTTTTCGGCCACTGGGGCGGTTCAGCTGGAAGTTGAAATTCGGGTGGGAATGTAGTCATGTTCTCTCTGACTGCCTTCGATGTCGTGTCATGGAATCTGAACGCGCGAATGATACGAAGCGTCGGTCATCATGGTCTGCGAGTCGCCCGGCACGCCGTGCGCGAGCCACTCGTCCTCGTGTGTCACACGTCCGCTCGCTCGCTTTGCAAGCCATTTCGATTGGTCTTGATTCTCGGCACGGTCGACACTGCATGTGCTCCAGATGATCGTTCCCCCTGGGGCACAGAGTCCACGGTGATGGTCAGCGATTCCGCGTTGCAAGCGAAGCAGTTCGTCAAGATTTCGTTCGGTGAATCGATAGCGCGCTTCGAGGCGTCGAGCGAGCACTCCGGTATTCGAGCATGGCACATCGAGAAGGACAAGGTCGAAGTGAGCTGGCAAGACTCCGAGCTCTGCGAGTCCGACGACCTTCATATTCGGAATTCCCTCCGCACGCGCATGGAGCGATGCCATGCGCGACGAATCTGGATCGGTTGCCCAGACTTCAGCATTGGGATGGAGGAGTGCGCACTGCACCGCCTTTGTTCCACGCCCCGCACATGCGTCGAGAATTCTGCGTGGATTCAATTCTGCCGTCGCATCGATCGCTCGTGCGCTCGCTGGATCCTGTACAAGGAGCGCAGGAAACTGTGCAAGCGTCGATGCGAGCACTTCGGTCGACGAATTCCAGACGAAGAACCCTTCGACCGAATGAGGAGTCGCGTTTGCACGTACGGGGTGATCGCGGTCGAGCCTCTCGCCACCGGCGTGATGAACGACAATCGGCATCTGAAGGAGCCCATGGAGCGCAAACTTGCGCGCGGTCTCCACGCCTCTTGCGACCGACCACCGCGTGATCAGTGCCATCGGGTGGCTCGTTTGCGCCGCGAGCCTCGCAATGGGATCGGACGAAAGAATCGATTCGTTCAACTTCTGGACGGATCCATCCGGGAGCGGAATCGAATCCCCATGTTCCCACCAAGGTGTTTGCTCGCTCGCTGGAAGAATCGCACCGCGCAATCCAATGACACGGCGCAGCAGCGCATTGACGAATCCGCCCGCGCCGGATTGAAGCCTTCCCCGAGTCCAGCTCACCGCATCGTCTACCACCGCGTGATCCGGCTCTCGGGGCATGAAGAGGATCTGCGTGATGCCGGTCAAGAGTGCGGCACGAATTTCAGGTTGCACTTCGAGCCACGGTCGATTGCAGAGGACTCGCGCGATGGACTCCGCTGTCAGCCAATGTCGAATTGTTGCCTGTTCGATCGCGCTCCCAAGCCCGCCACCCTCAACTCCGCCGAGAGTTTCTCGAGTCACCGCTTCTAGAGCGACAGGATCCCCCGACGCGCCTCGTGGCGGTCGAGTTGCGCGTGCGTCGAATCTCAATTCGGGAAAGCGAGGCACTTGCGCCAAGATGCGCGTTGCCGCGACCGCTCGCGCGGGAGAGGCGACGCGGCCGCTGATCTTTCCTGTCATATGACCGAGCTCATTTGGCGCGAACTCGGACCGCCGACTTTCGCAGTGCCTGCGCCATGTCAGCTCGCTCCCACAAGAACGACCCCTTGCCACCTTCGCCCGGTTCGCGACCGAAATGTCCGTGGTAGGCCGTATGTGAGTAGATCGGCTTGAGCAGTTCGAGCTTCCCGACGATTCCGTGCGGAGTCAGATCGAAGCTCGCCTCGACGATGCGTGCAAGTTTCTCGTCGGGAATCTTTCCAGTGCCCTGCGTATCGACGAGCACCGATGTCGGTTGGGCTACGCCGATCGCGTATGCAAGTTGCACTTCACAAACTTCGGCAAGATCCGCAGCGACGATGTTCTTCGCGACATAGCGAGCCATGTATGCGGCTGAACGATCGACCTTCGATGGGTCCTTGCCACTGAACGCACCACCGCCATGTCGACCGCGACCGCCGTAGGTGTCGACGATGATCTTCCGGCCGGTCAATCCACAATCGCCGTGCGGTCCGCCAATCTCGAACCGACCCGTTGGGTTGACATAGACCTTGATTCCGTCATGCCACCAATCGCCGAGGACTGGTCGGATGATGTGCTTGAGCACTTCGTCGTGCAGCTTTCCTTGGCAGTCGTTCCACATCGGATGATGCTGTGTCGAAAGAACGACATTGACGATCTTGCGCGGCGTTCGTCCGTCGTATTCGACGGCGACCTGGCTCTTCGCGTCCGGGCGCAGACCCTTGATGATTTCCTGCTGGCGAACCTCGGCTTGGCGCGCGACCAATCTGTGCGACAACATGATCGGCAGTGGCATCAGTTGCCGCGTCTCGCGACAGGCGAAACCGAACATCATTCCCTGATCGCCCGCACCTTGCGCCTTCTTCTTTTTCGTCGATGTCCGCACACTCACCCCACGGGCGATGTCGGGCGACTGCCGACCGAGCGTCACAAGCACTCCACAGGATCGACCATCAAAACCCTTGTCCGCGTCGTCGTAACCAATGCGAAGGACCGTATCCCGAACAACCTTCGGAATGTCCACATAGCCACCGCAAGTCACCTCGCCAGCGACGACGGCCAAGCCCGTTGTCACGAGCGTTTCGCAGGCAACCCTCGATGCCGGGTCGACAGTGAGCATTGCGTCCAAAATGGCGTCGGAAATTTGATCCGCCATCTTGTCGGGATGTCCCATCGAGACGGATTCGGAGGTGAAAGTGTAGAAATTCGTTGGCATTTGTTTTTCCTGAATGAATAATAGGGGGGTCAGGAATGTACAGGAAAACAGCTTGCAGAAACAGGCTGGCATATCCTGTCGGTATCGATTATGAGAACGACTCGACTCGTCCAATATCCGTTTATTGTCGGACAGCGTGCCACGGCGCTCTTCGCATTCCTCACACTCCTCGCATGGTGCGGGACTTCCACTGCCGGACATGAGCCGCTACCGAGACAGGCCGTTGGTCAACAAGTCGTCGACGAACCTTTCGCATCTGATCATGTACTCGTTCGTGTTCGCAAGGGTTGCACTCAGGCGACGACTGCTGATGGCGATCCAACATTTCGCACTCTCAATGGGATCGGCGACTTCAACTTGAGTCGTGTCATGAAGGTGGTGGGGGTCTCCGAGATCAAGACCGCACTTGCAGAGCCCGCGAAGCAGGTCGAGATCGCCGCCGCGCTCGGACTCGACCGGTGGTACAAAGTTTCGATCGCCCCGGGATCGAATGCGTCCACGGTCGCTGATCTGCTCCGCGCATCCTGGGATGGATTCGAACTTTGTGAAGTCGACGGAATCGGTGGTCTCGCAGATCTCCCAGATGATCCGAGTTTTCCGTCGCAGTATCCGCTCCTCAATACGGGGCAGAATGGCGGAACGGTCGGAGCAGACATCCGAGCGCCCTCGGCTTGGTCGATCACAAGTAGCAATCCAACGATCATAATCGCACTGCTCGATAGCGGTGTCTTTCCACACACGGAACTTGCGGGGCGAATCCTGCCCGGTCGAAACATTCCGCTCGGTACGACCAATACGAGCGATGTCTGTGGCGGGCACGGCACCCATGTCGCGGGACTTATGGCGGGTCAGGGTGGCAACGGAGTGGGGGTCGCAGGACTCTGTTGGGACGCGCTCATTCTGCCAGTCGTGATCGTCAATCCTTGCACTGGGCTCGAGTCGTATGTCGCCGACGGGCTGGTGTGGGCCGTTGATAATGGAGCGGACTTGATCAACATGAGTCTTCAGTACAACGTCGGATCTGACTATCTTTACACGGCGGTGCAGTACGTCGCAGCGCAGGGTGTGCCGATGATTGCGGCGACGGGGAATTCGAACGCGTCAGTGGCGTACCCCGCGAAGTGGGACGAGACGATCGCGGTGGCGGGTTCGAATCGGTTCGACTTGCGATACAGCCTCTCGAATTACGGACCCGAAGTCGATCTCACCGCTCCTGGTGAGTCTGTTTATTCGCTCGCGCTCGCCAATGGGTATTCCACTCGGAGCGGGACGAGTATGTCGGCACCGCATGTCACCGGGACGGTCGCGCTGATGCGCGCTGTCTATCCGACGATGAGCGCGTCAGCCATTCGAGGTGTGCTCATGCAGACCGCGCGCGATCTCATCCCATCCGGATTCGACCATTTCACTGGTGCGGGTGTCATCGATGCGGGCTCTGCCGTTGCGATGGCGCTCAGCATGAACCCTGGTCCTGCGGACATGAACGGCGATGGCGTCGTGGATGGCGCGGATATCACGGCGTTCTTCAGTCAGTGGGGATCATGCGTCGCTTGCGACTGCACGGGAGACTTCAATCACGATTGTTCCGTCGATGCGACGGATCTGGCTCTTCTTCTCTCGAGCTGGTCGATGTAGTAGTCTTTCCTCGAACTCGCGGACCCATCCATGCCAGTCCAAGTCGAATTGTCACGAATCTACATCCGAGAAATGGTCGATCTGCAGATCATCGAGCTCACCGAAGTCGGAGGAAATCGATCGTTTCCAATCGTGATCGGGATGACCGAGGCATGCGCAATCGAGCGTCGTCGCAAAGGGTGCAGTATCGAGCGACCGCAAACGCATGACTTGTTGTCGAATGTGATCGACGAACTCGGAGCAATAGTCGATCGAATCGAAATCGTCGCGTTGAAGGAAACGACATTTTTTGCGCAGATCGTGCTTCGTCAGGGACAGAAAGAGATTGTGATCGACGCCCGTCCATCCGATGCGATCGCCATCGGCGTCGCATGCAACGCTCCGATGTTCGTGGCGGAGGAAGTCATCGCGGCCGCATCAGCGGGAACATCGGCGACGGCGCCACCTCTCGAAGACCTCACTGGCGATGACTCGGATGACGATGATGACGATGATGCGGTGGATGGGATCGATAGCAAGGACGAACAGTCCGGTCCCGAACTCGACGATCTTTTCGGTGGCGAAGAAGACGACGACGAGAGTTAATCGAAAGAACCGTCAGTCGTCCGCAGAATCGTTCTCGCGTGCTTCTCCGAAGAGTTCTTTGAAGACAATCGTTGCAAATGCCCCGGCGGGGAGATCAAACGCCACGCGGATGTAGCCGCCGAACTCGTCGGTGCCAGAATCCGTCGACGCATTGCCAATCGCGATACGAAGTGGACGGCGTTCGCCCGACGGTGGATGCGTCGAACGCGAGAAGAGTTCGGGAGAAACTCCAAATGCGCGCGCTGCCTCAGACTCGATCTCCATGACCGAGTTGGTTGTCGCGAGCATGCGTTCGCCAAAGAGTGGTCCGGTCGGAGAGATTTCGAATTGCTCGGCGCGTTTCGAGAGCGTCTCGATGCACTCTGCATCGTTCACAACAAAGCACGCCCCATCCGCATGGCGGGAGGCGACATCGCCCAGTTGGATCGATCCGAACACAGCACGACCCTCGGCATGAGCGAGAAGTCGATTATCGAGGACTCGATTGAAGATTGCCGACTGTAGCGCGTTCACCCAGAATCGCAGGGTGGCACCTCCGAGTGATTTCACACTGCGCGAACTTGTCCACCCGCGAGACCTTGCAAGTGCCATCCTGCGCTCTGCATGGTCGCCCGCACCCCAGAGCGGGATGCTCAGCGACCACTCGCCCTTGTCGCACATCTCGCGCGCAGCTCGCTGATGCTCGGGAAAGTCGGGTCGCGTAGTGCAAGTTAACTGGCGGATGATTCCATCCCAATTCTCTTCGAGTACGAATCGACCGAGTCGGTGATTGTCGAGTCGCCGTCCGAATCGCTGTTGGCCGAAGGCATTTGGCACTCCGGATGCGATCAATTGTCGCAGTCGCCGGTGAATGATCATGACGCGCAGTGGGTCGATATCGCGGACGCGAATGGCAAATCGATTACCCGCGAGATGTCCGGTCCGCAACTTGTTCCCATGTCGCCGGCTCCACAGCACCGCGAGCCGATCATGCTGCGGTTCGGGGCGAAAGTCTTTCGCGAGAAGGTTGACCGAAAGTGTCTGGCGGGTGACTGCACAGCGATCCTTTCGTCCCGCGGTACCGATTGACGATGGATCGACCTTATAGTGATCCGAAATGATGCGGATCATTTCGTCGTGGGTCATGTCCTGTTTCTGAATTCCCAGATAGAGATGTTCGCCTTCGCCCGATGGGTCGTAGAGCGGCAATTCGTCAACAAGGAAATCGCTTGGACGGGTCTTGATCGTGCCACCAAGCGAGTCGCCGGTGCAGAGCGTGCGACTGACAAGCGGTGATGGCATCTCTTCGACGATGACGATTGGCAAGTCCAGGATCACCCCGCGACCGACGAGCGCGTCGGCGATCTGCCGAGCAGGGTCGCCCGCATGATCGATGTGAACTGTCTGCCAGCCTCGATCGCTCGCCCCTTTGACATTTTCGATCAAATCGTCCGCGAAAAAAATCTCGTCTGCCGTGCATCCGGTTGCACTCTCGAATGCGGCATAGATCGCGGGATTGGGTTTGTTGAGTCCGAGCAAGTGCGATGCATGACGAATCCCGATCGCACCAAACGCACGGGAGGTCGCCTCCATCTGTCGCCAGTGTGAATCGTTCGTATTCGAGAGGCATGCCACGCGCAATCCAATGCGCCGGAGTTCCATCAGCAGATTGAAGATGCCAGGATAGTCGCCAAGAATCCATCCATCGTGAACGCGTCGGACTTCTTGCGCGGAGTATGCGCCTCCAAAGATCAAGGAGATCTCTTCGAGAAAGGCGTCGTATTCGGTCAGGCCTCGTTGATACCGATCAACTGCTGCCAGGCGTAGCGCAGCCGTGGGATTTCCCGGATCGTCGAAGGACTCGCGATGGGGAACCCCTGCGACTGCACAGCCCTCGGCCCAGGATCTGCAGGTTTGAACGACGACTCCGCCAAGATCCAGACAGATGATCTTTGGGGGATCGCGCTTCATGCCTGCGTCGCTGATCGCTCGCGCTTGGCGAGCCGTCGTGCGCGGAAGAAGGTCGTCAGAAGCGATCCGCACTCTGATCCCAGCAATCCACCGATCACTTGCATGCGATGATTCAGACGCGGATCTCGACAAAGGTTGTAAAGCGTGTCGACGGCTCCAGCCTTCGGGTCGCGTGCGCCGTAGAGCAAACGAGCAACGCGCGCATTGACGAGCGCACCAGCACACATCGGGCAGGGTTCCAATGTGACTGCCATCGAGCAATCATTCAGCCGCCAGCCGCCACTGTTCGTAGCCGCGAGTCGGAGCGCGACAACTTCCGCGTGACCAGTTGGATCGCCACTCGCTTCGCGATCGTTTGATGCTTCACCGAGGATTACGCCATCGCGGTAAACGACGGCACCGACGGGGACTTCGCCACGGTCACTTGCAGAACGCGCCAATTCGATGGCTCGGCGCATCATTCGTTGATCTTCGCCTGTCGCGCCGAGAGGGACGGCGAGCATTCGTCTGCGAACACGAATCCGCCACGCGACTTGTTGGAACCGCACGCAGCGGATGCGCAATTTCATCGGTCATTCGTCTCCGACGTTTCCTTCGTTCGAACTCTTCGATCGAAAGCGTTCGCCAAATTCGGTTAGCACACTGCCCGTCGCAACACGAGATGGAGGCGCCATCACGATCAGCCAGATCGAGAATTCGAAGAGGAGGTAGAGCGGAGCAGCGACGACGACGAGCGAGAGCACATCACCGGGAGCGACGGCTGCCGAGAGCACCATCACCCCAAAGAGCGCGTACTTGCGATTCTTGCGGAGCATCTTGGGATTCACAACGCCGATCCAACTGAGGAGGAGCAAGACGACTGGCAATTGAAACGCCAGAGCAAAGCACATCGCGAAGAGAAGCACAAAATCCAGGTACTCGCTCAGCCGAAACGCTGGGACGATCGACCCTGGATGTTCAAGGGCCACGCTTGCAATGGCGACTCGCGTCGGATCTCCCGCGACAGGAAGAGCGACACGCATCTCGTGGGTGGTCGAATTGACCCACGATTCACCGACACGCGGGGAAGTTGGATCGACCTCCAACACCTGAATTGTGGAGCTCGTCATGTTGGGCGATACGACACTGTTCGCTTGAGCCGTCGTTGTGGGTGCGACGCTGAAACCGACGAGGACCGTCAGCATCAGCGGAAGCATCACGTAGTACAGCAGTGTCAATCCGACGATCGCCAGGATGCCGCTCCCAGGCACGAGGAGTTGCACGAAGCGCTGTTCGTGATGGTGAAGTCCAGGCGAAATGAACTTCCAGAGCTGCCAGAGAACCCACGGAGCAGAGATCACCAACGCTCCGATGAGCGAGATTTTCATGTCCGTCATCATCGTCTCGATCGGGCTCAGGACAGTGAGCTGTGCGGCGATGTCGTTGGCGCGCATCGCTTGAAGAAGCGGTTCGCACAAGAACATTCGTACATGACTGCCAAAGACGAAGAGCGTGAGCATCAATGGCACGGGAACGACGACCGCCAAGAAAACGCGCTTTCGAAGTTCATCGAGATGATCGCCAAAGCTCATCGTGGAACTTGCGCGCGTTGGGGGAGTGGTGCGATCAGACGAATCCGTCATGGGTCGACCATTCTAGGGCGTCGAATGGCATCGCCGAAGAATCGCGCGGCATTCTCGTCGAGCTGTTCGTTGAGTGCGATCGGATCCTCACCACGAGCGACTGCGAGTGCCGCTGCGACATGGACGACATGCTTGGGTTCGTTGGGCCAAACGCCGCGCACTGGTTGCGGTGCGAGAAAGGGAGAGTCGGTCTCGACCATCATGCGGTCTGCGGGGACGAGCTTCGCGGCGGATCGCACTTCGGGGGCGCCTGGGAACGTCAGCACACCTGTGAACGAGATGTAGGCGCCGAAGTTGAGAACGGCGCGCGCATCGTTGGAGTCGCCGGTGAAGCAATGAAAGACAAATCGGTCTCTCGGCAGTCCCGATGCAGCGAGTAAAGGTAGGAGGTCTGCGAACGCTTTTCGACAGTGCACGACGATTGGCTTCGCGAGTCCTTCACTGGTCCACCGAGCGATGTGCGCGAGTTGCGTGTCGAGTACTTCGCGCTGCATCGCCGATGGGGGCGTGTCGTAGTGATTGTCGAGCCCAAGTTCTCCCCATGCGAGGCACTTGGGATGTTGACCCGCGCGGCGAAGTTCCTCCCAGTCGAGCGGTCGGTCGCTATAGAGAGGATGGATTCCAGCCGTCGCGAAGAGTCTTGGATGCAGCGCCGCCAGTTCGGTTGCGCGAATTGCGTCGGCGGTCGTCGTCGCAATCGTGATCGCTGCATGAACGCCGGCGAGGGCGGCATCGGCCATCACCTGCACGACTCGTCCGTCGAATTCTGGGAAAGTCAGATGGCAGTGCGTGTCGATCATGCTTGATTGAGGAGGGGGGGCGAGTTCATCGTGACCAATTCACAGGCCATCGGACGGGACGCGTCGGAGTGCAATTCGCATAAGTACTGGGCCGACGATTTCATTGAGAGTAATGCAGGCGACGACAATTGTTGTCAGGCCCACCGCCCATCGTTGGTTTGGAAACTCGACGAGGATCTGGGCGGCAAGTGCGAGGGAGATGCCCGCTTGTGGCACGAATCCAGCCCAGACCCATCTCGTTGCAATTGGCGAGAGGCGCGCAACCCTGGCCGCAAGTGTTGCGCCGATCCAGATTCCTGCCAGACGCGTTCCAGAAATTGCGAAGACGATCCCCCAGTTTGCGACGAGTGCCGCGAGATCGAGATGAGCTCCAGCGACCGCGAAGAAGACGCAGCAGACGGCAAGGAAAAGTCTTCGCGCAGTCGCGAAGAACGACGCAGTCGCAATCGGTGCGAGATTTCGAGCGGTGTAACCGAGTGTGATCGCAGTGATCAGTGGGGCGATGCCAATTGTTCGACAGAGAATCGCCAAGCAGATCGCCGTCAGGAGTACGACCGCGGTCATATTGCGCTCAATTCGAGCAAGTGCCAATCGCATAGGCCACGCAAGCGCGCAACCAACCGCGATACTTCCCGCCAGATGCAGCACGATCCAATACCACGGCTGATAGGTTGAGAGCGTCGTGGCCGCAACAAGAAAGAGGACGACCGAAAATGCGACGACGAGAAAGAGATCCTTGGCGACGGTTGTCGCGAGAAGCAGACGCGCGAAGTCGGTCGGGTGTCGCATTTCTCGCAGCAGGGCGACCGAGACTGCAGAGCTGCAAGTCGCCGCGACTGTCGCCACGATCATCGCGTACGCGAACGATCCGAGAAGCAGATACGAAACGATCCCGACGCCGATGGTGACGAGTATGACCTGCCCCGCCGCGAGCGCGATCACCGCCTTCAATTTTTCGCGAAGGAACTTTGCGTCGATCTCCGCACCAGCTACTAATCCGATCATGACGACTGCCAGAGATGCCGCGCCGTCCAGCGATGAAAGTTGGAGCGGTCCAATCAGCGCGAATTCGGGGTGATCAAGCCATTTCCACAGTTCAGGACCGACGATCAATCCGAAAAGTAACTGACCGGTGATCGGTGGAAGCGCGATCCTGCGAATCAATCTTCCGGCGAGCCAGGATCCGAGGATCACCAAGCCCAAGATCAGCGCCGTTTCGCCCGCTGCGGGAAGCCCCCCGGGCGCAACTCCGATCACCCGTACGCGCAATTCGCGCCAGAGAAGGACGAGCGCGACGAGACTCAGGAGCGCGGTCGCGAGGAACGCGCCACCGAAACGAGCATGGTCTTTGCGTTTGAATGTGATGGTTGCGCGCGTCTTCATGCGGTCACGCTCCGACTGGGCATGACCACGAATGTCGAGAGTGTGCTCAGCAACGAGATGAGCACAGCGATGGTCAGCAACTGATCCGCGAGTCCAGAAGAGTCTTCGACGGCGAATGCGAGGAGTACGACGATGGTCAGCGGTGCCTGCCGAATCGGCGCGCGAGCAACGGGAGAGTCAAGCGCCACACTTTCGCGTTCGGGAGAGAGGGCGATGATCATGATGAGCGGCTTAAGAACGCGACGAGCAATCGCCAACATCAGCGCGATCGCGACGATCGTGACTACGCCCGCGAGCGATGTCGCACCCATCGGAAGTGCGAGGGTGATTCCCGCGAAGAAAAAGCAACCACTCGCGACGATCGGTTCTGCCGACGACATAAGGTGCTCCAATCCCCGCAGTCGGCGTCGTCCGAATCCGATCATCGCGCCAAAGAGCATCCCAGTCAGAATCCCCGAACCGCCGAGTGTCACGGCAACTCCAGAGAGCAGAAAGAGCGCTCCGATGACGATCAGAGTTGTCCGCGCATCGTCTTCGCGCGAGTCGCGCAAAATTCCGTACGCGGCGAACGCCACAACCGCGACCGCGCAGAATTCAACGCCTAGCGCAAGCATTCCACCATATGGAGCGAACCCGACGATTCCATTCTGGTCTTGCTGAACACACTGAAGAGAAATCGTCGCGATCGCGATCGAGCAGATCGCAAGTGCGCCAGCGCCACTCTGCACTAAGACATCCAGTCGCATCGACTGCGCGTCCGTGCGAACTCCCAACGACCGTGATTCCGGATTCCATCCGAGCGCGAGCGCAGTCAATGTTCCTGTGAGAAGGATGTGGGCCGCGAGCGGAGAGTCTGGTTGCCAGATGCGTGCAAGCGCGCCACCAACGACGACACTCAGCACGACGCTGGCGACGAGATCAATGGTGATCCACCTCCAGAGCACTGGGGGGATGGCACGGATCAGCGCCGATTGGCATTGCAGTCCGACAATGACACCGCTCCAAGTCAGCAAAACGAGCAGGATGGGTTGCAGGTGAAGCAGTCGATCACCATCGAGGACCGCCGTGCAGTGCGGACCGACGATCACGCCGAGCGCGAGCAACGCCCAGCCACCTCCGAAGACATTCGTGATCGGGAAGCGCCTTCGAAATCGTTCCGTCCAGCGATTCGCCACGATCAGCGCGATCAGTCCGAGTGCGAGCCAAAGGAGCGAATTCGTCACGAGTCGTGTCCGAGATAGTGATCGACCGGGAATGACACGGCGATTGGCCGATCATCCTTGGGAATCTCTCGGAGATAACCGATCAGGGTCGATGCTTGCTCTGCGGCGCAGATTGCAAAGAGTGCGCGACTCCCGATGGATTGAGGGAGGAGTGCCGCAAGCCCCGCGAAGATCGGCATGTCCTTGCGCATGATGGATGCGAGGCTCTGGCCTTCGACGACCGTCGCGTCGGCAATTCCAGCGTCGAGCGTGGCATTAATCACCGCATCGAATGCTTGCCCATGTTGGACCAGAAGAATCAGCATGCGCATATCCCGTCGAGCTTCACTCATGACTATTGCACTCTTTCATGAATAAACTCAATAGATCATCATCGGTCGCGCATTCCATAAGACATTGCCGGACATCGGCTTGCGAGCACACTCTGGCGACTCGAGCAAGCGTTCGGACATGCCGCCACGGTTGTGCCTTTGACCCGAAGAGTGCCACCACGATTGCGACCCGGTGCGTCCCCCACTGAACCGGATGTGCAAGCGTGGCAACAATCACTCGCGAGTTTGCCGGCTGAAACTCGTCACAAATCGCATGGGGGAAGGCAACTCCTTCGGGTGTCGAAGTCGAGGCAATCTGCTCACGGGTTTGAAGCGCGCCGAGAAGCCATTCCTGGGTGAAGTCAGCGACCAGGGTTCGTCGGGCCCGGTCGGCGATTTTCGCAAGAACCGCCGTGTGATCCGCGCTCTCGATGCGCGCGCAGGCACTGTCAATCGACATTTTTTGCGAAGCATCCACTCAAGGACGAATTTAGTGGAATTCGTCCGGTTATGAATCCTTGCGCGCTCGATGAGTCGCTCCTAATATCTCAGGTCTCAACCAGTTTGTGAAAAAAAGAACGAAGTAGCGCCCAGACCCCGATCCCGTCACGAAACTATGAGCAGATTCCTCTTCCCTCGTTGGACCAACGCGATATTGCCATTCGTCATTGTGTCGGGCGCAATTCTCCCGCTCTACGCGGCGTTCGTCGTCGCATACGGCTTCAGTCCCAAGACAATCGATGTTGGGTATCAGCCGATTCAGCCTGTCCCATATAGCCATGCGCTTCATGTCGGCGAACTCGGATTGGATTGCAGGTACTGCCATACGACTGTCGATCGCACCGCATTCGCTGCTGTGCCACCGACTCAGACATGTATGAACTGCCACACGCAGATTCAGCGCGACAGTCCGAAGTTGGAATTGATCCGAAGTTCGTATGAATCAGGAATGCCCGTCGAGTGGATCAAGGTTCACAAGCTTCCCGACTATGCCTATTTCAATCACAGCGCACACGTGAACCGTGGAGTCGGCTGCGTCGAGTGTCACGGCCGGGTCGATCAGATGGAAGTCGTCTATCGGTACTCACCCATGGCGATGGGTTGGTGCCTGGAGTGCCATCGAGATCCAGTCGACCGACTCCGTCCGGTTTCCAAGATGACGACGATGGCGTTCGATCAGCGAATTGAGTTGACGCCCGAAGAGCGTGCGTCCCTCGTCAAGCTTTATCACATCAATCCAAGCGAGAATTGTTCGACATGTCATCGGTAAAGAAACCATATTGGCGGAGCGTGGACGACCTGACGAACTCGAACGAGTTTCGCGAGTGGATGCACCGCGAGTTTCCCGAGGGTGCTTCCGAGCATGTCACCGAGAACGAGCGTCGCAACTTCCTCAAGGTGATGGGTGCATCATTCGCGCTCGCGGGTCTTGGACTGGCGGGTTGTCGTCGCTGGCCTGAAACGAAAATCGTTCCATCGGCGAGCCAAGCCGCCAATCGCATTCCAGGCGAACCAGTTTTCTATAGCACTGCATGGGATTTTGGTGGTTTTGCTCAGCCTCTCTTGGCCAAGAGCTATGACGGTCGCCCGATCAAACTCGACACCAATCCCGCCCATCCGTGGGGTGGTGCCGGAACATCCGCCACGACCCAGGCGCAGATCCTCGGACTTTACGATCCTGAGCGAAGCAGAACCGTGCTCTCGAGCGGTGCGCATTCGTCGTACGCGCCATTCTCAACATTCTTGCGAACCAAGGCGACTGCGCTTCGTTCCAGCGGTGGCAAGGGCCTCGCGATCCTGACGGATTTCCACAGCGGTCCGAGTCATGGCGACATGGTCGCTCGCGTGAAGTCCGCATTCCCCCAGGCGACGATTGTTTCGTGGGAGTCGCTCTCGCGCGACAATGCAACCAAGGGAACCGCGCTCGCGTTCGGTGTGCAGCGCCGAGCACTTCCATCGTTTGATCAAGCGCAGGTCATCGTCTCATTGAATGACGACTTCTTGTATGGAACACCCGATTCACCGAAGTGGGCGCGTCAGTGGTCCGTCGGACGTTCGATCGATGCCACCGATGCCAAGACACAACAACTGTCGCGTCTGTACTGCATCGAGAATGGACTTACGACAACAGGGATGAATGCCGACGAGCGAATCGCAGTTCGATTGAACGAGATTGGTGCGATCGCCGCTCTCATCGCGCAAGGCGTTGGGGCTGATGGCGGATCGGGCGAATTAAAATCTGCGATCGACGCGATCGCGATCGCTCCGTCTACGCAGGCAGCTCTGACCGGAAGTTCGAGCCCGCGCGCACAGGAAGCCATCGCCGCACTCGTCGCAGATCTCAAGTCGCACCAGGGCACCTCGCTTGTCACAGCGGGAGCGACGGCGTCGGCGACGACCCACGCACTCGTCGCGGCAATCAATCGCACGCTTGGCAACGAAGGCAAGACAGTCAACTACATCGCAGAACCGATCGATGCGTCGGGTGCGGCATTCGCGCAACTCTGTTCGGCGATGAATGCTGGATCAGTCGACACGCTTCTCATCCTCGGTGGCAATCCCGTCTATGACGCTCCCGTGGATTGCAATTTCGCGAGCGGAATGACAAAGGTTGCCAATGTGATCCATCTTGGGATGTATGCCGACGAAACGGCGATGCACCCATCGTGCTCATGGCACATTCCCCAATCGCACTTCTTGGAGTGTTGGGGTGATGGACGAAGCTTCGATGGAACGGTTTCGTTTCAACAACCGCTGATCTTGCCGATGATTCCAGAAGGACAAGGTGGTCGGAGCGACATCGAGATCCTCGCGGAACTGCTCGGGAGCGAACCGACAGACGGGTACTCGATCGTGCGTCGAACGCATCTCGCTGCGAGTGGGCTGAGCGGACCAGCATTCGACAGCGCGTGGCGCACGTGGCTTGATCATGGATTTGTTCAAGGATCGTCCGCGACGCAGATCAATGGAGCACCGATCGCAGGTGGAGCGATCGCTGGCGCATTGCGCGCTGATGCGTCGAGCGCGACTGGCAACCCGATCGAACTCGTCTTTCTCCGCGATATGAAAGTCTGGGATGGTCGCTTCTCAAACTTCGCCTGGATGCAAGAACTGCCCGATCCAGTCACCAAGATCACCTGGGACAACGTGGCATTAATGAGTAGCGCGTTCGCGCAGTCGATTGGTGCCAAGCGCGGCGACATGGTGAAGATCACTACGGATGGTCGCTCGGTCGAAGCTGCAGCATGGCCGATGCCTGGTTATTCGAATGCGTCGGTGGGACTGAGCATCGGTTATGGCCGCACGGGTCGTGGGGTCGGATCGACAGCACTCGACGCGGGCTTCAATGCAAACCAGATTCGCACTTCGGTCAACCCCGATTGGGCGACTGTGAAGAGCATCGAAAACACGGGCGCGAAGTACATCATCGCTCATACTCAAGATCACGGCGCGTCGGATGCGCTCGATTCGAAGGTCCCGGAGGACGGCATTCAGGAGCGCCTTCCTACGTTGATCCGCGAGGCGACCATCGGCGAGTACCGGAACCATCCGGACTTCGCGCGCCATGTCACTCATGTTGCAAGCCGGCTTTCGCTCTGGTCCGAAACGAATCTCGACGGCGCGCAGTTCCGCTGGGCGATGTCCGTCGATCTGGGCAAGTGCACGGGTTGCAGCGCATGTGTTACGGCATGCCAAGCAGAGAACAACATCCCCGTCGTCGGCAAGGATCAGGTTTTGCGCGGACGCGAGATGTTCTGGATCCGAATCGATCGGTACTTCCGAGGATCGAATCCCAATTCGCCCGAGAGCTATTCGATGCAGCCAGTCACCTGCATGCACTGCGAGAACGCTCCTTGCGAGCAAGTCTGTCCGGTTGCGGCGACGGTGCATGACCCGGACGGCCTCAACTCGATGGTCTACAACCGATGCATCGGGACTCGGTATTGCAGCAACAACTGTCCTTATAAGGTTCGACGATTCAATTTCTTCGACTATCAACGGCGCGAGCCGCAGCGCGAAGAGGGGTTGGCGAAGGTCAAGCCCGAGTACTACGTCGAGGAAGGCCCCGATGTCTGGTTGCGCATGCAGTTCAATCCAGAAGTCACGGTGCGTATGCGAGGCGTGATGGAAAAGTGCACCTTCTGCACTCAGCGTATTCAGGCGGCGAAGATCACGCAGAAGAATGCCTGGGCCAAAGCTGGCGGAATTCAGAACGGCTCGTCGAATTTCTCGATTCCCGATGGGATGATTCAGACGGCATGTCAACAGGCGTGTCCGACCAATGCGATCATCTTCGGAGACTTGAATGTTGCCGACAGCAAGGTCGCTCAACTTCACAGGAGCGGTCGTTCGTACCAACTCCTCGAAGAATTGAATACCAAGACTCGCGTTCAGTATCTCGCTCGGATCACCAATCCCGCGACGGCGCGCGAGCGCGATGATCTCGATTCGCATGCGCCGTCGCATGCGACGATGAGCCACGGTTCCGAAAAGGCGGGAAGCTGATCATGGCGAATCTCTCCGCATCGGCGCCGGGTCTGCAGTCGGCAACCAAAGGATTCATCGAGTCAGACAACACGGAGCAACCAACCGAAGGTCGCGCGCCACTCGTGCTCAACATGCACAAGTTTGGCGAAGTGACCCATCAGGTCTGTCGTGTCGCCGAAAACCGACCGCCGCTGGCGTGGTACATCGCATTCGCCATCTGTCTCAGCATGCTGGGATTCCTCGGCTTCTGCGTGACATACCTGATTTTCACTGGCGTCGGCGTCTGGGGTCTCAACAACCCGGTGATGTGGGCGTACGACATCACCAACTTCGTCTTCTGGGTCGGTATCGGTCACGCCGGAACACTCATCAGCGCGATTCTCTTCTTGTTCCGTCAGAAGTGGCGCACTGGAATCAATCGGTTTGCAGAGGCGATGACGATATTCGCAGTCGTCTGTGCCGGACTCTTCCCAGGCATCCACGTGGGTCGCGTCTGGTTCGCATACTGGCTCTTTCCGATTCCAAACTCGATGGACATGTGGCCGCAGTTCCGAAGTCCGCTTCTGTGGGATGTTTTCGCGGTCGGTACATACTTCACCGTCTCGCTGGTCTTCTGGTATGTCGGAATGATTCCGGATCTCGCGACGCTTCGTGATCGCGCAAAGGGACGATTCCAGCAGTTTGCTTACGGACTCGCGGCGATTGGATGGCGCGGCTCGATGCGTCACTGGCATCGCTACGAGGTCGCATACTTGCTCCTCGCAGCTCTCGCGACACCGCTTGTGCTTTCGGTCCATAGCGTCGTCTCGTTCGACTTCGCAGTGAGTCAGGTTCCTGGATGGCATACAACGATCTTTCCACCCTATTTCGTTGCGGGCGCCATCTTCAGCGGATTCGCGATGGTTGTCTCGCTTGCCGTTCCAGCGAGACAGCTCTTTGGACTCAAAGATCTCATCACGATGCGACATCTCGACAACATGAACAAGATCATCTTGTTGACGGGTTGCATGGTCGGATACGCATACTCGATGGAGTTTTTCATCGCGTGGTATTCGGGCGCGATGTATGAGAAGTTCGCATTCGTGAATCGAGCATTCGGACAGTATTGGTGGGCGTATTGGATCATGGTCAGTTGCAATGTGATCACCCCGCAGCTCTTTTGGTTTAAGCGCGTGCGCACGAGTATTCCACTGATGTTCATATTGAGCATCTTTGTAAATGTCGGAATGTGGTTTGAGCGATTCGTGATCATTGTCACGAGTCTCGCCAACGACTATCTCCCATCGTCCTGGGATCAATTCGTCCCGACATGGGTTGACATCGGAACGATGGTCGGCGCATTCGGACTCTTCGGCGTTCTGTTCTTGCTCTTCTGCAGATACTTGCCGATGATCGCTATCGCGGAAGTGAAAGCCATCATGCCCGAGGCGAATCCACATCCACACGATCATGGAGTGCCGACCGGAGCAGTTGGCGCGCTTCATGAACCTCAGTCAGGAGGGAGCTCGACATGACGACGATGACTCCGATTCCTCAGCGCTCTTCGGTGCGGGCGACCGAGACTCCAACGCGGATCTACGGGATCATGGCCGAGTTCGAAACGCCTGCGCAGATCACGGTGGCCGCGACGAAAGTCCACGCTGCTGGTTATCGGTTCTGGGATTGCCATGTTCCTTTTCCGGTTCACGGTCTCGATAAGGCGATGGGTGTCAAGCGGACGATTCTTCCATTTCTCGTGCTTGGAGCAGGAGCCACGGGAACAACCGTCGCATTTTGCTTGCAGGCATTTACGAATGCGTCGAGCATCTCGATCTGGGCCTTGGTATGGGTCTCGGGTTATCCCTTCCTCATCTCCGGAAAGCCGCTCATGTCGGTGCCCGCTTGGATTCCCGTGATCTTCGAATTGACCGTCCTGTTTTCGGCGCTCTCCGCGGCGGGACTCATGTTGTTCCTCAATGGATTGCCACGCCTTTCGCATCCGCTTCTGCAAAACAGCCGATTTCGCCGTGCGACGGACGATCGTTTTTTCGTCGTGATCGAAGCGCGAGATCCGAAATTTCTTCGTTCCAAGACCGAAGCGTTTCTGAAGACGCTCGGCGCGAAGCACATTGAAGCGGTGGAGGGTCTCTGATGCCACGAGCAATCATTTTTACTCTGTTGATCCTGAGCCTGATGGCACTCTTGCCACCGGTTATCGCCGCCAATGCGAGATCGAAGCCAGATCCCAATCGTCCACTCAATCTGATTCAGGACATGGATCTCCAGGCGAAGTTCAAGGCGCAGTCTGAGAACGACCTGTTCGCCGACAAGCGATCACAGCGACCGCAGATTGTCGGCACGGTTGCGCAAGGCGAAAACTATCTCGACACGCACTTCAATGATGGCGTGGTTGATGGACAGTGGGCGACATCTACCCCAGCTCAATTGCCCATGGACATGAAGTTGTTGCTCCGAGGACAGGAACGGTTCAATATCTACTGCACACCTTGTCACGGTTGGTCCGGTGGCGGTGATGGAACGATCAATCAGCGAGCTCTTGAACTCGTCGCGAATGCCGAAGGTCCAGTCAACGGAACGGTGTGGGTCGCTGCCAAGAGCGTTCATGATGCGACCGTCACGATTCAGCCAATCGGGCAGTTGTTCAATACGGTCACAAACGGCGTGCGAAACATGGCTGGATATTCATCGCAAATCCCGATCGCGGATCGCTGGGCGATCGTCTCGTATCTCAAGGCATTGCAACGAAGTCAGAACGCGTCGATCGCCGATGTCCCTACTGACAAGCGGGGGGGGCTTTAAGTCATGAGCGCAGCTCTCACGACAGTCGCAGACCTTTCCGATCGCAGCGTCCTCGGCGATGCGCGACTCGTACGCGTTTCCCGCGCGGCCGCCCTCATCGCGGTTGTCGCGCTCGTTCTCGCCGCAATTGTCGCATGGCGTCAAGGCGATCCACATGGATTTGCGATGATCTGGCTCCAGAACGGAATCTATGTACTGACACTCGCGCTCGGCGCGTTTTTCTTCGTGTTGATCCAGCACATCACGAATGCCGGATGGGGAGTCGCTGTGCGAAGAGTCGCGGAGGCGCAGGCAGCGAACCTAAATTGGCTGTGGATCCTCTTCCTGGTCCCGATGTTCTGGCTGTTCGTAACGGATCGGCAGTTTCACGGCTCGGGACACGCGGAGGGTTACACGTTTGGTCACGGACTCGCGTTGATCTGGCCATGGGCGGATCTCGCGCATCTCTCAGCTGAGTCGCCAGCGGAAGGCGTGATCGTCGCCGCGAAGAGCGCGTACTTAAATGTTCCGTTCTTTCTGATTCGAGCATGCGTGTACTTCGCTTTCTGGGCGATCGCGACGACGTGGTTCTTTCGCACGTCGCGAATGCAGGACCACTCTGGTGACCCGTCGCTGTCGAGGCGCATGCGATTCGCAGCCGCTCCAGCCCTCATTCTGTTCGCATTGACATCGACATTCGCGGCATTCGACTGGATCATGTCGCTCTCGCCCGCGTGGTTCAGCACGATGTTTGGCATTTACTTTTTCGCTGGAATCTGCGCGGGCGGGTTTTCTGCGCTCGCCATGGGTTGCCTCCGCGTGCAGGGTCTTGGGTACTTGCGCGGGGTGATCACGGCCGAGCATTATCAGGATCTCGGCAAGATGATCTGGGCGTTTGGAATCGTCTTCTGGGCGTACATCGCGTTCAGTCAGTACATGTTGATCTGGTATGGCAACCTCCCCGAAGAGACTGTCTGGTTTATCGCGCGACAGATTGGTGATTGGGCCTGGGTGAGCGTTGCGCTCCTCTTGGGTCACTTCATCATCCCATTCCTCTTCTTCGTCTCTCGCTGGGCGAAGCGCTGGCGTGGCACTTTGACCATTGGCGTCGTGTGGATGCTCGCATTCGCATGGCTCGATATCTATTGGCTTGTCATGCCCGTCGTCCCGCATGATGTCGCGACCTACACGACGTACGACGCGCTCGCAGCCGTCTACGCGACAACTTCGACAGGACTCGGTAATCCGCTGAACTATCTCATGCTGGTCGGATTTGTTGGTTTGAGCGTCGCCGGAGCGACCCATCGCCTCTCGCGGTGTGCCGTGCTCTGCCGCCGAGATCCGCGACTGAACGAGAGTCTTCGATTCGAGAACATCTAGGAGCGATTGCAAGGCTTCACTGATCACCAAGGAACAAACATGTCTCACGATTCAACACAGAGCGCAAAGATTCAGATTGACGATCCAGAGGCTGGATCAACGTGGATTGCTTCTATTGTTGGAATCACTATCCTCGGTGTGCTCGTGATCGCCGTCTGCGTCTTCTACTTCCGGTTTGAAGAAGAGGAAGTCGATGTCAAGGTGATCCTGCCAGCGAGTACATGGACAGTCGCGCTGAAGACGGCGCAACTCTCTCAGCTCTCGGTCTATCAGAAGTACTCCGTGACGGCGCCCGACGGAAGCGAAGAGTCGCGTATTCGAATTCCTGTAGCGCAGGCGATGGAATTCGTGATCGCTGACTCGAAGAATCCGCCGAAGGTTGCACCGCCGACACCACCTGCGGTGCTAGCTCCTGCCTCAGCTCCTGCTCCTGCTACTCCAACGGGAGCAATCGTCAAGTGAAATTCGCAACTGCCATGTTCGTCGCCTCTGTGACCGCAGCATTTGTGGCGACGGGCGGAGCATGGGCACAAACCTCGATTCCGCCATTTGCTCCAGGGGAAGGCCCAATCGCTGCCGATGGAATCGCCGAGGAAATGCAGGGCGTCGACATCATCGAGCATCTCGGAGAGAAGGTTCCGCTCTCGATGGTCTTGATGGGTGACGACGGGAAAGAAACAACGCTCGGCGAGATCTTGAAGTCTGGAAAGCCAATCATGTTGCACATGGGGTATTACAAGTGCCCGATGCTTTGCACGCTTGTGTTGAACGAGGGAATCCGATCGCTCTCGAAAGTAGATCTTTCGATTGGCAAGGACTTCGACCTCGTTTCCGTGTCGATCAATCCAAAGGAAGGTCACGAGCTCGCACATGCAAAGAAGCAGGGCTACCTCGCCGAGTACGACCGCGACGGGGCGGACCGAGGCGTCCGCTTCCTGACCGCTGTGACGACGACTGAAGGCGCGAGTGTGCCAGCGGCGATCGCATCAGCAGTCGGATTTGGATACAAAGCACTTCCGAGTGGCGAATATTCCCATCCAGCAATGCTGGTGATGATCGCGTCGGACGGCCGCATCGTTCGATATCTGTATGGCGTGAAGTTCGATCCAGCGACGATGCGCATGGCGATTGTCGAAGCCGGAGAGGGAAAGATTGGAACTCCCCTCGATCGTTTCATTCTTTGGTGCCATCAATACGACCCTGCGAGTCACGGGTATGTGCTCCTCGCTTTCCGCCTGATGCAAATTGGCGGAGCAGTGACCGTGGTCGTGATCGCCGCGGGTCTGATCTATCTGTTCCGCAAGGGATCGCGCACTGCGAAACTCGCTCCTCTTGGATCGCTGCCGAGCGTCACCCGTACCGCCTAGGAATACCAATGCTCTCCATCGTCTCAGCCATCCTCTCCCAATCGCCACCGCTCGAACCCACGCCAGCGGATTTCTGGCTCCCCATCGGCGCGTCGGTTCAGGCGCACAACGTTGATTTCATGTTCAACATGATCAACTACATCTGCTACTTCTTCTTCGTGGTTGTCATCGCGATGATGGTCTGGTTCGTGTTGAAGTATCGCGCAAAGCCCGGAACTCGCATTCGCACCGATGGAATTACTCATCACACTGTGCTCGAACTTTCGTGGTCGGTCATCCCGTTGCTGATCTGCCTCGTGATCTTCTATTTCGGATTCAGGGGCTATGTCGATCTGATCACTCCACCGAAGAATGCGTTCGATGTGAATGTGACCGCTTTCAAGTGGGGATGGCAATTCAAGTATCCCAATGGAGCTCAGTCGGACAATCTCGTCGTTCCGAGTGGCAGAACCGTTCGCTTGGTCATGCGATCGAACGATGTGCTCCATTGTTGCTTTATCCCCGCGTTTCGGGTGAAGAAGGACATCGTGCCTGGCCGCTACTCGACACTCTGGTTTCAGTGCGACATTCCGACTGGGCCAGATGAGAACGATGGGTACCACCTCTTCTGCACCGAGTACTGCGGGACAGGGCACTCGAACATGAATCGCCGTGTGGTCGTTCTGCCCCAGGCAGAATTCGACGCGTGGCTGTTGAAACAGGCAGCGTGGCTGGACGAGATTCCCGACGACGAGCTGTACTTCAAGGCTGGACCGAAGATTTATGCGCGTTGCTCGCAGTGCCATTCGATCGACGGCACAGACGGGCTCGCTCCGACCTGGCAGGGGATCTGGACTCGGATCACCACTCCCGGCGGTGCACGCTTCACCGACGGGAAGAGCTACGCGGATCTCATCGGTCCCGGGAAGGAATACGCGACTCCCGAGGATTACATCCGCGATTCGATTTACAACCCGGGCAAGCATCTCGTGGCCCCCTTCGGCAATGCGATGCCGACATTCAAGGGACAGTTGAACGACCGCGGAGTGGACGCGGTCATTGGCATGATGAAGCATCTGAACGAATTTGACGCGAAGGGCGCGTGGACGAAGACGCCACCCGCATCGCCGGCGAAGGCTGAAACGAAATGAGACTTGAGAGGTTCCTATGACGACGATTGATACTCCCCATCCCGAAGCACTCGATACGACTGCGAGCTCAGACAACTATCTGACGCACTCGCGTGGGTTTGTTTCGTGGGCATTGACACTCGATCACAAGCGCATCGGCGTGATGTACATGTTCGCGGTTCTCGGATCGTTTTTCGTTGGTGGGACCTTTGCGCTCCTTCTCCGCACCGAATTGCTGACGCCTGGTCGCACGATTTGCAGTGCCGACACCTACAACCAGTTCTTCACCCTGCACGGCGCGATCATGGTCTTCTTGGTCATCATCCCAAGCATCCCGGCTGCTCTCGGAAATTTCGTATTGCCGATCATGCTCGGTGCGAAGGATGTCGCGTTCCCTCGATTGAATCTCTTCTCGTTCTACCTCTGGATCGGTGGAGCGCTTTTCACGCTCTACTCGCTCTTGGCCGGCGGATTCGACACCGGATGGACTTTCTATACGCCGTATTCGACAACAACCACGACTGGCGGAGTTGTCCCGGTGCTCATGGGTGTCTTCATTCTTGGCTTCTCATCGATCTTTACGGGCTTGAACTTCATCGTCACGGTCCACAAGTTGCGTCCACCCGGAATGACGTGGTTTCGAATGCCGCTGTTCTTGTGGGCGCTCTACTCGACGGCGATCATCCAAGTCTTGGCGACTCCGGTTCTCGCAATCACGATCTGCTTGTTGATTGTCGAGCGCGTTCTGAATGTCGGCATCTTCAATCCATCCATGGGTGGCGATCCAGTGCTCTATCAGCACTTCTTCTGGTTTTATAGCCATCCCGCCGTCTACATCATGATCGTGCCAGCGATGGGAATCATCAGCGAGATCATCGCAGTGCACTCGCATCGACAGATCTTTGGCTATCGCTACATCGCGTTCTCTTCGATTGCGATCGCGATGTTTTCGTTCATCGTGTGGGGTCACCACATGTTCACTTCCGGGCAGAGCGGATTGATGAACACGATTTTCTCGTTCATCTCCTTTAGCGTGGCGATCCCTTCGGCGGTCAAGACTTTCAATTGGACGATGACTCTCTACAAAGGCACGATTAGCTTGACCGCGCCGATGTGCTATGGGTTGTCATTCCTCTTCCTGTTCACCATTGGTGGATTGACGGGCATCCACTGCGCGACGCTCAATACCGATGTGCATTTGCACGACACTTACTTCGTCGTGGCACACTTTCACTATGTCATGATGGGATCTGCGCTGATCGGCATGATCGGCGGGTTGCATCATTGGTGGCCAAAGATGACGGGCAAGATGTACAACGAAAAGATGGCGATCACTGCCTGCATCATCATATTTGTGGGTTTCAATCTGACCTTCTTTACGCAGTTCATGCTTGGAAGCCAGGGAATGCCCCGGCGCTACTACGACTATCAGCCCGAGTTTCAGAGCTACCACATCGTCTCGACAATCGGCGCCTACATCATGGCGATCGGATTCTTCACATCGGCGGTCTGCCTCGTCCAAAGTCTCCTTTCAGGACCCAAGGCGCCCGCAAATCCGTGGGGAGGTGTGAGTCTCGAGTGGCAATGCGCATCGCCGCCGCCCCATGACAATTTCAGCACGACGCCAAAGGTTGGAAACTGCTACGACTTTTCGGTTGTGCGCTACGACGAGAAGAAGAAGGAGTACTCGGTGGATCACGATATGGAGATCGAGCATGACGCCCATCCGGCGGGCGGAGCTGGGGCAGCTGGTCAATCTGGTCAATCTGGTCAATCTGGTCAATCTGGTCAATCTGGTCAATCTGGTCAATCTGGTCATGGTGGGAGCCACTCATGAGCCATGTCGCAACTAATGACAGAACGGATGACAAATTGGCGCATGCTGGCGGTGACACCGGTCATGCAGATCATGGATCCGCCGAGCATTCGAAGTACCCGTTCCTTGCCCACCACTTCGACACACCGGCTCAACAGTTCGACAGCGCGAAACTGGGAATGTGGTTGTTCCTCGCGACCGAAGTGCTCTTCTTTGGTGCACTCTTCGTGGCGTACGCAGTCTTGCGGAGCCGGTTCCCTGAAGTGTTTTCGTACGCGAGCCACTACCTCAGCACGACGATGGGTGGAATCAACACATGTGTTCTCATCGTTTCGAGCCTGACGATGGCGCTGGGTGTGTACTTCGCCCAACGAGGCAAGCGCGTTGCACTGGTCGTCTGCCTCTGGCTGACGATGGCGGGTGCTGCTGGATTCCTCGTAATCAAATACTTCGAATACTCGCACAAGATCCACGCGAATCTGGTCTGGGGACCTTCGTTCTATATCCCGCCGCACAACGCGGTTGGCGAGATGGAATCGCAAGATCTTGCCCATGCGCCACCACCCGCTCCCGCGGCGGTTCCAGCACCGGTGAATTCCGCGCCCAACGCGGTCCCGATGGTTGGATCTCATCCAGCAGTCGACGCATCGGTCGTCAAGCCCGCAAGCGCGGGTCCCGGAGGACTTGGATTTGGCGTGTTCGATCACGCGGCCGCCGTAACGCACGATGTCATCCCAGACGAAATGCCGTCGGCTCACTTGGAAGATCCAAGGCTGCCGCCGAATACGCACATGTTCTTTGCGATCTACTACGCGATGACAGGACTGCACGGATTCCATGTCATCGTTGGAATGGTCGTCATCGGGATGCTGATCTATCGCGCGACACGCGGAGATTTCGGTCCCAACTACTTCACGCCTGTCGATCTAGTCGGTCTCTACTGGCACATCGTCGACCTGGTCTGGATCTTCCTCTTCCCGCTCTTCTATCTCATCCACTAGATTGAACCTCAGCCACGAGATTGAACCTCATCCACGAGATTGAACCTCATCCACGAGATTGAACCTCATCCACGAGATTGAACCTCAGCCACGAGATTGAACCTCAGCCACGAGATTGAACCTCAGCCACGAGATTGAACCTCATCCACGAGTTTTCCGAGTCACGCAACATGTCACACTCACCTCCATCAGCAGATTCGACCGCGGCGACCGCGGCGCACGGGACGGCTCATGCGTCGGCTCATGCGTCGGGACATCCGTTGGTCGGCCATCTTGTTCCGATTTCGACGCTCCTGGCGACTGCATCGATCCTCTTGGTGCTGACAATCATCACCGTGGTTGTTCGATACATCGATATCGGCGAGTTCAATATCTGGGTCGCGATCGGGATTGCAGTTATCAAGGCTGCGCTCGTTGCGACCTTCTTCATGCACCTTCGGTGGGACCGTCCCTTCAATGTGCTCGTGTTCGTCGGTTGCTGCGTGTTTGTCATCTTGATGATGGCGTTTTGCGTCTTGGATACTGGTCAATACCGCTCGACCCAGTACACCGGCAATCCTCCGCTTGCGCAGGAGACACTCGAAGCGAATGCTCCGGGTGCGCCGATTGCCAAACAGAAAACTCAAATCAACCCATAGAAGGGCTTTGTTTCGACGCTCTGAGGTCAACGGGCAAACTCGGTGTCGGGATTCGCTGATCCCATAGCCTGATGGCATCATGTCGCGCTTTCACGGGTTTCCCGAAAAAGATCCATTCAAAGACACGCTTTCGAGCGAGCGAGCGGATCGGCTTGGGATGTGGATCTTCGTCATTGTGGTTGCGATGGTCTTTGCTGCGACGATTCTCGGTTACATCGTCGTTCGCCTGAATCCGCACATGGTCTTGCCGTGGCGAGCTGCGAATACCAGCGGTCTGCCACTGACCCTCGCCTTGAGCACGGTCGTGCTTGTCTCGTCCAGCGCAACACTGCACGCATGTCTTGTGCGTGCGAGGCGAGGCGACAGTGCGGGTTGTGCGCGCCTGGCAAACATCACCTACTGGCTCGGCTTTGCATTTGTCTTGCTCCAGGGCGAAGCGTGGTGGACGATGTGGATGCGCGATGTGAAGATTGCGGATGACTTGTATGCATGGACCTTCTATGTATTGACGGCGCTCCATGTCATTCACATCGTCGGCGGATTATTCGGTTTGGGAACGGTGGCGAGGCGAGCAAGTGAGGGGGCATATGGTCCGCTTCATCACAACGGAATCGTCGTCTGCGGGATCTATTGGCACGCGCTCGATGTGATCTGGATTGCGCTCTATGCCACGCTGCTGATCGGTTCGAGGTGAAGGGGGGCCGGGTTCTCTGTCTCGGAACCGATTGGACCGCGAAAGAGCCCCTCTCGACATCAATGACGAGAACGATTACTGGTCAACCGATACAACTTCCGAAAATCTGGGGTGGATTTTGACCGGTTGCGCGTTACTTTGAAGAATATGTTTGTGCGCCTCACCATTCCAACGGTGTTTGTCGGCTTGCTCGCGTTGCAACTGCCGAGCCATCATGCGCATTCTCAGTGCCCATCGGACATAAACGAGAATGGAATCACCGACTCGGCCGACCTGACGGGCCTCCTCGCCGTCATATGGACAAATGGCGAGACCCTTCCGCGTGCGGACATCAATGGTGATGGGATCGTCGACTTTTTCGACCTCGCCTTTGTACTCGCAGGATGGGGACCGTGTCCTCCCGCTCTTCCTTGGGCGACAACGATCGATCAGGATCCCAACCCAAGGATCGTGACGGATGCCGACTTCAGAAAGCGCATGATCGTGACCGGATTGCCTTGGCACGTGCGCGACAACGAATCAGGCATCGAGATGTTGCTGATCCCGCCAGGATCATTCACCATGGGCGCAAGTCCGGGAGATGAAGACGCCGCAAGCGAAGAGAATCCCGCCCACACAGTGACCATCACCCATGCCTTCTACCTCGGTCGCAGTGAGGTGACGCAGTCCACATGGGTTGAAGAGATGGGTGCGAATCCGAGCTACTTCTTAGAAGATCTCAATCGGCCAGTCGAGAATGTTTCGTGGGATGCGGTTCAGCCATTCTGCGCTCAGAACGGACTCAGACTTCCGACCGAAGCGGAATGGGAATATGCGTGTCGTGGTGGCGACACGACCGCGAGATATGGACCGCTCGATGAGATTGCATGGACCTTCACCAATTCGAATCAAACCACTTGGCAAGTCTGCTCGAAGCATGCGAACGCCATCGGACTCTTCGACACGATCGGTAATGTTTCGGAGTGGTGCCAAGATTGGGGCGACGCGTACTCGGACGCGAGCGAGGTTGATCCAACCGGACCGTTCTCTGGAATCTTCAAAGTGCTTCGCGGGGGCGGGTGGATTGGTCAAGCGTCTTCATGCCGAGCGTCGCATCGAGCCCTGTCACTTACAGTCAATTCAAGTCCCGCAATCGGATTCCGGGTCGCGCGGAATCCCTGACGAGTCTCTCGACGAGTCTCTCGACGAGTTTCTCGACGAATTTCTCGTTCATGGAGAAGGCAAGCCAGGAAAGCCACCCGTTATCGTCGCTTGCGTCGGGTGAAACGCATTCCATGCAAACCAACGACAGGGAACCATCACAGGCATCGAATCGACCTGCTGGATCAGCGCTCCGCGATCGGGCACGACACGCCACATTGCACGGACTCCAAGCGTCGATGAATCGGCCGTAAATGTCGTCGTATCGATGAACTTTGGCAGCATCCCAAGCGGGACGATCTTCCATCCGCTCGGATACTGCACGGCGATCACCAGCACCATCGTGTCCATCGCCGTATCCAGAAGTGGTGCGACAGTCGGCGCAATCTCCGCGAAGGGAATCGTTCGTTCGCTCGGGTCGGTCAAGTTGATGGCAACGACCGGGAAATCGACATTGCCTTCGAGCCAATATCGTTCGTAGTCCGTCTCTTTCATTCGCCTGAAATCCGAGTCGTTCGGGAGTGCGACGGTCGTCTCGGGATGAAGCAGAAGCCACGCGGCCCACGTGCAGACTTGGGTACCACTCATCAATGTCAATCGACTCTCAGTTGTCGATGCCGGACCCGCGATTGCGCGAAAAGCCAATTGCGACCAGAGGCTGGGGACATGCGCCGAGTTTCCCTGGTCCAAGTCAATTGCTGCGCCACACGTCGGATCGGGCAACTCGTACATGACGAGATTGCTATTGAGAAGCAAACCACTCACTCCGAACTTGACACACTTCCCTCCGACCCTCCGATCAAAGACGACTGCGCTATCGCAGAGCGGACTGTAAGTCACGGCAATCGGAACATCACCGAGGACGTCATTGACGATCTCATGGACATTCATCAATTGGAGTGGGTACGCGCGCGTCTCGCCATTGACGGTGATTCCGATCACACGGTCAGTCGAGACGGCGTATTTCTTCCGCTCCGCTTCGTTTCTCGGCGCGATCTTCTGCCCTGCGAGAAAGAACGGTCGATCGAGCGACTTCAAAAAGTCTCGTGGATTGCCACTCGCCACGAGCGCCTCTTTCGGCACTGACAAGTGAGTCAAATCGAAACCATAGGTCGCAGGATCGCGCCCATCGCCGATGGGGCGCTCCCCGAGCATCGGTCCGAGAAAGGCGAAAATGACGATGGACGCGACGATGATCAGCGCGGCAATCAAGACCCATCCACCGGCCGCGAGCGTTATGCGAGCGCGTGGAGCGAGTTGGGGAACCGTGGAATCCGTCATGGCGCCAACTGGGTGTCAGGAGCGATGAAGACGGGAACATTTCGGAGCGCAGCTTGCGGCGAGACCGAACCGCGATCAAGCACGAGTGCCAGCAAGAGGAGTGGCAGGTATGTGATGCTGGCGAAAAACACTCGTCGTGCGGCCACGTCAGAACGTGCGACCAGAAATCGAAAACTCGCCACAGTCATCCAAATCCCGAGCACGATCGAGAGTGATGCGTACCAGAAGCCAGCAACACCGTAGAGCGTGGCGAGGAGCGCGAGCGGGATCAAAATGAGCGATGTGAGAACCATCGTCTGCGCGGTGGTCTGTCCAAGAGGATCGATCGCGGGAAGCATGACGAATCCGCCGCGCATGTAGTCGTCGCGGTACATCCACGCAAGCGCCATGAAGTGTGGCAATTGCCATACGAACAAAATGCCAGCAAGGACCCACGCTCCGGGGTCAATTGATCCCGTTGCCGCGGTCCATCCGACGAGTGGCGGGATTGCTCCGCACACCGCTCCGACGAGTGTGTTCAGCGACGTGAGCGGTTTCAGCGGCGTGTAGACGAGCGCGTAAAGCGCGATGTTTGCGGTTGCGAGTGTTGCTGGAAGCCATCCAGCGGCCCAGAGCAGCAACGCCCATCCAGCGTATCCCGCGAGAACTGCGACGAGGAATGCCATAGGTTT
>CAMBMO010000008.1 GCA_945868805.1 Singulisphaera sp. GP187
GGCTCCATTATCATCGGGTTTTATAGAGCTTTCGGATCACCTGCTTTTTTTGGACGCGGATTCGTCTGGACCGCTGCAACTGGAATGGTCGATCTCAACACGTATGCGCAAACACAGGGCGTTGTCGTTCCAACAGACACTATTCTTGCTCTACCGCTTGCGATTTCGCGCGATGGACGAACGATTGTCGGCAATTCGCGTCAGGGCAATTTGCAGAACGCATTCATCTTGACCATCACACCTCCGCCGTGTGCTGGCGACATCAATCAAGACGGCGCCGTCGGTGGCGCCGACCTTGCCACACTCTTAAGTGCGTGGGGGCGTGTCTCTGGAACATCTCCCGCAGACATAAATCAAGATGGTCAAGTCGATGGGACGGATCTGACGACTTTGTTAAGCAGCTGGGGCGATTGTCCAAGTTGAAGTGCGGGCGGGGATATGGCTTTGCACAATTGACTCACTGGACCTGCACACCAATCATGGACACTCATGACGACCCTATCCGACCCTATCCGACCCTCTCGGTCGCCTCGAACGCTTCGGGGCTGACGTAGCCGAGTGAGCCGTGGATTCTGATTCGCTAGTACCACACCTCGATCCATTCAAAGATTGCGGTACGCGCCTCGTCGTAACGCAATCGAGGACAGGAATAACTCCCGCGAACGCACCTCGAAAGCCCGTGCAGCTTGGCAATGGCTTGCCTGTCCTCAATCTGCGCTGAGTTCAATCAAAATGATCCACGCGCGTGATCTTCGGCAACCGTACATTCGACGCAAATCCGTATGGATGCGCACCACGGCTCTCTCGATGGCGAGCCTTCGTTGTTTGCACGCCGCTGGTCGCGGACCCAACTATGCAGCGTGTGGTAGGGCATGCCGAGGTCCTCGGCCGCTGCGCGGATCGAGAGACCCCGGGACAGCACTAGGCCGACAGCAGACTCTCGAAACTCACGGGTATAAACTCGCATCGTGGACATGAAACACGCTCCTTCTGGAAAGGTGCAATCCTGCCGCTTTGGGGTGTCCATGATTCGAGTGGAAGTCCAAGTCCACCCCCGCAACTTCCTATCCTTGCGCGCCAGAACATCGTTCACGGAGACCCCATATGCAACTTCCCCCCTGCTCATTCACCCCCAAGCCATACACGGGTCCATCACCGGAAGAGGTACTCGCTCTGCGCAAGGCGCACTTGTCGCCTGCGATCTTTCACTACTACAAGAATCCGATCATGATCGTCCAGGGCAAGGGGCAGTACCTCTTCGATCACACCGGTCGGCGCTACTTGGATGGCATCGGCGGGATCGTTACGGTGAGCGTCGGTCACTGCCATCCTGAAGTGACGGCCGCTGCGAATACGCAGAACGAAACGATTGTTCATACGACGACGCTCTATCTGAATCCACAGGTGGCGCTGTTTGCGAAGGAACTCGCCGCCAAAATGCCAGGCGATTTGAAGGTCTGCTATTTCGTGAACTCTGGTTCCGAAGCGAACGACTTGGCGGTCACGATGGCGCGTGCTGCGACCGGCAGTTACGACGTGATTGCATTGCGCAATGGCTATCACGGTGGAAGCCCTGGCGCGATGGCACTGACATCGCATCACACGTGGAAGTTCAATGTGCCGCATTCGTATGGAGTTCAGCACGCGATCATGCCCGATCTTTATCGCGGCGCCCATGGCGCGAGCGATGCTGATGCGGGTCGCAAGTACGCCTCTGACGTGAAGAGTCTCATACAGTTCGGGACATCTGGACAACCTGCGGGGTTTATCGCGGAAACGATTCAAGGAGTCGGCGGCGCAGTAGTGATGCCCGATGGTTACCTCCGCCACGCGTATGAGCATGTACGCGCCGCGGGCGGACTCTGCATCGCGGACGAAGTGCAATCTGGTTTCGGTCGCACTGGCACACACTTCTGGGGATTCGAAACGCAGGGTGTGATCCCAGACATCGTGACGATGGCGAAGGGGATCGGCAACGGTTGTCCACTCGCGGCGGTCGTCACGACACCAGCGATTGCAAAGTCGATCGCGAATCGAATTCACTTCAACACATTCGGTGGAAATCCAGTCTCGTGTGCACAGGGGCGAGCGGTCCTGCGAGTGATCGAAAGCGAGGGCTTGCAGGCAAACTGCTTGAAGATCGGCGCGCAGTTGAAGGATGGCTTCGTGGCACTTGCGAAGAAGCACACGCTGATCGGCGACATCCGGGGACTCGGGCTCATGCTCGGCGTCGAACTCGTGAAGGATCGCGTCGCCAAGGAACCCGCAAGCGCAGAGTGCGCCGCAGTCTTCGAGAAATGCAAGGACCTGGGGTTGCTCATCGGCAAGGGCGGGCTCGCTGGCAACACACTACGGATCAAACCACCGATGTGCATCACGAGTGCGGATGCGGATTTCCTGATCGCTGTGCTTGACCAAGCGCTCGAGTCAGTCAAGTGATCGTGAAGCCAACTCTTGAAGTTCCGCTTGATTCGCTTGATGGAGCGATATTGGCCGCGCCTTTCGCGGATCGACTGGAACTTTGCGACGACCTAGCCAGCGAGGGGTGGACGCCGAGGGCCGAGTTGGTCCGGGCAGTCCGCGCCGCAGTGACGACTTCGCTCGTCGCGATGATCCGACCGAGATTGGCGGATTCGAATCCGGCGATGACGATTGCTGGATTTACCGCGACGCCACGGATTGTTGAGGCGTCGATTCGCGAAATTGAGGGCGCGGCCGAGGCTGGCGCAAACTCGGTTGCGATCGGATTGGTTCGTGCCGACGGATTTGTCGATATGGACGCATGCGGGCGACTCGCAGATGTCGCGCGCGCGGCGAAGTTGGAAGTCGCGTTCCTGCGAACTTTCGACTTGCTCGTCGACCGAGAGCGCGGGATGCGCGACATCACGGCGCTAGGCATGAAGCGTGTCGTGACCGCTGGTGTGCTTGGATGGGACGCGTCGGTGGCAACGCTCGCGCAGAGGATTGAGGTGTTGCAACACGATGGCCGAAATGCGGTGGCATTCGCGGGGTCGCGCAGGCCAGTTGAGATCGTCCCTGGCGGTGGCGTGCGCGCCTCCAACGCCCGCGAATTCATGCGCGTCTCGCCGCACTTGCACGCATCGTGTCGGCGAGCAAGTGTGATCAGCCGCGAAGAACTTGGCGAACTGCACGCTGCGATGCACGCTCCCCCTACTTCGACCAACTCGTCATGCAGTATTCGACCCCAGCGGGCACACAATTGAGCGCCGTAGGATTGCTCTCGCCGAGCAGGCACAACGACATTTCGAGTGCCTGTTGATCGGATGTCGGCATGGATGCGGCAGGTCCCGAAAGCCCCACGATAACCACGCGCTTGGGATCCACAACGCACGAGCGTGCAATTGAATCATCAACCAGTTCGCGATCTTCGATTTCGTTGATCGATCGACCGTCGCCCCAATCGGCGCTCCAACGTGCAACGCACCAGCATTCCGGGCAACGCTCGGTCGTCGCGGAGTCTCTTCGGTAGAGCGCGACGACGACGTGAGAGTCAGCTCCTGCAATCGAGGCCCGCACATACGCCAGTTTCGGTTCGACAACAATTTCGCCGGGTCTCAACACCGCGACAAGTCCCGCCACCACGAGGCATGCCGCGATCGCGGGCTGCAGCCAGCGGATTTTTCGAGGTGCTGGTGCCAACAACTCGCGCTCGAAGCGATCAGCTTCGCGGGCCATTCTGAGAAGTTGTTCGATGTCTCGTTCGCTCATAGGTTTCTCTCGAACGCCTTTCACTTACGGGTGCCTCGCTAGTGGTTCTTCGCCCTTGGTAGTACCCGTTGCTCGGGAATTCCCGGACCAATCGATCCCCCGTGCGCGCAGGAAATCGGCGACTCGTCCAAGAAGTGCGCGTTTTCGCTCGTGAGCGGTGCTTGGTGAAACTCCGAGCTGATCGGCAATTTCTCGTTCGGTTCGCTCGGCCGAGACGGCTCGGAGGATCTCGCGGTCTGCGTCAGAGAAAGGTGCGGAGAGGTCGGTGCCGTTCACCAGTCTGCGAATGGCATCGATTGCGCCAGCAAGGTCAGCGGCGTGCGCGGGGTCATCTGCATCGCTCGCGGGCAGCCACTCATCGCCATCGGGAAGTTCGCCAACACGCTGGTCGCGTCCGCGTTCGCGCAAGCTTCGGAGCCAGATGATCGACGCCACTCCGTAAAGAAAGGTCGAGGGCTTCGAACGGGCTGGGTCGTAGGTGCCGGCCTCGAGTGCCTTCCAAAACTCGATCCAAGTGCGCTGTGCGAGTTCGTCGGCGAGGTCGCCGTGGATCCGACGCGCGCCCCCCACCCCGCTGGCTTTGCGCTGAAAATGTCGCAGTAAACCAGGCGCAAATCGATCGTGGAGTTCGTTCAATTCGCTCTCGCTCATCAGGGGTCGCTCGCTCATAGCCCTCCGACCAAGCGTACGCACCAATTGGCACTATCCGCACTCGCCGCGGTACGATTCGACCTGTGAATAGTCGTGTCATCGCAATGGGGATCGCGCTCGTCGCAGTTGTAATGAACGTGGGATGCTCCACCGTCGTACTCGCACGCGGGAGCGGATCTGAGATTGCAGCGCGCGTCAACAAGGCACTCCTCGAAGGCGATTGGATTGAGGCTTCGCCCTGCAAACCCGTCGATGAGAACGAGGGGATGGTTCATGCGAAGCGTCGGTGGGATCCCGCTGCGGGGCAACTCGCGTTCACCGTCCATCCGTACGGATGGCTTGCGAGAAGTCGTGTCATCGAAGTCGCGATCATTCCATGGGACGAACGACCGGATGTCCAACGCAAAATCTGGATCGAAGTCTGGCTCTGGAATTGGCTACCACCATGGTGGAAGGGACCCGACACGGAGATCCAAGCGCAAGCGACGAGGCGAATCCAACTTGAGTTCGCGCCGAACGAGTGAGTGATTCGCGACCAAGCGGGGAACAAAAAAGCCACCACGACGCGTGGGCCGTGGCGGGCTTTGACTGAGCTCCCCCGACTGGACTCGAACCAGTAACCTGGCGGTTAACAGCCGCCCGCTCTACCATTGAGCTACGAGGGAATGAGGCTTGAAAGATAGCATTGCAGTGGAATCCGTCAACTTTCGACGAAGTTATGTCCATTTGACCCCCCCTCGGACCTTCCCCTTGCGTGTGAGAGAATTCGGCGTATATTGCTCCGCTCGATTCTGCCCGATCAGGAAACCACCATGAAGCCAGAAATTCATCCCAAGTACTACCCCGAGTGCAAAGTCAATTTTCGCGGACAAGTTGTGATGACCGTCGGCGCGACCGTCCCCGAGCTGAATGTCGAAGTCTGGTCAGGATCTCACCCCTTCTACACCGGTCAGAAGACATTCGTCGACACAGCCGGACGGGTTGAACGGTTTCAGCGCAAGTTCGCTGGCGGGTACTTCGCAAAGGGCAAGGACGCGGCAGACGCGAAGAGCCCTGAATCGAAGAAGTAGCAAAGCTCATTCTGAAGTTTCTCGACACCGTGCTTGTTGGCACGGTGTTTTTCTTCTGTTGCCACGGGTCACCTTGCACGGACGTCTCGCATGACGAATCCTCCAGACAATCTCGTCCGAAAGCTCGTCGAGATCGACAACGAGTTTGAATCGCTTACTGCCGCGATGGAGGATCCGGCGGTCATGGCGGACCATCGAAAGTTGCGGACAGTCGTGATTCGCCGTGCCGCGATCACCGAAATGACAATGCGATGGCGACGCTGGAATGTGGCGGGATCGGAACTCGCATCGACGATCGAACTCGCATCGGATTCGGACGAATCCATCGCATCCCTCGCTCGAACGGAGCGGAGTGACCTCGAGGGAGAGCGAGCGTCGATCATCGACTCGCTGATCCGTGATTTGGTCACTGCGGACGACCGTGCGGTAGGCGAAATCATCCTCGAAATTCGATCTGGTGTCGGTGGCGACGAGGCGAGTCTGTGGGCGGGCGACTTGGTCCAGATGTACCAGCGTTACTGTCAGGGGCGAGGATGGAAATGGGATGAACTCGAACTCAAACTTGGTGATTCTGGCGGGATCACCCATGGGGTCTTTGAAATCTCGGGCATTGGCGTTTGGAGTTCGCTCGGATACGAAGGTGGAACGCACCAAGTCAAGCGCGTGCCCGCAACCGAAGCACAAGGTCGAGTGCATACCTCGACCGCGACGGTCGCCGTTCTCGCCGAACCTGAAGAGGTCGCCAATGCGGTCGACAACGCCGAGGTGAAAGAGATTATGACGACCGCTCAAGGTCCGGGCGGACAGAACGTGAATAAGGTCGCCACTGCCGTGCATTTGATCCATCTTCCAACTGGCATCGAAGTGCGCATGCAAGAAACGCGCAGTCAACTGCAGAATCGCGAGAAGGCGTGGCGGCTCCTCCGGGCTCGGGTCTATGAGCGACGACAGGCTGAAGCGAACGCGCGACGTGCGGATCAGCGGAGTGCGATGATTGGCTCAGGCGATCGCGCGGAGAAGATCCGCACCTATCGGTACAAGGAAAATGTCGCTGTCGATCACCGCATTGACGAGAGTTTCAACTTGACCGAGTTGCTCGCAGGTCGATTACAGACTCTTCTTGATGCGCTTGCGCTGAAGGACATCGCCGATCGCATCCTGCGACTCTAATTTTTATGGGGGCTTCGCCTGGGTTTCGCCTGAATCTAAGCTCAACGGACTCACTCAGAACTGCGCCGCGCTCGCCGCCTCTTCGATCCAGTGGGCCATGAATCTCTGAATGAAGGCGTCGACTGCGAGAGCGGTCGAGGGCCCATCGACTCCGCGCAGGCAGACTCGGTGATCGCCCGAGGCACGATCGAGGAGGATTTCGAATTTGCCATCGACGACGAGTGCTTGAGGAAGTCGCGATGAAAAGTGCGCGACGGCCGCATTTGTCCCTGCGGTTCCCAGTGCGATCGCCGGCGACGCCACGAGAACCGGGTCATTCATGAACCATAAGTCCGTCAGTATCTGCGACTTCAATTCTCCAGCACCATCGGCGCGCATCAATGCGACTGCCTGATCGATGCGCTCGAGCAATCGATACGCAGTCGGGCGATCTTCTCGCTCAGCCGTCGGATGAGACCCGACCACGACATAGAAAGTTTTCGATCTCTGATCCTGATCATTCATGGGGTTGTTGACTCCTCTGGACGGACGCTTCCAATGACTTCGAATTCGGCAGTCTGCGTTGCGGATTTGACGGTGATCGGCACGATGAGAATGCCAATGAAACCGTCGCGTGGCGTGACTGTGATGAAGACATTTTTCCCAGCGCCCTTCGCCACTTCCGTTCGCGCGACGGCGACGGTCGCATCTGGACTCGTCGTCGAGATTGAGTCGAGCGTGATCGATGGGTTGGAAAGCGTAAACATCGCTTCCTTCGAGGTCTTCGACGGAATCAGTCCGACATTGCAACGACTATCGACGACGGCGATCATCGGTTTCTTCGGAGCACGCTCGTGGCGTACGCGAACGTCGACGACGCCCGCACCCGGTGCATCCGTTTCGAAATAGATAAACCCAGGCATCTTGTCGAGCACAGCTTGGAGGTCGTATCCAACGACATAAGAGTTTCTCGGCTCGTCCGCAATCGAATCGAATCCTTGAATCGATATCGGCGCCCCGTGCGAGGAGAGGATTCGAAAAGGCTTGCGGTCAATCGATTCGAGGATGATCCTTCCCGCCAGATTCTTTTGTTCGATCGCATTGATGTACGGCGGGACGATTCGCACAGGAAGGCTGACCTCTGCCTTGATGGGCACATCAAGCGCACGCCCGAATCCATCCACCATAACTTTGATTGACGAGTGGCGAATCCCCATTGCCGGAGCTCCGTCGAGTTTCACATTCAGTTCAACCGTCCCGCCCGGAAGGATCTGCTTCCCGACGAGATCCGAAGTTGTGGTGCACTTGCACGAAGGTTGAACGAGGTTGATCGTGAGTGGCTTGTCCCCGGTGTTGCGGAGCACGACCGTGCCTTCCCCCGCGGTATTGGGTGGAAGAAAGCCGAAGTCCATGCTGGCGGGTTCCGCCACGAGCGGAGAGGCCTCCGCAACGGAACCCCTCCCCGTGGGAGGTGCGGGCTTTGATGGACGAGTTGTCCGACCAGTACCTGGAGTCGTCGGGGCAATCGTCGGCGGGTTGGCCTCTTGTGGAGGGACGCTCTGGTTTGTTGCCAAAGCACTGGTTTCCCAGTGGAGAATGAGTGAAAGCACCGAGATCCACCCTAGAAAATGAAGTCTGGTGTCGTTCCGATAACTGACGATTTTTGGCATTCTGGTTCGCATGATTGGCTCGCCAGTAGTGAACAACGACTATCCAATCGGCGCAAGCGGAATCTGAGCCCGCACAAAAAACTTTTGTTTCTTTCGCACACGATTTTACAACTCTCAAAGACGCGCTATGGTGTCTGTGCGGATGTAAGTCCGCATCAGCCAGACGTCGGTCGCAGAGAATTCTGTCGATTGGTGTCGGACTGATCAACAACGCCCTTTTCCCTCCCTCCGCCCCCGAGCCTTGTGCTCGGGGGTTTTTTTTCTCCATTGGCTATCATCCCCCTCCCCAACCAAGGAAGCAGGTCAAAACTATGAATTCGAACGATCTCAGACCAGGCGTCGCAATCAAACTCGACGGTCGCCACTATGTGGTCACGCAATTCACTCATGTGACACCTGGCAATCTGCGCGCGTTCATTCAGATCAAGATCAAGGACATCGACAAGGGGACACTGCTTGAGAAGCGCCTTCGCTCCGGCGAAAATGTCGAGCAGGTCGAACTGGACCGTCGCCCGATGGAATACCTCTGGGCAAACGGTGCCAAGTTCGTCTTTCAAGATTCGGCGGACTTCGAGCAACATGAAATGGAAGAGTCGGTTGTTGGAGAGATGCCGCTTTACTGCAAGCCAAACACCGAACTCGTCGTGCTCTGGTGCGACGGAAAACCGGTCTCGGTGGAACTACCGAATGTGGTCGAGCTTCAAGTGACTGACACAACTCCTGGCATCAAGGGTGCGACCGCGACGAATCAGCTGAAGGAAGCGACCTGCGAAACCGGATTGAAGACTCGGGTCCCGCCATTCATCACGATTGGCGAGGTCATCCGCATCAACACGGTGGACGGTTCATACGCCAGCCGCGCGTAGTGCACGCGAAGGGCGTCGCTCGCCCGCAAGGTCTACCCGTGGCTCTGGAGTCGTCCATCGTTGCCAGAGATCGATGACTTCCGGTCCATCGCCGCGGCCAATTGGAAGCGCGACCGCGCCTTGTGGTCCAAGCATGATCGCCTGGTAGTTGGGCTTCTTCGCTGGAGAGAGTGCTTGAACAATCATCACTGAATCTTCGACAGTCCAGCGACGACCCGTGCGGTCATCGACCCAACCTGGACCCGCGCTCACAAGCCCGCGCGTTGTCTTGAACGCGACGAAGCGCTTGCCCAGCATCGACTTGAGCCAAGTGAGCGCGAACAATGTCCAAATCAGGAATCCAGAAATCAGCATCACATCCTCGAATCCAATTGGTCTGGTCGAGCGAAGGACCGAGAAGGCATACGGTGTGAGAATGAGGAACGGGCTAAGTATGCCCAGTGCTTGGCGCTTGTTGCAGGACCAACCGATCTCTTCGGGCTCGAGCAGCCCCGGCGCTGCGGAGAGGAGCGCGAGCGTTTGTGCAATCGATGGATCAACGAACGCCACCCGACCAACGTGTGTCGCGCGAAGGGTTGCGGTTGCTGCGACAATATGGGAGAGCTGAGTCTTCCGACGCGCAAAAAACCAAGAGCCCCCCAAGAGCCCCCCAAGAGCCCCAAGAGTGCCAAGAGTGCCAAGACACTGGCAAGCCCTGAGCTGCACTGCAGCGGCGGAGTCCCTTTGGCGCTCGATGAAACTGCGCCATTGCTTGCGATTCTCGCGCCCATCACGAACGAACCAGATGATCGTACTACTGAGTACCAAGACGACAAATCCCAATATCTGGTCAAAGCGCGGAATCAACGAAACCGGCACGACTCCTGGATTTCGCCGGGCCGCGAGCGCGAACAATGTGTCGAGCACCACCATTCCCATCGCGCTGAGAAATACCAATCCCATCATCGGCCACATCGCCTGCCACATTGTGAGCGCGCTGGCCGGTGGCAGATCGAGGTGCGCCACATTGGATGAAAGTTCCGCCGGGATTAATGGGTTCGCCACCGTCACTGGGGAAATGTTAGCGGGGAATGTGATCGCCTCACCCACGCTTCCTGAGCCGATTCCACTTGAGCGTCCGCCGGAGACCGCGGCCAATGATGCCGCGCGGCTGGTTGTCGTCGCGTGGAGTGAACAAGTCGATTCGTGGAACTGGAGTCGTCCACCTCTGCCAGAGATTGATGAATGCACGGCTTTTCCCCTTGCCAATCTGAATCGTGATCGCGCTTGTGGGTCCGAGGAGTGTCGCCGAATATCCAGGCTTTTTCCCTGGCCACTCTTCACGAATCACAAGCACGGAATCTTCGACGGTCCAGCGGCGACCATCGGGATGGTCGACCCACCCGGGACCGGCGCGAACAATTCCGCGCGTCGTCTTGAGCAGTTCGAATCGCTCGCCGAGCACCGAGACGATCCAGAAGAACGCCAAGAGGGCGAACGGAGTCCAGATCACAAGGCAGATGATGTGGAGGACTCCCATCCACCCAAGCGGCGCACCTGTGCCAAGCGCGGTGACACCCTTGAAGGCATTCCCGCTCAGAAAGTAGAGAGGCCAGCAGATCCAAAATAATTCCAACCAGTTGAAGGTGCCGCCGATTTCTTCCATCTCGAGCAGACCAGGCGGCGATGCGTTGGCGATGAGTTTCGTAGTGATCGACAAAGGAACGAATGCGATGCGACCAGGAAAACTCGCGCGCAGATTCGACGCCGCCTCTTTCGGATAGGTCTCCATCGGTTTCAGGAGCCACCTGCTTGCTGGCTCGAAGTTCTGCCACAGAATCGCGAGTTGCGGCGACTCGCTGCCGAGTTTCGCATCGGCTTCGCACTTTTTGATCGCCGCACGCTTGCACAGGAAGCCAGTCGCGCATATTGCGCCGGCGAGCGCGACCACTGTGAACCCCGCGAAGAGGGAGAGCGTGAGTCCAAGGTCACCGCCAGTGCGCGGATTCCCATCCCAGAGCAGAAGGACAACCAAGCCAATCGGCGAACCCAGCACCACGAGCGCGATCGGCCAGACAGTTCCGAGCCCCCATCCTCGCGGATTCCGTGGGGGAACATCGATCACCGCAATGTTCTTCGGCAGCTTGCCCGAAAGATTTCCCGAAAGGTCGTTCAATGCGGCAGTGGGAAGGGCTTGCAGAATTCGCGGATCTCTTCGCGCACGTTCGTGCAGGTTTCGGCATCGCCCTTTGATCCCATCACACGGTCGAGCCATTCACCGACACGTTTCATGTCCGCTTCACCAAGTCCGCGCGTGGTGAGAGCAGGCGTTCCGAGTCGCAGACCACTTGTCACCACGGGCGAACGAGGATCATTGGGTATGCCGTTCTTGTTGCAAATGATGCCTGCTTTCTCAAGCCACTTCTCGGCATCGGCGCCGGTGAGATCTGCATCGCGAGGTCGCAGGTCGACGAGCATCAGGTGATTGTCCGTCCCGCCAGAACAAAGTCGATATCCGCGAGCCTGCAGTTCTGCAGCAAGTGCCTGCGCATTCTTCACCACCTGCTGACAGTATGTCTTGAACGATGGCTGGAGCGCCTCGCCGAACGCAAGCGCCTTCGCCGCGATGATGTGCATAAGCGGTCCGCCTTGAACACCTGGAAAGACCTTTCGATCGATCTTCGTCGCGAGTTCTTCGTCGTTGGTCATGATCATTCCGCCGCGAGGACCACGCAAAGTCTTGTGCGTCGTCGTCGTGACGAGTTGCGCGTGCGGGAATGGACTAGGGTGAACTCCCGTGGCACAGAGTCCGGCGATGTGCGCGATGTCCGCCATCAGCAGCGCACCGACCATGTCCGCAATCGCACGGAAGCGCGCGAAGTCGATGACCCGCGAGTAGGCGGAGTATCCACAGATGATGAGTTTGGGCTTGTGCTCGATTGCGAGACGCTCGATCTCGTCGAAGTCGAGTCGTTCCGTCGTCGGATCCAATCCGTAGTCGACGATCTTGTAGAAGGTCCCGCTGAAATTCACTTTCAAACCGTGGCTGAGGTGACCACCCGACTTGATGGGAAGACTGAGCACCGTGTCGCCAGGATTCAGGACCGCCATGAACGCCGCGATGTTGGCATTCGCACCGCAATGAGGTTGCACATTCGCAAACTTGCACCCAAAGAGTTGCTTGGCTCGGTCGCGCGCGAGATTTTCGGCGAGATCGTGAAACTCGCAGCCACCGTAGTAGCGCTTGCCGGGGTAACCCTCTGCGTACTTGTTGGTCATCCACGAACCAGCCGCGTGCGTGACCGCCGCACTGACATGATTCTCGCTGGCGATGAGTTCGAGCGTGGTTTCCTGGCGGGTGCGCTCCCCCGCCAGAATTTTCGCAAGTTCGCTGTCGCACCCACCCAAGAGTGCGAGAAGCTGGTCGGACATGTTGGGCATCGTCGTGTTCGTGGAGTTCGATGGCGTTCGTGCAGAAGCGGTGGTCATGCCACCAATGCTACTGCGCCAATGCTTTGTATCGTGCCACCCGAATGACCGTCCATCAACAATCATTCTTTGGAGCGACAATCGAAATCGAGATGCACGACGGCATGCCATTCACTCGCTATCGAGCTGGTTCTCCAAAGCGAAAGTCTCGCCCACCGACCGACTGCGATGTCGTTTCTGTGATGACGTTGATCGATGGATGGACCTCTGGCCGCAAGATCAAATGCGCCGAGATCCTGAAGTTTCTGCCGAAGGATCCACCATTCCTCGCGGCATGTTGGCGCGCATCGCTTTCGATCCCTGCAGGAGAAACCCGAACATATGGATGGCTCGCGGCCGCCGCTGGACGCCCCACTGCTCACCGTGCCGCGGCGCAGTCGATGGCGAGGAACCCGCTCGCACCACTCGTTCCGTGCCACCGTGTCTTGGGTGCGAACTGCCTCGGTGGATTCTGCGGAGCGAATGCGTCCACGATGGGCGACTCGCCATCCCACTGGGCGCTCGCGCTGAAACGAAGACTGATTGAAATCGAATCGAAGCCAGCACCGCGAACTCGCTTCAGTAAATCAAAGAGGAAATCGAAATGAACATCACGATGGTTGGAACTGGCTATGTCGGACTCGTCACTGGAGCGTGCTTCGCAGACATGGGAAACCATGTGACATGTCTCGACATCGACGAGACCAAGATCGCGACGCTCAAACGCGGCGAGAGCCCGATCTACGAGCCAGGACTCTCGGAGATGATTCAGCGCAACGCACACGCGGGTCGACTGGAGTTCACGACCGATCGGTCCGTCGCCTACCGCGATGCCACGATCATCTTCATTTGCGTTGGAACGCCAAGCCGCGACGATGGAAGCGCGGACTTGCAGTATGTGCTCAAGGTCGCTGATGACATCGCAGTCGAACTGGAACGCGGTGGTGCGGCAGCGCCGATCAAGACCGTGGTGGTCAAGAGCACCGTCCCCGTGGGCACGAGTCACACCGTCCGAGATGCCATCCGAGCTCGGACAAAGGTCCCATTTCGAATCGCAGACAATCCTGAATTTTTGAAGGAAGGTGATGCGATCATGGACTTCATGAAGCCCGACCGGGTGGTCTGTGGCGTCGATGATTCCGAGACTGGCGATGTGATGCGGACGCTTTACGACCCATTTGTTCGCCAGGGTAATCCGATTTTTATCCTTGATGTCCGGAGTGCCGAAATGGTGAAGTACGCCAGCAATGCGATGCTCGCCTGCAAGATTTCGTTCATCAACGAGATTGCGAATCTTTGCGAGCGGTATGGCGCGGATATCGGAGCGGTCCGCGAAGGTATGTGTGCGGACAAGCGAATCGGCAAGCAGTTTCTTTATCCAGGGCTTGGCTACGGCGGAAGTTGCTTGACCGGAAAGCACACGGTTCTGGCACGACGCGCAGGGCGAACTTCGCTTGTTCGGCTCGATGAGCTCTTCACGAATTCACTCGACGGTATTCAGGAAACGCCCGATCTTGAAGTGCTCTCGTGGGCACCCGGAGATTCGGCTCCGCAATTCCGACCCGCCACCGGAATCAGTCGGCGTTGGTACGAGGGTGACGGCGTCGAGATCCGCACGAAGATGGGTCGGCGTGTCGTCGCGACTTCCGATCACCCGATGGTGCTGCTTGATGTGGCAGGACAACATCGGGTTTTCCCGGCCGGAATGGTCTGCGAAGGCGATTGGTTGCCCGTCGCTGTGGGATGCGAAAAGCAGGATGAACGCTCGACGGACTCGGCGCCAGCTCCGGCTCTGGTCATGGACATACTCGCCTGCGCAGTAGCGGCCGAAATCGCCGACGAGCAGATCATCGTCCGACTCGCAGACGCGGGACTTCGTGCGCTCGGGCGACTCGATGCGACCACCGTCGAGCAAGCGCTCGGGCGACTCGATGCGACCACCGTCGAGCAAGCGATCGCACAACTCGCGCATCCGCGCGGTCGCAATCGTGCATCCGACATTCTGCGAGGCGGAGTCCTCCGACTCGACGAGGCACGATTGCTGGGCTTGCCGATCGAGGACGCAACGTTCGGAACTGCGCGAAATGGGACGTACCTGCCGCGAGTACTCGAAATGAACGAACGCTTCTGGCGAGTCCTCGGGCTGTACCTCGCAGAGGGCCATGTCAGTGCGGATGGACGCCGTCGCAGAATCGCCTGGAGTTTCCACCCAACCGATGAACCAGAACTCGTCGAAGAGGTCGCGTCGTTCTGGCAATCGATCGGCGTTCGCTGCGATGTTCGTCGCATGTCAACCACGATGCAGGTCTCGGTCTCGTCGCGAATCCTTGCGTCGATCATCGAAAGTCTCAAAGCCGGCGGAAACTGTTACACACATCGGATTCCCGATCTCGCGTGGACCGCGACAGAGTCGTGCAAACGGGCACTGTTGAGCGGGATGTGGCACGGCGACGGATCGTGGTCGAAAGTCCGCGGAGGACCGAGCATCGTGCTCGAGTACGGCACGGTGAGCGCACTTCTCGCCGACGGAATCGTTCGGTTGCTCGGAGACATCGGAGTCATCGCTCGTGTCAGGGCTAGGCGCGTCGCAAAGAGCGAGCGGACGACGTATCGGCTGACGGTTTCAAGCGCATCCAATATCGAGCGGGTGCCCGAACTGACTTGCGCGAGCGAGAGGGACGAGGCACTCCTCTCGATCGCGAAGCGGTCCAAGCGCACTGCTCCAACAGGTTCCCGACAGGTTGGGGAGAGTGCGGCGACAGCGGTGCGGGTGGTGTCGGTCCGCAAGCGACAGATCGTCGGCCCCGTTTTTTCGCTTGAGGTTCCCGGTGCTCACACATTCGTCACGAACCACGGCCTCGTCGTCCACAACTGTTTTCCGAAAGATACCCAAGCCGTTGTCGCAATGGGAAAGTCCATCGGTTTTGACTGTAAGCTCAATGCTGCGGTCCACAACGTGAACCAAGATCAGCGTGCGCACTTTTGGGCGAAAATCCAAAAGGAACTTGGGGACGATTTGCGTGGTAAATGCCTGGCTTTTTGGGGGGTTGCGTTCAAACCCAAGACCGACGACATCCGAGAAGCACCCAGTCTGGCATTGATGGAGCGGGCCTTGAGCGCCGGTGCGAAAGTACGCGCTTACGACCCCGTTGCCATGGAGCACCTGGCAACTGAAATGCCGTCGGTCGGGTGCGCGAAAGATCTCTACTCGGTCCTCGATGGGGCCGATGCGCTCATTATCTGCACAGAATGGGCTGAATTTCGGGCTCCGGACTTCCAGGAAGTTCGACGACGACTTGCCACGCCAACCATTTTCGATGGCCGAAACCTGTATCGATTGAACCAGATGAGCGATGCCGGATTCACCTACGCGTCGGTCGGGCGCCAGACGGTCCGACCGCGACAGTCCAGTTGATGCCACCAAAAAACTCGTTAAAACTAGCAATTTTTAGAGATATTCACTTGCGGACGATCCCTCGGATCCCGTACATTTCGGGCGCCGCATGACGAGTGCGGATGGGAGCGAGACCATTTTCTCGACAAGGACAGTCCATAGAAAGGCATCTCAAGATGGCAACAATGACCAAGAAGTCGGCTGCAAAGAAGTCGACAAAGACCGCAAAGGCTCCAAAGGCATCAGCCAAGAAGGCGTTCAAGCCAACGAGCTCGAGCAAGGTTCGCACACGCAGTCAGATCATTGCGGAACTCGCCTTCGCGTCTGACATCAAGAAGTCAGTCGTGAAGGAAGTCTTCGAAAACCTCGGCACGATGATCGGTTGCGATCTCGGCGGTCGTGGTCCAGGCGTGTTCAGCTTCATGGGTCTCATGAAGATGAAGACTGTCAAGAAGCCAGCGACCAAGGAACGAACCGGAGTGAATCCATTCACGAAGGAAACCCAGGTCTTCAAGGCGAAGCCAGCGAGCAAGAAGGTTCGCGTTCGTCCGACCAAGGCTCTCAACGAGATGGTCAGCTGATTCGATCGACTTTGTTCGTCGATAAGTGTTGAGAAACACTTCATGCGGCTTCGCTTCGGCGAGGCCGCTTTTTTTATGTCAACTCTTGGATTGTCGAGTTCGATCAACTCGCGTCGAGCGAACGCCGAAGATTCCAGTCGTTTTTCGCGAGATGCAACTCGGCGTCGGCGCGAGAGAGTTCGCACACTCTCATCACGATCGCGGTCTTCACTCGCCCTCCGCTGGAATGCAAGAGTTTCGATGCGCAGTCGCGGTCGAGTGATGGATCAAACATACGAAGCGTTCGAATCGCGCGATCGACGAGCTTGTCGTTCGTCGCCGCGAGATCGACCATCAGATTTCCGTGCACTTTGCCGAGTTTTGTGAAGAGGATCGTCGTGACACAATTGAGTACAAGCTTTGTCGCCGATCCAGCCTTGAGCCGAGTCGATCCTGTCAGCATTTCCGGTCCGGTCTCGAGCACGATGAGATGATCGCAACCAGATGGCTTCTCTCGAGGCGAACAGACGAGAAAACCAGTAAGCGCGCCGAGATTCTTCGCGAGTGAGATCGCGCCGATCGCGTACGGGGTAGTCCCCCCCGCCGCAATCGCGAGCAATGCGTCGTTGGCGCCAAGTTTGTGCGCATCGAATTCCGCGGCGATCCCATCGAATTCGTCCTCGCGACGCTCGCTACTTTTTCGAAGCGCCAAATCCCCGCCAGCGATGAGGCCGATCACTTGCCCGGGATCACTACAGAATGTCGGCGGACACTCGCTCGCGTCAAGGACGCCCAATCTGCCCGAGGTTCCCGCACCGCAATAGAAGAGTCGGCCACCAGCTCGGATGCGTGGCACGAGTGCGTCGACGAACGCGGCAATCGCTGGAGATGCTTTCGCCACCGCTTCGTGGACCACTGAGTGATCCTTTGCCATCGCTTGGACTTGTTCGAGAGTTGCAAGCAAGTCGAAGTCGCCCGAGTGCGGATGTCGCTGCTCGGTCGCCACATGTCCGCGGTCGGGAGGCATCGCCGCGTTCGTCACGGAGTCGGCCTCATGCTGTACGAGCTATACAAACTGTTCATGGCATCCCAGTACTGCCATCGGGAGACGCCTTCAACTCTCGGGTAAAGAAGGTCCACATCGCGTCTTCCTCTGTCGCGCCGAATCCACCGTGACCGGCCTTCGGGAAGAAGAGCATGTCGAAAGAGAATCCTCGGTCGTAGAGCTTCTGCGCAAGCGCCCAGCCATTCGATGGATGCACATTGTCATCTTGCATCCCGTGAATCAGGAGCAGTTTTCCTTCCAGCTTGTCCGCGTGAAGGAGCACGCTCCCCGCGTCGTATCCAGCTTGGTTCTCCTGCGGTGTGCGCATGAAGCGCTCTGTGTAGATCGTGTCGTATTGACGCCAATCCATCGGGCCCGATCGCGCAACCGCGACTTGAAAGACATCGGGATATCGCACGAGCGCGAGCGCAGACATGTATCCGCCGTATGACATTCCGGTGATTCCGATGCGCGTGCCGTCGATTCCAGCACGAGTAGCGACTTGTCGCGCGGCGGCGGCCTGGTCGTCCAAATCTGGACCGCCAAGCTTTAGGTAGGTCGCTCCTTCGAACGCCTTTCCTCGGCCTGGCGTTCCACGATTGTCGACTTTCAAGATGACGAATCCAAGATCGCATTCGCGCCGAGGAGACGAAAATCGATTGAAGACTCCCGCAAAGTACGGACCTCCGTATGCGTCGACGATCAGTGGCCAAGACTTCGTTGGATCGAATCCACTGGGAAAGTGCAAGGTTCCATAGATGTCCGTCACGCCATCAGCAGCCTTCAGCTTGACGAGCTCCGGCTCTGGCAGTTTGCGCGACGACCATGTGTCGGTTGGCGCGGTCGCGAGCGTCGCGACAAGTTTTCCATTGGACTCGCCTTCGAGGCGATACAACCTCGTCGATGGAGGGCGGGAGATCGTCTCGTCGCTGGCGACGAAGAACTGACCATCGGGAGAAATCTTGAAACGCGAGTAATACGCGTCGTCAGGCGTCGCTCTGCGCTGATTCGTTCCATCGAGCTTGGTACGCATCAACTGTGGATTGATCTGCGTTGGAGCGGACATCGCGGAATAGAACAATTCCCCAGTTTTCTCGTTCACTTCGACAATTCGCCCGGCGGGAAACGCGCCCGTCGTGAGAGCGATCACCGACGCGTCATCGAGCGATCTCAACTCGTACTGCTTGAAACCAGAACGCTCGGTCGACCAGATGAATCGACGGCCGTCCGCGAGAAAAACCATTTCTGGATTGTGGTGATTCCACTCCGGCTGGACTTCACGCACGAGCACCCGAACAGCGAGAGTCTTCGCGTCTGCAGAACAGAGCTCGAGAACATCGTGGCGACGATTGAGTCGGTGAAAGAGCAGTTGATCGCCGTTGGCAGAGAACTCGACACCGTAGATGTATTGATCGGCAGAGCCAACATCGATCGTGCCGATGAACCTTCCGAGATCGGAGGCAGGATCGGCCGTCGGGTCTGAACAGAGCGCTTTGACATCGAGCAGGCAAAGTCCCGCGATCGGGTTGGGGTCGCCCGGCTTTGGGTAGCGCTCTGTCTCCACCTCTGTGCGCAAATTCGTCAGACCCGAGAGAAGCGTGTACATCGGCACCTGCGCGTCATCGAATCGATAGAACGCCAAGCGCGCGCCATCGGGACTCCACCACATTGCAGTCGATTGGTCGAGCTCCTCGCCGTAGACCCAACTCGCGGTTCCGTATCGAAGTGTTGCGTTGCCATCGGTGGTGACCGCTCGCTCCGCGACTCCATCGCATTTGATCCAGAGATTGCCGCCACGACTCTGTGCGATCATCGTTCCATCTGCGGATGTCGCTGTCGATTGCTGGCGACCTCGCGCGGGGCCCATTGCTCCACGACGACCACTCCGCTGTGGCGCTTCAGCGTCCGGTGCATTCTCGTCGTTCGCTGGGGATATCGCACCAGTTTTCAGATCGACAACCTTCCACGGCACGGTAGGAGAGTCTCGAATCCACGCAACATTGCCCGTCATGTCCCAGCGAACATCACGAAGAACCCCTTCCCGCGGAGCACTGAACCCGCTCGCGATCGACTCGCCACGCGAAGCGCCGGGAAGCAAGTCAAATGAAATCCAATCGGAACGTGCACTCATCGTCGACGCGAGTGTCGAAGCAAGCGCGAGGAGCGAAGGCAGAATGATTTTCGGAGCGCGCAACATCTAGCCAACCCTCGTCATTTGTTGAAACTGAACGAGACGATTCTTGATTTCCTCATAGGTGAGGCTTTGCATTCGTTCGAGGCCGAAGGATTCGAGCGCGAAACTGGCGACGACGGTTCCAGACGCCATCGCCCTTTGCAATGTCTCGAAATCAGTTCGACCCTCACTTGCGAGATAGCCCATGAATCCTCCTGCAAAGCTGTCACCCGCGCCGGTTGGATCGACGACCTGTGCTTCCTCGACTGGGAATGCCGGGATCACGGCGACTCCCTCGCGATGAACGAGAATTGCGCCGTGCTCTCCCTTCTTGACGACCACAAACTTTGGTCCCATCTCGAGGATCTTGCGCCCCGCACTGATCGCGTTGCGATATCCCGTCAATTCGCCCGCTTCGCTGTCATTAAGAATGATGCCATCGACTCTCTTCAAGAGCGCGCACAATTCGGCGTGCGCGGTGCGAATCCACAAATCCATCGTGTCCGCCACGACGAGGGCTCGTTTGGGAAACTGCTCGATGAATCCCACCTGGACAGCTGGATGGGTATTGCCCAAGAAAACGAGCTCACTGCTCTGGTACTCAGATGGAACGAGAGGCGGCGCCTCTTGAAGCACACCGACCTCGGTGAAGAGTGTCTCGCGACGATTAACGTCGTCGAAGTACCGCCCACCCCAAGCGAAGGTGCGCGAATTCGGGCGCGATTCGAGCCCCGCGAGACAGACTCCCGAAAATCCCTGCAAGATTGAACGGTGGGACTTCGGCCAATCGCCGCCAACGACTGCGACGACCCGCACGGGACAGAGTTTGCTTGCGGCGGCAGCGAAGTAAGCGGCACTTCCGCCGGAGATGCCTTCGCGCTTGTCGCGGGGCGTGTAGACGGTGTCGATTCCGACAGTTCCTGTTACGACGAGTTTCACGATGTCATCGTATCGCTGCGTCGAAAACTCCGTGCCCACCCGATGCCGATTGCGACTCCGGTGAGTGATCCGGCGACGACGTCGAGTGGCATCATTCGAAGTTCGGGCGAGATCTCGTTGGATGCGAAGAGCACTGCAGTATCTCCATTCATTCGGCTCGATGCGAAGTACTGATACGCGCCAGTGAGCAGGATCGGTGAGATGAACGCAATGACGGGCTGAACTCGTGGTGCCATCAATCGCACCCCGATTCCGACTGCGACTGCGCCGAGGCATGCGCCACCAAATGCCTGCCCCTTCAGCATGTTTCGGATGACGATCCAGGCGATCAATGGAACCAATACTCCAACGATTCCTGCGCGGAGTGCGTCGAGATCGAAATATTCGCGCCATAAAGACTCGCCCGGGTATCTGAGAGCGATATCGGGAGGCGACCCGGAAAACCAGAAGATCAAGATCACGGCGAGCCCGGTTGGAATTGTCCAAATCGCAGTTTCCAACGCGAGCGAGGGAAGGGACGCACCGACAAAGATCGCTCCACTTATCGAAGCGCTCGTAAGCGATATCGCGGCCAGTCCAGCACCGAGGACGAAGACTCCTACGATTGCATTGACGAGTCTTCCTGCGCCCATCGCGAGGCCAGTCAGCAGAGCCATCGCGACAAAGAATGTGGCGAGCGCGCTGAACTTCGACGTCGCCAGAGTCATGCATCCCGCGGGTTCTCCGCCTGCATCCATCATTCGACGAGAGGTTGCCATTCCCACGCAAACGGCAATGACAATTGTGATCGTCAGCACAAGACCACGAATCCACGGTTTCTCGATCGAAGCCTGCCCCATCGAAGGCTTCCCGATGGAACCAGAGTTTCGAGTGGGCGCTGGGTGCGCGGACGAAGGGGTGTTCATGATGTGTGGTGTATCCGCAGGATCGGCGACGCGCAACGAGCAAGTATCCTCGTCGCGTGACAATCAACCCAGTGCGAATCATCCTCGACGGCACTCCCCTCTCGATCGCGACGGTTGCCACGGTCGCCCGCGGAAGAGTCGAAGTCGAATTGAGCCCCGATTGCCGGGCTCGAATGAACGTCGCTCGCGCGGGAATGCTCGACTGCGCGTCGGTCGGCGAACCGCTCTATGGAATCAATACGGGATTCGGCAGTTTTGCGCATGTCCGCCTCCCGAGCGATCAACTCGCCACGCTTCAGTCCAATCTGATCCGTTCCCATGCGTGCGGTGTCGGCGCGTCTCTCCCTCCAACCGAAGTTCGCGCAATGATGGTGGTGCTCGCGGCGAGTCTCGCTCGATCACACTCGGGAGTTCGCGCGGAACTCGTCGATGCGATCGCAGCCCATCTGAATCGCGGAATCACTCCAGTCGTTCCATCGCGTGGGTCGGTTGGAGCATCCGGCGATCTCGCGCCGCTGGCCCATCTTGCGCAGTGTTTGATCGGCGAGGGAATGGTCGAGTTCAACGGGAGAGTGAGGAGTGCCAAGGACGCGCAGGGCGAAGCGGGGATCGCACCCATCCAACTCGCTGAGAAGGAAGGGCTCGCGCTGATCAACGGAACGCATCTCATGACCGCGCTGGGTGCACTGACTTTGTACGACACAAACAACTTGTTGCACGCGGCTGTCTGCGCGACCGCGATGGCGATAGACGGTTGCAGAGGTGCCTCGAGCGTCTTCGACGCGCGAATTCATCAAGTGCGAAATCAGCCTGGACAGATCTCGATTGCGCACGCGCTGAGATCGCTCTTGCAGAATTCGCAAATTGGTCCCGACCATGCGCAAGACGATCCGCGCGTGCAGGATCCTTACTCGCTACGTGCTTCGCCACAAGTGCTCGGTGCAGTCATGGACGCAATTCAATTTGCTCACGGCACGATCGACAACGAACTCGGCGCAGTCACCGATAATCCGCTGGTCTTCGGTGTCAACGACCCAGAGGGAAAATGGGATGTTCTTTCGGGAGCGAACTTCCACGGCATGCCACTTGCGATCGCGCTCGACGTACTGCGCATAGCGCTCTGCCACATGGCCGGAATCTCGGAGAGGCGAATCTATTGGGCGCTCGCGAGCCACGACAAAGAGAACAGATTGCCAGCGCATTTGTCATCCGAACCCGGCGTTCGAAGTGGCTACATGATCGTCCAGTACGCCGCCGCCGCATGCTGCAATGAGCTGCGAACGCTCGCGTATCCGTCGAGTGTCGGCAACATTTCGACCTGCGCCGGGATCGAGGATTACAACAGCATGGGAGCGACGAGCGCGCTCCATACGCGGGACGCTCTCCGTCTGGCACGAGATGTCGTTGCGTGTGAGCTGCTGGTGATGGCAGAGGCAATCGAGCACCAAAGACCCCTCACCAGTGGCGTGGGCGTCGAACATGCGCACCGCGCGATTCGCGCGGTCGTACCGCGTCTCACCGAGGACCGTTCGCCATCCCCCGACATCGCCACGATCGCTGATGTGATCGAGCGAGGCTCGCTGGCGATTGCGACATTGAGCCTCGTCTAAGCTAGACCGATGACCCCATCTTCCGCAAATCCATCCAGCGCCACTTCGGTTCGCTCACGAAGCATTCGAGCCCCGCGCGGAAATTTAATGACATGCAAGTCATGGGGTGCCGAAGCAGCGATGCGCATGCTCATGAACAATTTGGATCCAGAAGTCGCGGAACGACCGCAGGACCTCGTGGTTTACGGAGGGCGCGGTCAAGCTGCTCGTTCTTGGGAAGCGTTTGACGCGATCATCGCAAGTTTGCGTTCGCTCGGAACGGACGAAACGCTTTTGGTACAGAGCGGGAAGCCGGTTGGAGTCGTGCGAACGCATATCGACGCGCCACGCGTGCTGATCGCGAATTCGAATCTCGTCCCAGCCTGGGCGACGCAATCCCACTTCGACGATCTCGCCGCGCGCGGGTTGATCATGTTCGGACAGATGACCGCGGGAAGCTGGATTTACATCGGCACGCAGGGGATTTTGCAGGGAACCTATGAAACATACGCCGAATGCGCACGACAGCATTTCGGCGGAAGCTTGAAGGGCACGCTCAATGTGACAGCCGGATGCGGTGGAATGGGCGGTGCTCAACCTCTTGCAATCACCATGAACGACGGGACATGCCTGATCGCGGATGTCTGCCGCGAACGACTCCACAAGCGATTGCACGACCGCTACATCGACGAGTTCCACGACGAACTCGATGTTGCAATCTCCAGAGCTGTTGAACTCGCTCGCGAACGAAAAGCGATCAGCGTCGGAGTCGTCGCCAACGCCGTCGACCTGTTGCGGCGACTTGAAGAACGAGGAGTCGTACCGCAGACATTGACAGATCAGACGAGCGCTCACGATCCGCTTGAGGGGTACTACCCGGTTGGAATGACACGCGAGCGAGCGGACGAGCTTCGGTCCGCCGACCCGCACGCATACACCAAGCAATCGATGGCAACCATGGACGCGCATGTTCGACTGATGGTCGAGTTTCAACGCAAGGGCTCGAAGGTCTTCGACTATGGCAACAACATTCGTCAGCGTGCATTCGACAATGGCTTCGCCGATGCGTTCACGATTCCGGGATTTGTTCCTGCCTATATCCGTCCGCAATTTTGCGTCGGGCGCGGACCGTTCCGGTGGGTCGCGCTTTCGGGCGATCCCGCGGACATTCGCGCCACGGACGACGCAATACTGAAGCTCTTTCCACACGACGAACCGCTCCACAGATGGATCCGTGCAGCGCAACAACGCGTCGCCTTCCAAGGACTCCCCGCACGCATCTGCTGGCTCGGATTAGGCGAGCGACATCGCGCGGGTCTGCGATTCAACGAAATGGTCGCGAGTGGCGAAGTGAAAGCACCAATCGTGATTGGTCGCGATCATCTTGACTGTGGATCTGTCGCGAGTCCCAATCGTGAGACCGAGGGGATGCTCGATGGCAGTGACGCCATCAGCGATTGGGCTCTGCTGAACTTCGCCGTCAATATCGCCAGCGGCGCGTCGTGGGCAAGTTTCCACCACGGCGGAGGCGTCGGCATTGGATTCAGTCAGCACGCGGGGCAAGTCACGGTCGCGGACGGAACGCCAGAAGCCGCGAGGCGACTTGAGCGGGTGCTCACAAACGATCCGATGATGGGTGTCTTTCGCCATGTCGACGCGGGGTACGAACTTGCGAAAGAGTGCGCAGACAAACTGCAAGTACCGATCCCGATGCGCCCAATGGTTGGGTGATCGAGGAGCGGGCTTTCTTTTCGCCACCCCCTTGTTTCGGGCAGGATCCGCCCGTTTCGGGTCAAAGTTTTGCCCGTAACGTGGGGGTCACGCATTCAATAAACGCTCACCGTGTGGGACGTTGAAAATTCCTCCCAGGCGAGTTTGCAAGCCGAGCAAGTCTGCGCAGCTCGGCGCAGCATGTTTGAGCCCTGGGAGGATCTTTTCACGTCCCTCGCGATCTGACTTTTCGCGGCCATCGCGATCTCACATGTGGGGGTCACGGCGTCGTCGCGCGGCGCAAGCGATCGTGAATCGCAGACCACAATCCGTACTGGTGCGGGGGGCGTTCGATCACGATTCGATCGCAACCAGACTCATCGGCTCGTCGGAGCGCGTCGTAGATCGTCGCCGCGTATCCATCCGCGTCCGAAGGCATGTCGAATCGGATGTGGGGCGGAGCGACTTCGGATGTTGCGAAGCAAACCACTGCAGCGACGCTTCCGCGAGCGGTTGACTGGTCGAGAATCTCGCCGAGCTGTCCATGGTCGACGATGATGGCCTCGCGTGTCGGCGCGTAGTGCCGAATGGAACTACCTGGGCTCGCCCCCTGCTCAACCGGCATGTCGACTTCGATCGGTCCGAGCAACTCTGAGAGGCGCTCGATCGTGACCGCACCGAGTCGACGCACCACGGGCTTTGACTCGCAGAGATCGATCACCGTCGATTCGATTCCGAGGATGCACGGTCCGCCGTCGAGCACCATGAGATCGGATTGATCTGCGTAGTCGCGCGCGACATGCTTTGCGGTCGTAGGCGAGACTCCTCCACTTCGATTCGCACTCGGCGCGCTGATGGCGCCACCGCATGCGTAGAGCAGGCTCCTTGCGAGTGGGTGACGCGGACTCCGCACTGCGATTGTTTCCAATCCGCCCGCTGCGATTGCGGGAACTTCGGGGCGTCTGGGAAGGATGATCGTCAAAGGACCTGGCCAGCATGCGCTGATGAGCTTCATCGATCGCCGAGACCAACCCGATGAAACGCGCTTTGCCGCCGAAAGGTCGACAACATGTGCGATGAGCGGATTCCCCTGCGGCCTCCGCTTCAGCGCGTAAATCTTTGCGATCGCTTCTGGATTGAATGTGTCCGCGCCGAGTCCGTAAACGGTCTCGGTCGCGAAGGCCACGACCGATCCGAGTCTCAGCTGTGCCGCGGCGAGATCAATGCTGGCGTCGGAATATGGAAGGATCGCAGGCATCTGGTCGGTATTCGTCCGTCGAAGCTATTGCACCGCGTCGGCGACTTCGATCTCGATTCTATTCATCGTCAACCCGGTGCCCATCGCGTGATAGAGCCGAGCCATTGCATTGTTGTAATTGACCATCGAGTCAACCTCCGCGAGATACGAAGTCGCAAGTCGATCTTGCGCTTGAAACTTGGTCTGAAGAAATTCTGGTGTGAGCGCTGCGAGTGTCTGCTCGAGGACGGTGAGCGATCTCAGGCTCTCGGCCGCCGCCAACCTGCTTGCGCGCGATTGTTCGATCAATTCGTAACTCGTCGTCACGCCACGCAAAGACCGCTTGACTTCGAAGACCGCATTTTCGATCGCGCTCTGGTAACCGATGACTGCCGCAGACCGTTGGAGTCGTGCGCGACGATATTGCGCCTCGGCGGCACGGTTCCCGATCGGCTGGCTGAACGCGAACTGTGCCAACCACGAGACGAAGTTCGCGTCCGCAACCTCGCTGAATGCCCCGCCAAATGAGCCGTCCGACTGATTGATCGTGTCCTGCCCAGTCAGCGTGACCCCTGCCTGCAATCCCAGTTGTGGCAACCGACCGTTGTCTGCGACGACCAGCACGATCGCGGCATCGTCGATCCTGAGCACGGCGGTCGCGATCGACGGATTCTGCTCGACAGCCGTGACGACCGCAGCGCGAAGGTTGTATCGAATCGGTTCTTGAACGAGATGATCGACGGGCACCATGACTGAATCCGATCCGACCGAAATCGCTGGATCATTCATGAGCAGTTTCAGCCGGTCACTCTCGTCGCGCGACTTCAGCCACGCGCGAATGAGATTCGCCTTGCGCTGCTCGACGATCGCGACGGCGAGCGAATAATCCGCCACGGTCGCGTCGAAATTCAAACGCTTCTTGAGGACATCGCGAACATCCGATCCGACTTTCAGGAGCCACGCACTGGCGACGACCTGTTGCCGTGCGGCGAGAACAGACCAGTACTGAATCTCGGTCTGCTCGACCACATTCAAGAGGGTCTGCCGAAGGTTGACGACAGATGCTCGATCTCGATTGCGCGCAAGCCGGATCTGTGCCTCATTGACATCGCTTCCGAACCCCTGCAAGAGCGGTTGGTTGAGATTGAAGTTGACCGAGTTGGTCCAGTAGTTGGCGGGGTCGTAGATGCTCCCGGTCGCCTGCTGCATGTAGTCCATCTCGACGCTCGCAGCGACCGTACCGCCGGATGTCAGTCGCTTCTGAATGCCTGTCGACAGAGTCGTCTGGGTGTTTTCCTGTGCGAAAGCGTTGTTCAGTCCACCCGGAATGTCGATCGGCGGTGGAGGGACACTGTTGGTCTGGTACCCCGTACTAGCGAGCAAGACCGCGTCGAACGCGGCCTCAGCCTTGACCACGTCGGTCTGAGCCACAGATTGCTCGATCCGGGCTCCTTGGACTGATAGGTTGTTGCGAACCGCGGCGGCCAGAGCCGATTTGAGACTCAATTGGACCTCGGAATCGGCGGCGCCCGAGATGCCCGGGCCTAACGGGAGGCCGATCCCCCCATTGACCCCCTGGGGTCCAAGAGAATCTAATTCTGGGATCCGACTCTCCAGCGCTGCGAAGATCTCATTAGGAGACTTCGGCGGACTCTGCATTGGGAGCACTTCGTCGCCGCGGATGGGCGACGCCCCCTGTCGTGCGATGACCGCGTCGATGGCCTCCTGCAATTGATCTTGACCGTCCTCGCCTCCCATCGGCGATTGACAGGCGACGAGCGCCCAAGGTGTGAGCACCAAGAGTGTGAGCACCAACGCGCGAGTCGGCATGACTTGCCCCCCCGATCCGACTCGGAAAGAAATTTTCGAAATCTGCTCTCGCACCGAGGCGAATCTACTCGATAACAGAACATCATGGAGAGAGCAATGACTACCGGTTCACTGGTCGCGTTCGCCTTTTTTGCCGCACTTGCGGTGCCACTCGGTGGCCAGCATTTGTCGTATGCCCAGGATGCTCCTGGGAAGCCCAACGCAACCGCTTCGCCATACTTCGCGACAGTCACTGCGGAGAATGTGTACGTGCGTTCTGGACCGAGCGTCCAGAGTTCCTATCCCTTCGGGAAAGTGGATCGTGGCGAGATCGTCCGTGTGATGGAAGAGAACTTCGGATGGGCTCGCGTCCAGACCGCTGGTCAAGCCTTCGCGGACATGACTGGTTATGTCGCGGCGGACGAGCGCGTCCAACTCGCGGCCGATGCTGGTTCGATCACCGCGAATGCTGGAACGGAACTCCGCGCCCCGAACATCGGCGCAGAGTCGACAATGGAGAGTTCCTGGAAGCAAATCGGGCGAATTGACGCGGGGGCAACCCTCGCTGTCGTCAATCGAATCGATGGCGAACGAGGCTCCGTCTGGTGCGTTCGACTGCCAGAGGTCGGCGAGGGATGGATCAACTCCAATTTTCTCCGTCGATCGACCGCCACCGAAGCCCTCGCATTCGACGCGGCAGTCGCGACCGAGGCAGTGGCCTCACTCGCCGCCGAAGTTCTGGTAGATGGCGCATCGAATGGCGGCGAAGTTTTCTTCCCAGCGGAACCAGGAGCAGTTGCGACCGAGATTGAGGTCGTCGAGGTCAAGCCCACGAAGAGTCCAGCGGTCATCGCCGCCGAACTTCGCCGCGCGACATTCGCCGATCTGGAGGCAAGCTGGTTGAAGATGAAGGGTCAGCCAGTGGCTGAAGCAGAATTGGGAGCGATCTATGCGAGATATGTTTTCCTCGCGGCAGAACCTGCAATCGAAACGACCCTCAAGGCTCGCACGATGGCTCGGATCGAACAGATCGAAGTCCAGCAGGATGTTCAGGACAAGATCCTTGAATTGCAGGCCACGAGAGCCCGCTTACTGGGCGAATGCGAACAGATCAACGGCGTCGCCGTCGCGATCGAGGCGCGTAGCGAATACACATCAGTCGGAGTTCTCAACGCATCGCTCGTCTACGACGGAACAACATTACCCCTGCTCTTCAGACTCCAGGATCCCTCTTGCGGACAAACCGTGGCATATGTCACCCCAGGCGACGGATTTCAGCTTTCGACGATGCTCGGCACACTCATCGGGATCAAGGGCGAAAAGTGTTACGACGACGCATTGAAATTGGACATAATTACTCCGAAGTCGATTGACTTCTTGACGCCACGTACAGGCGACTGACACCACCGCATTCCGTTCACTTGCGGTCCTTCGCTTCGCGCGGGGGACCGCTTTTTTCATTCTTGCGACTGAGTTGCTCGAGATGACACGAACGCGCGTTCTTCGTTACTATCCGAATGCCTAGTGATTTGTTTCCACTGGGGCGTTAGCTCAATTGGGAGAGCGCCGCCTTTGCAAGGCGGAGGTTATCGGTTCGACCCCGATACGCTCCATTTTGACTTCTGGCATATGAGGGGATGCCAGTTCTGGCTCGCTGATCATGCGCTGATCATGCGCTGATCATGCCTAGCTCACGGAAGGCGAAATTTCGCGAGCGCACTGGCGACAGCAAGTTCAATTCGCAAGATTGAGTCCCCAAGCGAAATCTTTTTTGCGCCGAGCGCTTGGGCCGCCTCAAGTTCGGCGTGAGTCAATCCACCTTCTGGGCCGATGATGATCGAGATCGGGGAAGTCAATGAGGACGGCACGGCTGGTGTTGCGTCGCCACAGCTTGTCGCGAAGGAGTCACCGCTCGGGTGAGCGACAAGGACTTGGAGTCCGCGTCCAACCGCGTCGCGCACCGCCGATTCGACGCTCGCTTCGGCGACAACGAGAGGAATCCAGGGTTGCTGCGATTGTTTGCAACATGCGACGAGGACTCGGTGCGACCGAGTGGCAAGCGAACTCGTCCACCGAACGACCGAGTGATCGCACGCAAGAGGAGTCCAGCGAGCGGCGCCGAGCGGACCGAGCGATTCGAGAAGCGTCGCGAGTCGATCTCCCTTCGCAACGGCACTGGCAATCTCAATGATCGGTGAGGGTGGTGGAAGTTTGCGTATTCCATCGATCTCTGCGTCGAAGGACCCATCTCGATTGAGCGATCCCATCGCCGCGTCTGCGACGACTCCGCGACCATCGAAGATGCAAAGTCGATCGCCGGGGCGCAGTCGACGACTTCCAGAAAGGTGGCGTGCTTCGTCCACATCGATTCGGCATGTGGATGGAAAGCTCGGCGCGAGTTGGGGCGAATACGCCCAAGGGACGCTCATGTGTGTGGCACGCTACGCCCTTGGCGAAGGCTCGCACCGCCCCGGACATACACGTCGTAACGCACGAGTTTGCTCTTGATGACAAAGTCGGGATCGGGATGAAGCGATTCGGCGTGATGTGGACGCTTCACGATGATTCTTGCGCAGTTCGCACGAGCCGCGCTCTGAAAGAGAGACTTGGAATCGTGGTCGTCACCGACCGCATCTCGAACGAGACGAATTGGCTTCGGCGCCAGCGCAGAACCAGGTTTCGGCGGATACATCGGATCAAGATAGATCGCAAGCCACTCTTCGTTCGTCGCCAGAAGGAGGTCAATCGCGCTCGCTTCGCGCAGTTCGATCCGGCCGGCAATCTGGACGAGTCGAGGATCGGACATCGCTCGGTCGAGTCCATCGCGCAGGACACGGCAAACGAGTGGCGACCGTTCCGTCGCCGTCACCGAAAAACCCGCCGCCGCGAGAATCCACGCATCACCACCAAGACCAGCAGTGGCGTCGAGGATGCGTCCGCGCTCGCCACATGCGCGAACGAGCGCCTGAGATGAGATCCCGCGAAGCGAGAGTCGTCGAAAGTCGACCGCCGCACCGTGGCCAGGGCGCCCGCCGGCCATGACCAACTCGCACCGTCCATTTGGATCGACTTGGTTGGTGATCTTTTGCCTCGGTCCACTCACGCAGAGAGTATTACACTCGACGCATGCCTAACGCCACGATTGCTCCAGTCTTTTCGAGCGTGCTCGACATGATCGGCAACACTCCGATGCTCGAGATTCGCAAGCTCGACACTGGCCTCTGCAGGCTTTTCGTAAAGCTTGAGAACCTCAATCCTGGACAGTCGATCAAGGATCGCATCGCCATCTCGATGATCGAAGGAGCGGAACAATCTGGGAAACTGAAGCCTGGTGGACGAATCATCGAGGCGACGGCAGGAAACACGGGGATCGCACTCGCCCTCGTGGGAACAGTCAAGGGTTACAAGTTGACGGTGGTGATGCCGGACAAGATGAGCGACGAGAAGATGGCGCACCTTCGTGCGATGGGTGCCGAAGTCGTTCTGACGCGATCGGATGTTGCCAAGGGCCACCCCGAGTACTACCAAGACATGGCAGAGCGGATGGCCAGGGATGATCCCACGGCTTTCTATGTGAATCAGTTTTCCAATGCCGACAACACACGGGCTCACTATGAGGCGACCGGACCAGAGATTTGGGAGCAGATGGATGGTCAAATCGACGCGTTTGTCGCCGGAGTTGGATCTGGTGGCACGATCGCGGGCATCGGTGCATTCTTGAAGTCGCGAAATCCGAAATGCGAAATCGTGCTTGCGGATCCCAAGGGTTCGATCCTCGCGCCACTCGTCAACGAGGGAAAGACCGTCGAGCCAGGGTCGTGGCTGGTCGAAGGCATCGGCGAGGATTTCGTTCCATCCATCCTCGATCTGAAAGTGATCGACCGCGCGTTCAGCGTCACTGATGCAGAGGCCTTCCACGCTGTCCGCGACCTTTTGCGCAAGGAGGGAATCCTCGCCGGTTCAAGTGTCGGCGTGCTCCTTCATGCGGCGCTCCAGTACTGCAAGGAGCAAACCTCGCCAAAGCGAGTCGCCACTCTCATCTGCGATAGCGGCGCGAAGTATCTCTCAAAAATGTACAACGACTTCTGGATGCGCGACCAAGGATTCATCCATCGCGACAAGACCGGTGATCTGCGCGATCTCATTACACGACGTCACGATAAGGGCGAGGATTTCGTCCTGAATCCGACGATGCCACTCTCGTTGGCGATTCGGCGCAAAGGGATGTTTGGCGTGAGCCAGATGGCGGTGCTCGATTCGAATGATCAACTCGTCGGGATCCTTGACGAGAGCGATGTCCTGCTTGCCCTTGCCCGAGATCCGCGGGCGAGTTCCGACCCAGTGAGCGCCCACATGACCAGTCGAGTCGAGACGATTCACCCGTCTAAGTCGATCGATGATCTCCTCCCGATTTTTAGAGCCGATCGAGTCGCGGTCGTTCACGACGGAAGCGTCTTCTGCGGATTGATCACCAAGATCGATCTCATAAATCACCTGAAGGGTCTCGGAGTGGCCTGAGTTGAGCCAGTGCGGATCCTGACCGCAAACTCGCTTGTCGCATGGGCTTGCAATCATTGCGAGAATCTGCCATACTTCGCCCCCCGCTCGGCGGAGTTCCACTCCCCAACGGTTACAACTAGGTCGCGTTCTCCCGCATGTGCGACGAGAAACTCGCTGAGGTCACGCGGCGCCTCTAACTCTCTCCCTGAGGGCTTTCCACCGAAGGCACTCCTCGAAAGGACACCGACTCATGGCACGCAATTACGAACTTCTGCTCCTCGAAACGATCGAAAACCTTGGTCTCATTGGCGATGTCGTCAAGGTCCGACCAGGCTTCGCCCGCAACTACCTCCTCCCCAATGCGATGGCGGAAGCCCCGACTCCCGAGAAGATCGAGTCGCTCAAGGCGGCACGTGCCCTCGCCGAGGCACACGTCTCCAAGCAACGTGCGGAGCGCGAAGCGGTTATCGCTCGCATGGAAGGATTGACGATCAACCTCATTCGCGCCTGCAACGACCAGGGCGTCCTCTACGGCGCAGTCACCCAGCGCGACATCAGCGACCAACTGATCTTGGAGGGATACGGAATCGATATGCGGGCGGTTCGACTTGCCAATCCGATTCGTCGCATCGGCACCGAGATGGTCACGATTCAGTTCGGTCGCGACCTCGTCTGTGAGATCACCGTCGCCGTCAAGCCTGATCGAATCATCGAGATGGAATCCCCTGCGACGACGAGCGCACCGAGCCGAGCTTCGCGGGACGAATCCGATTCATCCGAGGAGTCTGATGATGCGTCCGACGAGAAGTCGGATGGAAAGTCGGACGATGCGAAGTTGGACCGAAAGACCAAGAGCGCCCGCAAGGGTCGCGACAAGCAATCGAAAGAGTGATTCGTCGCGACGGTTTGAACCAAGCGTTGAACCAAGCTTTGAACCAAGCTTTGCTGGAAGGAAATGAGCAGGATCGAGTGCGACTTTGACGATTGATTACTCCGGTGGCGTGATCGTCGTCTGACGAGCAATGTCTCCCCGCTAGCACCGGCACGGACGAGTTGGTGCAGAATTGCTCGATGGAGGTTTGTCAGCATGAACGCAACGATGCCCGAGGCCCGGCGAGAAATCCTGCCCGAGACGCGACGATCCCTGACCCACAAGTTTTCGATTGCGAACTATGAGGGGTATCTGACCGTGGGACTTTTTCCAGACGGCCGCCCTGGCGAGATCTTCATCAAGATGAGCAAGGAGGGCTCGACGCTTTCTGGGCTCATCCAGGGATTCTGCCGTGCATTCAGTCTCTCACTTCAGCATGGGCTCTCGCTTCGCGATGCGGCGGAGCGGTTTCGCGGGATGCGATTTGAACCGCTCGGGGCGACAAGCAACCCAGACATTCCCGAATGTTCGAGCATCCTCGACTATGTTGCGCGCTATCTCGACCATCACTACGGGTCGGGGATGGCTGCGATCAAGTCCTGATGTCGTTTCTTCGGTGCCGTCGGTTCAGCCACCGTCGATTCATCAGCCATTCGATTTCGTTTGCACTCGGCTCATACGTTTGAGGAGTTCACTCGTCACTTTGGCGATCCCCTGAGCGTCTTGGATAGGTCTCCAGAAGACTTCGACCAATCCGTGGGCATCTGGTTCCCCCACCGTTCGCACGGTTCCCGACGCTCCGCGCAGAAACTTGTGGACGACCTCTGGCGAACTGCTGCGAAAAATGATGTCGCTTTCGCGTCGAAGCAATGCGCGGATTCCGAGCATTGTGCACCTGAGTCGAACTTCGGTCAGGAGAAAGAGTTCTGTGACAGTCGCGGGCGCCTCTCCGTACGCGCTCGCGATCTCCTTGATCGCATTTGTGAGGTCGTCCGGTGTGATCGCGTCTGCCAGACGGCGATATGTCTCGAGCCGCCGACGATCGCTCGGAACATAGTGCTTGGGGATCGAACCTCCCAGCCCAATGTCGACAATCGTGTCGATGGGAACGATTTGCGGTTCGGCCCGTAGCTCATGAACTGATTGATCAAGGAGCTTGCAATAGAGTTCGTAACCCACCGCGGCAATGTGGCCCGACTGCTCGCTTCCCAGCAGATTCCCCGCGCCACGAAGTTCGAGATCGCGTACGGCGATACGAAATCCCGCGCCGAGCATCGAATAATCCTCAAGCGCGCGGAGGCGTTTCATCGCCTCTGGTGGGACCGGACGATCTTCGGGAAGAAGCAAGTAGCAATAGGCACGGTGATTGGAGCGACCCACCCGACCGCGAAGCTGATGGAGTTCGGAGAGTCCGAAGCGATGCGCATCGTCGATGATCATCGTGTTGGCCGTCGCGATGTCGATCCCGCTCTCGATGATCGTGGTCGAAACGAGGATGTCAGCCTCGCGCCTCATGAAGGTGCGCATGATCCGTTCCAATTCGCCATCGTTCATTTGCCCATGCCCGACGACAATCCTTGCGCCCGGAGCGAGTTTCCGCACTTCGTCCGCGGCTGATTGGATGTCATGAACGCGATTGTGGACCCAGAAAACCTGCCCTTCCCGCGCTAACTCACGGGCGATCGCACCAGCGAGGCGTTCTCGATTCCACGGAGTGACTTCGGTCACGATCGCTCGTCGATCAGGTGGCGGAGTCGTGAGACTGGAAATGTCGCGCAGTCCGAGCATCGCCATGTGGAGCGTTCGCGGGATCGGCGTCGCGCTCAATGTCAGAACATCTGCTGTCAGGCGAAACTCAAAGAACCGCTGCTTGTGTTCGACTCCGAAGCGCTGTTCTTCGTCGATGATGACCAACCCGAGATCGTGGAAGGCAACATCGGCCGAGAGAAGTCGGTGCGTTCCAATGACGATGTCCACGGTTCCAGCGGCGAGACGGTCGAGAACATCCCGCACCTCGCGATCGGTCTTGAATCGACTCACGCCTTCCACGACGAATGGGTACGCGCGCAATCGCGCACGAAAGGTTCTCTCGTGCTGCTCGGCGAGAACTGTTGTCGGTACGAGGAGCGCGATCTGCCTCCCTGAGTCGGCGCACTTAAACGCCGCCCGAAGTGCGATTTCAGTTTTGCCGAATCCGACATCTCCACAGATGAGTCGGTCCATCGGGCGAGGGCGCTCCATGTCTTTCTTGGTCGCCGCGATGGAAGTCACCTGATCGTCCGTTTCGATAAATGGAAATTCCGCCTCGAATTCACGTTGCCATTCTGTGTCCAGGGGATGCGCGATCCCTGCCGTCGATTCACGAACGGCCTGAACTCGAATGAGCTCACCCGCGAGATCGCGCACCGCCTCCGCAACATCGTCTTTCTGCTTTTTCCAGCGCTTGCCACCGAGAACCGAGAGCATCGGCCGCGCCGCCCCCGCGCCGACATATCGCTGAACAAGAGAGACTTTGCTCGACGGAACATGAAGGAGCGATCCACCGTGATATTCGAGCGTGAGATACTCCTCGTCGCTCACCGATGATCCAGACTTCCCGGGAAGTTGTTTCAAGCCGTGGTACTTGGCGATGCCGTGATCCCGGTGGACGACATAGTCGCCAGGCTCGAAGAAGAGGAATGCATCCCGCGATCGACCACTCCCCGACGAGGGCATTGCGACTGATCGTCGACGAACGCCAAACCGATTGAGCACTTCATGCCAAGGAATGAGTGCGAGCGGTCGCCCCGCGTCGTCCGACCACGCGAATCCTCGGTGCAAGTGCCGTTCTTCGATGGCAATGGCTGACGCATGGACATGTGGCGCGAGGACTTCACGCGCTCGCGAAAGATCTCCCGCAGTTTCGCAGAGGACGACACTCTCGTGGCTCAGACCAAGCTCGATCAACTTCTCGATCGCCACGGGCATCGCATCAGGAAACGGATTCAAAGGCACGACCGGAACTGCGACACGATCTCGCGGATCCGCCGATTGAACAAGCACGCCGGCTTCGATCGTCCTTGCGCACGCGTTGTGCAATTCGCGCAGTGTGTCCGGCCAAGGCACGACACCGCGCCCGTCGCTCAACCGATCCTGATAGCCACGCGACTGCTCGGCGATCTCTGCGGTTTCGCAGAGCACCAAGATCGTTCTGGGATCTAGCCGCGTCGCGATCGGTTGAACACGATCGCAGTCAAAGAGTCCTCCCGCTCGGACAAGGTCGACTGACTCGATTTGACGATCGGTCGCCTGAGTCGAAAGATCAATCTCAAAGATGCGCTCCACTTCGTCGCCGAACTGATCAATTCGTACGGGCACTGTCGATCCGACGGGAAAGATGTCAAGGATTCCACCGCGGACTGCGAAACTGCCGGGAGTTTCGATCATCGCCATGCGCTCATATCCCGCCGCAACGAGCCATGCGAGAAGCGATTCCCGCGCGAGCCGGTCGCCTCGGCGGATCGTTGAGATCGCCGCGTGCATATCCGCCACCGCGGGAACCCCCTGCATCAATGCCGTCACTGGAGCGACGATCACCATCGGCGGATCACGACCATCGATCCGTCGCAGGACCGATACGCGCTCGCTGAACTGCTCGGCGACTTCCTGACCAGCGAACGAGGATTCGAGCGCGGGAAAGAGTGCGCAAGAAATGTTCGTCCCGTTCACAGCGATGCCAGCAATCTCTGCAACCGTTTCGTCCGCATCGTCACGGTGAGCTGTCACGAGCAGGATCGGCGCACGCGACCTGCTGGCGATCGCTGCGACAACGATCGAGGTGCTCGATCCCGCAGCGCCGACGAGCGCGATCGGCGTTTTCTTCGGCGCACCATCCAAATTCGACACCACAGCATCGAGGCATTTCGAGGTGCGGATGCGTTCGAACCAATCCATGATCAAAGTGTCACCGATCGTCGGCGTGGGTCAAGACGAACGGTGCGACTTCCGCGCTGATCGCCGGACCGATTCCCCGAACACGTTGCAATCCGGATAATCCATGAAACCGACCGAGTCGCGAGCGATCCTCGACGATGCGCGCGGCGAGCGCAGGACCGATACCGGGCAGGAGTGCGATGGTGTCCGCATCCGCGCTCTCCAGATCAACTTGAAATGAAGGCGCGCACTCGCACGGGATTCCTGCGAATCGTTCGATCGCCAAGCGCACCACGGACTCGAGCGAGATGGCGACTCCGGCGAACCCGATGATCGCGACCGAACTGCGGGAGAGAATGCGTCGTCGCAAGAATCGATTCGATCCTTGGGAAGGCTTTTTGCTCCGTGCCAGTTGGTCATTCATCGGATGGGGCGTCCAGTGCATCGACAACGCTGACGCTCGGACGAGCAACTCGCTTGCCCTCCGCCATTTTCCATTCACCGATCGGCGCCGCGAGCGCTCGTCGAGCGGATATCAATTGTTCAAGGATCGGCTTCGCGGTGCGACTGGCGTCGAGAACTCCGTGTGGCGGACGAGGTCCGTCGTCGTCGATGAGCGACTCCCACACAACCATGCCGACATGAGGCTTCGACATCGCGATCGAAAACATCCGACTCGCCCAAACCGCTTGCGACTTCGCGGTCCATGGCGTCCTCCAATACCCAGCCTTGTCATCCGCAGAATTGCTCGGCGCCCCGAGTGCGACAAAGAGCGACTTCCTGAGAGGTCGATAGGAATCGAGGAGCGACGATATCTCGAGGAGGTCGCGCGTCAATCGACCAGATCCATTCTCTCCCATCACAAACTGAAGCATCAAGCAATCCAGATGGATGCCCTCATTCACGAGTGCCTCGACGAGGGCTCGGGGTGTGACCGCGCCAGCGCGTCTGGCGACATCGTGACCGAACGGGCGAGGGATTTCGAGGAGCGTCGGAACATTCTTGCGCGATTGACGCAGTCCAACAACAATTCGTCGCGAGAGTTCCACCATCTGCTCTAAATCGAGCGACCACCAATCATTGTCGTTCATCCCGCATGAGATATTCCACATTCCTGTTCGGCCAGCAAGCTCTCTTCCAACGGCATCTGCGAACTTCCAAACGCCATCGCGCAACGCAGCGAAATCGCCACGCTGTTTCGCGATCCACTCGGGGACATTGCTCGGGCTGAGATCGATGACCGGTCCAACGAGAATCGTTCGACCTGCCTTTGTGGCCCAGTCGACCCACGGAGCGATGGAACCAAAGTCGTACCGCCCCGGTGTCCGTTCAATCTTCGCCCACGAAATCGGCAGTCCGATCATGTCGAACGAACTGGCTGCGGAGGCAACGGATGTTGGCGCGACCCGAGGATCGACGCGAACACCCAGCACCATCTTCGACGCCGCCTTCGCTCCGTATCGACGGTGAAGCCAGATGTTGGAGTGTGCGACCGCAAGTCGTTCGCTCGCCTGGAGCCCCTGAATCAACGCGCGACTGCTGAGTTCGTCAGCCTTGGTCGTGTCCTGCGTCGTCATTGCAGTTGTGAAAAACAAGCGAGCCTGATTCCACTGCGCGATCGCTTCGCCCGCGCCGGGGTGATCCCAAATCTGCCAGTCTTCGCATTTCGCGATGAAGTGCTTGATACGGTGCCGCGCCAATTCGAGCAGGAGTGAATAGGGCTCTCGGCGTTGCTCAAGGAGGCATGTCGAGAGCGAGAGACGCCCCATGCCTTGCACTTCACATTGAAGGTTGAGCGCTGCAGCGTTCCTGATCGCAGGGCGGCACTCCAATGTTCCGTCTTCAAATCGGATTTCACCAGCAAGCGACTGATCGTTGGCTCCGACGAGATATCCAAGAGCCACATCGATCGCCACGGGTGCGCCTTCGACTTTCCTGAATGCAAATCGCAACATGAGAGGAAATCGAGTGTAGCGGTCTGCAGACCGACACTGCGAGTCGCCACCATTTCGCTTCTCCCGCGCACACGGTCTGGTTCTTACACTTCGCATAATGCGGACAACGACTGACGATTCGGTATTCGAAACTCACCTGCCTTTGGCTGGCCGCCGCGCAGGCAAAGTTCGTGATATTTACGACCTCCCGCCCGACGATGCGGGACCGAGGATCTTGCTTGTTGCGTCCGATCGGATCTCCGCATTCGATGTCGTCATGCCGACCCCAATTCCTGGCAAGGGACGAGTGCTCACAGCGATCGCTGCGGGCTGGTTCGAACTTCTTCGCAGTCACATGGTCGTGAAGGATCACCTCCTTTCAACCGACCTTCCTTCGATTCCTCGGATCGACGAAACACTTCGCACCGCCTTGGGCGGTCGAACGATGACATGTCGCGCTGCACGAGTCATCCCAATCGAATGCGTCGCACGCGGATATCTCGCGGGCAGCGGTTGGACCGAATATCAGTCGAGTGGCAGAGTCTGCGGGGTAGAGATTCCACCAGGACTCGCGCAGTGCGCTCGACTGCCTTCACCGATTTTCTCGCCCGCAACGAAGGCGGTCGAGGGACATGATGAAAACATCTCGTTCGAACATGCAAGCAAATTGGTGGGAGTCGAATTGATGCGGCGCTTGCGAGACTTGACCATGCGCATCTATGCGATTGCTGCGAGCTACGCGCTCGACCGAGGAGTGATTCTCGCCGACACCAAGTTCGAATTCGGGTTCGCGCTCGACCGAGACGGATCGCCGACCGATGACTTGATGATTGTCGACGAGGTCCTGACACCAGACTCGAGTCGATATTGGCCGCACGCTGGCTACTTGCCTGGACGAGATCAACCGAGTTTCGATAAGCAGTTTCTCCGAAACTGGCTTCTGAAGATGGTCGATTGTCGATCTTGGGACAAGACTCCCCCAGGTCCGGAGATTCCATCCGACATCGTCGCAGGCACGCTCGCTCGATACGAAGATGCACTTCGCATGTTGTTCCCGCGTTGATCGCTTTCGGTGTGCGGCTGGACTGAATCGCTTCAGCGAAGCGCAGCGTCGACGACATTGCGCAAGAGCATTGCCACCGTCATCGGACCAACTCCACCAGGAACGGGACTCATCGCTCCCGCGACCTGAGCGACCATCGGATCGACATCGCCAACCGTGGTCGATTTTCCGTCCGCACCGACTCGACGATTGATCCCGACATCGATCACCACCGCGCCGGGCTTGATCCAATCCGGTTTCACGAGCGCTGGTACTCCCGCTGCCGCGATCACAACGTCTGCATCTCGAGTGAGCGTGGCGAGATCCCTCGTGAATTTGTTCGCGCTGATCACAGTCGCCTCTGCCCTCATGAGCAAGACTGCAATTGGCTTTCCGACGATGTTGCTCGCGCCCACGATGACGCACTTTGCTCCACGAAGCGAGATGCCCGTCGTCTCGATCATTTCGATCACCGCGAGCGCCGTGCATGGCACCAAGCTTCGCCTGCCATAGACGACGTTCCCAATATTGGCCGGATTTACTCCTTCGACATCCTTCTCGGGATCGATCAGAGATTGCACGCGCTCGGTATCGACTCCAGAGGGAAGCGGAAGATGAAGCATCATCGCGCGAATGGACTCGTCCGTGTTCATGAGAAGGATTCGGCCCGCGATCTCTTCGAATCCGGCGGAGGCAGGAAGCCTGTTCAAGTGGTACTCGATACCCGCTTCCGCGCAAGTTCTCGCCTGATTCTCGGCATAAATCGTGGCGGCCCGGTCTTCGCCAACCAGAACTGCATCTAATCGAACGCTTCGTTGACTGCGCTCGATGCGTGTTCGGATATCTGCGCGGACCTTCGCGCCAAGCGCCTTACCGTCGATCATCATTGCTGGCATTGGGGGAAAGGTATCTCGTCCGCTATCCTTTGGTTGGTCTCAGTCCAAATCACCCTCAGGAGCTTCCCATGTTCACTCTCGTCATCGCAGCAACCTTGGCATTCCCTCAGACAGTTCCAGCGGCCAAGATTGCACCCGTGGCGAAAAACGTCGGAACGAGTCCGGGATCAAACGAACCAGTAACGCCGACAATGTTTCCTGGGCATCCAGCTCCCTTCCCCGAAATCTCGAATTTTCTCAAAGGAGATTCGATCTCTGGATTCGATCCGGGCAAGGTCTACGTCTTGGAGTTTTGGGCGACTTGGTGTGGTCCTTGTCGTATGGGTATGCCCCACCTAAGTGAAGTGCAGAACGCGTACGCCGCAAAGGGCGTTCGCATCATCGGCATCAGCGACGAACCAGTCAAGACGGTCACGGATTTCCTTGCGACACCAGAGTGGACCAGCAAGACCCAGTACACGATTTGCACCGATCCCGACAAGTCGGTCAAGCGCCAATACATGGAACCAGCCCTTCAGCGTGGAATCCCATGCGCATTCATCGTGAAGGACTCAGTCGTGCAGTGGATCGGTCACCCCATGGAGATGGATGCTCCGATGGCATCGATTGTCGCTGGAAGTTGGAATGTCGAGACCGCGAAGAATTCGTTCTTGAAGGAATCGCTCGATGAGCAGACCCTCGCCATGGAGGAGTCGCGAATTCAGCGCCGAACTTCCGCACTCCTCAAAGAGGCACGCACGACGGGTGACTATTCAGCCATTCTCGCGCTGATTGACGAGCAGATTCAGAAGGCAAAGGCGAACCCGCAGCAAGTTTGGGGATTGGAATTGCAGAAATTCAAGATGCTGCTCGGAACCGCGAATAAGCCCGAGGCCGCATACACGCTCGGCAAATCACTTCTCGCTACGTTTGTGCAAGAAAAGAGCGCCAGGGGACTGAACGAGCTCGCTTGGTTCGTACTTGATTCTGCGACGGTCAAGACACGCGACATTCCGTTCGCGCTCGAGGCCGCCCGAGCTGCGGTCACCATCAGCGGGGGCAACGATGGCGCGATCCTCGACACTCTTGCGCGTGCATACTGGGAATCTTCCGATGTGAAGCAAGCCGTGGCGACTGAGAAGATTGCGATCGAAAAGACTCCGTCGGGTCAAATGCTCGACGAGATGAAGGAAACTCTGAAGAAGTACGAGAGTGGATCCCCCTTGGATGGCAAGCCGATCTGAGAGTCTCTAGACGATCTCAACTTCGCGGTTGAGTCGGGAACTCTCGTAGATCGCATCGATCACCGTTTGCAGCAAGCGTCCCTGCTCCCCCGTCGCCATTGGTGCCGTCCCATTTGTCACCAGTTGTCGGAAATGACGGTACTGCTCGTCCCACGCCTGATCCATCGGATTCGTGGCCTCGAACTGTGGCTTGACATCGATGAGCATTCCTTCCTCTTCGGTCGCGATCGAAACTTCCTTGCCAAAGATGTCGAAGAATGTCCCAGCGCGACGACCCCAGATCGAGATGCCATCCCTTGTCGACCCTTCTGGGATATTCGCGGCCCAGGTGACATTGACCTCAATCGTCAATCCTCCAGCGCATCGAATGAGCGCCGTCGCTCCATCTTCAACATCGAAGACTCCGTCGAATTTGGGTGGACCAGCCCACATCGAAGTAAAGCGGTAGTCGCTGATGGGATGGCCGAAATTCGACCATGTCGCTCCACTGGCTCGCTCGACTTTTGGATGACCTGCGAGATGCAAGGCGAGGTCGATCACATGGACACCAAGATCGATCAATGGACCGCCACCTGAACGACTCTTTGTCGTGAACCAGCCCCCGAGTCCTGGAACGCCGCGTCGGCGATAGAGGCTTGCCTTGATGTGATAGATCTCGCCAAATCGCCCCGAATCGATCCACTTTTTGACGGTCAACGCTGCCGGAGTTCCACGACAAACGAATCCCATCTGCAGTCGCCCCGCGCTCGTCGACGCAACCGCGAGAATCTCGTCGCACTGGGCGCGCGTGAGTGCCATCGGCTTTTCAAGAAGCACATGCTTCCCGGCCTTGAGCGCTGCGCATGCACACTCGCAGTGGCGATCATTGGGAACGGCGACGACCACCGCGTCAACACCACTCATTGAAAGGAGGGCATCGATACTCGGTGCGGCGATTCCACCGTGTTGCTTGACGAGTTCTGCGGCGCGATCACCCTCGATGTCCCACGCGCCAACGATGGTGACCCCCGCACGTCGCGCGCTTTGTGCGTGCACATTCCCGATGCCGCCGCAACCGATCACTCCAAGACCAATTCTCGCGCCGAATGCCATAACACCTAGCATACGAAACCATGGAATCGCCACGGACGGTCGTTGTTGGAGCCGGCATCGTCGGATTATGCGGCGCGTACGAACTCGCTCGGCGTGGCGTTGAGGTCGTCGTGCTTGATCGAGACACGACTTTCGACAACGCGTCGTGCGGAAACGCCGGACTTTTTTCGATTGGTCACTACCCGCTCACGAGGCCGGGGGCATCGCTCCGTGGACTTCGATGGATGTTCAATCGATCGAGCCCGCTTTGGATTCGTCCCAGCTTGTCGCCGGATCTCTTGCGTTGGCTCTGGACCTTTCACAGACACTGCAACGATGCGCATCTGCAGCGGTGCTTGCAGACGCTCGGCGCGATGGGATGGCGCACGATCCAGGCGCTTGAAGAGATCCTTGACACAGAATCCATCGACTGCCTCTACCGGCGCTCTGGATGGCTTGATCTCGTTCTTGACCACGCCAATCTCGATCTGGCGACCCGAGAGGCCAAAGTGTTAGCACCGCTGGGATATCGAACGGACCGAATCTCGGGGGCGGAACTGCGTCGAATGGACGGCGCGTACCGCGACGAGGTTGCAGGAGCAGTTCACTATGTTGACAGCGCGATCATTCATCCAGGACGACTCGTGCGCGGACTCGCTGCGGCATCGGAGCGGCTCGGCGTGACAATTCGAAGGGGTGTCACCGTCGAGGGGCTCGCGACTGATCGCACGGGGCGGTGCATCGGCGCGCGACTCTCGAGCGGTGAAGTCGTGCGTGGCGAGACAGTCGTCCTCGCGGCGGGAATCTGGTCCGATGCACTCGCTGCGTCTGCGGGGGTCCGCGTAAAGATGCAACCTGCGCGTGGCTATCACCTGCAGTTGGAGGGAGTCGCGCAGCTTCCAACGACAGGCGGAGTGATGCACGAAACATTTGTCGCATACAACCCGATGGGAACGCAACTGCGACTCGCGGGTACGCTTGAAATCGCGCCAGTGGGCCGACCGTGGATGCGACGACGACTCGGCGCACTCATCACGGGCGCGCGGCGGTATCTGCATGGCATCGACTCTGGGCGCGCAACCGAGGAGTGGGCCGGCTATCGACCTTGCACCGCCGACGGAATGCCCGTCATCGGTTTCATCCGTGAAACTCCTGGTCTCTACGTCGCCACTGGGCATGCAATGATGGGGCTCATGCTCGGACCCATTACCGGCAGAATGATTGCGGCTGACATCTGCGGAGAATCATCGACGATCGATCCAGAAATTCTTGCAAGCGTCCGCCCGGATCGATAGCAACCTGCAACCTTCGTCGCGAGCCGTCACTCCCTCGCGTCCCATAGGCGCGCCGCGCCACGCACGCCACTGGCATCGCCAAATTGCGCTGGAACGATCGGCGTATCGAACTGATCCGAAAATACTCGCGACGCGACCCTGGTCGGTGTTCGCTCGAATATTGCCTTGATGTTGCTGACTCCGCCCCCCACAACGACGACATCGGGGTCGATCGTATTCACCACCACCGCGAGTGCGCTCGCAAATCGTTCGCAGAGCAATTCGATCACCGCATGGGCGCTTGGATCCAATCGCTCGCTACTTCGTGAATCGATCTCGTCGAGCGATCGGCGCTCGTTCGTGTGGCGAAAGTATTCCGACTCCAAAGCGGGTCCAGAGAGAAACTGCTCGATGCAACCATCTTGACCGCAGTAACACCGACGAGCGCGACGCTCCGCGCGATCCGTTTCGGGCATCGGACAATGCCCCCACTCGCCACCGATGGCGTTGCGACCAGTCACGATTCGCTGATCGACGACAACACCGCCACCGATTCCCGTCCCCATGATGACCGCAAAGACGACACGCGCCCCGCGCCCCGCGCCATCGAACGCTTCGCTCAGCGCGAGACAATTGGCATCGTTGGCTCCTCGCACCTCTCTGCCGATTCGGCGGGTCAGATCTCCAAGAAGATCGCGCCCGTTCAAGCAGGTCGAGTTGGCATTGCGATGCATCGCGGTCCTTGGTGAGACACTTCCTGGATAACCGATTCCAATGGTGCACTCGCCACCGACTTCCGCCTCGATTGAGAGCGCCAGCGACGCGACCGCCTCGATCGTCTCTTCGTAGTTTCCCTTCGGAGTCTCGACGCGTCTGCGAACGAGTTCGCGACCATCGTCGCGCAGGGCACATCCTGCGATCTTCGTTCCGCCGAGATCGATCCCGACTCGCATCATGACGCAACCGCGAATGACCGGACGATCGTGTCGATCACAGCGGCCCCAAGTCGTGCGGTGCGACCGCCGATATCCAAACTCGGAGCGCACTCGGCGATTTCGATTCCCGCGATCTTGCCACTCGCTGCGATTCGTCGCACGACCGTTCGGAATGTCGCATCGGGCGCGATTCCCATCGGCGATGGAGCGCTCACGCCCGGCGAAGCTGCCGCGCTAAAGACATCGAGATCGATGCTGAGGCAGACGAGGTCGACTGAGGCGACGAATCGATCGATCAACTGGAGGAGTGACGCCTCTTGTCCAGGATGGAACGCATCGGCATCAACCAACTGTGCGCCGGCGCCACACGCGACATGAATGAGTGCAGGAGTATTGTGCGGCGGTTGCATACCGAGGACGAGATACTTGAACGGTCTCCCATGAGCGACGCTCCACGCGTGAACCTGCGAATAGGGAGTTCCGGAGTTCGCACGTCCGCCCGGGAGCGATCGCATATCGATGTGCGCATCGAAGTTGATGCATCCCACGACTGCTCCATCCGACGCCGCTCGTACTGTGCCAAGCCAGTGCCCGAATGCCTGATCGTGGCCTCCACCAAGGACGAGGGGAGTGCCGCCACCTGCGCGCACGGCGGCCACCGCGGCCGCGAGCGATGACTGCCACGACTCGACATCGTCGCCCGTTCCTATGACATCGCCGGCATCGAAGAGTGCATGCGAAGTCGGCACTGGAAGATTGGCGCACGCTGTTCGAAGCGCAGCGGGGCCATCCGCCGATCCAGTTCGACCGAGATTCGCCCGAACCCCGGCATCAGTCGGATAGCCGATGACCACGATCGGTCGCTTGCGCCCGCGTGTCAGTGGCGACGCGTCCCAAGGACGAATCACCTGATGCCATCGCTGTGCCGCTGGATCCGAACCATCATCGCGTCCTCGCCAAACCCATGTCATAGAGGATGATCCTACGATGAACTCACATGACACGATCGACACCATCGAAACCCTCGACACGACGCACTCGAACTGCATCGCGCAAGATCACACCCGACGACCTGAGAAGAATCGTCATTCCATCAGATCCGCAGATTGACCCGAGTGGAGAGCGGGTCGCGTTCGTCCGAAAAATCGCTGATGGTCCGGGCACATACAAAACGGAGATATGGATCGCGTTTGCGGACGGAGCGCATCGCCCGCGTCGCCTCTCCTCTGGTCCACGCGATCGTTCACCAAGATGGTCGCCGACTGGGAATGCGCTGGCGTTCGTGCGCGAAGAAGATCGTGGAATTCCGCAGATCATGATCGCCGGGCTGCGTGGCAACACGATCATGGCGGCAAAGCGGATGACGAAACTTTCGGCGAGTTCTATCGGAGAGCTTCGATGGTCGCCCTCGGGAGATCGAATTGCCTTCGCCCTGCGCGAGACCGATCCTTGCAGAACACCTGCAGCCGCAAAGGCGCGCGAGAACGAGAAGCGCAGTACACCGCCGCTGGTTGTGGATGACCCGTGGTATCGACTCGATGGGGATGGGATTTTCGGGTCGGCACGCTTTCGGCTGATGGTGCTGACAGTCGCGAATCGGCGTGTTCGCGAACTCGCGCTCGGTGACACACTTGGCATGTTCTCTTTCGATTGGTCGCCCGATGGCAAGTCAATCGCAGCCACAGTGAATCGTTCGAAGCGGGCGCTCTTTGAACCGTGGAAGTCCGAGCTTGTGATCTGCGACGCACAGGGCGGGAGCATCAAAGCGATTGCATCGATCCCCGATGGCCCCAAGGGAGCAGTTTCGTGGAGTCCCGATGGAACGAAGCTTGCCTTCGCGGGTCGCACTGGAAAGACCGAGATGTACGCGACTGAAAATCTCGGACTCTTCGTCCACGATCTCGAAACGAAGACGACTCGCAATCTTCTCGCGGCGAGCGATTTCTGCCTGATGAGTGCCACGCTTTCGGACACGGTTGATGCGGCATTCGCAGCATGGTTCCGCTGGATGCCCGGTGGCGAATCGCTTCTCATGCGAATTGGCTGGCATGGATCGGGGCACATCGCGAGCGCAAACCTTCGGGGCAAGATGATCGCCCTGCACACTCCACCGGGGTGCGAGCACCTCCCGTCGACATTGTCGCGCGATGGAACGCGAGTCGCCCTCGTCCGAACGGCGCCCACTGAAATGCCCGAAGTCTGTATCGCCGAAGTTGCGGGGCGCGAGTTTCCAATCCGGCAGCTGACGAATCTCAACACCGCGCTCTGCGACGAGCTGAATCTCGCGCATCCAGAGGAGGCGTGGACAACCGCAAAGGACGGAGCTTCGGTCCACTACTGGGTGATGCGACCGCCTGCCGGAGGGCGCGCAAAAAGTCGAACACCTGCGGTTCTCGAAGTGCACGGTGGTCCTCATGCGCAGTATGGGTGGCCATTCTTTCTTGAGTTTCAGTTGCTAGCTGCAGCAGGCATCACGGTGTACTACGGCAATCCGCGCGGATCGAAGGGGTATGGTCGGGCATCCTGTTCCACGATTCATGGGAAGTGGGGAACGAAGGATTGGGTCGACATCCAAGCGATCACACAAGCTATGAGTCGCGACCGCGCCATCGACAAGAACCGCATCGGGATCATGGGTGGGTCGTACGGTGGGTACATGACACTTTGGGCAGTCGGTCATTCGAATTCCTATTGCGGCGCCATCAGCGACCGATGCGTTTCAAACATCGTCAGCCACAACGGAAATTCTGACTTCCCCGAAATCCCGGGCATGTATTGGAAGGGATCTGCGTACGCCAAGCCCGCCGCAATGTGGAAGTCCAGCCCAATCGCGAGCTTTTCACGCGTTCGAACACCGATGATGCTGATCCATAGCGAGGGGGATCTGCGTTGCAACATCGAGCAGTCCGAACAAGTCCACACCGCGCTCGCGGCGCAAGACGTTCCAGTTCGATTTATTCGATATCCACGCGAGACGAGTCACGGAATGAGTCGAATGGGTCCACCCGATCTGCGAATTCACCGGCTACGAGAGATCCTCGCATGGTGGAAGAACATTTTTGGCGGCGGCGTTACCAAGTGATTATGAACTGATCATGATCACTTGTCCCCGAAAATTCCTTTGATCGCGTTGCTCGCCCCGTCGATGGTCTTCCGGATGACTTCGCCTCCCTCGCCGATCACCGAGCTCGCGGCACCTGACAATGTCGACGAGGCAGAAGTCAGTCCGCTCATCATGTCATTTGGAAGTCCCTTGATGTGCGCCTGAACGATTGCGAGTAGTAAGCGATCCATCAATTCCGTCGTCACTTCAGACGCGACTTCGTTGATCGTCGTTTTCGTTCCTACATCGCTCACCACGATGTCCGGAATCGTGAACTCGATCGGCTTGCCCCCGGGAAGCTGCGTCTCTGCTTGAATGACAACCTTGATGTCACTCACTTTGAGTTGCCGAATCGCCACCGAAGCACTGGCCGATTTCGCCGGAGCCACCGTCTCTGTCGCAGGAGCTGGATTCGCATCCGACCCGACAACCGTCGCGGCGACGACTTGCAGATTCACTTGTTGACCGACTTCGACGATGTACACCGTCACGCCCCGAATCTCGATCGAGTCGATGACGATCTCGCTGGACAACAATTCGAACAAGCCTGCGGTGGCAGTCGCCGACGCAACTGTGATCATCGCGCCATCGCCAAACCCTTTCGGTTGCGCGATCGACAGACCATCGAGCGACGAGCTTCCACCGATGAGACCGATGTGGATCGAACGAACGGTCGTTGCCGTGCCGAGGACACGCGTTCCAGCAGTCGAAACGACTCGTGCGGCGACGGCATCGAAAAAGAATGCGGCGGCGATGGCACAGGCGAAGACCAGCGCGACCACGCCGATGGCAACCTTGCGAATCATCCGACCGATCGACGGGCGATCATGCGATCCATGAACGATTGGTTTCGTACGCGACATTCGCTGCGAGCCTATCATTGCCGATCCATGACTTCTTCGTCGCACACCAAACGGATCGATCCGACGGACACGAAGGGCATCGAAGCGATGGCTCACGTGCGTGCGATGCTCACCTTTATCGGCGAGGATCCCGACCGCGAAGGACTCGTCGACACGCCGATGCGGGTCGTGCACGCGATGCGCGAACACTTCAGTGGGTACGGGATGGACCCCGCGGACGAACTCAGTAGGACATTTTCAGAGATCGATGGGTACGACCAGATGGTTCTCTTAACTGGAATCGACATCCACAGTCACTGTGAACACCACATGGTGCCATTCGTCGGCAAAGCACATGTTGCGTACATCCCGAATGGCAAGGTCGTCGGATTGTCGAAACTCGCAAAGGTCGTCGAAATCTTCTCGAAGCGACTACAGGTCCAAGAGAAATTGACCGCTCAGATCGCGAACGCGATTCAGACCCATCTGCAACCGCTTGGCGCGGCGGTCGTGGTCCAAGCTCGCCACTACTGCATGTGCTACCGCGGCGTGCGACAGCCTCACGCGTGGACAACCACCAGCAAATTGACTGGGATCTTCTTGGAGGACCCCGCGACACGATCAGAGTTTCTTCGCCTCATTTCGCTCGGTCAGGCACCAGCCGCCGGAATGTAAGAGTCCACCTCAGGAATTTCTACCAACTGGAGCGAGGTGTTTCCAGAGAGATCGCCGTGAGACTGATGTCTAGAAGGGTCGCATTCCCTGCGGAAGGGCGACCGCATCGGTCCGTTCTTCGAGATGTGCGATCGGCATCGCGCAGTAGTCCAAGCTGAATGATCCCGCAGGACGGTTGTTGCCGGATCGACCGAGTCCGCCGAAGGGCAATCGACTACTCGCCCCCGCTGTTCCAACATTCCAATTAATGCAACCCGCACGAAGATGGGGGACGATGCGTTTCCATCGATCCTCGCTCGCGGTGAAGACCGCGGCCGCCAATCCGAATTGCGTCGCATTCGCCTGCTCGATCGCGTCTTCGTCGTCGCGAGCGATGGCGATCTGAACCAGCGGTCCAAAACACTCCTCGTCGGTGATCGAATCGAATCGCTGGACTTGCAATGCTCCAGGAGTGAGGAACCACCCGTCGCGATCGAGTTTCGTTACTGGAAGAATGGTGACCGCTCCCTCGCGAACCCGACGGGATTGGAACGCGATCACATTCTCCCGCGCGTCGCTCGAGATCATCGGTCCCATGAAATTCGGTTCGTCAGACTCTCCGGGACCAATGAGAAGCGTGCTGGCGACTTTCGCGAAGAGTGGTATGAACTGATCTGCGATCTTTGCATTGACGACGATCCGTCGAGTGCAAGTACATCGTTGACCGGCCGTTGCGAAGGCGGATCGCACGCATTCGACGACCGCCTGCTTCAAGTGACAGTCCTCGCACACAATCGCGGCATTGCTCCCGCCCATCTCGAGCGCGACCATCCGTCCGGGACGATCGATGTTTGCGGCGAGAATGCGTCGGCCCGTGATCCACGATCCAGTGAAGAGGATCCCGTCGATTCCCGCATGCTCGCTCAGTCGTGCGGCCACAGTTGGTCCTCCCGCAACCACATTGAAGACTCCTGGCGGAAATCCTGCGAGGTCGGACAGTTCCGCCAGAAGTTGACCGACCGCTGGCGCTCGTTCGCTCGGTTTAAACACCACGGTGTTTCCAGTCAGAAGTGCAGGAACGAAATGACCGTTTGGCAGATGCGCAGGGAAATTGAAGGGACCGAAAACCGCCATGACTCCGTGTGGCCGAAACGCGCAGACACCGCGTCGCGTCGGGTTGACGACGAAGTCGAATCCCAAAACGCGACCCACGCTCGGTCCTTCAAGCGTGATCGATACCTTTTCAGCGAGCGCTTTCGCTTCCAGCCTGCTCTCCGCGAGAGTCTTTCCAGTCTCCAGCGTGATCAAGCGCGCGATCCGATCTTCATGTGCGATGAGGACATCGCGCCATGTCGCCAGAAGCTGACCTCGACTTTCCTGACTCGCGGATCGCCAATCACGTGAGCTCGCTCGTGCTGCCTCGATGGCATTTTCAATATGCGATGGTTCCGCCGCTCCTCTCCAGACGCTGACGGCTGGTTGCGCAGGATCGTGGCTCTCGACAAGTTCAGCGGTCGGTCCGTTGGCAGTCGATCGGAGCGGGCGAAATCGGCCGCCAATAAAATCGCTGGGCTCGGATGTCAAGAACCCCCGCCGATACGCTTCGTTCATCGTCGACTCCGCGATCCTTGCTTTCGCTTCGGTGTCGAAACCTTGTTGAGATCGACGGCGTTGCCGTGCGCGTCGAATGCGGTCACCCCGATCTTCAAGCCTGTCTCCGCACCGAGTGCAGAAATCGTCCGTGCGGGGAGCCGAACTTGGCTCATGGCGCTCGCGCTCCCTCCGATGGCGAACTCGCTCCGAACTGCGCGAAAGCCGAACTCGCCTTCGCATGAGACGACTCCCGTGTGTGAGCCTCGCGTCGAGACACCAGCAAGTTTGAGAGCGAGCGAGTGACGAACGATCGGGATCTCGTCGCGCCTCGCCTGCAAGTACGGTCCACCATCGAATGGATCAACATGATCCTGCGCTCGAAATCCCAACTTTTCCAGCATGCGGAGCGCGGGCAATGTCTCGTCGCCGACTTTCCCAACAAGTTGGCGTGCTTCAGGGGGCAGGAGCGACGTGTAAATCTCAATCGACGGAAAGAGCTTCAATATGAACTCTTTGCTTCGCTGGTTGAATGTGTCCGCTTCGGTGTACGACAAGTTGATGAATCGCCGACCGAGATAGTCCCAAAGGGATGAGTGGCTGTCTGGCGTCAGCGCGCCCATCATCTCAGCGATGATCCGCTGCTGAAACCACTTCTTGTGCAATCCAATGAACTGGAAACGTGCGTACGAAAGGAGCGATCCAAGTTTTTGCGGATGACCTCGATATCCGGGTGCGAGAATCAATCCGCCAATCTCGCTCGGACCGGTTTCGTCCGTGTCGAGTTGGATCGTGACATGCACCTGACCCGTCCCAAGATCTCGGCTGTAATGCTCGCGCTTACGGACTTTGAAAAAGAGGTGTGGATGGCCCGCCCAAGAGATCTTGGAGTAGACGGCGCTCGTCCCGATCACGGAACTGCTATCGAGGTCCTCGAGGACGAAGACATACTCGCGCCCCTTCGCCTCTTTCACGGAACCCGCGAACGCACGCTGGCTTCGTTCGATCTTTCCCGCGAGCGAGTCCTTGTCTTGCGGCAAGTTGAATGAATGCACCAATCGCGACAACTTCAGAAGTTGTGGCATATCTCCATTGACGGCCTGTCGAATGATGAACATGGGTTACCTCGTCCGCCCGAGCGCCCGTTCGATCACTTCGAAAACGGGTTTGAACTGTGCTGGTTCCATGACACCAATCGGGGGAAGCAATCGCAAGTGGTACGGTCCGTGTCCGCATGTCAGCGCGATCACGCCCTCTTCGAACAACAATTGAAGAAGTGCGTTGAGTTGGTCCTTCTTTCCTCCGAGCGGAGTGAGTCTCATCATGCCTCCGATTCCACCCATCGTTTCGCCAAAGGTCCGTCCTTGTCCATCGATCACGGGCGGAAAGAACTCGGGGCGTCGCGCGATCAGATCTGTTGCAGCTGTGCGGAATGCCTGGTGGAGCCGTGCGATGCGACCGTTCGGACCGTAATAATCTCCATCGCGAAGAATTTCCAGTGCACGTCGACCAACATGGAATGCGCTCGTACTGGAACTGAAAGTTCCAGCGATCAATCCCGGACCCGGATTGAAATCTTCGGCGAAGAGACAGGCGCAGACTTGACTCAGTTTTCCGATCGTGACGACATCGACATATTCCCCGAGCCCGGACGCCTGAAACGCAAACATCTCCTCGGTACGGCCAAATGTCTGGACCTCGTCGACCCACACCGGGATCGATGCCTCTCGGCAAACTCGCATGAGCGACTCGAGAAACTCACGTGGAGCCAGATTGAATCCACCTTCTCCCTGAACGACTTCCATCACAAAGCATGAGTGCTGTTTCGGATACCGCTCGATTAACTCCCTCAACTTCGCAACCGCAAGCTCGGTCGAGCGGGCGCCGAGCATCGGATCGTAGAAGGGCATGTAATCAACGAGGATGTTTTGGACAAGTCCTTGTCGATACGCTGGAGTGTCGCCAATCTGACTCATGGTGGTCGATCGACCCATGAAACAATCGCGAAGCGCGATCACGCGTGGAGCGCTCTTGGTCTTCTGCTGGCAAATCTTCAGGGCATTCTCGTTTGCCATACATCCCGAATTGGTCACGAAACAGTGGCGCAATCGACTCGTTCGTCCCGCCTCGGCGACAAGGATCTCAGAGACTGCGAGAACATCGGCATTGTGCTGCAAGTTGCCCTGCATGCAAACATCTGAGAGAGCGCTCTCGAGGGCCGCTTCAACCATGCGTGGATCGGAGTGGCCGAACATGTTGACGCCAATCGAACTGATCATGTCCCACTTGACGCTCTCATCTGCGAGCTGCACGAGAGCCCCATTCCCAAATCCCGCGCCGATGTATGGGTACATCGTCGGACGACCTCGCAACTCGCCATTGCGCTTGAGCCACGCAACGTACGACTCGGATTTCGAAGGATCGGCCCCACGAATCCCAGTCATCGATGCCTGCGTCCGTCGCAACTCCGAAAGAATTTCATCGATCGCCCGACGCACTGCGGGGAGACGTGCGAGCAACGGAAGGTGCTCAAGAGCCGGCACCGCACTCGCGAGATTGGGTGGCGCAACGGTCATGATTGCTATGGTACGGAAGGACTCTCCGCGAGTCTGTGAATGATCAACGCCAACATGGTTGCCCGCTCTGCCAGGCTCGCGACAACCACGAATTCATCCGATCGATGCAGATTCCCACCCCGAACGCCAAGACCATCGAGGCAAGGAAGTCCCGCGGCCTGCAAGACATTCGAATCGCTCACTCCGCCCGTCGACGTTGAGCCGACGGCAATCGACATGTCGCGCGCGACCTCGATCGCAATCTTCGCCATCGCCAGCACCTCCGGTGTCGCATCTTTCTTGGGTCGATTGTGGAGCACTCGCATCGTTACCCGTGGCAAGTCTTTTGGCGATCCCAGTGGAATCTGCGCAAACGCACGTTCGATCAGATCCCGTTGTTCATCGTTGCTGTAGCGGGCATTGCCCCATGCCGCAGCGTAATCGGGAACGATGTTCGTCGCCTCGCCCCCTTCGATCGGACCGATGTTGACGGTACGCCCGACCGACGGATCTGAAATCGCGAGCGCTTGAGTCATCGCGTGACAGAGTGCGGCGACCGCCGAGATTCCCTTTGCGGCATCCCGACCAGCGTGCGCCGAGCGACCGTACGCATCGATACGAAACTGCGCCGAACCAAACCGCGCCGTCACGATGTTTCCCTCCCCTGCCGCAGGTTCAACCACGAGACCGACATCGTGTTCACGTGCAATCGACTGGAGCGCCTCGGTGCTCCGGAAACTTCCGGACTCTTCGTCTGCATTTAGAATGAAGGACCATCGAGCCTTCACTCCACGGAGATGAAGAACCTCGAGCGCGGTGAGCGCCACGACGAGTCCACCTTTCATGTCAGCTGCGCCAGGTCCCGTGCGTATTCCATCCCTTCGTGGCGAGAGCAATTGGAATTCCCCCTTCGGATCATGAACGGTGTCGAGATGTCCGCTCAGCAGGATGCGAATGCCACGGTCCGACCGATCCAACGCGCGCGCACAAAGGATCTCTCCAGAGTCTTCGGATTCGACGACCGGCTCGCGGAGCCAATCTGGTTTCTCACCCCCAGGAAGTCGCTCGACGATGGCACCGAGCGCCACAAGTCGATCGCTCATCCAACTGCGTGCCCTTTCAAGCCCCTCGTGATTTCCGTGCCCGGTGGGTATCGCCACGAGTTCTTCGAGATCGGTCTCCATTCGTGTCGCGCGACGTGAGACCTCATCGACGATCGTGCGTTCGAATTCATCGAGTGGCATCGATTGCCCTCGTGGTGTGCAGATCCCACTCACCGTCGAAGACATGTGTCGCGCTCCCGCGCATTCTGACTCGGCCGTCGAATTCGTCCCATCTCAATGAGAGCTTTCCACCGGGAAGGTTGACGGCGACCGCCCGGTCGCATCGATCTTCGAGGACTCCTGCAACGCATACTGCGCTCGCCCCAGTTCCGCACGCCAGCGTGACTCCAGATCCACGCTCCCAAGTCCGCATCAGAAGTTCCCTTCGCGAGATCGCTTGAACAAAGTGAACATTGATTCTCTGCGGGAAATACGCATGTCGTTCGACTGCGACACCGACTGAATCGATCGGCACCGCCGCGGCATCTCTGCACCAAAAGACGATGTGCGGATTACCCATCGACACAACTGTCGCAACCGACTCAACTCCAGCAGAAGTGACCCAATCGACTCCTCGCGTGATTCCTTGAGCCCCAAGAGCGTCGCTCCACATTGCGACTGTCCAAGGAGCGCCGATTATGCGCGCACCGCCCAAGACTCCTGGCCAACGAACACTCATCGATGCGATATCCAGGATTGGCGCTCCCATGTCGACTTCGACTTCGCTCACGAAACCATCCTCACCAAGCCACCACTGCATCTCGAGAACGCCCCGCCCCGTTTCGACTCGAAGTGGATTCTCAGACGAGATTCCACGATCGACAACGAATTTCGTGACGCATCGGATCCCGTTCCCGCACATCTGCGCTTCGCTCCCGTCGGCGTTGAACATGCGCATGCGAGCATGCGCGTCGACTCCCCGCGACGGATGGTCGATCAGAATCAATCCATCCGAACCGATTCCGGTATGGCGATCGCTGACGGCACGTGCGACCTCGGCGGGGTTGTCGATCGGGCACTGCGAGAGATCGACATAGACATAGTCGTTTCCAATTCCGTGCATCTTGCTGAATGGCATTTTGACGCATGGCATCTTGGTCAATGGCATCTTTGAAAGTCGCATGGGATCAGTTCTGAGATCGACTCAGCGTGCCGAGGTCGATGACAACTTGACCTCGTCGGTAGTAGTCGGCATTCATCGTGTTGTGATTGACGAATGTGAAGACCAAAGCATTCACTCCTGTTGCATCGGCGTATCCAAAGTCGCCGAAGTGCGGACCTGCGTAGCGGTGATTCTCGTATTCCTGGGCGTGATTGTGAAAGTGGAAGAGCGCGTCGTATCCCCCATCGAACATCGCATTCGACGCTTCGAAACGGACATCGCTCCCACGCGCCTGGGGCGGATACTCGACCAATTCAAATCGACCCTGATCGTCCATCCGCACGACTCCGCCATACTCGGTCTGTCGATCCGCAAGATCTCGATCGGCGATATCGAAAATGTGGGCCCGAATGGCAGGCTCGTCGAGCGCCTTCAACGCGACGAGAACCGCGGCACAGTCGCCCCAGTCCATCTCCTTCGCATGCGCCCGAGGGGTTTCTGCCAATTGCGAACCGTATCCCTCGAAGGACGCGCTGTACCTGCGAGTCGATTCACTCGCGAGTCGAGTCGAGACTTCATCGAACAACTGATCACGAGTCGCGCCAAGCAAGTCCGGGCGAACTTTCGCGGCCGCGACCAGAATCGGAAGATCGCGTGGTTCGAGTTGGACGCGAACTTCCGGAGTCAACTTTCCAGCTGCGTCGCGTGCGGCATCCCAGAATGCTCGCTTGCTTGGCACTCGGAGCGCGCGAATCCAGAGAATCTCCTCCCGATTTCGAGGGATGACATTCAGGTCGCTCGCGGATCGCCTCATGTCAAGAATGAACGAATCGGTCGTCGCCGTCTTTTCATCCGCAAGAAGCGCGAGGATTCGCTCTCGTTCACCGGTCGCGAGCAAGAGTTCCCAACATCGCGCGCGAAGATTCGCCTCTTTGATCGGGTCGCTCTTGAGGAGCAACTCATAAAGCACTTCCGGGACGCGTTCTTTGCCCCAGAGCTTCACGAGCGCCAGATACTCCGGACGTTTCATCAGGTCTGTTCCAAAAATGGGAAGGACAACAACCCAGCCTCGGACCAGTGCCGGCGTCATGTCCTTCCATCCGAGTTCGCCGATTCGTTTGCAGAGCTCTCCCCGCCACTCGTAGATCTGCATCTTGGGCAGACTTAACTCGACTGATGTCTTCAATCCAGCCAGATCGTATTTCATGAGTCGATCCCAGGCCTCGTTACGAAGCTCGATGACGTAACCAGGCTGAACGATTATCTTCCGAAGCGCCTTCAAGTACTGAGGGTCTGTCGGATCTGCGTCAAGAATGTGGAGCGCGGCGATCTGTCGCGCCGGCACGAGGTCCGTTCGACTCAGTGACTGCAGGGGATCGCCTGCGGGGGTCGCGACACAACCCCATGCGAGCGAGAGCACGGCGGCCATCCGTGCGAGGACGAATGTCCCGCGGAATCCTCTCGAATCTTCAAGGCTCATCGTGTCATTGTAGAAGTGTCGATTAGACTTCTGAAGTGCCCGATCAACCCCAGCCGGATCTTGGCTCATCGAAAGACCTGCTCGCACAAGTGCGCGCGGTCGTTGACATGATTCGCCCGGATATCCAAGCCGATGGCGGAGATGTCGAGGTCGTTCGTGTCCACGACGGAGTTGTTGACGTTCGCTTTCACGGTGCGTGCATCGGCTGTCCATCGAGCAACATGACTCTGCAATCTGGTATCGCTCGTCAATTACGGGAGCGAATTCCTGAAATCACCGAAGTTCGTGCGCTGAATTGACTTCCCAGCGCAACGCCTCGCGATGGAGCGAGCGTCCGTTACGGGGCACCCTCAGCGGGGCGGATCTTTCCGATGACATTCTTGGTTGGATCGGCAGCTCCAGCGAGAATCTGCTCGGCCACTTCCTTCCGATGCACTGCGACCTCTCTGGGAAACTCGAACGCAATGCGCACCCGGTCGCCCTTGATCGATGCGATCCGAACGATTCCAATCGGAGACGCTGGGTTTCCGATAACTACTTCTTCACCTTCGCGTCGTGTAATGACCAACATAGTGCGCGGACCTCCTGCCCTTGACACAGTGGGGCTCAGCCCACCTTCTCGATCAGCTCGCCTCGAACGCACCGTGCGTCCTCCATGCGAATGCTTGGATGACTTACATCGACCAAGCGTCTGACCTTCTTGAAGGGTATCGCTCGATCGGATGCTTTCGCACTGGGCAATGATAAATTGGTGAAAACCCAGTTATCGGATCAAAAAAAAAGCCCCCGCGTCGGGCCAGTGACGCGGGGGGCGAAGAAAATGGTCGGCAGATACGACTCCGACCGACCACTCGTACGGCGCCGGCCTTCCCTAGCCGATCCGTACGATCCTTGCGGATCATCCGTGATCCGTTTGACTGCTCGGGGTCGCATCCATGCGGATCCCGAGATTGGTTTGTGCGCTACGCCGTCCGTGTCGTAGCGAGGTCCAGTTGGCGCTGGCGATCCATCACCGTGCGCCACCCGACCTTGAATTCATGAGCTGATTCGCCTGCCTCCAAAGTTCTCCAGTCGAGGAAATCCTTTCCTGCTCCTGTGCTTTCCAGGTGGCTGAAGCAATCAACTCCAAGTGATCCCGAACGCCCAAAATGACGATTGATCCGGCGAGTCCGAATCTCGAGAGCAATCGTTCTGGAATACGAATCCGCCCGGCGGAGTCGACATCGCAGTGATGGGCTTGACTGTAAAAGGCTCGCTCGAAGCGCCGAAGAACTTCGTCGCCGATGAGCGATCCACCGTGGTCCATCGCCAACTTCTCGAAAGTCAGATTGGGCCAGAGTGTCAGAGAATCGTCCGCCCCTGGAACCGCTACGAAGTGATCCCCATTGGTGCTTGGATCGAGCACTTCGCGCAACTCGCTTGGAATTGCGAGGCGTTGTTTCTTGTCGAGGTTGTGTTCGTATTCGCCGAGGAAGAGCACGTTCGTTGTCCATATTGGAATCGGAAGGAACTATACCCACTACGCCCCACAATGCAACACTTTTCGACAAAATTCATGTTTTTAGCAACACCTCAAACTCAAGATCTTGGTCCGAGAACTTTTGCGATTAAGTTTCGATAGCCATAAAGCATTGACAAACAAAGATTTGTGGACATTTCCGAAATCGGACTTACACTCACTTCGGGCATTCATTTCTATTGGAGTTTGGATCGAAATTTATGCAAACTGACAGACCCGCCGCAAATCGATTGAGCGTTGAGCACGTTCTCAATCTTCTCCCTTCAACCAACTTCCTCCTGACCTCCGCGTTCGGTGAGTTACGCAGTGGCGTGATCGTGCGCTGCGTGCAGCAAGTCGCCATGCATCCGCCGATGCTGCTTGTGGCGATGGAAAAAGGTCAGCCACTGTCGCCAATCATCCGGGACAGCCGCAATTTCGCAATTTGCATTCTTGCCAAAGGCGATCGCGTGACGCCAAAGACTTTTCGTGTTGCACCGGACCAGGGAGTCGATGCGTTCTTGACGATTCCGAATCTGGTTGTGCCTGGCGGAGCTCCCGTACCGCTTCGCGCACTCGGATACATCGCATGTGAACTCGTTCGGCATCTCGATATCGAAGCGGATTACGAGGTCTACATCGGCATGGTCCATCACGCCGGATTAGTCGATCAACCGAAGCTGAAACCAGCGCGACCGGGCATGGCACGAGCGCACTCGAGTGCGCGTAAGCGAATTCACAAGAGCGGTTCGCCGAATGCGCCTTCCAAGGTTCGACGACCTTCATAACATCGAAGCGTGATCACTGACTCGAACCTACTCGATCTGGACTATCGATCCGAGGCGAAGCGGATCGGTTCGCCGGTGGTTCCGATCATTGACGCACACGCGCATGTCGGAGGATTGCGTGCCGCAGTGATATTGCGGGACGTGATGGACCAGTACGGTGTCAGTGAGATTTGGTCGATGACATCGGTGATCGAGCAAGTCGATGGACTTCGAGAGATCTTTGGTCCTCGCATTCGATTCATCGCCATTCCGAATTGGCGCGACAAGGACGCGCGCAATGCACATGGTGCGGGTTACGCGAGGCGTATCGAAGAGTTCCACGCGCGTGGGGCGAGAATTGCAAAGTTCTGGACCGCGCCACGCGGAGTTGACATGGGAGCCGAGGTTGGCGACCCGACATTGATGCGCCTTGAGAACCCATCTCGAATCGCCGCAATGCAGACGGCGTACGACCTCGGTATGACATTTATGGTCCATGTTGCCGATCCCGACACCTGGTTCGCAACGCGTTACGCAGACCACGAGAGGTACGGAACGAAAGCATCCCAGTACGAGCCACTCGAACGGATGCTTGATCGATTTCCGACGCGCTGGATCGCCGCTCACATGGGAGGATGGCCGGAGGATCTCGAATTCCTCTCGGGGTTGCTCGAACGACATCCCAACCTCTCGCTCGACACAAGCGCGTCGAAATGGATCGTGCGCGAGATTTCGCGACACCCCCCCGAAAGCGTGCGGACATTCTTTCGCAGATGGCGAGGACGAATCCTTTTCGGATCGGACATCGTGACGAGCGATGAGCACCTCGTCGACGCTCCGACCACTTTCGAGATGGACGCAAAGGCGAATTCTGCGCACAGTGCGTTCGATTTGTACGCGAGCAGGTACTGGGCATTACGCACTCTTTGGGAGAGCAACTGGACTGGCCCGAGCCCGATCGCGGATCCCGATCTCGCGATGGTGTCGCCAAACGAATTCACTCCCAGAGACTCCCCGACCTTGCGAGGAGTCGCACTTCCCGCGGAAATACTCCGCGACTTTTACTCGCAGAATGCCTGCGATCTGATGCGAGAGACGACCGAGCGATCGACATCGAGCAATCGGCTCTAGTGACCCGTTTTTTGGGGAACTCGGTGGCAAATCCACGCTCATTGCGTACACTTTCGAGCGATGATGCGATCCCAATTGCTGCTCGTTGCGATCGTGGGATTCGTCATCGGCACAGCAGTATTCACACTTCCAGCCCCTCTCGGCGCGGCATCGACCGAACCTGTTCTCTACGGCCGGGATGTCCGACCGATCCTCTCGGATCGATGCTTCCTCTGCCATGGTCCGGACCGAGAGAAACGCCAGGCCGACCTTCGTCTCGACAGCGCCGAGGAAGCGACGAAGATCCGTCCCAAGGGTGCGGCAATCGTGCCAGGAAGTGCGGCATCGAGTCTCGTCTGGAGTCGAATCAGCTCGGACGATCCAAAGTTCATGATGCCACCGCCCGACAGCACCAAGCATTCACTCGACGCGAATCAGCGCCAAATCATTCGTCGATGGATCGACGATGGTGCGCAGTACGAATCGCACTGGGCTTTCTCGGCGCCGACGCGATCGAACGTCCCTACACCGATCGATCCTCGTTGGACGACCAATGAGATCGACCGATTTCTCCTCGCTCGCATGGAGAAAGTCGGGATCACACCAAGCCCTCCCGCGAGTCGCGCCACGCTTGTCCGTAGGATTTTTCTCGATCTCACGGGTCTTCCTCCGACCCCTGCCGAAGTCGATGCGTTCGTTGATGATCCGAGTCCAGACGTGCGCGCGAAATTGATCGACCGCTTGATGTCCCAAGAACCGTATCGATCGCGCTACGCCGAGCGCATGACTATCCCATGGCTCGACGTCGCTCGCTTTGCAGACACGAGTGGCATCCACATGGATGCAGGTCGATCGATCTGGCTCTGGCGCGATTGGGTCATCGATGCATTCCGAACTAACAAACCATACGACCAGTTCATCGTCGAACAACTCGCGGGAGACTTGATTCCGAATGCGACTTCCGCGCAGTTGATCGCGAGCGGATTCAATCGAAACCACGTGACGAGCGATGAGGGTGGGGCGATTAGCGAGGAGTACTTGCTCGAGTACGCAGTCGACCGAGTGGCGACGACCGGCGCAGCGTTTCTCGGACTCAGTGTGCAGTGTGCGCGCTGCCACGATCACAAGTTCGACCCGATCACGAGCGAAGACTTCTATTCGATGGTCGCGTTTTTCAATTCGAATGAGGAACCTGGCATCTACTCGCAAGTTCCCGATGCGATGCGCTCGCTCGAACCAGCGCTCGAGTTTCCGACCGACGAGCAGCGCGCCCGACTGGTCGAAATCGAAGGGGCGCTTGCATCGCTCACAACCGAACGAGATCAACCGAGCCAGACTGAGAACGCCGAGTTCGAACAGTTCTGCAGTTCCGCTACAGCCCAACTGAATCTGGAGTGGGTCGCCGCGCCGACGCGCTCGGCAGAGTCGAAGAATGGCGCGACGCTCACGGTTCAACCTGACGGATCGGTTCTCGCGAGCGGGGCCAATCCTGACGTCGACGAACACACACTCACACTCGAGACGGATGCGACCGAGATTCGATTGCTCGCGCTCGAAGTTCTGACCGATCCTTCGATGGTTGAAGGACGCGTCGGTCGAGCACCCAACGGCAATGCTGTCTTGGATTCGATCGTCGTCGAAGCGACATCGAAGGTGGATCCCACTCGAACCGAGTTGGTACCGCTTTCATGGGCTTGGGCCGATCTCGAACAATCGAATGGCGACTACCGCGTTGCGAACGCGCTGATCACAGCCGATCGTCGCGAGTGGGCAGTCGATGCGCACACGACACCAGGAAGCAGACTCGCGATTTTCACGACCGAGAAACCCTTCGGATTCGAAGGTGGAACGACCCTTCGTGTACGGCTTGGGTACGACTCTCCGTACAAGCAACACACATTTGGCCATGTGCGAGTTTCGCTTGCTCGCGCAAGCGATTCGTTTCTTGCGAAACTTCCGGATGCCACGAATGGCTGGTATATCGCAGGACCATGGCTGACCGAAGTTGGAACCGATCCCTATGCGACGATCCGAGGACCAGAGTCCCAACCGCGATTCGATCGGATGGCACAGTGGGATGAATACAGCTGGAGGTACGCACCTGGAGTCATCGAGGGGCAGCCTGCGGGACTCGCGCAAGGACCAGGGACTGAATTTGTCGCTCGACAAGTTTTCGCGACCCATCCGCACACGATCGAACTCTCGCTTGGTAGCGACGACGGGATTGCCGTCTTCGTCAACGGCGTCAAGGTCCACGAAAACAAGTCGGATCGGCCAGTCGCTCCCGATCAAGAACGCGTCACAATTTCGCTCGTTGCAGGAGAGAACTCGATTGTCTGCAAGATCGTCAACACGGGCGGTCCAGGCGGATTCTTTCATCGCGCGATCGCTCCCGAGGGGTCGATCTTGCACGGGGCGGTTCCGCTCTTTCTGCCGACGGCAATGTCGAGACCGGAATTCCGTGCCACCGCGCGGGACGCCTGGCGATTGACAGCGTCGCCTCGCTACCGCGAACTCAACGACAAGATCGCGAAGTCGAAGAGAGAGCAGGAAGTCGTCCGAATCCAAGTCCCGCACACGATGGTCATGAAGGAACAGGCAAGTGCGCGAGAGACATTTGTCCTCAAGCGAGGCATGTACGACCAGGCAGACCGCGATCGACCGGTGACTCGCGCGATTCCCAAAGCCCTCGGTGCTCTCACTGAGGAGCAGCCGAAGAACCGGCTTGGGCTCGCGCAGTGGATTGTGTCAAGCGAGAATCCATTGACTGCACGTGTGACGATCAATCGACTCTGGGAGCAATTCTTTGGTCGGGGACTTGTTCGCACCGAAAATGACTTTGGATTTCAAGGCGAGTGGCCGACTCATCCTGAATTGCTCGACTGGCTCGCGGCTGAATTTCGCGAGAGTGGATGGAATGTTCAGCACATGATTCGGTTGATGCTCAACAGCGAGGCGTACGCCCAATCGTCGGATATCCGGCCAGAGATTGCGGCGTTCGATCCCGACGACCGCCTCCTCTCGTGGTATCCGCGACAGCGACTCGGTGCCGAGCAGATCCGCGACCAAGCGCTCTATGTGAGCGGGTTGCTGAAGGAACGCCTTGGAGGACCGAGCGTAAAGCCCTATCAACCAGAGGGGCTCTGGCAAGAGGTCGCAATGCCTCAATCCAATACTCGTGCCTACGAAGTTGGGATGAATGACGACCTCTGGCGTCGAAGCTTGTACAGCTATTGGAAACGCGCGGTCCCTCCACCATCGCTGCTCACTTTCGATGCTCCAACGCGCGAGTACTGCGTCACACGGCGCACAACCACGAACACTCCCCTTCAAGCGCTCGTGCTCTGGAACGACGAACAGTTTGTCGAAGCTGCACGAGGTGCCGCCACACGAATTCTTCAGGAATCAGCCAGTGCTTCGACTGATGCACAAACTGATGCAGCAAGACTCTCCCTGCTCTTCTTCAGTTGCACCGGATCACGACCGTCCGCCGAGACGATCGATCGACTCACCGCCGCCCTACACGCCAATCGCGCTCGGTACGCCCATTCAGCCGAAGACGCGAAATCGCTTGTTTCGGTCGGGGACTCGCAATCCCCAGAGAATCTCGATTCGCGCGAACTTGCGTCGTGGACGCTCGTCGCGAATGCGATACTTTCGAGCGACGCCACGCTTGTCAAGGACTAAAGCTCATGTACCAAGCCGCTCGAAATCCGATGAACAACGAACGACCTGCAGATGCGCTTGAGGCGTATCTGCTCAATCTCACACGTCGTCGATTTTTCGGATCGGTCGCGGGATCGCTCGGCGCTGGTTTGGGCGGCGTCGCGCTCGCGCAGTTGATGGGTGCGCGGGGCGCACCTCGTACGGACACCGCGACCTCGGCTCAAGCCGTCTTGACAAACCTTCCGCACTATGCGCCCAAGGCGAAGCGCGTGATCTACATGCACATGGAGGGTGCGCCGAGCCAGCTTGATTTGTTCGATTACAAGCCACACCTCGTCGATCGATTCAACGAGGAACTTCCAGCTTCGATTCGAAATGGTCAGCGCATCACGACAATGACCAGCGGACAGACGCGCTTTCCCGTTGCGCCAACGGTCTTCCGTTTCGACCGCCACGAAAACAACGAGGGCGGGATGATGCTCTCCGAGCTCCTGCCCCATACCGGATCCGTCGCGAAAGAGATCTGCTTCATCCATTCGATGCATACGCAGGCGATCAATCACGAGCCTGGAATCACATTCTTCCAGACCGGCTCGGAACAACCAGGCCGACCATCCTTCGGATCGTGGATGAGCTATGGACTCGGGAGCGGGAATCGCGACATGCCTGCGTTCGTCGTAATGATCACACAAGGCATCGGCAACATGCAGGCACTCTCCGCGCGTTTTTGGGGAAGTGGATTTCTTCCAAGCGAACATCAGGGATGTCGATTGCGGGCGGGGCGAGATGCGGTCTTGTATCTGCGTGATCCCGATGGTGTCACTCGCGATGACCGCCGACGCATGCTCGATCTCGTGGGTCAGATCAACGAAGAGGAATTCACGAGGAGTCTCGACCCTGAAGTCCAGGCCCGGATCGCCCAGTTCGAAATGGCATACCGAATGCAGATGTCTGTTCCAGAACTGACCGACTTTAGCGATGAATCAGAAGAAACTCTTGCGATGTACGGACCGGATGTGCGCATACCTGGCAGTTTCGCGGCCAATTGTCTGATGGCACGACGACTTGCGCAGCGCGATGTTCGATTCATTCAGCTCTATATGCGCGGATGGGATCAACACGGAAACTTGCCTGGCGAACTTCGCGCGCAGTGCAAGGCCGTGGATCAGCCCCAAGCGGCTCTGATCAAGGATCTGAAGAGACTTGGATTGCTCGACGAAACGCTCGTCCTTTGGTCGGGCGAATTCGGACGCACCGCGTATAGCCAGGGCACGCTTACCAAGACGAACTATGGTCGTGATCATCACCCACGATGCTTCAGCCTGTGGCTCGCCGGTGGTGGAGTGAAGCCTGGAATCTCATTCGGAAGGACGGACGACTATTCGTACAACATCGTCGAGAATCCCGTCGAAGTTCATGATTTGCACGCGACGATGATGCACTTGCTCGGACTGGACCACAAGAAGCTGGTCTATCGCGCCCAGGGTCGCGACTATCGATTGACGGACGTCAAGGGCGAGGTCATCAAGCCGATACTGTCATAGCGTGGCGTTGCGTGCCTGACTCGCTTGTCGATCGAGATGGTTCTCGCCCGCTTGCGGCCGCAGAAGCACTGCGAATTGCGCCCGCTGAAAGAGCCTGAAAGAATTCCGGATTCCGCGAAGGGTTCTCCGAGAGTTCGATGAGCAATCGAACGAGTTCGTTTCGATCTCCGCGCTCGTATCGAATTGATCCTTCGCAATTCGGAAAGCACGATTCGTGGATGATGGGAATTCCCGCCGCGATCCCCCACCACCCGCACCAGCCCCACCAACCCCCAACGCCCTCATCGCCGGGGCGTTGCAAGAGCATCAGATCCACTGCAAGCCAAAGCGCACTGGGAATCTCTGCATCGTCGATGACAACGAGACAATCTGAAAGCCCCGCGCGGCGCGCATAACGCATCGTCTCGAGGCTCCACTTCGCATGCCGTGGGACGATCAACGCAACATCCGCGCCCGCGAGCGCCGCGCGCCCGACCGCCGCAAACGCCTCGCGAGCGTCGATCGAATCCGCGCGATCGCCAGCCGCCATCACAACGATGGTTCGCTCCGAAAGGCCGAAATCCGATCGGATCGCACTCCTCCCAGCACCATGTGGATGAGATGAGCCCTCGCGGGAGGTTCGCCAATGCTCGATCGCTGTTCGCGCGCAGTTCAGTCGCGCGTCGACAGGTGGAGCTCGATGGACGACTCGATCCACGTCCGCGAAGGCGGCATGCGCAAGATCTCCCACTGCCGACCCGTAGGCAACAATCTTCTTTGGACAGGTGTCGAGTTGACCAACCCAAGCGCGGAGTCGGCCCACAAGCAACCGTTCAATTCCAAGGGGAGCCGTGAGAACAGCCGAATAGGGTTGCGACATCGCCCCATTGACCCGAGCGGTACTCGATGGGCCGATGGCGACTCGTGATTCTGGTTGCGAATCCAGGGACCCGCTAGATCGATCCGGATTCCCAGTCATGGCGCCGGCAGTCCATCCGATTTCGCCCGTTGTCTGAATGAGGTGCAGAGTTCCCAAACGCGGCTGATCTCGTCGACCTCGACGAAAAATCACTTCTTCACACCAAGGCGACCACCAAGCTCGCGACGCGGATGGGCATAAAACAACCGACCAATGTCTTGACCCAACTCCACAGCAAGTTTGTCTTCGAGTTCCCGCCGACCAGCGCTCGTCGTGATGATGCTCGGATCGATGTCCTTGAGAAAGCTTTGGACCGCTTCAGATCCAGCGTTTGGCCAGAGTCGAACGCCATTCGTGACATCGATCACCTTGATCAATGCAACGGCCTCTGGTCCACCTTCTTCGCGACCGCCGGAGAGATTGAACTCGTCGATCTCAACATAGATGACCTGTTCCGCTCCAAGGGACTCGCACACGCGCTGAATCGATACTGGTTTGGAAGCGGTATCCAATCGACGGATCAGCGCGATCGCGTCGCGTGTCGAAATGACCTCCGGGACCACACTGTTCTCGAGCAGTTCGGTGCCAGCAGAGTCGCCAACTTCACTGCGAAGTTGGATCCGCGACATTCGATTCAATCGATCGTCCACCACGACCACGGTGCGCTTGGAGGGCAACTCGTAAGCTGCAGGTGACTTCGGTGGGCCTTCCGCGAGGTAACTGATGGGAATGAGATAATTGCAGCTACTCGCGCACACCGCTCCGATGGCGAGAAGGGCGACCCGTGTGAGAAGATCGACTCTCATTTTCGTCTGATGCCTCGATCGGGATACTTCATCTCGGCGTGATCGTAGAAGAGATAACCGACTTCATCGACGAACGTCTTCTGCAAGCCGATCTCGATCTGCGTCGGTCCAGCTTGCGACTTTCCAATGCCCTCCATGTCGGGAAACTTGGAGATGACCTGGAATTCCTCCGCATACGAATCAGGATCGATTCCATCGCGCTCAACGACGCTCACATTTGCGCCTGCGACTCCATCCCACAGAAAACTGTTGCCTTCCGGATTCAACCGATACTCGAATAGGTCGATCACAATCACCCGATCGACATCCAGCTCATTGGCGAGATCCGCAAGAGGACTCGTTGGCCAACCCGGCGTCTGATGCATCCACGAAAATGAAAAGCGGGGATCGAGCAATCTCACCCCTGGAACATTTTTCTGAAGTATGTCCGAGACATTCCCGACGATGTTGGGAAGTGCTGTCGGAAACTCGTACGCAGTACGCATATCCGCATGAGCAAGCACCGCGACGGACTTGTTCTCAAGCCCCCGATACTTTGCAAGCACTTCGATCTGCTTGCCCTTCTCAATGTTTGAGCCAACCGCGGCCGCGATTCCTGCGAGGATGCATCCCCCGAGAGGCAACGTGGCGCAGAGAGCTGTCACAAAACAAAGCCGTGCGACAATGGTCGTGCCACTTCGTGTGGGACTTCGCGCAATCTGCGTCTTGATCGAGCTTGGCAAGAGTGTCGTGCTTGTCATGGAATCAATCCTCGAAAGACGAGGATCTTATATCCCCAAGCAAGAATGACCGAACCGCCGAGGAACCACCAGAACCGTCCACTCATCACTCTGGTGATCGAGCCCAGGATTCTTGATCCCGTCGCTGCGGCGTAACCAGCTGCCACGGCGAGTCCCGAAACCCCAATCGCGAGCGCAAATCCCATCGGTTGCACTCGTGCAGATTCGATAAGTCGTCCATCAGCAGCGAGCGCAAATGCCGTCGTCATCCCGCAGCTCGGACACGGCAACCCCGCCCCAGTCGGCCAACTGCAGGGTGGAATACCTAACTGTGAATGGGTCCCCATGCCCGAAGACGATGGTTCGAGCCACGTCGCAACCGCGAGTAACGCGATCGACCCGAGCGAGAGGCAACCAACGCTGATCCGCGCTCGCGCCCCAAGGCGTGCCGATGGTGCGACTCGCTCACTTTGGTTCAGTACCGCAACACTCATTTGAAGTCGCATCGTAGTCGACACGGATGTGAAAAGACTAGTCTGACTGCGATGCGCTTTGATTGGGTCGATGGCCATCTTGATCTCGCCTACATTGCGGCGCAAAACGGCGATATTCGCGAAGAACCGCTATCGAGCGACTCTCGCTGCGTCAGTCTGCCCGCACTTCGAAGAGGAAATGTCGGAGTCATCGCGGCCACAATCTTTGTCGAACGAGGTCCCGACGCGGCGGATCGCCCGTGGGGTTACCGGGACGAGTGCGACTGGGATGGGGCAAATAGAGCGGCCGAGTTGCAAATGTCCTACTACGAAACACTCGAGCGCGAGGGCATCGTCCGAATCATCCGCACTCGCGAAGATCTTTCGGATGATCGAACGACCCGTCTCCTGATCCTGATGGAAGGAGCCGATCCGATTCGCGACTCGACGGATGCTGCAAGGTGGTATGAGCGTGGGGTCCGTATGTGCGGACTCACTTGGGCGCTCGGATCCAGATTCGCCGGCGGAAACCAGTCTGGTGGTGGGCTTACGAGTGCCGGGCGCGATCTCGTCGCTGCCTTCGACGAACTGGGAATCCTCCACGATTCGAGTCATCTTTCCGATTTGGCGTTTGACGATCTCGTCGGCGCGACCGCTCGCACAATCGTCGCGTCGCATTCGAACGCGCGGGCACTGCTCGGACCGAGTGAACGACATATTCGCGATGATCAAGTCGCAGAGATTGCGCGTCGCGGCGGAGTCGTTGGGCTGAATCTCTACGGGCGATTCCTAGCGATGGATCGCGAGGCGACTCTGCACGACGCGGTGAATCATGTGCGCCATATCGCCGCGATCGCGAAGTGCGACGATGTGAGCGCATTGGGGTCGGATCTCGACGGCGGATTCGTGCCTGCGCTTGTCCCGCCCGAACTACGCGGACCCGATCATTACGATTCGCTTACGAATACGTTGCTTTCGTCGGGATGGAGTACTCAGACCTGTGCGAAGTTCGCGAGCGGAAACTGGATGCGAGTATGGAAAAACTCGTTGAAGAATGAGCGAGCCAAAGATGGTCGAGACCGCGTCGGACCCGACTTGGGGTTACTCGATTCCAGCCGATGACTCGGTATTGAGATCAATCCGCCGTCTGACGACTTCGCCACCTACGGACACCTCGACCCGAGCATGCAACAAGACTCCTGTTCGGTGTAGCAACGCACCATCGCGCGAATCATCGAGCAGCATGTGCTCCAGAATGCGCCGTGCATTCGAGTTCAACTTTGGACACGCCACTGACAAGAGCATCCAATTCGCACGTGCCCACCCAGCGGCGACTCGAAGCGCGTTCGGATTGCTCCCGGACTGGATCAGGTGGAGCACCCCCGCATCGTCGATAGCAAGCTGGACCGAGATTGCGTCCGGACAGTGGAAAGCGAGCTCAGACCATTCACCAAAATATTCCTCCACGATGCTTCCAAGTGCGTGTGGTGGATCGATTGGCCGATTCCCTGCAGCGGGCGCGAGTTTCGGCCCGGTGGCGACAGCACGTGCCATCGATCGATCGGTTTCGGAAAAGCGACTTTGGCTACCGCGCATCGCGATGCCAATGAATTCCAATGCCGCCGCAGTGTCGAGTGCGCTCAACATCGAGAGTGGAACTGGTCCAGATGACTCGACGCGATCGACTCTTGGCGCGTGCGATGCGAGAGAGATCCCGATGTCGAATCCCTGGGTTCCCGCCCATTCGAGCAACGATTGGAGCGCAGCCTGTGCGGACGCCTCCGGAGATCCGACGAATGCGATCCCGATATCGAATCTCGAAATCGATCCCTTTGTTCGCGCGTGCACAATCGACTCGATCGTCCGCTTCGCGGCTGCGAGAGCCGCTTCATCGGTTCCGCTCAACAAGACGAGCGGGCAACCAGAGTGCGCGACTGCTGCGGGATCTGTCTGCGCATCGGTGCAGACGATCCACGATCGCGCAAACGCGCTGGCTCGTTCCATCCATGCCCCACCCTCGGTTGGAAGTGCTCGACCACCCGCGCGATAGATTTCACCGCGGCTCGCGGGTCCATCGAGGCGAATCAATGCGATCGGACCGTGAGATCGCGCCTGCTGATCCGCGAACTGCGCGATCCAAATTCCCGCAAGAGTCGGCACATTTCCGACGATCAAGAGAGTCGGCATCGCTTGCGCTTGGATCGCATCGCGCCCCGTCGAACTGCCACCGAGAAATGCGGCGGTCAGTCCGCGAAAGTCCTCGGGAGCGCGGCTCATGACGCTTGATCCATCTTGGCTGCTCGAAGGCGTTGCGCGACCTCGCCGAGTCTACTTTCGACACCGCGTGGCTCCCGCTGATTGAGTTCCATCTCGACGATCGGTGGCTCGACCGAACGGGTGTTCGCCCTCGGTGCGGCAAGTTGAGACATCACGACTGCGTCACGATCCGATGGATTGCATGCGGAAGAAATCCCTCCCGCTCGTTGAGCGACGATGTCGCGAGAGATGATCCAATCCGCTAGGCGTTCAAAGTCTCGTCGAGCATCGGATGTCGGTGCGTACTGAGTCACTGCTTGTCCGAATCCCGCGGCTTCACGCAAAACATCGTGTTCTCGGATCGTCGTCGGAACCACATCAGCGCCGAATGTACGGTCGATAGCGGCCAATATGTCCTGCGAAATGCGAGATCCATCACGCACCAAGGTGGGAAGGACATGGATCGCGATTTTCCGTTGGATCCGATCGGCGACCGCGCGAATGGTCGCGACTTGGCGCTCGGCGGCGCGCAAAGCGAAGTACCCGGTCTCGATAGGGATGATCGCCTCGTCACAGGCTCGAAGCGCATTGAAGACGAGCAACCCGATATGAGGAGGGCAGTCGATGACGCACCATTGAAAGTGCGACGAGAGCCGATCGAGAATGCCAGCAAGTCGTCGATCGCGGTCGGGGGCGTCACGCAAAGGACCGTCGGGCGCCTCCAAAAGCGCCAATTTCACTGTGCACGGTGCCAAAGCCAATCCAGGGCAAGGCTCCCAAAGAAGCCCATCGTCGAGGAGCGAAGTGCCGCTCCCTTGACGTAGAGCATCTTCAATTCCGAACTCGATGCGTGTGCTCGGGACTCCAAGGGCAAGTCCACAGTGGCCCTGAGGATCAAGGTCGACCAACAGAGTCCGTTGGGACCGCGCAGCGAGGACCGCTGCCAAGTTCACAGCGGTGGTGGTTTTGCCACTTCCACCTTTCTGATTCACGATGGCCATCACACGCATGCTGACTCAAGATCGACAGACTCGCCCCATTCCCTTGAAGTCTCGCAAGGCAGTTCGGAGGAGACTGAAGAACTCCCACACTGACCATGTGGGACGTTGGAAAGTCCCTCGCGATTCATCAATGCTAAGACGCAATATTCGTGCAGAACTCGGAGTTCTTCAGTGTCCTGCCGATTCAACTGCCCCGATCGCCCTCAGTCCCACCCTCAGTAACTCGGGGTCAGCTCGCCTGACAATTCGTGCCCCTCCCGAACCAACCGGCAGGATCAGCGTGAGCGACGATTCTTCTCGTTTTTTGTCGAAACCCGCTGCAAACTCGAGGGAATCCACGGTTACGGCACGGGGAAGCGCAACCGCGAAACCGAGCCCTGCGACCTGGCTTCGAACCGACTGTGCTTGCGCGAGAGTCATTCCGCCATCCGCAACCGAGGCAAATGAGGCGGCGACGAGTCCCAAAGCGACGGCCTCGCCGTGAAGTAACTCGGCAGCGAACTCGCTCTCGAGCGCGTGGGCAAATGTGTGGCCAAGATTGAGCAACATCCGCCGGTCAGCCTCGCGAGGATCCTCGGCAACGATGTCGAGCTTGACCTGAGCGCACCGTGCGACGAGGTCAATGAGGCGCCATTGGTTCAGGGGGTCGGGATCGGCGAAATAGGTTTGCGCGTTCGCCAGCAGAGCTGCGATGCTCGGATCCGCGATCATCGAGTGCTTCAGGCACTCGGCGAGACCACCTCGAAATGTGCGCGCCGACAGCGAAGTCAGCGTCTGCGTATCGGCGATGACCGCCGAAGGAGGCCAAATCGTGCCCGCGAGATTCTTGCCAAGTCGATTCTGGCCGATCGAAAGGTTGATGCCCGTCTTCCCTCCGAGCGCGGCGTCCACCATTCCTAGGAGGGTTGTCGGGACTGCGATCCACTGAACTCCGCGCAAGTACGTCGCGGCGCAGAATCCAGCGAGGTCCGTGGTGATTCCCCCCCCGACCGCCACAATCACTCCGCGACGATCGAGGCCTGCGCGGATCGCTTGGTCCATGATCGTCGTCCAAGTCGACGCTGATTTGTTCGACTCACTTGCGTGAACTAAGCACTCCGTCACCCGGACGGACGATCCATCAGGATTGTGCCACGAGCGCGCGACGCGTGCTCCCCAAGTCGTGGCAATTGCATCATCGACAACGAGCAGAATGCTTGAGGGATTCTTCCCTGCGCCAATCGATCGAACGCGATCCGCTATCGAATCGAGAATTCCGCTCCCGATGACGACTGGAGCAGAGGCGACACGCTCGCCGTTCATGCGTTGGGTGAGTTCTCGCGTCATCGACCATCCTGCTGCGACGATGATGCGATGGATCCCTCACGCGCACGGTCCGCGACTGCGTGAATTCGACTCGCACCCTTGATGGAGGCTCGCTTGCTCATCACTCTCACTCCGATCCAAGCGCCGACCAACACCACGACGGCGAGAATCGCGAAAAGCCCGCTCGGGAGTACGCCACTCGACACTTGCGCGGTCGAGTGAATGAAACGTAGCGCGCTCGGATCGATCCGACAGCCAATGAGTGCCGGGTATTCGCGAAGCACCCCCTGTCGATCTGGCAATTGAATCGTTCCAACACTTCTGCCGAGGATCGAGACGATCGACCCAGGAACTATCTGCGTCGCATGCATGACATAGACAGCGACGGGATCGCCAGCATCCGTTCGCACAAACCACTCCTGACCTTCGGGATGGATCGCGCCCATTGGCGTGGATTGCTCAAGCTTTCCGGTCAGCTTGACCCACGCGCACTCTAGAATTTCTCCCCATTGAGGCTCTGTGATGACTGGCAATTGCGCGATTTCATTCGCGGTCAAGGTCCCTTGTGGAGTCGCATCTGCGACTTCCTTCCAGAGCAACTCGAAATGATCACTTGGCCAATCGCGTTGGGATTGGAGGGTCGATCCGTCACCTTTCGCGCTCTGGATTGGAATCGCGATCACCGTGATCCGATGGTACGGAGCGATTCTAAAACGGACCGACCATCAGGGACCATCAGGGACCATCAGGGACCATCAGGGACAAAGTCCCCAACCTGACAGGATCGCCGCGATGTCTGCGCCGTCGGTGAACCCATCGCCGTCAACATCGCCCCCGGGAGTCCCCCATGCGGAAAGCACGATCGCAAGATCAAGTCCGCCGACTTCACCGTCGCCATTCAGATCGGCAGGACATGCCGGTGGTGGTGGCGGTGGCACTTCGTACGCGCCGATATCCACGATCGGTGATGTGCCGACACCCGTATCGACGACAGTCGTGATGTCGACGCGACGAGTGAGTCCGTCGCGATCGAAGAGGATCCCTACCGGAATCAGAGTATTGCTCCCCGCATCAATGGCGGGCGAAGTGATCTGAAGGTGCAAGTCACCGGTCGCGGCACTTACGAAGAGCGGATCGACGCTTAGATTGCCCGAACCAGCCGCGCCACCCTGGACGACGCTGTAATTCACGGTGTTTGTTCCGCCCGCTGCAGTGACTTGATTGTTGGCTGTCACACCGCCCGATCCCGTATTGCCCCAGACGATGCAGTTGCCAATGTTCGCCGAGCCACTCGTGTTGTAGATGCCTCCGCCCGACGTGTGCGTCGTCGTGTTACCGACGAATGTCGAATCGCGGATGGTCACGGTCGATGTCGTGCCGATCCAGACAGCGCCGCCAGAATTGGTGCTCGTCGCCTTGTTCAATCGAAAGACGCAGTTGGTAATCGTCGTCTGCGAAGATCCATACGACTCGATCGCGCCAGCGCGCGACGCCTGATTGTTGGTGAAGGTGCATCCCTCCCACTTCACAGTCGTCGAATTCGTGTCGAACGCACCACCGTAGCTGCCGCCGACGTTGTCGGTGAATTCGCAGTTCTGAAAGGTCGCCTGCGCACCAAAGATGTATCCAGCACCGCCACCGAATATGCAGCGATTACCGACGAAGTTGCAATTGCGAATCGTCGGACTCGCACTCGAGAGGATGAGGATTCCGCCGCCCTTGTCATAGTTGGATGCGGTCGCACCGTTGGCATAACCACCCACAACTCGGAACCCATCGAGGATCCCAGTCGCGCCGACACTGGTCCCGTTCACGACGTGATACGAGTTGTCACCCATGTAGGTGACGGTGCCGTTGTCGTTGCCAAGAAGATCGCCAGTCAGCGTCGTGACATTCGCCACGAAGTTGCGCTGCGCGAGCGCAGTCTCGGTCCCGGCGAATCCGCCGTAAACACCGACTCCGGTTTTCATCGTGTGCCATATTGTTCGCGTGGTGGTCGTCGTTGCTTTGTACGTTCCAGCCTTCACCCAAACTTGATCGCCCGTAACAGCTGCGTTCATCGCAGTGGCCGCTGCGGTTGGACCGTAGTAGGCGTCGTACCACGATGTGCCGTTGTTGAGACCGGTCGTGAGAGACCCGTCGACATAGCGGATGGCTCCCTGCGCAGATTGAGTAGCGCAGCAGACAAGAACGAGGGATAACGCGTCGCGATAAATGCATTTCATGAGATCCTCAAAAATACCCCCAAGCGAGAAAAAAGCAATTCCCTTTCGGGCAAATGGTCTACCAAATGAGCGACCAAATGACTGGTCCCACCCCTGAATTCGGGTCCATATGAAGGTGGATCCGATTTGGGGTCAAGACCACACTCACAGCCCCGCCCTCCTGCGCTGAGTTTGTCACAAATTCGAAAAATGTGCGCAGTTGATCCGCTGGGAAATGGGGCCAGCGCTTCGCGACGTCGACACAATCAGCCCGTCTTGCGAGAGCGGTCCCGCAAGTTCCATCCACTTCTTCATCGAGGCCGCGTGCTGAGGAGTCATCGTCGACGAAAGTTTGAACTCAACTGGAAAGACGCCGCTGGCGGTCTCGACAAGCAAGTCCACTTCGTAACCGTCCACGCTCTTCCAGAAGAAGAGATTGCAAGGATCAGCGTTTGCTTTGAATCGCCGCACGAACTGAGTGACGCACGCCGTCTCAAAGAGTGCGCCAGCCATCGGTCCCTGCACGAGGTGCTTCTCATCTTGGAGTCCCACCAAGTAGGACACGAGTCCGGTATCGAGAAAGTAAAACTTAGGATTCTTGATGATCCTCTTGCCGAAGTTCCTGTGATAGGGATTGAGGAAATAGATGAGCGAACTCGCTTCGAGCAGCGACAGCCATGACTTCACGGTTGGAAGAGTGATGCCCAGATCGCGCGATAACGCGGCGCAGTTCAGTTCCTGCGCGGTGCGTGACGCGAGGAGTCGCAAGAAGCGTTCGAACTCATTGAGATTGGACGAACGGATGTTTCCGCGAACATCGCGGTCGATGTACGTCTGCAAGTAACTCGAAAACCAGAGAGTCGACGGCATCTGCTTTCGAAGGGCGACTTCGGGATAGCCACCCCTGAGGAGCCACGCTCCGAGTGTCGGCGCACCCGTCGCAGCCTGCTGGGTGCGACCCAAGGCATGGAGGAACGCATCCGAGTTGCTGGGCGGTCTCTTCGCTGCGCGGCGAAGTTCGGCGATGGCGAACGACTGGAGCGACAGCACGGCGACGCGCCCCGCGAGCGATTCACCCACACTTCGCATCAATGGAAACTGCTGTGAACCGGTGAGAACCCACTGTCCCGGACGCTTGTCCTTGTCGACGCGTGCCTTGATGGACGAGAGCAATTCAGGCGCGTTCTGTATCTCGTCGATGATGACCGGCGAGGAATAGCGCGCGAGAAAAGTGTTGGGATCGGAGCGCGCCAGAATTCTGCTCTCGGGGTCGTCGAGCGACACATAGTTGTATCGCTTCGCAAGGACATGCTGCAACAGCGTGGTCTTGCCAGATCGACGTGGTCCCGTGACAAGCACAACTGGGAAAAGTTTGAGCGCCTTCCGCAAAGTTGGCTCGACAAGCCGCGCGACGTACATACTGCCATTATAAGATAGAACTTTAGTTTGTCAAGAACTGATCCCACGAATCATTGATCAGACCGACTCTCCTGGCGGCCTCGAGCGCTTCTTCTTCATGCATGCCTCCAATGCCGTTGGAGGTGCCAGTGTCCCAGAGAAATCTCAATTCACGTGAACCCGGATTCAGGGTGGGGCCAATCGTGCCGTGGCTACCCGATTCGACAGTGAACCCGAGAACAACCTTTGAGAAGAGCCACGCGCGGGCTGGGGCCACTCCCCTCTCGTCGCGGCGCAGCACTATCTGCAAACCCGTGACGTCCATTTCAACATGGCGACTCGCATCGGGGTGGTAGCAAATCAGGCAGCACAAGCGCACCCGGGCGTTCCCACAGCATCACAAGTCAAAAACCAAAACCAAAACTTCCCTGCAGAATTCGTGGTGTGTGGTGCTCTGTGAGACCCGGTGAAAAACGAAACAGTGACCCCAATGGGATTCGAACCCATGTGTCCTCCTTGAAAGGGAGGTGTCCTGGACCAGGCTAGACGATGGGGCCTGTGCAAACTCTCCGAGCGTCTCATCGCTCGGCAAACGAAACAATGACCCCAAGGGGATTTGAACCCCTGTTCCATCCGTGAGAGGGATGTGTCCTAGCCGGGCTAGACGATGAGGCCAATCGGGCGAAAGAGTATAGCGTTGAAGCGCGTGTCGACAATCGCAACTCTCCCGATGAAAACTCAGTCTCCTCCGCGTCGACAACTCCCGCTGATTCTGTCGGCAACCCAGTTTGAACTGCGCGCAATTCGATCCGCTGTTGAGCGAAGTGGCATTGCAGCGGATTTCGAGTGCATCGGTGTTGGACCCGGAGCGGTCTGGCGCTGGTCGAGTTCGCGTGGATCTGCCGAATCCGTGCGCTCGCCAGCCGGTCGATGCGTCATCCTTGCTGGGATCGCTGGAGCGCTCGATCACACGCTGAGTTTCGGATCAGTACGCAGTGCGAGCAAGATCATCGGAGCAGGCTCTGACTTCGTTCGACCAAGTCCATCCTTCGTACCCGTCTTGCAGTCGGCGCAGACCACAATCATCGCGTCGGTCGACGCAATCATCACGACACCGAAGCGCAAACTGGCGATCGGAATGGAAACCGGCGCGAGCCTCGTCGACATGGAGTCCGCCGCGTTCGCATCGATCGCATCGCAGCGCGAGTGGAACTGGGGGGTGCTTCGCGCCGTCAGCGACGATGCGAGTGCAGAGGTTCCGGAGTGGATTTGCTCGATCCTGCTCAATACCGGATCGATCGACATGGGAGCACTCCTCCTTGCCATCGCAGCGAATCCCCGTCGTGCGATCACTCTGGTATCGATCGGCCGAGCGCTTCGTCATCCCCTGAAGGATCTGGGCGTCGCGGTGGTCGCGATGATCAGAAACGCATCGCGAAAACCACGAACACTCGTTTTCGGCGGAACATTCGATCCACCACATCGTCGGCACGCAGAAGTTGTCGCGGCGGCTGCGAGCGAGCTTGAGTGCGAGCGCGTGATCATCGTCCCAGCTGGACAGAGTCCCCTACGCGATGGTCTTACAAGCGCGTCGACCGAAGATCGATTGACGATGGTGCGACGCGCGTTCGCAAAAGTTCGTGGCGTCGAAATCGACACGCGTGAACTGCACCGCGCCGGAACTTCGTTCACCGTCGACACGCTGAAAGAAATCGCGGGCGAGTGCCAAATGGCGCGCGAGGATCTGATTCTGCTCATCGGCGCAGATCAGGCAATGCAGTTCGAGCGGTGGAAAGAATGGCGCGAAATTGACTTGCGGTTGGCGACCATCGCCGTGATCCCGAGGCCTCCTCACGGAGCGGCGGCACTTGCGACACAATTGGCCGACAAGTTCGCGGCTCTCGGAGAAGACGGGCAGCGCTGGGGAGCGTCCGTTCTGCCCTTCGAAGCGATCGACTTGAGCGCCTCCCATATACGCGACCGCCTGCGCAATGGCTTGGACATATCGGATCTCGTCGATCCCTCCGTTGAGGCTTGGATCCGCGAACATTCGCTTTACCGCTGAGTTTCATATTCCTGGTTTCATTTTCGGGGCTCCTGCCTAGTATTGGGAGCATGAGTAGCGATCCGATCGAGCGAGTGGCTTTCGTCAGTCTGGGCTGTCCCAAGAATCTCGTTGATAGCGAGAAGATGCTCGGGATGCTGGCGGCTGATGGGATGAAGCTGGTCAACGAAGACCAATCTCCGGACGCGATCGTCGTGAACACATGCGGGTTTCTCGAAGCGAGCAAAGACGAGTCGCTCAGCGTGATCAAGGACGCGCTCGAGCGCAAGAATCGTGGTGAACTCAAACGCGTCGTCGTCGCTGGTTGCCTCGTACAACGACACCGCGCAAAGATCCTCGAGTGGGCGCCTGGAATCGATGCGCTCATCGGCGTCTTCGATCGAGATCACATTCTGGACGCCATCCGCGGTCGCAGTGCTCCTCGTACCTCGCTCGATGGCGAAGGGACGAGACCTGGATACTGGATTTCATCGAACGCGCTTATCGCGGCGGCAGAACGCGGGGTTCCAACGGTCGGACTCACTGTGAACGGCAAAGACGGAAGAGGCATCGGATACTTCGAAGGCGACGAGGGGCGCTATCGACTCACACCCCGACACTGGGCATACCTGCGCGTTTCGGAAGGCTGCAATCAGCGTTGCTCGTTCTGCACGATTCCTTCGATCCGAGGGAAAATGCGATCGAAGACCGCCGACGCGATCGTGCGTGAGGCACGCGGGTTGCTCGCCGATGGCGTCTTCGAACTCAACCTGATCGGCCAAGACACCACAAGTTGGGGGATGGATATCGGAGATGAGTCCGGGCTCGTCGGAATGCTGGAGAAGCTTGACCGAGTCGTGCAAGATGCTGGCGCGGGCTGGGTGCGATTGATGTACGCCTATCCGACCAATTTCACTCCGGCGATGATGGACGCTATCGCGCGCCTCTCGAGCGTCGTGAAATACATCGATATGCCGTTGCAACACGCAAGCAATCGAATGCTCGGATTGATGCGACGAAATGTGACTTCCGAACATCAGGAAAACATCGTGCAGGAATTGCGCGAACGAATTCCCGGCATGGCGATTCGCACGACCTTTATCACGGGCCATCCTGGTGAAACCGAGGCGGATCACGAAGAATTGCGCGCGTTCATCGAGCGTGCGCAGTTTGATGCGATGGGTGTCTTTCGGTACTCCTGCGAGGAAGGAACGCCATCTGGAACGATGCACGCAGACCCGGTGCTTCAGGTCAGCGATGAAATCAGCCGACGCAGAGAACAGGAATTGATGGAACTTCAGCAATCGATCGCATTCGAGAACGCGAGCTTCGTCGCAGAGCAGCGGTCAAACTTCGATGTGCTGATCGACGGACCCGCGAAGGGGAAAACCCGCGGACGAGCAACACCAGGCGTCACGAAACCAGGCGTCACTACACCAGGCGTCACGAAGGCGAGCACTCTTTATTCGGGACGCGCGTATCACCAGGCGCCCCAGATCGACGGGCTCACTCATGTCCTGAGCCGTGAGCCACTCGCCGCAGGAGAATTAGTGCGGTGCACAATCGTTGAATCTGACGGCTATGACTTGGTCGCTCAACCGAGCGCCGACCTCGATTCAACCATTCGACTCCCAGTGGTAAAGTAAGGCTCTGATGTTGAGATCCTCTCGTCTCTCGGTGCCCGTAGCGATTGTGGCACTCGCACTTTCTCCCATCGCCTTGTTCGCGCAGCAGTCTCCGACAGCTACGCCGAACACCACGCCGAACCCAATCCCCGAACCCGGCCCCACGCGTGCGATTCCCTGGTCACCGCGAGAAATGGATATCGACCCGACCGAAAAGATTGACATCAACGGGTGGTGGACGAATGGCAAGGAATTGCTTCGCGTACAACCCGACGGCGCGTTCCAGTGGTGGGACCAACCGAATCGTTTCCGTCCACCGTCAAAGATCGGACGGTGGGATCGGCAGAATTACCGCACATTTTGGCTCGAACCCTATGTCGACAAGAGAAACCCAGGTGTCATGCCACCAAGAATTCGTGCGCCAATGCGACGCACGGATGGCAAGTTGATGATCGATGTCGGCTCGGCTCTCTCGCTCGTGCTGGTGAAAGATGCTCCGGGTGCGCCGGAAGACCTCTACGTCGGAAGATGGAGTGGACCGGGTGGAAGTCTGACACTCTCCGCTCAGGGTCGATATGAACTGCAGGCAAGCGCAGGATCTTCTGCTGACGATGCGCTCGTCTCACGCACGAGTCACGCAGGAACCTGGACCTTCGACGGGCAGTACATCATGTTGTTCTCGAGTGGCTCCGCTCAGAATCCGATCATCTGCACGGTCGTCGATCGGACGAAGAGTGCGACGAATGGCGCAACCACTCGCGCGCAAGATTCGAAGCACTTCGAAGCGCTGACAACACCCATCGGCGAGTTGAAACGGATCGAAACTCCAAAGCCACTGGATGTTCCCCCAGCGATTCCTGCAGCTACTCCTGCAGCTAGGGATTCGACGAAAGCCCCAGTTCCTTCGACAACTCCTCAGTGATATCGGTCGCAGCAGGGTAGCGCAGGAACGGTCGCCCCTGCACTTGCATCATTGCGTCCGAGAGATCGACTGACTCAAAGGGTCTGTCCGGAGGAACGAATCGATAGATGAAGTCGATCTTCTTCCGATCAGCGACAATCTCGAGCGCGGCGATCATTTCGCGATAGGCATTCTGCACTTGTTCTGCCATGTGTTTGGACTGGATTTTCTGTAGCGCTGCAAGCCATTGCTCATACTCCACCTGCAACGCCTTGAAGTCGCGTCGCGCGATCTCGAAGTTGGGATCCTCGGGTTTGAGGTCGGGATACTTCTCTTGGAGCGACTTGCTTCGTCGTTCGAACTCCTCGCCCTGAATGCGAGCCTCGTCGTCAAACTTCTGACGCTCGTCGGAAAAACGCCCGCTTGACAAGATCCCTTTCATGACCGGATCGATGAAAACGCAACCAATGCTGTACGCGCGCGAAGTGGGCGACTCGGCCCACGACATCCTTCCACCCTGATTCGTAACCGTCACCGCGCCATCGCTTCCGGAAAGGATGAGTGCGTCAGCGGGACCAAGATCGCTCGACACCATCCGCGTTGCGATTGCTGGCGTCCCCGACACCGACAACGCCACGAATGCTCCGACCATTCCGGCCACAAGCGAACCGAGGACGACCGTGAAACTCGAACGAATTGAGATCGATTGCATTGAATCCTCAGTCCTTCTTGGGTGCTTGAATATTCATTTCGGACAGGACATCCTCGGTCATTTCGATCGATTCTGGGAAGCGCAGAAATGTTCTTGCGAGCAATTGCTGTGCGATGGCGCTCTCGTCACCCGCGACGATTTTTTCGGTCGCAGGAACGAAACGCATGACCAGGTCGATCTTGCGTCGATCTGCGACAACTTCAACCGCCTCGCGCAAGTTGCTGTACGCCGACTGGTATTGCTGAGTCACGAGTTCTCGAAGTTCTCGTTCAGCGCCTTCGTTCCACTGCGTAAACTCCTGTTGAAACGCCTGAAACTGTTCTCTCATCGCCGGGAACTCGGGCGATGCCTTGTCGATCGCCTGCGCCTTCTCGACCATCTCCTTGTATCGACTCTCGAACTCCGCACCTTTCTTCTGTCTGGCGGTGTTGAAATCGTCGCGCTCACTCGAAAACTTATCGCTTCGCAGGAGCGCTTCCATTATTCGGCTCACATGCACGGTCCCGATCGAAAAGGCTCGGCTGCTCGGTTGATCGGACCAACTGATGCGACCGTCCGCGTTTGTCACACGCAGATCGCTCTTGCCCACGAGGACCAACGCGTCGGCTGGACCGAGGTCTTGCGGTATTGGAGCGGAGCGCGCCGAGGCTGTTCGGTCGGAGCCTGAAATGAAGAACGCAGTGAGCGCGCTTGAAAGCACGGACGCCGCAACGATGGATGTCGTCGTTCGCATAGAGCAAGCGTATCGAGATTCTTTGTTTGCCCCCAACGGGGCGAAGGACCGTGCGAAGGACGGCGCGCAGACTCTCGAGCTTAATCCCCTTGGTCAAGCACTGCGAGAAAGGCTTCCTGCGGAATCGTCACGGATCCGATCTGCTTCATGCGCTTCTTGCCTTCCTTCTGCTTCTCGAGCAACTTACGCTTTCGACTGATATCGCCGCCATAGCACTTCGCGGTGACATTCTTTCGCATTGCCTTGATCGACTCGCGCGCGATGATCTTGCCTCCGACCGATGCCTGCAGTGCGATCTCAAACTGATGTCGATCGATCTGAGCGCGGAGCTTCGTCAAGATGAGCCGACTGCGCGCCTCGGCAGACGACCTGTGGCACATCAGACTCAATGCCTCGACCGGTTCCCCGTTCACCATGATGTTGATCTTCGTGAGGTTGTCAGCGCGGTACTCGGTGACTTGGTAGTCCATCGTCCCGTACCCGCGCGTGATCGACTTTAACTTGTCATAGAAGTCATAGATGATCTCAGCCATCGGCAACTCGTAGTCGAGGATCTGGCGATGGTCGCTGAGATACCGCTGTGCCTTGAACGTTCCGCGACGACTGTCGCAGAGCTTGATCAAGTCGCCGATGTTCTCGGTTGGGCACATAATCTCCAGTTTCGCAATTGGTTCCCGAATGGCTTTGATCTGGCTTGGATCAGGGAGCTCCGCTGGATTGTGAATCTCGACGCTCGTACCGTCGTTCAGGTCGATCATGTACTTCACCGTTGGTGCGGTCTGTACGACTTCGACTCCGCCCTCGCGTTCGAGACGTTCCTGAACGATGTCCATGTGAAGGAGACCGAGGAAGCCACAGCGATATCCGAATCCGAGCGCTTCTGAGTGCTGAACCTCGAACGTAAAGCTCGCGTCGTTGATATTGAGCTTTTCAATTGCCTCGCGTAACGCCTCGAAGTCCGCCTTACGCCCCGAACCGACATCGGCGTCGGCATTGGATGGGTAAAAGTCGCAGAAGACCATCTGCTTCGGTTCTTCGTATCCAGCGAGCGCTTCGTCTGCTGGAGCGATGTCGAGCGTCACAGTGTCGCCAACGCGAACATCCGCGAGACTCTTGATATTCGCGCTGATCGACCCGACCTGCGCCCACCCAATCTCCTTGACGCGAGTCGGATGCGGTGTGTATCGGGTCAACTCGCTCACCGCAAAATTGCGCCCTGTTCCCATCATTCGAATCCTGTCACCAGTCTTCAGTGATCCATCGAATACTCGGATGTACACGACGACGCCCCGATAGTCGTCGTACTTCGCGTCAAAGATCAACGCCCGCAACTTGTCGGTCTTCGCTGGCCTGGGCGGAGGCAACTTCCTGCAAATCAAGTCGAGAAGTGGAAGAATCCCCTCACCAGACTTCGCTGACACGAGCACGCAATCCTCGGCGCGGAGTCCAAACACTTGCTCGATTTCCATCGCGACGCCATCGGGATCGGCGGCGGGAAGATCGATCTTGTTGATGACAGGGATGAGCTCAAGCCCGCCCGCAGCTGCGAGGTAAGCATTGGCGACCGTTTGTGCTTGCACTCCTTGCGTCGCATCGACAACAAGTACCGCGCCTTCGCATGCAGTGAGCGCTCGACTGACCTCGTAGGTGAAGTCCACATGGCCCGGTGTGTCGATGAAATTCAATTCAAAATCCTGCCCATCACAGGTGTGGTGCACGGTGACCGCGCTCGCCTTGATTGTGATGCCTCGTTCGCGTTCAAGATCCATCGAGTCAAGGAACTGAGCACGCGCTTCGCGCTTCGAAAGCGCATTCGTCTCTTGCAACAACCGATCGGCGAGCGTGCTCTTCCCGTGGTCGATGTGAGCGATGATGGAGAAATTGCGGATGTTCATCGGGAGCAGCGAGCCCCGAAGTGTAGTGGAGTCGCCGCCTACTGCGTCGCGTGAAGCGCCTGCGCACTCGCTGCCGCGCTCAAAATCGCCTGTTGAAGCCGAAACGCAAGCACTTCTCGAACTTCGGGGAGATCTGGAGCGACAGAAGGCGACTCCCGATCAACGCTCGTCACCCCACGGCCGAGCAAACCGCACGGAACGATCAGGTCGAACTGGGAGAGGTTGGGGTTGACATTGAGTGCGATTCCGTGCATCGATACCCAACGCGCAAGTCTTACTCCCATGGCGCAGATCTTTTGGTTTCCTACCCAGACACCGGTCGCACCAGGGTCGCGTTCTCCGTGCACGCCGAAGTGGGCAAGCGTTTCGATGACGGCACCCTCGAGCATTCGCAAGTATCCATTGACTCGAAGCCCCAGTCGATTGAGATCGAGAATCAAGTAGACGACGATCTGACCAGGTCCGTGCCATGTCACATCACCACCCCGGTCGGTCTCAACGCACTCCACGCCAAGTGCGGCCAACTGCTCGGGAGTGCGAAGCAGATTTCGTCGCGCGTCGATCCGACGCGAGACCGTTACGACCGCAGGCACATGCTCAAGGAAGTAGACGACACCAGCGCGTTGCGCAGGTGAGAATGGCGCATCCATCGGCTGCCGTGCCGCGACCACGCGCGCATGACTCGCCACCTGAATCTCGTATGCCTTCGCGTATGAAATCACGCCGAGGTCGATGTACTCGGTGAGTCCATCGTCCACGGGGAAAATCTGGCGAGTCGCAGGGAGTCGCTCCATCGAAGCACAATCGTAGTCCCCGGGGCTATTCTCCCGTCGTGCCAACGATCCATCCAACGGCGATCATTGAAGGTGATGTCAAACTCGATTCGGACGTTGTCGTCGGTCCATGGTGCCAGCTCTCGGGAACGCTCGGACCGATCACGATCGAAGCGGGTACGGTTCTGCGAGCACGTGTCCAACTCGAGGGTCCGCTCACGATCGGAAAGAACAACATGATCTATGCGAACTCCTGTATCGGATGCGCACCGCAAGATCTCGGCACTCCCGCTGATTTTCGAGGCAGTGGGATCATCATCGGATCGAACAATGTCTTTCGCGAAGGGGTGACGATTTCGCGCCCAAAGCTCGATCCACCAGGGCGGATCGGCGACAACAATTACTGGATGGCCAATTCTCACGCGGGTCACGATTGCACCATCGGCAATCACACGATCTTCGCCAACGGGACGCTCCTCGCAGGTCATGTCGATGTCGCGGACCGTGTCATCACCGGTGGATCCGCTGGAGTGCATCAGTTCGTTCGACTCGGTCGTGGTTGCTTCATCAGCGGACTCGCTGGAGCAAGCTTTGATGTCTGCCCCTTCTTTCTCGTGACGAACACAAATTATGCACGCGGTCTCAACATCGTCGGGATGCGCAGATCGGGAATCTCGTCTGCAGCCATTGATAGTGCACGCTGGGCGTACAGCACGCTTTGTCGCAGCCGTCTGCTGCCAAGGCACGCGCTGGAGCGCCTGCGAACGCGAGCCGGCGATCCGATGATCGACGAATACATCGCATTCGTCGAGGGATCGAAACGAGGTATCGTGAACACCCATGGTCGCAAGACCAGTGGCGAATAGTGCACGCAACGCACGCGAGCCTAATCGCGATCTCGAAGCTGGCATGAGGATGGCATGAGGATGGCATGTTGAACGGATTCGAAAGTCATTTGCACTCCCCCCGCGCACTCGATGGCAAGAGCAACTGCTCGCCAGAGTCTTGGGCATGACTGCGCGTATCTGCGTGCTCGGGAGCAGTTCGCGAGGCAACGCGACGGCAGTCTCGTTTGATGATTCGGGAAAGTTCGTGCTGATCGACGCAGGCCTCACTCCCCGTCGCGTGCGTGCGGCGCTTGTTGCGGCAGGTGCTGCCGCGCACTGCCACACTTTGCGAGCCATCTTTCTTACGCATCTTGATCGAGACCACTGGTCGCTTTCCTGGGTACGGCAACTTCAACGATCTCCAGTTCCGGTGATCGTTCGACGCGCCCATGCGGAACTTGCGCTTTCGATGGGTGTTCCAGCGGCGTGCCTTCGACCAATGGAATCGGCATTTTCTCTGGGATCGACCGCGGAAGTTCGACTGATCGCCGTTCCACACGACGATGTCGGATCGACGGCCTTTCGTTTCGACTGCGAAAATGCACACATCGGTCACGCAACCGATCTCGGCGCCGTGAGTGATGAACTTCTCGATGGGTTCGCGGGGCTCGACATTCTTTCAATCGAGAGCAACTACGACGAAGAAATGCAGCGCAACTCGCCACGACCATACTTCTTGAAGCAACGCATCATGGGCGGTCGTGGCCACTTGTCGAACACCCAAGCGGTCGATGCGGTACGTGCCCTCACCGCGACTGGAAGTGTTCGGCACCTGATTCTGTTGCATCTTTCGCAGGAATGCAATTGTCCGATCCTCGCACGGCGACTCTTCTGCGAGCAACTGCCAGCGATCGCCCCGATTCTTGTCATCAGCCGACCCACCGAACCCACTCCCGTCCTGCGTGCAAGACGAAGCGAATCGGTCAACGACCAGGTTTTGGCTTAGATTTCGGTCGTCGGCGGACGCGCCGTGGCTGAAGTCCATCCGCTACCCTTCTGCCCTTCCATGAGTGACCTGCTCACACACGAATGCGGACTTGCGCTGGTTCGATTGCGCAAACCGATCACGTGGTTTCAAGAGCAGTATGGTGATCCAGCATGGGGACTGCGGAAGCTCTACCTGCTAATGGAGAAGCAACACAATCGAGGCCAAGATGGCGCGGGGATCGCCAGCGTGCGATTCGACATGCCACCAGGCGAGCTGTTCATGGAACGAGCGCGATCGGGAAAGCGCAATCCAGTCGAACGACTCTTCGACGATGCTCTCACGCCGATCCGCAGTATGAGTGACGAGGCGTTGAGATCGATCTCCGTGCTCGAACTCAAGAAGCGCCTTCCACTCCTGGGTGAGGTCCTGCTTGGACACTTGCGCTACGGAACATTTGGTGGAAGAACCGCCGAAGCGTGCCATCCATTTCTGCGTCGGTCAATCATCGCCAGCAGAAATCTCGCGCTTGCGGGGAATTTCAACCTGACCAATTCGTCCGAGCTCTTCGAGATGCTCGTCGAGTACGGACTCGCCCCTGTGGGCGGAAGCGATACGGGAGTCGTCCTTGAAAAGATCGGTTACGCCATCGACTGCGAGCATGACCAGCTGATCTCGACGATGGGTCCTGGATCTTTTTCGGGTCTCGAAGGACGTGCACTCGCCGGCGAAGTTTCCACGCAGTTGGACTACGAGCGCATCCTGCGTCAAGCGACAGAAAAATTCGACGGTGGATACACACTCGGTGGATTGGTCGGCAATGGAGATTGCTTCGTCTGCCGCGATCCAGCCGGAATCCGACCTGCGTTCACTCTCATCACCGACGAGGTCGTCGCCGTCGCGAGCGAGCGACCCGCACTCGCTGCGGTCTTCGATGTGGATGTCGAGCAGATCGAGGCACTTGAACCAGGCCATGTGCTGAGCGTCAAGCGCGATGGCACGATTACGAACGGGCGATTCGCCGATCCCCGACCGATCCGACAGTGCTCCTTTGAGCGGATCTATTTCAGCCGAGGAAATGACCACGAAATCTACGAGGAGCGAAAAGGACTCGGCGAAAACCTTGCGCCCAGGATCCTTGAACGACTCGGAGAATCGGTCGATCGTGCGGTTTTTTCGTTCATTCCGAATACTTCGGAGAGTGCGTATCTGGGACTCCTACAGGAGACCGAACGAATTCTTCGCAAGCGTGGCGCCGACGAAGTCTGCAAACTTGTGGCGGAGGGGCGAGCGACGCCCGATCGCATTCGCACACTGATGGACGTGCGAGTGCGAGCCGAAAAGGTCGCACACAAGGATCAGCGCCTTCGCACTTTCATAACCCACGATGCGGCACGTCGCGATCTCGTCAGTCATGTGTATGACATCACGCGTGGCACAATCCGACCAGGGGACACGCTCATTGCAGTCGACGATTCAATCGTGCGCGGCACGACCTTGCGCGATTCCATCATTACGATTCTCTCGCGGTTGAATCCTGCGCGCATCCTGGTCGCGAGCAGTGCTCCTCCGATTCTTTATCCGGACTGCTACGGAATCGACATGAGTCAGCTTGGGAGATTTATTGCTTTCGAGGCTGCGATCAACCTCGTGCGAGCGCGAGGCGATGAATCGGTTCTGGACGAAGTTGAGTCCCTCTGCAAGGCTCAAGATCAACTCCCGCCAGATCGGATGAAAAACCATGTCCGGCTGATCTACGACCGTTTCACCCAAGATGAGATCTCCGCCGAGGTCGCCAGACTCATTCGACCGAAGTCTGGAGAGTGGGCGGGCGAAGTCGACGTCATCTACCAGACGGTCGAAGGCCTTCGTCGAGCGATGCCCAACCACACCGGCGACTGGTACTTCACCGGGGACTACCCCACCCCAGGCGGTTATCGAGTCCTGAACCGCGCATTCCTGAATTGGCGCCAGCGGAGCGATTCGAGAGCGTATTAGCACGTGATCGAGGTCCCGCTGGGACAGTTCGCCAATGTCTTGACATCTGCCCTCGATTGTTGTTCAATGCCCAACTACCCATGGCACGCTATATCGGTCCCAAAGTCAAACTCTCTCGTCGCGTCGGTGTTCCAATTGCGGATATTCCCAAGCACACTGCGAAGCGCCAACTGACCCCACCAGGGATGCACGGCTTTCGTGGCAAGCGCGCCAAGCCGTACGGCATCCGCAAGGACGAGAAGCAGAAGCTTCGATACCACTACAGCGTTCTTGAGAGACAGTTCAGGCGCTATCTCGCCGAAGCTGGTCGTAGCAAGGGCAACACCGGAGAAGTCCTCCTTCAGAATCTCGAGCGTCGCTTGGACAACTTGGTCCGACGCGCTGGTTTCGCGCGCACGATCTGGGCCGCCCGACAGATGGTCGTTCACGGTCACATCAAGGTTGACGGTCACAAGGTTGACCGACCATCCTTTGCTTGCGCTCCTGGGATGACGATCACCCTTCGTGAAGGTGTGACAAAGCTCGTTCGCGAAAACATGGAAAGCCTCGCGGGACACATCGTTCCGGGATGGCTCGAAGTCAACCCAGCGGAGTTGGTCGCAAGAGTGCTCGCGACCCCATCGTCCGAACAAATCCCATTCGACGTGAACACCAATCTCATCGTCGAGTTTTATCGCTGATCGTGTGACAAGTGCATCCCAGAGCGCGCGGACGAAGACCGTCCGTGCGCTCTTTTTCTAGAAAAACCAGAGGAAATCGTCATGCTGAAATTCTTCCGAAAAAACGAAAAGATATCGCGCTGGATTTTGATTGTCGGGATGACATTCCTGATGGTCTCGTGGCTCGTCTTCGATCGCAGCAGCTCCTTCCTGACCGAAGTTCTCACTGGGCGGTCGACTTGGGCGACGACCGTCGATGGCGAAGTCATCACGGAAGGCGATATTGCTCGACTCCAGCAGGAAACCCGGATCATCGGCATGATCGGCGATCCCCTCGTGCGCACGCTCGGATTGGAAAAGGATCCCGTTCATTGGTACTTGCTGACACTCGAAGCGGAGCGCGCGGGACTCGTTGGTGGCGCCGCGAATGGTCAGGCTCGACTCGCTGAAGTGGCGGCGGCAAACAAGGTTCCGGAGCGAAATCTGATCTCGGCACTCTGCCGAGAGAGCGGCCAGACTCCGACCGAGGTCTTCGAGACTCTTGCGAAGCTGAACGCAGTCGATCGATATGTCAATCTCGTCACGAGCGGTCCTGCCCGAATCTCTTCCACCCGCCTCGAACAATCCGCAGCCGCGCTTCTGGCCGCAGTCTCGGGCGAAATGGTTGTCCTTGATGGAGTGAAGTCGAAGGTTGAAGTCGGCGCTCCGAGCGAAGCAGCTCTTCAAGCACAGCTTCTGGCATTCGGTGCAATCAAACGTGGCGAGGGAACGAATGGATTTGGATACCGGCTCGATGACCGAATCAAGCTCGAGTGGATTTCGATCCCATCCACTGCGGTCACCGCGCTCGTCGAACAAAGCCCTGCCCTCTCCAACATCGAACTTCGAAAATATTGGATCGAGCATCAGGCTGAATTCGCGCCACTGCCGATTTCGTCGACACCTCCCGAGGCTCCGAGTTTTGACGGATCCCGAACTGCGGTGCGCGCAAAAGTGCTCGCTTCGATCAATGCGGAGAAGAGCAAGGAGATTTCGAAGTTCATCTCAGATCGCATGCAGTTGTCGATGCGTGGCATCCCTCAGGTCAACGGTTACTACACACTGACTGCGGAATCGAATGCAAACCAGGTTCCACTTGCGACGCTCGCAGACGAGATCGCAGCGAAGTTTGCGATCGTGGCCCCGACGGTCCAGACCAATGGCGACGGATGGCTCGCCCCCAAGGACGTTTCGCAGATTCCTGGGCTCGGAATCGCGACGACGACCAAGTTTGGAGCACAGCCTGTCAACGCCGGCCAGCTTGTTGGAGCTCTGAGGGAGTTTGGCGGAAAATCAACATTGATCGTGCAAGTCGGCGTGACGAGTCCCATCTTGCAGGACGCCGCCGGAGATCTCTTCGCGTTTCGAGTGACCGCCGCGGAACCATCGAGCGCACCGACAACCGTTGATGCTGTGCGTGACGCGCTCGTCGCTGATCTCAACAGCCTCGCTCGATTTGAAAAACTGCAGGGCATGACCAGCGAGATTCAGCGAGAAGCAATCGATCAGGGGCTCGGTGCTGTTGCGGCGACTTACGGCGTTTCTGTCGAAGCATTCCGCGATCTTCGACAAGGCGAGTTGCAATTCTTGCAGTTCGGGCTGAAATTCCCGGGGCAGTTGCCCGTTCTTGGATCCGCTCCCGATGTCGTCAAGGCAGTCGTCGAACGTGCGATGAGTCTTCCAACTGGTCGCCAGATTTCGGACTTGCCGGTGACCGAGCGCACACTTGTTCTTCCAGCGCCGGAGAAATTGGCGATTGCGGTCGTGCGAATTGACAGCATTATCCAGATGCACCGCGGAGATGTCCCGACACTCGTCGCGAACCCACGCTTCCGATCAGTCGTCGCCACCGATGCCGCGTCGGGAAGCCCACAGGACTTGTTCACGCTCGATGCACTGACAGCTCGACATGGATTTGCACTCGTCAACCCAAAGAAGGTGGCGGATCCCAGTGCGGTCGCGCCCGTGGATGCAGCGAACCCCGTGAACCCGCCAGTGAGTCCCGCTGGAAATCCCGCTAAGGCCGGTCAATGAGCGAACCGCTTCCCGCGATCGCGTACGACCTCTTTGCGAAGATTGATTTTCGTGTTGCGACGATCTTGAGTGCCGAGATTCATCCCAATGCGGACAAGTTGCTGAAGATTCGTCTCGATGATGGGACGCCAGAAGGGCGACAAGTCTGCGCTGGAATCAAGGCGTGGTACGACCCGACCAGCCTTGTCGGCAAGCAAGTGATCATCGTTGCAAATCTCGAATCACGCCAGTTACGCGGGGAAATCAGCCAAGGAATGATTCTTGCTGCGAGCGATCTGAAGGGCGAGCCAGCGCCGGTGGTCGAAGGGCAAAAGCCAGGTCCAGACGAACGCGATGTGTTTCTCTTGACAGTCGACAAGCCTGTGAAGGCCGGGTCGAAGGTCAGCTGACGCGCGGTCAGGTGCGTCTCTTGCGGTCTCGCAGGAGTACTTGCAGCTCTTCCTTCTTGCTGGCTTTACGCAATTCGAAATCCAGTGTCGCAATCGGGCACTTGCAACGCAATGCGAGTTCGAGATAACTCGCGTTGTAGGCGCTCAGACGGTGGCGGATTGCGAGTTGAAGAACGTCATCGACTCGAAGCGTCCCGGCATGTGTCTCGAACGACCACGGAAGTTCATTAAACCGCGCGACCGCAATGTGACTTTCGGTTTCGGTCATTCGTTCGCGGCGTACGGCAGCAGCGATGGAATTCGTCACCTCGTACACAAGCAAACTCGGCGCGTGAAGGATGTCGGTCGTTTTCAGTGTTGAGAGTGCTTCCCCGCACTCAGGCTCGGTCAGAATCACAGCGACTGCAACGGACGCGTCCACGACAATCATCGCTGCTGCGCCCTCGACTCTGCCATGATCGCGTCGAAGTCCTCGGTCGATATTCCTCGTCCCGACTTCATCCGCTCATCGCAGTACTGTTGGAGCGACTCACGCCAGTCTTTCTTCGCCGGTTTCGTGAGCTGCTCGTAGCGATCGTTGCCGACAATCACGGCGATTCGTTCGCCTCGTCGCAGGACGATGATTTGGTCACCGCTTGCGGCAAGTCTCAGGAGTTCCGACAAACGAGTCTTTGCTTCGAATGAACCGACTTCGTGGACCATACAACTAGTTTCAACAACCAGTTGGCAAACTCAAGAAAAGTGTCGGCTTTTCGCTGGTGCACGCAAATTTTTGCTGGACAGGCACTTACACACCCACCGCAAGCGCATCGCGGTCGCTCAGCATGCCGCCATCCGCGCGCTGGCGCACCGTTGCATCTCGCCGCCATGATCGATCGCACTTGGGCTGGGCACGCAAGTCGGTCACGGTCACGGTGCTTGCTTTGCCGCCGAGGGTGACGCGCGAAACTCCGCAAATGTCCGCGAGTTCTGGCAAGAACGCGGCGAGCGTCCCGTGTGGATCGGGAATCTCGACCGCCGCATCAAGCGCATTGTCGATGCCTAACTCTTTTGCGACTTCGAGCGCCTTCTTGACACTCGCACAGGCTGACATTACTTCGACCCATCCCGCATCGCGACCTACCACAAGTCCAACGTGCGATTGGGTGAAGAGCAGCGGAGCGCCTTCGCCGCGCAGTGCCTTCCACGCTTCTTCGGCCGTGTGTGGCAGAATCGGCGCGAGCAATCTGCAGAGAACCTCCATCGCAACTCGCATCGTCGCTTGCGTCGCACGGCGTCGTGGGCTATCCGCGGCATCGCAGTAGAGTCGATCCTTCGCCGCTGCGCAGAAGACCGCAGAAAGCGTTTCGTTGCAGAAGTCAAAGATCGCCAAGTGCGCCCGCCGGAAGTCGTACGCCGCGTATCCAGCGCGCACTTCGGTTTCGAGCGTAGCGAGTTCTCCCATCAGCCATCCGCAGAGCGACTGACTCGGGGACGCGAGCGCGAGAGCCGTCGCTTCGGATTCGGTCCACGCAGGCGCATCGAACAAGTTTGAGAGCAGAAATCGCAGGGTATTTCGCACTTTTCGATAGGACTCCCCCGCCACCTTGAAGTAGTCCAAGTCGATACGGATGTCGCCGTCGTATGCAACTCCCGAAACCCACCAGCGCGCGACTTCGGCGCCGTAGTCCTTCAGCAGTGTCTCGACCTCGAGTGCGTTTCCGAGCGACTTGCTCATCTTGCGACCATCTTTGTCGACCAAGAATCCGTGGGTGACAAGCGCATCAAATGGTGGCTTGCCCGTGACCCCGAGCGCGGGCAGAAGCGAGAGCTGAAACCATCCACGGTGCTGGTCGGATCCTTCCAGATAGAGAGCACTCGGAAATCCGAGATTGCGTTGTCGCAAGACCGAATTCCATGACGATCCCGCCTCGAACCAAACATCGAAGATGTCGTGCATCTTTGTCAGCGATGCGATGTCGAGCGACTTTGGTGCGTCCGCATCCGTGGCGGCGTCGTATGCCGCAAGCAACTCCGCTGGCGAAAGCGTGAACCACGCATCGCTCCCCTTCGCCGCAACACACACAGCAACCGCACGAACACTCGCCGGAGTCATGAAGACCGTGCCATCCGCTTGTCGCAATGCAGGGATCGGCAATCCCCACGAACGCTGACGACTGATGCACCAATCAGGCCTGTTTTCAACCATTCCGCGCAGTCGATTGCGCCCCCACTCTGGGACGAACTTGATCGTGTTGTTGACCGCATCGAGTGCCATCGCACGCAGCGAACTCGCCGCACCAGCACTGCTCTTGGTGCTCGGCTTGTCAACACCGATGAACCACTGCTCGGTCGCTCGGAAGATGACCGGTGTACGACTTCGCCAATCGTGCGGATAGGAGTGTGTGAACTGCAGAGCATGCACCAAGTGCCCACTTGTGCGCAGGTGATCGACGACGAGCGTGTTGGCATCCCAAACGATCTTGCCTTGAAGCCACGCAGGCACCGTCTCGTCAAATGTTCCATCATCGCGCACGGGGCAGTAGATCGGCAGTCCCTCTCGCAAGCCCGTGCGATAGTCGTCGTCGCCGTGACCCGGCGCGGTATGCACCAATCCAGTTCCATCTTCCATCGTCACATACTCGGCCGCGACGATGCGACTCGTACGGTCGCAGAATGGATGGCGATACTCAAGACCCACAAGAGCACTGCCATCTGCCTCTGCTTTCTTCACGACCGTCGTCGCGCCGACAACCAATGCGAGCTTCTCAAGCATTTCCGCAGCAACGATGGTCAGCGATCCATCCATTTCGACCAGTGCGTACTTCTGCCTCGGATGCACTGCAATGGCAAGATTCGCGGGCAAAGTCCACGGCGTTGTCGTCCAAATCATGAAGCATGGAGTGCACTCGCACTCAAAGTCGAACGCGATGGCGACTTTCGCAGCATCCGCCGCTTCGAAATCGACATAGACCGATGGATCGACCCGGTCTTCATATTCCAGTTCCGCCTCGGCGAGCGCAGTGCGATTTGCGATCGACCAGTGAACGGGCTTGAGTTGACGAAAGACATATCCCTTCTCAAGTAGACAAGCGAAAACTTCAAGCGTGCCCGATTCGTACTCCGCCTGCATCGTGAAGTAAGGATGGTCATAGTCCGCAAGCGTCAGCAAGCGTTTCATCTGCTCTGCTTGTGTCTTGATAAACTTCGTCGCGTACGCCGCGCACTCGCGGCGAATCGCCATGCGTCGATGCTCGTCGCTGAGCGTTTCCAACTTCGCAGCCTTGCCGCTTTCGACGAGACCAGTCATCACACGGTGTTCGATCGGAAGTCCGTGGCAATCCCAGCCTGGGACATAGTGACATGCGCGACCTTCCATCAGCGCGGTGCGCACGACGAGATCTTTCAAGACCTTGTTCAGCAAGTGCCCGACATGGATCGATCCATTCGCGTATGGCGGACCGTCGTGAAAGACGAACTTCGGTGCGTCGGCGCGTGCGGCAGCGATCTGCTGATACATCCCTTGTGCCTGCCAGCGCGCGAGCGTCGCGGGTTCGGCCTGCGCCAAGTTCGCCTTCATCGGAAACGAAGTCTTGGGAAGGTTGAGAGTCGTCTTGTAGTCGGGCTTGGCGGGATTGTCGGGCTGGGTCGTCTGGTCAGTCATGGGAGTTTGGCGAGTGTAATGCGCTCCACTCACTTGCCGCGCTTCATTGCCCAGGCGATCACTGCGGCCTGTCCGAACAGACCAAACGCGATCACGGCGAGTGCGACCCACCTAAACGCAACGATCTCATCGAGCGCCTTGAGCGATTGGATTCCATCGAGGTTGTCCAACTGCTCGAGGCGCCTTAGTGACTTCAATTCTTCAAGCCCACTCAGCTTGTCTAACGCCCCAAGCTTGTCCAACGCCGCCAGCTGATCCAGTGCCCCAAGCTTGTCCAACGCCCCAAGCTTGTCGAGCGATTCCAAATGCTTCAGTTCTTGCAAACCCTGCAGTTGCTTTGACTGCGCCGCGAGCTCTGAGAACTCTTCGCGCAACTTCACGATCTCTGGCGTGTAGAGCGTCGCTAACACCGCACGGCGCGCACGAAATTCCAACGCGAGAGGCATCGTCGCAAGGAGATCGCCCGCTTCCTCCGCAGAGATTCTGAGCGCGTGCATCTCGCCGAGTCCGCGCTCGAGCACACCATTGTCGTCAAACTGAACGAACGAAGAATCGATCTGAATGCTTGCGGGAATTCGGAACTTTATCGCGAGTAGTTGATTAACTTTCAATCGCCCCGCAAGAGGAACCACGCCCCTTTCGGTCACTTCCTCGCTCATAACGCGAATTTGCTCGAGTGCTTCAGGGGTCAGCCACTTTGCCCCAAGCACTTTCAAGTCCGCCTCGACTGACCCAATCGTGGCGATCATAGGATTCATCGATGGATATGGACCAGCAGCCTGAGCAATCACCAGTGCCTGCCGAATGGCCATTGAAGTGATGATCAAATCCGCCAGTCCGATGCGTGGATCGGGTGCGTACGCACGAGTGGACGAGTAGATCCCAGCCATCGCGCCAACGTCAAGGATTACGTCGCGAGTGGCGACATCGGAGATTCCTATGAGTGCCGAATCGCACTCAAGCGGTAGCACGATCGTGACTTGCCGCACGATCGGCGCGAGTTCCGCGCGTAACTGCTCGAACTTCGTCTGCTCTTGCATATAGGTTCGCAACACAGCGTCGGATTCTGAGTCGTCGGTCGCGTCGTGTGTCTTGGTAAGTTTCGACACACAGCCAAAAGTGCCACATGCCTGTCCCGCAAGAAGAACGCAGAGCAAAAGTCGTTGCATCAACTGATCGTACGGAACGCGCCGACGTTGTGCGCGCTCGGCCGCCGCACAAACGCAATCAGTGCCATGCCGGGAGCACCGACGAGAATCGTCAGCAGAAAGAACATCGGGTAGTCGAGTTGCTTCGTCAGCAAACCGCTGACCGGTCCGCCGATTGCGCTGCTGAGTGCCATCAACGCAGTCAG